>JAYNRF010000077.1:0-1563 GCA_038114645.1 Pseudomonadaceae bacterium | reverse complement strand
CATACAAGCCGATCTTGATCGCTGAGGGTGAAGAGGTTCAAACGTGGGGCGTTGTAACTTGGAACCTTCATCGACTTCGGTGAGCAACGAGGTCATCGCATTGGTCGATGGCCACAGCTTCTACGTCTCCTGCCATCGGCTGTTCACCCCGAGTCTTGTCGGCAAACCTGTGTGCGTACTGTCCAATGGTGACAGCGCTGTGGTGGCTCGCAGTGATGAGGCCAAGCAGCTGGGGGTCAAGATGGGCCATCCCGCCTATGAGCTCAGAGAGCTGCAACGCCGGGAAGGGCTCGTGCTCATCTCTAGCAATTACCCCTTGTACCAGGACATCCACAGACGAATGATGTCGGCGATCAGTGAAAAGGTCGTGGCCATGAGCCCTTACAGCGTGGATGAGGCATTCTGCCTTCTCACCGGCATGCAAGGTGACTGGACTCAGATTGGTCTTGAGATCCAGCGGCATGTCATGAAGCTGGTAGGCATCCCCACCGGCGTAGGCATTTCCCGAAACCGCACAACCGCGAAGCTGGCCAACTGGGCAAGCAAGCAGTGGAAGAGATCAACGGGCTCGGTGGTTGCAGTAATGGATCGAGCAAGGCTTAACGGCATGCTTCATCACGCCCCAGTTGAGGAGGTTTGGGGGGTGGGGCGAAAGTACGCCGAACACCTGCAGGGCTATGGCATAACCACGGCAAAGCAGCTTGCCTCCGCAGACCTGAAGTTCATACGGCGCCGACACGGTGTAACCCTGGAGAGGACTGCTAGGGAGCTAAACTGGGAGTATTGCTTGGGTCATGAGGACTCCGTCAGCGAACCAAAGCAGACGATGGCCTGCACCAGAACATTTCCAGATAAATTGACAGATCCATCGTCAATTAGTCGCTATATCTGCTCGTTCGCCAGCAACCTCGGAAGGAAATTGCGACGCGATCGGCTTCTCTGCGCAGACCTTAAGGTTTTTCTCCGGCCGGCTCGTGGTTGCTTAATGACACCACAAGGCAAATCCGCGACAATTAGACTGTTATTGCCAACGAACGATACACGCGATCTTATCCGGGCTAGCACGGCCGCGTTAGAGCAATGCCTTTATGAGGGTGGCACCTGGATTGGTGCTGGCGCTATAGTATTACGGACAGTGCGAGAGGATTTTTTCGTACCGGATCTATTTGCGCCCCAAGCAAACCCGCGTAGCAACGATCTCATGCGCGCGATCGACAGAATTAACACGCTGTCAGGTGCAGGGACTATACGCTTCGCCGGCGAGCATAAAAGCCTCGGCGATATGCTACGGCGCAACTATCCCTCACGCCGCTTCACTACATCATGGAACGATTTACCGGAGGCTGATTAGGCGTTGCTGTTTCGTTTGATTGGCAAGTCCGTAAAAGGAATAAAGGTGAGCAATGCCCGCTGCAAGGTTGTCGGGGAAAAAATCTAGAGCTCAGCGGGGCAGGCGTGCTTCTCTCGCCGTTGAGGATTTGGTCGATCGCACAACCCGCGAGCAATATCGCTTCCTCGACTTCTGCCGCGATAACCAGGTTGAGCTAACCATGTTCACTCTCT
>JAYNRF010000076.1:0-1638 GCA_038114645.1 Pseudomonadaceae bacterium | reverse complement strand
CTAGGTCGTGCATCAGTCCGCCGATGCCAGCCAGGCGCGTTTGCTCCTCGTCTAGGGAAACTCTGAAGAAGACTTCCTGATTTGGCAAAATGTCCGGACTCCACCCGCCGAGTTTTCCGATGAAGCAGATGACCTTCGCCGACGCCGAGTACGCCGGCAAGCGCAAACAGACCCGCAAAGAGCTGTTCCTGATCGAGATGGATCGGGTGGTGCCGTGGAAGGGTTTGATCGCTCTGATCGACCCGCACTACCCCAAGGGCGAAGGTGGTCGCCCAGCCTACCCGTTGATGGCGATGCTGCGCGTACATCTGATGCAGAACTGGTTTGGCTACAGCGACCCGGCGATGGAGGAAGCGCTGTACGAGACCACCATCCTGCGCCAGTTTGCTGGACTGAGCCTGGAGCGCATTCCGGACGAAACCACCATCCTCAACTTCCGCCGCCTGCTGGAGAAACACGAACTGGCCGCCGGCATCCTAGCTGTGATCAATGGCTACCTGGGTGATCGAGGTTTGTCGTTGCGCCAAGGCACTATCGTCGATGCCACGCTGATCAATGCGCCAAGTTCGACCAAGAACAAGGACGGCAAGCGCGACCCGGAAATGCACCAGACCAAGAAGGGAAACCAGTATTACTTCGGAATGAAGGCCCACATCGGCGTGGATGACGAGTCGGGTTTGGTGCACAGCGTAGTAGGCACTGCCGCCAACGTCGCGGACGTTACCCAGGTCGACAAGTTGCTGCATGGCGAGGAAAACATGGTCGGTGCCGACGCGGGCTACACTGGCGTAGAGAAGCGCCCGGAACATGAAGGTCGTGAGGTGATCTGGCAGATCGCGGCCCGTCGTAGTACGTACAAGAAGCTGAGTAAGCGCAGCGCGCTGTACAAAGCCAAGCGCAAGATCGAGAAGACCAAAGCCCAGGTGCGGGCCAAGGTCGAGCACCCGTTCCGGGTGATCAAGCGCCAGTTCGGTTATGTGAAGACGCGCTTCCGTGGCCTGGCGAAGAACACGGCACAGCTGGTGACACTGTTCGCGCTGTCGAACCTGTGGATGGCACGCCGACATTTACTGACGAATGCAGGAGAGGTGCGTCTGTAATGCAGAAAATAGCCGCAGCGAGGTGCTCGCAGCGGCTAAAAACACAGACATGTGCGGGTGATCTGATCGTTTTTGATCAGTTTGCTGCTTTCAAAATCGGCGGCGGCTGAAGTCGACCGGAAATACAGGGCTACTTCAGACCTTCCCTAGATCGAGATGCCGGGCCAGCGATAGCATCAGGGCGCAGACGGCAACCGAGTGCAGGTAGGTGTAATCGTCGTGCGTTTTGATGCGTGCGACGCTGATGAGGGCATGAGGTTGGCGCAGCACCGAGGCAGCGATTTCTCCGACCAGCGGCAACGTCGTGCTTGGGTCGACGGCCTTGCCAAGCCGGGCTTCCTGGAACATGTCCATGACTTGGGACTTGGCCGCAAGACAGAGTTTCCGTGCATAACACATTTCGCTCTCCATTGAGGTTGCGCCGTCACTTTTCTTGCTTAGTGGACTAGACGGCAGAGATTGCTCCTCCGACAATTCTCTGGGCTCTGGGCTCTGGGCTCTGGGCTCTGGGCTCTGGGCTCTGGGCTCTGGGCTCTGG
>JAYNRF010000075.1:0-1766 GCA_038114645.1 Pseudomonadaceae bacterium | reverse complement strand
GTAAGCGTCCGGTGAACACACCTTTTGAACTCCAGCTTTAAGGGCGATGGTGTCCGTCTATTTTTTCGCGGACGCGATTGCCCTTATCGCCAGGATTTCCATGCGCCAACGAAGCTCTTATCCAAAACCGTTCAAAGCCCAAGTCGTGCAGGAGTGCCTGCAACCTGGAGCCACCGTTTCCAGCGTCGCCATTCGGCACGGCATCAACGCCAACGTCATTCGCAAATGGCTGCCGGTCTATCGCGATCAAGCCGTCACAACCCTGCCAGCCTTCGTGCCAGTGCAACCGCTACCCAAGCGCACAGTGGATGAGGTGGTAGTGATCGTATTGCCCTTGGGAGGCAAATCCATCACGGTTAAGTGGCCCGCCTCAGATCCAGACGGTTGTGCACGTTTCATCCGCAGTCTCTCGCAATGATTCGCATCGACTCTATCTGGCTCGCCACCGAGTCCTTGGACATGCGCGCCGGCACGGATACAGCGCTGGCCCGCGTAGTCGCTGTATTCGGGGCGGCGCAACCGCACTGTGCTTACCTGTTCGCCAACAAGCGCGCCAACCGAATGAAGGTGCTCGTGCATGATGGTGTAGGCATCTGGCTTGCTGCACGGCGACTGAATCAGGGCAAGTTCCACTGGCCAGGCTTGCATCGTGGCCTGGAGGTCGAACTCGACGCTGAACAACTCCAGGCTTTGGTGCTCGGTTTGCCATGGCAGCGAATCGGCTCCAGCGGCGCAATTACAGTGCTCTGAACCACGCTTATCAGCTGTGGCCGTGACGGTGCTTTGGTAAAATCCACGGCATGACTTCCTCGCCCAATCTCGACCAAATGACGCCCGAACAGCTGCGCGCCCTCGCTGCGCAGTTGCTGTCCAAGGTCGACACCATGGGCAGAGAAAGCCGCCGCGACAAGACCGTTATCGAGCAACTCTCTCACGAGATCGCCATTCTCAAACGGCACAAATTCGCCAAGCGCAGTGAGCAAATCAGCCCGGCGCAAGGCAGCTTGCTGGATGACTTGCTCAACACCGACATTGAGGCTATCGAGGCAGAGCTGAACGCGCTCCGGCCTGAGCCTGCAGCAACCTCATCGCGCCAACAGCCCAAGCGCGCTCCGCTGCCACCCCAGTTCCCACGTACGGTCATCCGCCATGAACCGGAGAGCACACTGTGTGCCTGCGGGTGCCAACTTCAGCGCATCGGCGAAGATGTGAGCGAGAAGCTGGATTACACACCTGGCGTGTTCACCGTCGAGCAACATGTGCGTGGCAAATGGGCTTGCCGTCAGTGCGAAACACTGATCCAGGCGCCGGTACCAGCCCAGGTGATCGACAAGGGCACTCCCACCGCCGGCTTGTTGGCCCATGTAATGGTGGCCAAGTTCGCGGACCACTTGCCGCTGTACCGCCAGGAAAAGATCTTTGGCCGTGCAGGCTTGGTCATATCGCGTTCGAC
The DNA here is from genome assembly GCA_038114645.1 of Pseudomonadaceae bacterium. Taxonomy (GTDB): domain Bacteria; phylum Pseudomonadota; class Gammaproteobacteria; order Pseudomonadales; family Pseudomonadaceae; genus Halopseudomonas. The sequence continues at coordinate 313 of JAYNRF010000075.1, read as the reverse complement.
GCTGGCGCAGTGGGTAGGCCAAACCGGCGTGCAGCTCCAGCCCTTGGTGGATGCGCTGCGCGAAGCAGTGCTAGCTCAGGACGTTGTACACGCCGATGAAACACCGGTGCAGATGTTGGCACCCGGCGAGAAGAAAACACACCGGGCTTACGTCTGGGCCTACTGCACGACGCCGTTCTCGGCACTGAAGGCGGTGGTCTATGACTTCAGCCCCAGCCGTGCTGGCGAACATGCGCGCAATTTTCTGGGTCAGTGGAGTGGCAAGCTGGTCTGCGACGACTTCGCCGGCTACAAGGCCAGCTTCGAGCAGGGC
>JAYNRF010000074.1:0-2510 GCA_038114645.1 Pseudomonadaceae bacterium | reverse complement strand
TTCATGGCTTCATCTTCTCAGGAGTTGAAGCCTCCGCGAAACCCGGGGCGGTTCAGGAGCGCGTGGCTGAGCGTGGTTACTCGCGTGGTTGCAAAGTACGATACGTCTGGTCGAAAGAGATCGGTCAGAGAGGTCGTCGCCATTACCACCTACTGATTCTTTTGAACCGTGATGCCTATTACAGGCTAGGCCGGATAGGTTCTGAACGGATTAACATGTTCAGACGGATTGAAGAGTCTTGGGCCAGTGTACTTGGATTATCAGCTGATCAGGTTAGGGGGCTGGTCCATAGGCCAAAGAATCCTGAGTACTTTATCAATCGAGAAATTCGTCGAGACGAGTTCGATGAGCTGCCTGAGCTGTTCTACCGAGCCAGTTACCTGTGTAAGAAAGCGACCAAGCACTACGGGGATCGCCAGCGGAGTTTCGAGACCAGTCGGGGGTAGGGAGCAGTCCGCGCAAGCCGCATGGGCTCACAGCTGAATGGGAGGCTTCAGGGCAATCAGTTCTCCCAGATGGCGGCGGTTCAAAATTGGACGCCTCGTGCCATTTGGAAGATTGCCCATGGGAATGCCTTGCTATGCTATGCACCTTAAGACCAAAATAAAGACCTAAAAAAGGAGCTATGGTATGCAGAGTGTTTTGGCTGACGTTGCAGTGAGCGTTTCTGAGCTTAAGAAAAACCCCACCGGTGTTATGGCTGGTGCTGGTGGCATGCCGGTCGCCGTTCTCAATCATAACCGCGTGATGGGGTACATGGTGCCAGCCGAGCTTTACGAGCAGATGCTGGACCGTCTGGACGATCTGGATCTGATCGATGTCGTTAATGCACGTTCCGGTGAGAAGGGTGTGCCGGTGAACCTGGATGACCTATAAGCTCGAGTTCCTGCCCTCAGCGCTGAAGGAATGGGAGAAGCTGGGTCATACAGTGCGTGAGCAGGCAAAGAAAAAACTGCGTGAGCGGCTGGAAGCACCAAAGGTACAGGCTGATGCCCTCAGGGATCTGCCTGGGCACTACAAGATCAAGCTCCGAACAGCAGGCTATCGTTTGGTGTATCGGGTCGAAGATGATCGGGTGGTTGTGATTGTGGTCGCAGTGGGCAAGCGTGAACGAAGTGCAGCTTACAAGGCAGCAGGTAAGCGTTAGCTACCAGGGCAAAAGAAAAAAGAGGGAGCCATTGCAGGCAGTCTTTCGACTACCCACGCTGAAGCGCTTGCGCAGCAGACGGGGATCAGCTTTGGCGAGATCCCACGCTGTCTTGATGCCCATATCCGCCAGATGCGCCTGCAGTCGGCGACCGATTCCCCAGACCTCACCAACAGCCATGACCTTCAGCAAGCGATCACGCCTATGCGGCTCCCGTATATCTACCACCCCACCAGTCTGTCTTTGCCAGCGTTTTGCTGCGGCATTGGCGAGTTTGGCGAGCGTCTTAGTGGGGGCGATACCTATACCGACCGGGATACCAGTCTTCTGCAGTACTTCGGCGCGGATATCGTGTCCAAGTTGGAGCAACGGTTCCGGCAGGCCGGTCAGGTCAGCAAACGCCTCATCAATGGAGTACACCTCAACTGCCGGCAGCCGCGACTCCAGCAGGCTCATGACACGCTCGCTCATGTCACCATAGAGGGCGTAGTTGCTGCTGAAGGCCAGGATGCCGTGTTGCTGCAATGTATCCTTTATCTTGAAAAACGGCTCACCCATGGCAACGTAGGGCTTTGCATCGGCGCTGCGAGCGATCACGCAGCCATCGTTGTTGCTCAGCACCACAATAGGCGTTCGGGCCAGGTCAGGGCGAAATACCCGTTCACAGCTGGCATAGAAGGAGTTGCAGTCGATCAGTGCGTAGCTCTTATTCATGCCTTGTCACTGGTGCTGTACCAGCGAATGCTGTTGCGCACCACGCCCCAGATCAGCAGTTCATCGCCCTCAAGAATGTAGCGGGGGGCGTAATCGGGGTTTTCCGATAGCAGGATGATTTGATGGCGCTGGCGGTGCAGGCGTTTGACGAACACCTCCCCATTCACAGCTGCGACCACAATATCGCCATGACCTGCATTAAGGGCGCGGCTCACCACCAGCACATCGCCGTCATGAATACCCACTCCCGTCATGCTGTTGCCTGACACTCTGACCAGATAGGTGTGCGGTGCATGCACATCCAGCAGGGTGTCTAGAGACAGCTTTTGCTCCATGTGATCGAGTGCAGGGCTGGGAAAGCCGGCCGGCACCGAAGCGTCGAACCGACTGATCAGGTGGGTTGATGGTGTGAGCGTGGCGATGAACGTGGCGTTTGACATACAGAGAACCAAAAAACTGGATGTAAATACAGTATTGCGGTTTTGGCTCTCTGCTCAAGCGCTAATTTGTTTCAACGCCAAGGTTGGCTTCCTGCTAGCGTCTTGAGTCTCGGTCTAGACGTAGGAGGGTGGTAAACTCGCCCAGATCGCCATCTGAGGGTGTGCAGAATTCTGTGTAACCGGGGATGGGGTTACTACTGTGGCAGCCT
>JAYNRF010000073.1:0-2969 GCA_038114645.1 Pseudomonadaceae bacterium | reverse complement strand
GGCCCTTGCGGCCTGACCTCTACTTCTGGCGAGTACTAAAAATGGGGGGATTACCTCTTCAACTCCCAGATCGTTTGTAAAACTGGCTGCTGAAGCGCCTCTAGGTTAGTAGATACCTTCAAGCTACCAACCAAGCCTGCGAAGCCCTGCACTGCTGTCCGCTTCTGGCCGTTTGCTGCCCCGTGATGAAAAGCTCTCTGGTATCGAAGAGCTGGCGATGCTACGCATTTTCGTGGGCGCGTTTCATGAGTGGCCCAAAATAAAAAACCTCCCGGAGGAGGTTTGCGCCAAGGCAAGCGAGCGCTAATGCGCTCACTCCCCTCGGCACTGTCCTGCGTAGCGAGCCAGGTCTTGCACCAGTTTCATAGAGGGCACCGCATACGGGCTGCTCAATTCTTCGATTTCCGCAACCGAATAGTCTTCTGCAAGATGCCTGTGGGCACATTCGCAGCTTGATTGCGTGGCGCCGCCACTCATGCAACTGGTGATGAAGACAGCGCGTACGCGCTTCGCTTCATCGCTTTCGCCGCAGCCGGTTAGGGCTGCAGCACTGAGTATCAGGAGGGCGATGATTTGCTTCTTCATAGGCTTCTCACTTCAGTACCAGAGCGGTGCCCAAGAACACACCAGTCAGCAGGCCGATGACTTGCGGGCCTACCTTCCAGAACACCTTGATCCACAGCAGACTGAAGAAACCGCCTTGGGTATACACCGCGCTGGGCATAACGGCTCTGCGAAGCGCATCGCCCACCAGTGCTGCGCCGGTTCCGAGTGCCGCACCAACGATCACAGCGAAGATCTTGGCGGGGAGGCTGGCGCTGATCACCAGCGGAGAGGTGTTATTGATGATGATAAAGATCGCGAACGCCAGGGCTGCGATGCCCCAACCGATCAGTGCAGGGGCGAGGTCAAAGCCGGATTCTTGCGGACGGACATCGTCGAAGTCGTCCTGGTCAAAGGGTGGTTGGTCCATGTGATTCTCCTAATGGTTCGGGGTCAGTACGGCAGTGACCAGCGTGACAAACAGACATTGTTTGGATCGTCTTGCGATGGGAGGATGTCGCCGAGGTTGGTGGTGGGGAGATTGATTACCCGTTCATTGATAACCACCTTCAGCTTGTTAGCCTCACGCAGCGCGTCCCAAAACGCCTCGCGGAAGTTCGCATCGCAGACGCGGCAGTCGGTGAAAAACGGATTGCTGTAAAGCTCTCCATCGACAATGAGGTCAAACCCGGGTTGGTCATCGGATGAGATGTACTGCCCGGGCAGTGAGAGGCCTGCCGAGACACCGTGTTCCGGTGAGCAAGCAATGCTCAACTCAATGCCGTTGCCATCATCAACGCTGTACTCGCTGACGCCCATTCCCCAGCCCTCGGTCCATTCATAGGTACCGGCGATGCAGGGGAGTACGACGAGCAGTCCGCCTGCAGCGAGCAGGCACTGGATTCGTTTCATTACATGTTTCCTTCTGTGGATTAAGCCGCATGCTGGCGCGTGGGCGCTGCTAACTGGTGCGGTCGTGGTGGGAGCAGCAGAGAACTGCAGAGGGGAATAGCTCGGTACGCGCTAGGCGTACCTTCCATAGGTAGGGTGATGTGCATCCTTTCATCTGAACTCCTTGGGTTGATCGGCACTTATCTGGTCGATTGGCAACCTAATAAGATGATTCTCATCGTTAAAAGTCCTTCATGTCAACGGGTTGGTGTTCAACCATCTGGGTTGAGTTGGAGGGGCTATGTCCAAAACAGAGCAAGAGACCTTAGGGGCCCGAATTGGCCACACCATCGCAAGGCGTCGTACGGCGGCTAACCTGACCCAAGAAGATGTTGCGGAAAAACTCGGGCTTGGGAGTGAAGCGGTATCTCGGCTGGAACGGGGCGTCGCTACGTTATCCGTTGTGCGACTGTTTGAGCTTTCGGAGTTGTTTGGCTGCGAGACAGCCGACCTGTTGACCGAAGGAAGCGTGCGGGTAGATGACCAGGCGCGTCAGATACAGCAGCTGCTGAGCGGGCTCAGTGGTGATGATCGAGAGTTGGTTTTGCAGTTGGTAAAACAGATAAGTGAACGGCTGGCCCGCTGAGGCCAGCGTTTGTCCTCCTCAGGAGCATGGCTCCGCCCCCTCAATGCCGTCCTGATCGAACTCCATAATGCCGCAGCTCAGACACAGTTGGTCAAAGTCACCGAGCCAATTGAGCTCGATCAGCGTTGCTAGGTCCGTCGCTTGCTGCTGACACTGCCCAATATCACGGCACACGATGGGCATGACGTCGTTTAATACGCTCAATTGAGACCATGGCGCAGTCGGTTCCTCGCGCTGGCTGAAGTCCGCGACCGCGTGTGCCTTGAGGTGACGGAGGGTTCTGTCCAGTAAGGCTGCAGCCAATGTGATCGGATACAGATCCTTCTTGCGCAGCAGGGTGTGAGCACCGCAGGCGGCGCATGGGGGCGTGCTGGTTCGTTGCATGTGTGACTCCTGGCTTGCTGATAGTGGGCTAGATAAGGGCTCGTTCAGCGAGGCTGACCGAATGACTGCCGCTGACGACGAGGTGGTCGAGCAGACGGATGTCGACGGTATGTAGTGCGTTTTTGACGCGCAGGGTTAAGGCGATGTCTGCCTGGCTCGGCTCTGGATTACCGCTAGGGTGGTTGTGCGCTAAGACCACCGCTGCTGCATTGGTGAGTAAGGCGAGTTTGACGATCTCGCGCGGGTAGACGCTGGCACTGTCGATGGTGCCGTAGAACAGACGCTCGAAGCGCAGCACACCGTGCTGGCTATCAAGCAAGATAACGCCAAAGATCTCCCGTTCTTCTGGACCCATGCTGATGCGCAGATAGTCACGCACCAGTGCCGGGCTGGTCAGGTAGTTCGCACGTGTGAAACGTGCGCGCAGGATCGACTCAGCTCTGTTCAGAAGAGGGTGTGCAGAATTCTGTGTAACCGGGGATGGGGTTACTACTGTGGCAGCCTG
>JAYNRF010000072.1:0-3408 GCA_038114645.1 Pseudomonadaceae bacterium | reverse complement strand
TAGTGGGCCGTATTATGAGGCCAGGAGGTGTCTACGAAACTAGGGGCGATTCAAAGAGCTGATCCAGCAGCTCGTCGGTGATGGGATGTAGTTTCTTGCTCATCGTGTCTCCGGTTCGGAGCGACAGTGTCGCTCATTAGCCGGTTACACAAAAATTCGTACACCTCCTCAGATCTGCTCTCATGCCTACCTTGCTTCGCACGTTCAACAGCTATTTCTGCGGGCTACGAATAATACTACGGCCGCCCAAGCACCGATTGGAGGACTTCTACCCCCCAAGATCGATTTGCTGTTGATTCATGAGGCCCATTTGCTTGAACAAGCCATATCGGCAATGTTCGAGCATGAGATCTATTTCAGTACGGTAGCGAAAACCCTCCGAACCTCTACGCTTCCTCGGAAGCGAGCCGCTATAGAGCAAATTGACAAGGCTACAGGGCAAATTTCCGAGCTGCTGAAAGAATTACGCTCCGGAGATCGGCGGGACCAGTCGGCTGCAACCGGTCGAATTACAGACTTTGAGGGCTTGCACTCAAAGATACGAGATCTGGATTCAGCGCTTGAAGGGCTGAAGCCACGGAATAAAGATTATGAGCTCCGAGCTACTATCGAAGCCACCAGAAAAGCCCTTATGGAGTGCCTCACTGACCATTCCACGGTTCGATTGGAACGGACATCTCTGAGTAAACACCCCCATATCGTAGCAGGTAAGGCCAACCTTGAAACACCACTAGGCTTCCTTTGGGATCAGGTCGGTGCTGCGGCCCTAGTCTCGGCTACCCTCTATACAGATGGCGCAAGCAGTAATCTGACGCGCTGGAAGCTCCACATACCCAAAGAACGTGCTGAATACCTACAGCCGATACATCCAGAATGGATCTCTCGCACGGTTTTGTACCGTAACGTCCGCACATCAATTCCGCCTAATGACTCCTCTGAATGGGCCGCAGAGACAGTAGCTCAGGTCCGCCAGATAGCAGCCAGTGCCTCTGGCGGGACACTAGTGTTGTGTACATCCAAACTTAATGCCAAGCAAATTGCCGACGGTCTTGCAAAAGAGCTGGACTCGCGTCTGATTATTCAAAGCCAACACGCAAGTGCAAGTGGTTGTGCTGCGCGATATAGAGCGATGTATTTAACCGGGGCAAGGCCCGTATGGATTGCTACAGGAGCCGCCTGGAACGAGTCCCTGCTTCGCGACGTTCAGGCAGACTCAACCGAAAATAATATGGTTTCAGACCTCGTGATCCCTCGACTGCCCCTTCGGCTGAATCGCTCGCTATCTCACCAACGTAGGGTTGCGATGATGGGAGACACCGTCAACTTGCAAGAGGCGAATTTGCATTTTCGCCAAGGTCTCGGCCGTTTAACTTGGAACGTGGGAGCAGGCCCCAAAAACCTATGGGTTCTTGACTGCCGGCTTGACCAAAAGAAACCCTGGGTCGCTGGCTTCAATAAAACTCTTTCACTGTATCAGAGCGAACCACGGTCACGAGGAGCCTGAAATCGAGTTCAGCAAACGTTATGGAGGCCAGCGAGTACTTTGGCGTCCATAACACTCCTCGATCCGTGCTATGAATTGCCCCGAATTTCGTAGATAGCCTCAAGCCTGAGAGGCAGTCAGCAAAGCCAACTTGAGAAAGTCCGGTCTTGGCCGATAGCCGCAGTCGACTGTATCTAGTTGGCGGGCCGTTTTGCTCAGGTTATTTCATTTAACTGCTGCAGACGATTCAGCACCTCTTCGCGAGATCGAGGGTAGTAGATCCAGTTTTTGAATTTGGGGTTGTACTCACCGCCCATCTGGTTACGCCAAGATTTAAGCAGTTCTGTTATCTGCGGGTTGAACGACCAGGAGCGCACGGCAACTGAGCCTGTAGGCAGTATCCGGGCAGATACCCACATGCCCATGATCGTATAGCGGTACTCGATGCATTTGGCTTCAGGCTCTGGCGCAAGCGGCTTGCTTGGAATGGACGGCCAATCTACTGCCGGTGGCACGGGTGTTGTCGACGGTTCGGGATAGATCCAGGATTTGTTGAGTGCCTGCTTCAAGATATGGTTTTTGACTTCTTCGGAGGGAATGGGCTGCTTGTTGAGCAGTATTTCGCTGAGGTCAATTTCAACGGTATTAATGCCGGCGCTTTTGATCCGCTCCCGCTTTTCCTCGCCAATAAACGAGGTAACCGCAACCTCGATGAACAGTTGGCTGCCATCTCTAAGGTGGGCGACCAGGTCTGGTTGAAACCCTTGCTGTGGTACTTCCTCATCCACCTTTTCAAAATCCCACCAACTAGTTTGATCTTCGCTCGCTGGCCAAGTGCTTGGCATGGGGGGGAGTTGTAGACCAAGCTGGTTCCGGATGACTTGTTTAGCGTACAAGTGCAGCAGACTTTCACGCTGGATGACGCAGCTTCTCTTGTTCGAGTGGTGGGAGAAGTGATGCTCACGGATTGGACCTTTTCGCGCGACTACCGGCTCACCGCAGCATGCGCAGGTGCAAATGCAGGCAAGCCCACGCATAGCGTTTTCAATGGTGATCAGTTGGCCGTTTGGATCGAGTGCAACGAACATGCTCATGGGCTAAGCCTCTGGTGTTAAGACGGCTTCAAGAGTCATGATTCGAGCAGGTTAAAACCTCCCCCGGACCCCACATGAAGGGTTCTGGAGGGTTCATGGAGATGCTTATGCCCCCTTATTTACGGGGCTTCAGGAGGGGTTTGTGCTGAAAGTGATGCGTTGCCTGGATGAAGAGCTGCGGAAGTCGCCAGCCCCGGAAGTTAAGGCTTACAAAGTAATCCGACTACTGCTTGAGGCCAGTATCGCTGCACTGGAGAAGGGTAATCAGGAACCCCAGACCTTTGATCGGGCAACGTTGCTTACAATATTGGATCCGAAGCTGGCAGCCGCTGGCCGTGACCCGGCGCGCTGGCTATCAACCGCCGCGCTAGAAGCATTCTTGGACGCCAGGATGAACTCGATTCGGCTACGTGCTGAGCAAATGGGGTTGAAGCATTTGCCTGTCATCGAAAGCAATGACGGGAAGGGTGGAGCAGGCAATCAGCGGATTTATTGGCTCGCAACGCGGCCGGTTGAAACCGTTGATGGTGGCCCGCAGGCAGGGCGGGAGCATCGGCAGATTGTTTACATCAGGACGGATGACGGCGAGGTGCAGCCTGCACTGTTTTTACGACTGATTTTCCGTAAGGGCGTACTGGAAAACCGGAGTTGGCGTGGCCTGATGATGTTTATCATTGTGCTCCTTGGTATGGGGTCTCTGCTGCTTTGGGTTTTGGCATCGATATGGAGCCTTTCCACGATTGACCAAGCACTCACGCTACGACAGCTCGCAAGCAGTGAACCGCCCCGGGTTTCGCGGAGGCTTCAACTCCTGAGAAGATGAAGCCATGA
>JAYNRF010000071.1:0-4850 GCA_038114645.1 Pseudomonadaceae bacterium | reverse complement strand
AAGTGGGTCAATTTTATTGGCCAAAAGTGGGTCAAAATTAATGGCCATTGACAGCCGGCAAATGCTGCTGACTGCCGAGGGCGAGCTATTGCTCGGCTATGCTCGTCGCATCCTGCGCCTTCAGGGAGAGGCACTCAACAGCCTGCGGGCGCCGCACATGGTCGGCCTGGTGCGAATCGGCACCCCTGACGACTACGTAACGCGTTTTCTGCCCGGCGTACTGGCGCGCTTTGCTCAGGCTTTCCCCCTGGTACAGGTTGAGATGCACTGCGAGCCGTCATTTCAGCTCCTTCAGCGCCAGGACCTCGACCTGACCATCGTAACCCGCGAGCCGGGCAAGGAAATTGGCCAGCTGCTGCGCCAGGAAGAGGTGGTATGGGCGCAAGCCGAGAACGCCATGCTGCACGAACGCGCCACCTTACCGCTAGCGATGTTCAACGCGGACTGTTTCTGCCGCAACTGGGCCTGCAATGCACTGGAAACCATGACCCGTGATTATCGCGTCGCCTACAGCAGCCCGAGCCTCTCGGCCATCCTCGCCGTTGTTGGCGCCGGACTCGCGATTACCGCGCAACTACGCAGCCTGATTCCTACCGACATGCGCATCATAGGAAGAGAAGAGGGGCTACCAGATATGCCCATGGCCAGCATCGTCTTACTGCGCAACCCGCGCAGCCAGTCACCCGTTACCGAGTGCCTGGCCGAGCATATCGCCGAAGGATTCCGTCAACATTAGCCCCAGTAAAACGTGCTCGGGACGGCAGTCTCAGAACGGAAGAGGTGCCCAACATCAGGCACGGCGAAACAACGATCACCTCGCTGCGGCTGCCATCCGTTGTACTCCGCATGAGTAATGCCGACCTCCCACAGCTGGGGAGCGTCCCAGCCGCAAGGACGCAGCTCCAGACGCACTTCAGCCCCCACCAGGCTGATCGACTCGACCTGCAGCGGCAGATTTGCGTGGGCCACAGGGTGCAGCTGTAAGCGGACCTCGTGCGGGCGCAGATATAGCTGCGCGGGGCCTGCAGGAACCGTATCCGGCAAATCGACCCAGGCCGCCGCATGACCAAGCCGCTGACCGTTCACGTCGCCAGCAATGACATTCACATGCCCAAGAAAGTCGAACACAAACTGGCTTTCAGGCCTCGCGTAAAGCGCCTGAGGCCGGTCTACCTGCTCAATCTGACCAGCGCTCATCACCACCACTCGATCAGACAACTCCAGCGCCTCTTCCTGGTCATGAGTGACGAAGACACTGGTGAAATTCAGCTCGTCATGCAGGTTCCGCAGCCAACGCCGCAAATCTTTACGCACCTTGGCATCCAGCGCCCCGAAGGGCTCATCCAGCAAAAGAATCTGCGGCTGCATCGCAAGGGCTCGAGCCAGGGCAATGCGCTGCTTTTGCCCGCCGGACAGCTGGGAAGGATAACGGTCAGCCAGATGAGACAACTGCACCATTTCCAACAACTCTGCCACCCGCGTGCGAATCTCGGTCGCAGACGGGCGCTGCCTGCGCGGCAATACATCCAGTCCGAAAGCCACGTTCTGCGCGACCGTCATGTGACGAAACAACGCGTAGTGCTGAAATACAAAACCGACCTTGCGCTCGCGCACGTGCAGCCGCGTCACGTCATCCCCATGAAACAGAATACGCCCGGCGTTGGCGCTTTCCAGCCCTGCGATAATTCGCAGCAGCGTGGTTTTGCCCGAGCCGGAAGGCCCTAGCAGGCCAACCAGCTCACCATCTGGGATATCCAGCGAAATGTCACGCAACGCACGAAACGCCCCAAAGGACTTATCGATGTTTTCTAGAGTAATGCTCATCAGTGAGAATCCGCCTGTACCGCCGGCGTCGCCTGCTGACGAGCCTGACGCCATTCGATCATGCTTTTAACCAGCAGCGTCAGCAGCGCAATGCCAGCCAGCAGTGAAGCACTGGTGAATGCCCCAACTGCGTTGTAGTCCTGATACAGCAGCTCGACATGCAGTGGTAGCGTGTTTGTTTCGCCGCGAATATTGCCAGAGACAACCGACACTGCACCGAACTCACCCACAGCGCGGGCATTGGTCAGAACCACACCGTAAACTAACGCCCACTGAATATTAGGCAGCGTTACGCGCCGAAACAGCTGCCAACCGGTTGCGCCCAAAACAACGCCAGCCTCTTCCTCTTCACGCCCCTGCTGTTGCATCAACGGGATCAGCTCACGAGCCACAAACGGGCAGGTTACAAACACCGTGACCATGACAATGCCGGGCCATGCAAACATCAACTGGACGTCGTAATCCATCAGCCATCCGCCAAGCCAGCCGTTACTGCCATACAGCAACAGATACAGCAAACCGGCAACGACCGGGGACACCGCAAAGGGAATGTCGATCAGGGTAATCAGCGCCTTACGTCCGGGAAACTCAAAGCGCGTGACCAGCCACGCCAAAAAGATGCCGAAGATCAGATTAATCGGCACCGTTAGCGCCGCGACCAGCAACGTCAGGCCAATCGCACTCAGCGTGTATTCATCCACCAGATTGGACCAGAAGGTTTCTGCGCCTGCCGAAAACGCCTGCACAAAAATGATCGCCAAGGGCACAACCAGCACCAGCGTAACAACTAGTAGGGCCAGGGTAATTAACGACCACTTAACCCACGCCTGATCGGCAATACGCAACCGCGCTTGCTTATGCATATCGACGCCTCACCGGCCGTGCAGCCGGCGCAGATAACGCGCCTGCCATATATTGATGGAGAACAGCAGCACCAACGACGCGATAAGAACAACAGAGGCTATCGCGCTAGCAGCCGCGTAGTCGAACTCCTGCAAACGAATGAAGATCATCAGGCTGGTAATCTCACTGACGTACGGCATGTTGCCCGCCATGAAGATCACCGCACCAAACTCACCCAAACTGCGAGTAAATGACAGCGCAACGCCTGTCATCAGCGCTGGCCATAACGCGGGAAACACAACCCGGCGAAACACTGTGAGATCCGATGCACCCATGGTCACTGCGGCCTCTTCGTCTTCTGGAGCCAAATCCTCGAGCACCGGCTGAACGGTTCGCACCACGAACGGCAAGCTGGTAAAGGCCATGGCAACGACAATCCCCAGCGGCGTAAAGGCAACCTTGATCCCAAACTGGGCAAGCAACTGACCGTACCAGCCGTTCTCGGCAAACAGTGCCGCTAGGGTAATACCGGCGACTGCGGTAGGAAGGGCAAAGGGCAGATCGATCAAAGCGTCGACTACTCGCTTGCCCGGGAACTCGTACCGGACCAGTACCCAAGCCAGAAGCAGACCGACAACTCCATTGAACAGCGAAGCAAAGAAGGCAGCCCACAGCGTTACTTTATATGAAGCCAAAACGCGCTCGTCGGTAATTACCGACAAGTACTGAGCCCAACTCATATCCGCTGTTTGGACAATCAGCCCGGTAATCGGTAGCAACAACACCAGACTGACGAATAGCAGCGAAATGCCCATGCTGATCGCAAAACCCGGCAAAACACGCGTACCGGGATTTGCATTGAACAACGACCAACTGCGGGCGCCCTGTTTCATATCAAGCCCTCAGCGACGCTGCAACTGATCCAGCTTGCCACCACTACCGAAGTGGACAGTCATGGCCGTTGCCCAATCGCCTGTGATCTCTTCGATTGGCAGCAACTGCAGCTCCGGAAAGCGATCCGCAAACTCAGCCTTGACCGTTTCGTCGTGGACGCGATAGTTAAACCCAGCGATCAGGCGCTGCGCTTCCTCACTGTACAAGTACTGCAAATACGCCTTGGCAACATCCTCGGTGCCGTTGCGCTCCACGCTACGGTCAATCCAGGTAACCGGAAACTCCGCAAGGAAACTGATCTTCGGCACGACCACCTGGTACTCGCCTAGCGGGTACTGAGCAGCGATGTTGTTTACCTCAGACTCAAAAGTGAGCAGCACATCCCCGATACCACGCTCAATGAAGGTGGTTGTCGCGCCACGTCCACCTGTGTCAAAAACCGCAACATTACCCAGAAAGTGACGGAGAAAGTCGTCAATCGCGCTTTGATCATCACCAAATGTTTTCTGCGCATAACCCAGCGCCGCTAGATAGGTGTAGCGGCCATTGCCGGAGGTTTTCGGATTAGGCAGAACCGAGCTCACATCATCACGAACCAGGTCATCCCAGTTCTGGATGTTCTTAGGATTGCCCTTGCGCACCAGGAAAGCCATCGTGGAATAGTATGGCGATGAGGCGTTCGGCAGGCGGTCACGCCAGTCACCGGGAATCAGGTTGCCGCGCTGATGAAGAATATCGACATCAGTGACCTGATTGTAGGTCACTACATCGGCACGCAAGCCTTGAATAATCGCCTGCGCCTGCTTGGAAGAACCGCCGTGAGACTGCTTGATCTCGACAGTCTTGCCACTTTCATCGTTCCAATGCTTTGCAAACAGCTCGTTGTATGAGGCAAACAGCTCACGCGCGATATCATAAGACGAGTTCAGAAGCTCCTGGTCCGCCGCTTGTGCGCCTCCCATACCCAGACTGCCTGCAACAGCGAGGCCTGCCGCCAATCGCTTGATCAGTTTAGTGGATGTCTGAAACATCGAATCCTCCGTACGCACAAAGCGCCTGTTTGAATAGGTTGCCAAGGTTACAGGGCAGAAAATCCTATAACAACACGCGCGTTAGACGGATTTGCTTATTCCTTCCAACACTAAGACATAAGCATCGCATTTCGTAGATAACGAACTCACTGCATCGATTCAGTCCGGGCGAGCATCTCGGCTCCTGCCCCGGTATTTTCCTGCGCGCAAAGAAAAACACCCCGACCATATCTGATCGGGGTGTTTGGTATAGGTGCT
>JAYNRF010000070.1:0-4889 GCA_038114645.1 Pseudomonadaceae bacterium | reverse complement strand
GATTAAGCGTACCAGTTATTTGAACCGTAGCGCGGGGAGCTTAACGAACCGAGCCTGTCGTTTTCAGAAGACGGCTGCACTGAACGTCAGAAGCCGACTGCACTATAGCAGCGGAGGGGTTGGATCCATCAGGCAACGACGGGCTGCTGCCGGCCATCAGCGGACGCAGGGAGGACTTTCCGCAACCGGCCGTTCGATGCGGCACCGATGGCCTTCGCGCAGGGGTAGTGAATCCGCCAGGATTGACTTGCGCTGCCCTACCTCTCACTAGTGAGGGGCGGCAGCGCATCAAGCGGTGAGCGCACTCCGGCACCGCCAACTTTCAGCACATGCGTGTAAATCATCGTCGTAGAGACGTCGGAATGGCCGAGCAGATCCTGCACGGTTCGAATGTCGTAACCGCTGCGGAGCAAGGCCGTCGCGAACGAGTGGCGGAGGGTGTGCGGTGTGGCGGGCTTCGTGATGCCTGCTTGTTCTACGGCACGTTTGAAGGCGCGCTGAAAGGTCTGGTCATACATGTGATGGCGACGCACGACACCGCTCCGTGGATCGGTCGAATGCGTGTGCTGCGCAAAAACCCAGAACCACGGCCAGGAATGCCCGGCGCGCGGATACTTCCGCTCAAGGGCGTCGGGAAGCGCAACGCCGCTGCGGCCCTCGGCCTGGTCCTTCAGCCACCATGCCCGTGCACGCGACAGCTGCTCGCGCAGGCTGGGTGCCAAGCTCTCGGGTAACATCAAGGCCCGATCCTTGGAGCCCTTGCCCTCCCGCACGATGATCGTGCCGTGATCGAAATCCAGATCCTTGACCCGCAGTTGCAAACCCTCACTGATCCGCATGCCCGTTCCATACAGAAGCTGGGCGAACAAACGATGCTCGCCTTCCAGAAAACCGAGGATGCGAACCACTTCATCCGGGGTCAGCACCACCGGCAAGCGCCGCGACGGCCGAGGTCTTCCGATCTCCTGAAGCCAGGGCAGATCCGTGCACAGCACCTTGCCGTAGAAGAACAGCAAGGCCGCCAATGCCTGACGATGCGTGGAGACCGAAACCTTGCGCTCGTTCGCCAGCCAGGACAGAAATGCCTCGACTTCGCTGCTGCCCAAGGTTGCCGGGTGACGCACACCGTGGAAACGGATGAAGGCACGAACCCAGTGGACATAAGCCTGTTCGGTTCGTAAGCTGTAATGCAAGTAGCGTATGCGCTCACGCAACTGGTCCAGAACCTTGACCGAACGCAGCGGTGGTAACGGCGCAGTGGCGGTTTTCATGGCTTGTTATGACTGTTTTTTTGTACAGTCTATGCCTCGGGCATCCAAGCAGCAAGCGCGTTACGCCGTGGGTCGATGTTTGATGTTATGGAGCAGCAACGATGTTACGCAGCAGGGCAGTCGCCCTAAAACAAAGTTAGATGCTTTGCTGTGCGCACAAATTTCGGCCAGCAACAAGACTGTTTTTTTTCTTAAATCGAACCTAAAATTTCTTCGCGGAACTCCATGGAGAAATATTTTGAAAATTTGGTTATTTCTGGCTACGTCCATTATTTCTGAGGTCATTGCAACCTCTGCGCTCAAGTCTAGTGAGGGCTTTACTAGGTTAGTACCGTCTTTTATCGTCGTAGCGGGATACGCTGCTGCTTTTTATTTCCTGTCGCTGACACTCAAATCGATTCCTGTTGGAATCGCCTACGCAGTTTGGTCGGGCCTCGGGATCGTCTTGGTCACTGCGATTGCATGGGTTTTGCATGGTCAAAAACTAGATATGTGGGGATTTGTTGGTGTCGGCTTCATTATCAGCGGCGTTGCTGTGCTCAACTTGCTATCTAAGGCAAGTGTTCACTAAAACGGTCGCATCTAACCATTCCGTCGAGAGGGACCGCCCACAAGCTGCGCTTGCGGGTTCCCTTCGCGGCTTCGCCGCTACGGCGGCCCCTCACGTCAAACGTTGAACGACAGCTTTCCCAAAAGCTCTACGGCTGCTCTGGGTCGACACCGGTAATCGGATCGTTGCCGCACTGAACAGCGCCCCGTTCCAGGTCGCCTCCATTTATGCGGCTGAACCGAGGGAGAGCAGCTTTACGCCGTCTGGCCGCAGTTCGCCCTTGGGCGACACGTGCCGGTAGAGCGTCTGCCGGGTAATCCCGAGTTCTTCGCAGAGATCGCCCACCTTGGTTTCCGGTTGCCCCATGCTGGCCATCGCCAGGCGTAGCTTGGCGGCGGTCATCTTGAAGGGGCGCCCCCCTTTCCTGCCGCGAGCGCGCGCCGAGATAAGTCCAGCGACTGTTCGCTCGGAAATCAACTCACGCTCGAACTCGGCCAGCGCGGCAAAAATACCGAACACAAGCTTGCCGGCGGCAGTCGTCGTGTCGACCGCCGCACCGTGACCGGTCAGGACCTTCAGGCCCACGCTACGCGCAGTTAGGTCGTGCACGGTGTTGATCAGGTGGCGCAGATCACGGCCAAGCCGATCGAGCTTCCACACGATCAGCGTGTCCCCTTCACGAAGCGCCTTCAGGCAAGCAGCCAACCCTGGGCGATCATCGCGCCTGCCCGAGGCCAGATCCTCGTAAAGGTGCGCAAGGCTCACACCAGCGGCGATGAGCGCATCGCGTTGCAAATTGGTGGACTGGGATCCGTCCGCCTTCGATACCCGCATGTAGCCGATCAGCACCTTTTCACCCGTCACGTATACGTTCGATTATGTGACAGTGTGCGCCGGAAAGCGCTGGCCGTCAAAATTTGTCACTTAACCCGTCATTCTGTCTAAGACATGCAAAGGGTCCATCAGGCTCATAATGTGACAGAAATTCCGGGGGGATGCCTTCCTCCGCGAAGGTGGCGCGCAACTGTTCCAGGGAAGCTGGGTCGCGCCGACCATAGGAAGCCAACGCGAACAGCGAGCGTGCCGTCTCGGGGTTGTGCCGCGCTTCAATGATGGCCTCGTCGATGGCCTGGACTGCACGCTGCCAGTGATTGATGGGTTCGGGCTTCGGCGCTTTCGTCGGCAGGCCACTGGTGAACCCGGTTTGCGGCTCGGACCAGAATAGCTTTGCCTGCTCGCCTGGCGGGCTTATGTCCCTCGCCTCAATCAAGCTGATTGCCGTTGCCGCCGCCTCCAGCATCTGCAATCGTACTGCCGGGTTCAGGGTTTCATACGGTCGCCACAGACTTTGCCCAGCACGCAGCGGATGCCCGCAGCCTTCCCAGACTTGGCGGAGATACCCTGCGCAGGTTCCGCACGCGGAAAGCGGGGTGTTCAGCTCATCGAGCAGCGTGCGTAGCAGCCGAAACCACAATCCGGCGTGGATGCTTCGGCGCGGCAGCTCCACGTGACCGGTTGTCAGTGCCTGCCAGGTACGCTGGTCCATCGCCGCAATCGCGTCGCTGGCGGTGCGCGGTTCGGCGTCGGCGTTCTCCCAGCCGATAAACCGCCCTGGCACGCCCCAATAGGATTCCAGCCAGCAGCCATGCAGCGGGCAACTCAGCATCAGGGGCAGCTTCCACGCGAGCAGTACGGCTTGGTTCTCCGGATCGTTCAGGCAGAGCGGACAGGCGCGGTTTATCGGCTGGCTGGGCAGCCAGGCACGCCAGCTCGTGATGGATCGCGTCTTACGGCGGAATCTCGGCAGCAGTACCGAGAGCTGGAACGCATAGGTTTCCAATGCGGCTGGAATCTGATCATCAAGGCCGTCCAGTAGCCAAGGCACCCAGCCAGCGAAACTCATGCAGCGCAGCCGATCCAGCTCGATACCGCTCCGCTGGGAGAGCATCGCCAGCAGCGCCAGTGGTGGCGCGGTGTCCAGGTCATCAACCTGGCCGTGACCAAGATCGTGCTCCAGCAGCTCGGACACTTCCATGTGATAGCAAAGGGCCACGCGGTTGAGCCATGAGGACAGCGCCTCGCCTTCTTTCGGGGCGGGATGCAGCGGCCAGCGCGGCGCAGGCTTCACATCAGTTCCCGCTCGAACTGTCGTCGCCGCTCGCTGGGGCCGGTGTAATCGGCCATGCTGAGCGTGCGGTGGTTGATCGCTTCCTCGCCGCTCTCCACGGCGACGATGGCCGCCGCCATCAGCAAGTGCGCCAGTTCGCCGATAGTGCCCTCGCTGCGTGTGAGCAGGTAGCGAGCCATGTCCAGCGTGGCAATCGACGAGGGTCGCCGCAATGGAAGCGAAGCGGCGAAGCTGGCCAGCAGTGAGCAGCAATCGTCGTTGGCCTCCCACACCGGCAGCATCATCGGCTCGAACCGATTTTCCAACTGGTCATCCGAGCGGATCGCCAGGTAGGCGTCGCGCGTGCCGACCCCAACCAGCGGGATGCGCAGCTCGTTGCCGAGAAAGCGCAGCAGGTTGAGGAATTCCCGGCGGTTGACGCTGTTGCCGGCCAGGACGTTGTGCAGCTCGTCGATCACCAGCATGCGCACACCGACCTTTCGCAGCAGTGCCAGCGCCAGTTGCTCCATTTCCGGCAGCCGTGGGCGCGGTCGCAATGGTGCACCCATCGCCGCGAGCAGCGCGACGTAGAAGCGGATCACCGACGGCTCGGACGGCATCTGCACGACCAATACCGGGATGTGCTCCTGGTCGGCGTCGGAGCTGGCCGGGTGGGCGCGGCGGAACTTCTCGACGATCATCGACTTGCCGTTGTTGGTTGGACCGACCAGCAGCAAGTTGGGCATGCGTTGCTTGTTCGGCCACGTATACAGGGCTTCCAGCCGGTTCAACGCCTCGACTGCTCGCGGATAGCCGATCCAGCGGTCGGCGCGCAGGCGATGGATGCGCTCGTCCGCCGGGAGACGGGCCAGGCCCTGGGCCGCCGGCAGCAGGTGGGACAGGTCGATGATGGGATATTCGTCCACGGCTACCACTCCTCAATCTGGTCGAACGGTTTGGC
>JAYNRF010000069.1:0-5123 GCA_038114645.1 Pseudomonadaceae bacterium | reverse complement strand
TTCGTTTTGTCGAACCATTGCATCGCCCTTTGTGATTGGCGTATAAACACACAAACACCTATTAGCGGAGAACGCTATGAATACCATTCGCTGGAATGTCGCCGTCTCGGCCGACACCGACCAGTCGCTTCGGATGTTTCTGGCCAGCCAGGGCGGCGGCCGTAAGGGCGACCTGTCGCGCTTCATCGAAGAAGCGGTACGGGCACACATCCTGGAGCTGAGCGCTGAGCAGGCCAAGGCCGCTAACGCCCATCTGAGTGAGGCAGAATTGACCAACGCGGTTGACGAAGCGCTCGACTGGGCACGTAAGCGCTGATGCGGGTCGTGTTGGATACCAACATCCTGTTCAGCGCCCTGATCTCGCCACATGGCGCGCCCGATGCGATCTACCGTGCCTGGCGGGCGGCGCGTTTCGAGGTGGTGACCTCGCGGATGCAACTCGATGAAATTCGTCGAGCCAGCCGCTATCCCAAGCTTCAGGCCATCCTACAGCCCGCCAAGGTGGGCGCCATGATCAATAACCTGCAACGGGCTGTGGTACTGGAGCGCCTGACCATCGAGGTCGAAGCCGATGATCCGGATGACTCGTTTTTGCTGGCCATGGCCTTGGCGGGCGATGCGGACTACCTGATAACCGGTCGAACGCACGCGGATCGTCACGCCCGCCGTGTTCTGCGTCGAGGTGCTGTGATCAATGCCGGTCGGTTTTCTGACTCAAGAGCAACGCGACGGTTTTGGCCGCTATGTTGATTCGCCCAGCCGTGAAGAGCTGGAACGTTACTTCCACCTGAGCGATGAAGACCGTGAAGCCATCCAGGTGCTGCGGGGTAACCATAACCGTCTGGGTTATGCCGTTCTGCTGACCACCGTCCGCTTCGTTGGCGTTCTGCCGGACAAGCCCGCCGCCGTGCCGGTGGAAGTCCTGCAGGTGCTTTGCCGACAACTGGCGATTCCAGACCCCGACTGCCTCCAGCGCTATAGCGATCATCGCCGCTGGATACATGCCACCGATATTCAGAACCGCTTTGGCTATCGTCATTTCACCGATCCGGGCATCGGCTTTCGCTTGAGCCGCTGGCTGTATGCCCTCTGCTGGACGGGCACCGACCGGCCGGGAGTGCTGTTTGAGCGAGCCACCTCGTGGCTGTTCACACAGAAAGTCCTCCTGCCTGGTGTGTCTCAACTAGAGCGCTTTATCGCCCAGTTGCGCAGTCGGGTCGAAGAACGCCTCTGGTTTACGCTGGGCCGCAGCGTGACTGAGGAACAGCGATTGCAACTGCAAGACTTGCTGACGGTGGCCGAAGGCAACCGCAGCTCCCGGCTGGATCAATTGCGCTCCGGCCCGGTCATGGTCAGTGGCCCCGCGTTGATTCGGGCACTGCGCCGGCTCGATGACGTGCGCGGCATCGGCATCACCTTGCCGGCGGCGGCGCACATCCCTCCCAGCCGTATCGCCGCCCTGGCCCGCTTCGCCAACACGGCCAAGGTCACCGCGATTAATCGGCTGCCGGCGTCGCGGCGGATGGCGACACTGGTGGCCTTCGCACTCTGCCTGGAGGCGACTGCGCACGACGACGCACTGGAAGTCCTGGAGGCCTTGCTGCGCGACCTGTTCAGCAACGCGGAGAAGGCCGACAAGAAAGCCCGCATGCGCAGCCTGAAAGACCTGGATCGGTCGGCCGCGACGCTCGCCGCCGCGTGCAAGGTCGTGCTGGACAGCTCGATCAGCGATGACAACGTGCGCGCCCGGCTGTTCAACGACCTGCCGAGGACCACCCTGGAAAAGGCCCTGGAAGAGGTCAACGCGCTGATCCGCCCGGTAGATGACGTCTATTTTCTTGCATTGGAAGCGCGCTACCGCAGCGTGCGCCGCTTCCTGCCCGACCTGCTCAAGCACATCCGCTTCGGCTTCAGCCCGGCCGGCAAGGGCGTGGCGGCTAGTCTGGAGTGGCTGCAACTGAACCTGCCGCGCCGGAAGCCAGAGGATGACGCGCCGCAGGAGATCGTGGCCAAGGCTTGGCAGAAGCACATCACCCGCGAAGATGGCTCCCTCGACATGGGTGCCTATGTGTTCTGCACGCTCGATGCGCTGCGCACGGCCCTGCGCCGCCGCGATGTCTTCGTCTCGCCCAGTTGGCGCTATGCCGACCCGCGTCTTGGCCTGCTCGACGGTGCCGAATGGCTGGCGGCGCGACCGATCATCTGCCGGTCACTGGGCCTGACCATCGACGCCAAAACCACCCTGGACGCCTTGTCCGTCGAGCTGGATGCAACCTGGCTGGCAGTAGCCGCGCGCCTGCCCGACAACCCGGCGATTCAACTGAGCGAGAACACCGAGGGCAAGACCGAACTGTCGCTCGGGGCGCTGGACAAGCTGGACGAGCCCTGCTCGTTGCTGCAACTGCGGGCGGCCGTGTCTGACCTGATGCCGCGTGTCGATCTGCCGGAAATCCTCTTGGAAATCGCCGCCCGCACTGGCTTTTCCGAGGCCTTCACCCATGTCTCCGAACGCAATGCACGCGCCGACAACCTGGTCACCAGCCTCTGCGCGGTGCTGTTGGGCGGGGCCTGCAACACCGGCCTGGAGCCCTTGATCCGCACCGACAACCCGGCGCTGCGCCGTGACCGGCTGTCCTGGGTCAGCCAGAATTATATCCGCGACGACACCCTGTCAGCGGCTAACGCCATCCTGGTCGGAGCGCAAAGCCAACTGG
Source organism: Pseudomonadaceae bacterium (assembly GCA_038114645.1). Taxonomy (GTDB): domain Bacteria; phylum Pseudomonadota; class Gammaproteobacteria; order Pseudomonadales; family Pseudomonadaceae; genus Halopseudomonas. The sequence goes on along the minus strand of JAYNRF010000069.1, from coordinate 2,409 downwards.
AACTGGCCCAAGTCTGGGGTGGCGGCGAGGTCGCCTCCGCCGATGGCATGCGCTTCGTCGTACCGGTGCGCACCGTGCATGCCGGCCCCAATCCGAAGTATTTCGGCACCGGCCGGGGTGTCACCTGGTACAACCTGATTTCCGACCAATTCTCCGGCCTCAACGCCATCACCGTGCCCGGCACGCTGCGCGACAGCCTGGTGTTGCTGGCGGTCGTGCTGGAACAGCAGACCGAGTTGCAGCCGACGCAAATCATGACCGACACCGGGGCCTACAGCGATGTGGTGTTCGGGCTCTTCCGCCTACTTGGCTACCACTTCAGTCCGCGGCTGGCCGATGTCGGCGGTACCCGCTTCTGGCGCACGCGCCCGGACGCGGACTACGGCAAGCTCAACGGGCTGGCCCGCCAGTCGGTCAAACTCGACCTGATCGCCGAGCACTGGGACGACCTGCTGCGCCTGGCCGGCTCGCTCAAACTCGGCCGGGTGCCGGCGACTGGCATCATGCGCACGCTGCAAACGGGAGATAGACCCACCCGGCTGGCCCAGGCGCTGGCCGAATTCGGGCGGATCGAAAAGACTCTGCACACGTTGACCTATATCGACGACGAGTCCAAGCGCCGCGCCACCCTGACCCAGTTGAACCGAGGCGAAGGCCGGCACAGCCTGGCCCGCGCCGTGTTCCACGGCAAACGCGGCGAGCTCCGCCAGCGCTACCGCGAAGGCCAGGAAGACCAGCTCGGTGCTCTGGGCCTGGTGGTGAACATCATCGTGCTGTGGAACACCCTCTACATGACGGCGGCCGTGGAACGGCTCAAGCAGCACGGCTATCCAGTGCTGGAAGAGGATTTGGCCCGGCTATCGCCGCTGATCTACGAGCACATCAACATGCTCGGGCGGTATTCCTTTGCGGTACCGGAAGAAGTTGCGCGCGGCGAGCTGCGGCCACTGCGTAATCCAGACGACGACCTGTGATCCCCCTAAACGCTATGAGCAACACCCAAGCTGCTGCTGGATCGGCGGGCACTTCACCGAGCCGAACGAACAGAAAACGCAGCAATCCCCTGGGTTGGGGCGCAGCAGCGCCTTGCAGTTGCTGCACTCGTAATAGAACTGGCAGGCGTCCGTGGGCATGGTTTCCGGCTTGGCGAAGCCGCAGCGCGGGCAAGTCAGCACGGACTCAAGGACAATGGCGCTCATCGTGACCTCACTTCTGCACTGTGGAGGGGTATCCCGCGTTCGCGGTCGCCTCAGTCAGTGCCTCGGGCTGGGCCTTATCGGGATCGTAGGTGACGGTCGCCGTCTTCTGGTCGAAATTGACCTGGACGTCACTCACGCCGGACACCTTCTCCAGCGACTTCTTGACCGTGATCGGACAGAGTCCGCACGTCATGTTCTGCACGTCGAGCGTGACGGTTTTCGGGGGAGCCGCCAGCGCCACGAAGGGCAAGGCGAAAAGCACGGCGATCAGCAGTTTGCGCATGGTTAATCTCCTTCAGTAGAACAGCGGGGCGAGCCACGGCACGGCCAATAGGCCGAGCAGCAGCACGCTGACGATCCAGAACACGAGTCGCTGTCGCACGAGCGTGCGCGGATCGGCGCAGGGTGTACCTGGCGTACAAACCTGTGGCACCAGGTAGAGCTTGCGGAATGCCAATCCCAGGAACAGTAGAGTCAACCCGATGAAGAGGGGGCGTAGTGGCTCCATCATGGTCAGAGCGCCCACCCACGTACCGCCGACACCGAGTGCCAACAGCACCAGTGGCCCGACACAGCACACCGACGCACCGATGGCGGTCAGCGAACTCGCGACCAGCGAGCCTTTCCCGGTGAGTTGCATCCCCATTCCCATCTCCTGAGCCTGATTGCCTAGGTGCTATTCTAAACTCCGTACCAAAGTACGGAATCAAGGAGAAAGTGATGGCCACAGAGCTGACCATTGGCAAGCTGGCAGACGCCGCCGGGGTGAACGTCGAGACGATCCGCTACTACCAGCGACGCGGGCTGCTGGATGAACCAGCCAAACCCTTGGGTGGCCATCGGCGCTATCCGGTGGACATGGTGAAGCGACTGCGTTTCATCAAGCGGGCTCAGGCGCTGGGTTTCACGCTCTCGGAAGTCGGTGGACTGCTGACGCTGGATGAGTCGTGCGCCTGTGCCGAAACGCGAGCACGGGCTGCACGCAAGCTCGCGTTGATCGAGCAGAAGATGGCCGACTTGGTCGTCATGCAGCAACTGTTAGGCGAACTGGTGCAGCAATGTGATGCGGGAGACGGCGGAACGATCTGCCCGATCATCGAGGCACTGATCAGAGAGTAATGCCTGGCGGGTGAGCTGGAGATCGGAAAGCCCCTTTACGGTGGGATTCAGAGCTTACGTTGGTTTTTGGTTCCATTGCTCCCCAAACCCC
>JAYNRF010000068.1:0-5572 GCA_038114645.1 Pseudomonadaceae bacterium | reverse complement strand
TCTTTTTCATGAAGATCAAGAATGACTTTCCCGGTAATCCGTGATGAACCAAAAAGAAGGCTTCACAGGCAAGCAATCCGCTAAGCGTCAGGCGTCCTTTGATAACGCCAGGTGCAGGCGCGCCAGAAATGGCACCACTTTGGTGTTCGGAAATCATGCTGCCTCCGGGGCTGCTTGGAGTTATTTTTATTGCAGCAGAGGCGTGAAGGCTCTGGAATGGGCGTTTCACGCTTTTCTTCTACTGTCATTACGACAGCATATCGGCACTGTTCCGCATTTTCGATAGGGCATAAGCGCCATTGTTGGTGACATATTTTTTTGGCGTCAGCTGGCGAGCGACGGCAACCACAAGGAAAGCTGCGGAAACAGCACGAGTAGAGCGGTCGCCAACAACAAAATCAGAATGAAGGGCGGCGTTCCGCGTATCACCTCGAAATACGGTCGGCGGAAAATTGCCATTGCCGTGAAGATGTCGCAGCCGAAAGGTGGGGTGGCTGAGCCGATGGCGGCCTGCAAGGTCACGATCACCCCCACGTGCACCGGATCCAGCCCCGCCGCCTCGACGGCCGGCTTGAACAGCGGGGTCAGAATCAGGATGACGACGATGGGGTCGACGAACATGCAGCCGACGAAAAACGAGATTGCGATCAGGCCCAGCACCAGCGTCGGGTTGTCGCCGATGCTGGCGATCACCGGTTCCAGCAGCGCCTGGGGGATACCGGCAAAGGAGATCGCGTAGGTAAAGGCGTTGCCGGCGGCGACCAGAATAAACACCACCGCGGTGATCAGGCCGGTAGACAGGGCGACATCCCATAGATCGCTCAGCTTAACGGCACGCAGAATCACCACTTCCAGCAGCAGCGCGTAGAGCACGGCGATGGCGGCGGCCTCGGTCGGGCTGAAGATCCCACCGTAAATCCCGCCAACGACGACCAGGGGAAAGCCCAGCGGCAGCAGCGCCTTCTTTAGCGCGGTGAGTCTGATGCTCCAGCCGCTGCGAGGCTCAGGCTCGATACCCATGCGGATTGAGGCAATCCAGCAGTAGACCGAGAACATCAGCAGGATCAGCAGACCGGGAATGATCCCGGCGATGAACAGATCGCCAATCGAGGATCCGGAGATCACCCCGTAGATGATCATGCCGATGCTCGGCGGGATCAGCAGGGCGATGTCGCTGGCGTTGATGATCAGTGCCAGGGTGAAAGTGTCGGAATACCCTTTCTCCAGCAGCTTGGGGCGCATCGGGCCGCCCATGGCGACCACGGTGGCCTGGGTGGAACCGGAGACCGCGCCGAACAGGGTGCAGCTGGCGGCCGTGGTGATCGGCAGGCCGCCACGCAGATGGCCGACGAAGCTCTGTACCAGATCCAGCAGCCGGTTCGCGGTATGGCCGCGGGTCATCAAGTCTGCGGCAAAGATAAACAGCGGCACCGCTGCCAGCGCCCAGGATTGCACGCCGCTGATCATTTGCCCCATCAGCAGCTCGACGTTGCCCATGCCGATAACCAGAAACAGCAGCATCAGCGCGGCGACCAGCAATGGCACCATCATCGGGAAGCCCAGAGCCAGCAGGGCGATCATGGTTATCAGCGTAAGGGTCAGCATGGGCGGTCCGTGTCGGGCGTTTAGAGGGCGCTGTCTTCAGGGGCGTCCAGGTACTCGTCCTTCTCGGTGAAGGAGCGGTACGTTTCGTGGGAGGTGAGGTTGCGGATGGCGGTCAGCCAGAACTGGATTCCTGCCAGCGCAAGACCGGCCGGCGCCGCCAGATACGGTATCCAAAGCGGGATCTGCAGTGCAGAGGAGGTGCGGCCTCGGTCGGCAATGGTTGCCACGTACTGCGCCGCATACCAGGCGAGATAGAACATCAGCGCACCGGTTCCGACACTGATGACGATCAGCAGGGCTTTGCGCGGCGTTCCGCTGAGCTGATCCGAGAAGGCCGACATGCTGATATGCCGCGCGTGCCGAACGGCGTAGCCGACGCCGGCGAAGGTCATGATCACCAGCGTCATCTGGGTCAGCTCGACCTGCCCGGTAACGCCCTGGCCGAACAGCTGGCGACCAAGTACATGAATGATCAGCAGACCTGCCAGAAACAGCACACTGAGCCCAAGAACGCTCTTCTCCAGCCACTCGGTGAATCGGTCTACGGCTTCGAGCAGGCGCAGAATAAAGGACGTGGGGCGACGAGTTGCCGAGCCGTCGGCAGGTCGGGACATCGGTCAGTTCCTGTGCGCGGCACACATGGTCGAATTATGACCATTTGGGAATCTCGTGGAGATTCATGCCGTCTTCTGTCTGCAAATGGACGCACTGGTCACATTCGATCCAGATAGTGAATTTGTACTCCTTTTTCGACCTTAACCCATATTAATCGTCTTTGCACGACGTGAACATGTGGGTTTGCTGTGTTAGGGTCTGGTAGGAATCCAGAACAATTGAAAAGGAGTGTTCCATGAATTTGCGTAATGGATGTCTTGCTGCAGCCGCTGTGCTGCTCGCCGCCTGCGGTTCCGAGGAAGAACCTGTCGCGTCGAATGCCGGCGCCGCGGCCCCGGAGCCGAGCACTGTTGCCCAAGTGGAAGAAGTGGATACCGAAACCTGGGGTTTTGCCCTGGAGGAGATTGAAGGCAGTGTGCAGTACGAGTACGGCGCCAAGTTCGCTGAACTCATCAAGCAGAAGACCGGCGGTGCGGTCGAGGTCAAACTGTATACCTACGGCCAGCTCGGTGGTCTGACCGATATCTATGATCAGGTGCAGTCCGGCGCGGTCCAGTTTGCCTTCGGCTCCGGCTTTCTCGGTGGCACCGTTCCCGAATCGCAGTTGTTCAGCCTGAACTTCGTGCTGACTGACGACGAGAAGACCAACACCGAAATCCTTAACGCCCCGGCATTCCGCAAGAACGACGATCTGGTCGCGTCCTACCGTGACCGTGGCCTGCAGCCGCTGGCGATTGTGCCCGAGGGCTGGCAGGTCTGGAGTGCCAACAAGGCGGTAAAATCACCGGCCAATTTCGACGGCATGGCGATTCGTACCATGGATAACCGCCTGCTGCGCGAAACCTACAGCGCCTACGGTGCCGATCCGACCACCATGGAATACGGCGAACTGTTCAGCGGCATGCAGCTGGGCCAGCTTGACGGCAACATCCAGCCGGTCTTCGCCCATCAGGAGATGGACTTCTACAAGGTGCAGGATTACTTGATCTTCGCCAATCAGGCGCAGTTCATCGCCACCTTTATGGCCAACAGTGACTGGTACGACGGCCTGACCGATGCGCGCAAGGAGATCATCGATGAGGCCGTGGTCGAGTTGGTGCCGTGGATTCATGAGGTGCAGACACGCCTGAACACCGAGCGTCTGGATATCATTACCGAGAACAGCGACATCGAGCTGGTGTATCTGACCCCCGAGCAGCGCGAGGTTTTCCGTGAGCGCAGCTTGCCGGTACGCGACGTGTTTGCCGAGATGGTCGGTGAGCGTGGCACGCGCCTGATGAACGCCTTGATCGAGCAGGTACAGGCCGCTAGTCAGGGCGACGATGCCGAGCAGCCAGCCCAGAGCGGCGCCGAGCCGGTTGAGGAGCCGGTGAAAGACGCCGCCTGAGCGACGTTAATAACCGCTGATCCGCGCCCCGCGCCGGGAAACCGGGCGGGGCGCTTTGCGTTTGTCCCCATGCCCTTTCATCACAGGGGATGAGCCAGTAGCATAGCGGCCTGTTTCCGCCAGTCCTTACGGGATATCGCCATGTCTAGCCTTGATCGCGCCGCCGTTGAGCAGGCCCTTGCTCAATATCAGGACCCTTACCTTCGTACCGACTTGCTGAGTGCGGGCTGCCTGCGCCGCCTGGACATCGACGGCGGACGCGTCGAGGCCGAACTGGTGCTTGGCTATGCCGCCGGCAGCCTGGTTGGCGGTATCGCCCAGATGATGCAGATGGCGGTCGAGAATGTTGACGGTGTGACTGCGGCCAAGGTCAGCGTGCGCTGCGAGATTCAGGCCGGCAATGTGCAGGGTCAGGTTCCGGCGCTGGAGAAGGTAAAGAACATTATTGCGGTGGCCTCCGGCAAGGGCGGGGTGGGCAAGTCCACCACGGCAGCCAATCTGGCTCTGGCGCTGGCGCGTGAGGGTGCCAAGGTGGGCGTGCTGGATGCCGACATCTATGGCCCGAGTATGGGGCTGATGCTGGGCCTGCCGGAGGGCACCCGTCCGCAGGTGAGTGATGGCAAGTGGTTTGTCCCGCCGCGCGCCCATGGCCTGCAGGTCATGTCGATGGCGTTTCTGGTCGACGACAACACGCCGGTGGTTTGGCGCGGGCCGATGGTCTCGGGCGCGCTGATGCAGCTGCTGACCCAGACCGCCTGGGATGAGCTGGACTATCTGGTCGTCGACATGCCGCCGGGCACCGGTGACATCCAGTTGACCCTGGCGCAGAAGGTGCCGGTGACCGGCGCGGTCATCGTCACCACACCGCAGGACCTGGCGCTGCTGGATGCGCGCAAGGGCATCGGCATGTTCGAGAAGGTCAATATTCCGGTGCTGGGTGTGGTCGAGAATATGGCCATTCACATCTGCTCCAACTGCGGCCACGCCGAGCATCTGTTCGGTGAGGGTGGTGGTGAGCGTCTGGCAGCAGACTATGGTGTCGAGCTGCTCGGCTCCATGCCGCTGTCGATGATGATTCGCGAGCAGGCCGATGGCGGCAAGCCGACCGTAATCGCGGAGCCGGAGTGCCAGATCAGCATGGTCTACCAGGACATGGCGCGCCATGCGGCAGCGCGTATCGTCGAGTTGGCGAATGCCGCACAGATGCCGGAAATCAGTATCAGTGACGACTGATTCCGGTCTTTTGTCAGCGGGTATAACCCGGTAACATGCAGAGTCTTTTTTCGCACCGCCTATTTCAGGACACGCCATGAGCATCAAATCCGACCGTTGGATCCGTACCCAGTCCCAGGAACACGGGATGATCGAGCCCTTTGTCGAGCGCCAGATTCGCGGTGCGGAAGGTGATCGGGTGATTTCATACGGTGTTTCCAGCTACGGCTACGACGTGCGCTGCGCCGACGAATTCAAGGTGTTTACCAACATCCACTCGGCTGTGGTCGACCCGAAGAACTTTGACGACAAGAGCTTCGTCGATATCCAGAGCGACGTCTGCATCATTCCGCCGAACTCCTTCGCACTGGCGCGTACCGTTGAGTACTTCCGCATTCCGCGCAATGTGCTGACCATCTGCCTGGGCAAGAGCACCTACGCACGTTGCGGCATCATCGTTAACGTCACGCCGCTGGAACCGGAATGGGAAGGCCACGTGACGCTGGAGTTTTCCAACACCACCAACCTGCCGGCAAAGATTTATGCCAATGAAGGTGTGGCGCAGATGCTGTTCTTCGAATCTGACGAGTCCTGCGAAGTGTCCTACCGCGACCGCGGTGGCAAGTATCAGGGCCAGCGTGGCGTAACCCTGCCGCGCGCCTGATTCTGCAGGAAACAAAAAACCGGCCAGTGGCCGGTTTTTTTTGGTTCATCACGGATTACCGGGAAAGTCATTCTTGATCTTCATGAAAA
>JAYNRF010000067.1:150-6125 GCA_038114645.1 Pseudomonadaceae bacterium | reverse complement strand
GGGGTTGTACGCCGGAATCCCAGAAATTTCCGTCAGCCCAGCTCCAGTCCCGCCACGAGCGCATCCAGGTCGATGAACTTGCCGTCAGTCTGGAAGGTGTAATGCCCGTTCAGCAGGATGTGCCGCCAGGCCGCTGGCGACATCTGCGTGATCAACGCCAGCGCCTTGGCATTGCCAGCTGCCTCGTACTTCGTCAGCAGCAGGGACAGGATCGCCGAGTTGTAGAAGATGATCGCGTTGCCGATCAGCCTGGCGCACTGGTTGCTGATCTCGATTTCGATGTCGGTGCGGCCGGTCAATTCCTTCTTCCCACCGACTTGGGCGATGGTCGAGCGTAGCTGGTGATAGGACTCAATGCGGTTCTGCGAGCGGTGAACATTACGCTCCAGTTGCGGGTCGCGCAGGTAGCGCAGTGTGTAGATACTGCGGATGAGCTTGTCGAACTCGAAGATTGCGCGCCGCGTCGGGTTCGGCGCCGTATAGGTGCACAGCTTGCGGATCAGCGTGCCCTGCGTCATTTCCTTCAGGCCCAGTGTGGCGACGATTCGGTCGATGTTCGCCTTCTCACCGACGATGAGTTGCCGGTCGATCTGGCCAGCCGGCCGGATCAGGCATTTCTCGTACAATGCCAGATCATCGGCGCAATACAGCTCCTGCAACTGGTCGTCGAGGTCGGTGAAGCGCGGCTCGAAACGAAGTCCGAACCAGTGCAGGATGGCGAAGTTGGCCTTGTTGATGCTGTGCATGTCGCCGGTGATCGCGCTCGGCACGATGTCCGACGTGTTGCGGTACCAGATGTCGAACACGTGGTGAGCCTCGTACTCGTGTGCGCCTATCAGGTAGCCGTTCAACGGCACGTGATTGCACAGCAGCGTGTAGGCGACGACGCCCTTGCCGCGGCCGAAATATTTGCGCGAGTAGCGCGCCTTCACAGTTGGTCGCTCGACGCCGAATTTCTGCCCATCAACGGCACCGTACAACGAATCGAGGTCGAACGAGTAATGCGGGAAGATCGGCAGTGCGGCGATGGCGTTGCTGATGCAATCGTTGGCCACATGTAGCGTCGCCTGGCGCAGGTACTGCTGGTAGGTACTCTCCAGGACGTGGTACGGGATGTCGCTGGTACGTGCCATAACCTGGTTGCCGTGGTTCATGGCTTGGGCAATGATCACCGCCATCAGACTGTCGGCGTCGGCTACCTTCTTCGCATAGCGTGGCTGCAATGGTGTCAGCGCCGACAGGAACTGGCACTGGCCGTTGACGAAGCGAAACACGTCGGCGACATCGCAGTATGGCAGTTGCTCGTAGAGAGCTTGCTCGCGCGCCTTCTGGTTCTCCCCCTTGGGCTTGCGCCAGGTCAGTCTCTGCGTGTCCTTGTCGTATTCCAGGTGCGTCAGCTTGCCCTGTTTCAGCTCGCGATTGAACGCCACCCATTGCGCACGCAACTCGGTCGCCAGTGCATCGAGCTGGGCACTGACCGGCTGCCGCAGGAAGGGGATGTCCATCTGCGCGAGCACGGCGGCTTTCTCGTCCATCGAAACCAACTCGTCGGACAAATGCCGGTGCTGCAAGCTATCGTCAATGTAGAGCTCGCCCGCCTGGAAGCGTTTCCTGACCTGACGGTAAAGCCAGAATTCGTAACGATCGGCATGCAGGCCTGTCGGCGTGCCTTCGGCATCGAACATCAGCAGGTACGGACGCAAGCGTTTCGGCAGCGTTGCCACCGGACATTCGTCGAGTGGCCGTTGTGATAGGCGCTGCTGCTTGGCGAACACGCTCTTGGCCCAAGTCAGCGCCGCGAGCCATGGGTTATCGGGGGCCGTGCCGGCGAAGTCGAGCGCGACGTACAGCGGCCGTAGATGGCGTCGAATGCGTTCGGCCAGGCCGTCCACCGCCTGCCAGTGCAGCGCCAGTTTGTTCAGTGGCTTGACGCTCATGCGCTGCGCCGTGTTTTGCAGCAATTCCCTGGACATGATTTTGTAGGCGCGTTGGCGCACCTCGCCGAACGGCGTCGGATCGGCCACGCTGTCGTCCACGTACAGCGACAGCAGGCGGCCAACCTGCGGCGTTTCCTGATGGCGTCGCAGCTGTTCGGCGACAAAGGACTGTTTCGCACCCGTGCGGCTCTCGTCCTCAAGTTTTTTCATGTGGAAGGCCATCGCGTCGACCAGGTTGTCGGTGAGCTGCCGGTAACGTACCCAGGCATAGCACAGCAGGTAGAGCCGGGTCTGCTCCGCCTTCAGGTGGCGCAGGTCATGGACGGTATAGAAGTTCGCCAGGCTCGCGTAGTACAGCAGGTTCTGCTGCGAGATGCCGAGCTTGGGCAGCAGCGCCTTGGCGATCCCGTGCAAGGACTTCAGCGTGGCGCGCTTCTCGCGCTCCCCTGCCATCTGACGCCAGCCGAAATCTTTAGCGTCCTGCTTGAGCGCTGCCAGTTGAGACAGGGTGTCGTCACGCACCAGGAGCTGGCCCAGCGCAGCTTTGGCCGATTCGTCCAACACTTCTGCCAGCAAGCCGCCCAAGCGCCTGCGTTCGGTGGACAGGGCTTCACTGACCAGCTCTTGTAAGGTGGTGTGGCCGGGCCGGATGATTTTGTGCTCGCTGAGCCAAACGATCAGTTCGGCGGCCACGAATCCTGGCATTACGTCGCGCCGCACGATCTGTTCAGCCTGCTGTGCCAGTTGCGGCAGGAAGCTAGCCGCCCACGACCGGTAGCCGAACAGTTCGGCGATCTGACCCCTCTGGCTGTAGTGCTCATGCTTGGTGATCGCCTTGCGTTCGAACGCTTCGCCGTGGAAATAGCGACTCAGCACGAAGGCGCAATCGTCCTCGACCTCATGCCAATCGAAGCGGAAGAAAGCATGCTTGGCCTTGAAGTAGCCGATCTGCAAGACGCAATAGACTTGGGCCTGCAGGCTAGGCCGGCTGCTGGCGAACGCCAGTTCAGATTCGGCCAACGCCAGGTATTCCAGCCGCTGAGCATCGTCGAAGTCCGGTAGGCCGTACAAGGCTTCCTGCTCTGCGTCAGAAAAGACGGTGAGTAGCTTATTCTTGTTGCTCATCGACCGTCCTTCCCGCACCACGCCAACCTGCTCGCGTCAATGTTTCGATCAACGTAGTGCGCTTGACATTGAAGTTGCGGCACACCGCCGCCTTAGACATGCCGCCATCGAGCGCGGCGACGATGGCGTCCAGCTTCTCACCAGTGATCGCCTGCGGCCGGCCGCCGATCCGGCCGCGTTTGCGTGCGGCGGCCAAGCCCGCGACGACGCGCTCCTGAATCAAGGCGCGCTCGTACTGCGCGAGCGCACCGAACACCTGGAACAGGAATTCGCCCGAGGGCGTCGTAGTGTCCAGGTTCTCTGTCAGCGAGCGGAACGCCACCCGCTTGTCCTTGAGCGAAGTCACAATGGCGAGCAGGTGCGACAGCGAGCGACCGAGCCGGTCGAGTTTCCACACCACCAGCACATCGCCGGCTCGAACGAACTCAAGCGCCCGCGCCAAGCCGGCACGGTCATCCTTCGCGCCAGAGGCACGATCCTCAAACAGGTGACGCGGATCGACGCCGGCGGCGAGCAGCGCGTCGCGCTGCAAGTCCGTGCTCTGGCGGTCGGAGTCCGACGACACGCGCATGTAGCCAACCAACATAGGCGGATAACCATCAAAAACAGGTTTCCGCATAATAGTGAATAGCGATAGAGTTTTCCGTACATTTTTGAGGGGGTGTTGCACAGGTAGCACAGCGGCGGCTGACAGCCTGTCGCAAAACAAATGTTTTACGACACCTCCTTGAGGTTGCCGCGTTTACATCATTACCTGAACAGGTATAAAATTCCGTCATGACAAACAAAGAAAAACCGCTCGAATGGATCGCGAGCAGCCACAAGGATTTGATGGCGTTGCCGTCCGACGTGCGTCGCCGTTTCGGTTACGCGCTCTCGTTGGCGCAGATAGGCGATCAGGATGACGCAGCAAAGGTGCTCAAGGGGTTCGGTGGTGCCGGCGTGCTGGAGGTCGTCGAAGACGATGCCGGCGGCACCTATCGAGCGGTATACACGGTCAAGTTTGCGGAAGCGGTGTTCGTCCTGCACTGCTTCCAGAAGAAGAGCAAGAGCGGAATCGCCACGCCAAAGGCCGACATGGACATCATCCGCGCTCGGCTGAAGGTGGCCGAGGTATTGGCACAGGAGCTACGAAATGCAAAAACGAATCATTGAAGGCGTCGAGGTTCAGCGCAGCTCGGGCAACGTCTTTGCCGACCTTGGACTGCCTGACGCTGAAAAGCTCAAGATCAAGACCGGCCTGGTGGTCGAGATCAGGAGGGCCATGCGCGCCCTTGGGCTGACTCAACAAGCGGCGGCCAAACGCATGGGCATCCCGCAACCGAAGGTGTCGGGCATGATGCGCGGCGACTTCACCAATCTATCCGAACGCAAGCTGATGGATTGTCTGAATCGCCTCGGCTACGACATCGAAATCAAGGTACGGCCAGCAGCCGAGCCGATCGGGCATCTAACGCTCGCAACCGCTTAATCGGAGCTCTCCTGATGGCAGCCCGCATCACCGACGACGAATGGGACGAACTGACTCCCGAGAATTTCGATACCACGGCACTGCTGCGTGCAGTCGATGCCGTGGACGTGCTGCGCGGCGATTTGAATGACAGCGCAGACGGCGCACCTCCGCAACTGCGCACCGACCTGTTGAAGCTGCATCAACTGGCAATGGCCGCGTTCAACGAGGGATCACGCAGCCGAGTGGCTGAGCTATTTGATCTCGCCGTGGATCTTCAGGATCAGGTTGATCATCTGATGACCTCGCTGGAACAAGTGCAAGAAACCCTGTCCCGGTGACGGCGCTCTACCCAGAAAGCCTGTCCTGAATGTTCTTGGAGACAACCACATCATGAGCCGCAGCCGCCGCAAAACGCCCATCGTTGGGCACACGACCTGCCGTAGCGAGCGCGAGGACAAGAAACTCTGGCATCAGCGCTGGCGAACCCACGAGCGCACCGCGCTGGCCAGCGCGTCGCCGGAAGCTCTATGCGCCCATCTGCCTCTACTGGAAAACCAGGTCAGCAACGTCTGGTCGATGGGTAAGGATGGCCGCTCCTACTGGCCCATCAAGCGCCAGGCCGCCACGGCGGATCGCATTGCCAACCACAAGGGACGCAATCCGCAAGAGCGCGCCTCCCTGAAAAAGCGTCTGCTGCGCAAGTGGATGAGCAAATGAACCTGTCCACCATCGAGGCGCTGGCTATCGCTTGGGCGCGAATCGCTGAAGAAGCAGAACTCCCAGCCGGCTACGAGGGCACGGCGACGCCAGAGGCGCATCGGGCCTGCGAGGTGATCCAGGAGCGGATTCGAGAGCACGTCGTCGCCACCAATGACATGCGGCTGTTCGGCCTGCTGCACCTGCTTGGGCAGGCGTCGCTGCGCATGGAGCAAGCGCTGTGGCCGGAAGAATATGCGCGGATGACCCGCGAGGTCGAGGAAGCTCTCCGAGAGGCCGACGACCCCAACGCCAAGTCGTACACCCACGAAGAAGTCATGCAGGCGATGCAGGAACGCATCGACCGAGCGCGAGACAAAGCCATGTTGATCGGCTGACGGAAATTTCGGCGGTTCCGGCTGATCCAAGAATCTTGGCGTGACCTTACCTCCGCTCTACCGCTGGGTGCCAGCCTCGGCGCACGCCTAACCACCCAACTCAGAAAGGAAAATAAGTTGGTAAAACGCATTCCCGTATCCGAGCTTCGTCTCGGCATGTACATCCACAAGCTCGCCTGCTCTTGGGTTCGACACCCATTCTGGCGCGGCAGCTTCCTGCTGACCGAGCCTCAGGATCTCTCTGCCATTCGAGAATGTGGCGTCGGGGAGGTCTGGGTCGACTTGGCCAAAAGCCAAGTCGACCCAGAGAGCCCAGAGAGCCCAGAGAGCCCAGAGAGCCCAGAGAGCCCAGAGAGCCCAGAGAGC
>JAYNRF010000066.1:0-6366 GCA_038114645.1 Pseudomonadaceae bacterium | reverse complement strand
ATGATGGGATATTCGTCCACGGCTACCACTCCTCAATCTGGTCGAACGGTTTGGCAGGTGGCTGGTTGTCCGCCTGCGCGTCTGCCATGTCCGTGTCCGCTGGTGGCGTGGCTTTGATAGGTTGTTCCGTTGACTTGAGATGCTGGCGTCGATCCGCGTCGCGCCGCGCCTTGCGCGTGGCTTTCTGCGCAGTGGTCACGATTTCGCGCATCTGCCCTATCATGCGGAACAGCGCCGACTCATCCACCTGTTCGCGCCCTTGTTGCCGCAATTTCGCCAGTGCCTGCCGTTGCTCCCAGAGGGTGACAGCCGGGTGCGACAAGGTACGGTAGGGGATTTCCAGATAGTGCGGCCCCTCCGGCTCCAGCACCCAAATGCGGCTAATGTCGCGTGGGTCGCGCCGGATCAGGAACGCAGGCAGGCGGTCGCGCCGAGCTATCCACGGCTTGAGCGCATCGGCGTAGTAGTGGATGTGGTCGATGACGAAGCCAGTGCGGGTCAGGGTGCGGCGGAGGACGGGCAGGAAATCGACCAGAAAGGCAGTGGCGCGGGTGACGACGGTCGGCACGCCGACGCGCGCCACGGCCTCGGCCCAGCGCGCCGCCGGTGGCTGAAGCAGACCGTTGTGCACCGAGCCGTGGTAGGTGCCGACCGCCAATGTGAGCCAGCGCTCCAGCTCGCGCAGCGTCAGGGCGGCCTTATTTTCGGAATCGTAGTCGCCGCGCTGGTCCGGGTTGGAGAAGGTTGTTCCCGGTAGATCGTCGTGGATCATCTGCATCGCCGTGCCGATGATTCGCTCCACGATGCCACCATAGTGCGGCTGCCCGAGCGGCCGATAGTCCAACCGGATGCCATGCTGCTCGCAGCCCCGGCGCAGGGCCTCGCTCTTGAACTCGGCCGCGTTGTCCAGGTAGAGCAGCATGGGCTTGCCGCTCATTGGCCAGTTCATTTCCACGGCCAAGCCCTCCAGCCAAGGGCGCTTGTCGCAGGCGACATGCGCGAGGCACAGGCCGACAGAAACAGCGGAAGGCGCTTCCAACGTGACCACCATGCCGACCACGCAGCGGGTGAACACGTCGATGGCAATGGTGAGGTACGGACGGCCAATCGGTTGCCGGTCGCGCTCGTCCACCACGATCAGGTCGATGACCGTGTGGTCGATCTGCACCTGTTCCAGTGGCGCGGCAACGGCGGGAGGCTCACCGCCGACACCTTGCAGGTTGCGGGCCGCATCCTTGCCTTCTCGGCGGCGAACGGCCTCACGCGGATCGCGGCCGGCGATTCGCAACGCCACGGTGTTGCGCGCCGGCACCCGCAGCTTTTGCGCTTTGCAAGCCTGCGCGACCTCACGGTAGAACGCCGCTAGGCTGCGCTTCTGCTTGGTCAGGAAGCGCTTTTGCAGCAGCTCGCGGATGATGCGTTCGACCGACTCCGGCAAGCGGCCTTTACCTTTGCCACCGCTCGACTGCCCAAGAGCCAAGTCAGTGACCAGTCCCGAACCTTGCCGGGCACGGCGGATCAGGACGTAGACCTGCCGCCGGGACAAACCCAGTGCCTGGGCTGCCGCGTCGGCCGCTTCATGCCCGACCGTCTCCGACTGCGCCAGCGGCCCAATGATCTCCGCACGACGACGCGCTCGCTCCCATGCCTGTTCTGGCAGGGTGGCTACGCCGTGCTCGGCAATCGGTACGGTATCGGTCGCCATGCTCACCTCGCTTTGGTGCACACGAGTATTAAGCATAGACGAGATTGGTGCAGCCGACTGCTGATATCGGTCTGTCAGGAGTGGGCTGCACAACAGCCGTTATGCCCATTCAATTGGTGCAGTCGTGTTCTGAAAATGACACTTGGTGTCACTTTCAGAAGGCGACAGCACGAAATATCAAAAGTCGACCGCACGGTCTTTTCTGACGTTGGAGTCGCCTCAGAAAACGGAAAATAAAGCACGCTAAGGCGTAGTTCCCTCGGGCTACACCGCGTCCGCACTGCGCGGTTCTTTCTTCCCTTGCAGTGACGCAATCAGCGGGCAGGAAACGTTCCCCTTCCGCGCATGGCAGGCGCACACCAAATCAGACAGCACGGCCTCCATGCGCGCCAGGTCAGCCATCCTCTCGCGCACGTCCTTGAGCTTGTGCTCGGCCAGGCTGCTGGCTTCCTCGCAATGGGTGCCATCCTCCAGCCGCAGCAGCTCGGCGATCTCATCCAGGCTGAAGCCCAACCGCTGGGCTGATTTCACGAAGCGCACCCGCGTTACATCCGTCTCGCCATAGCGGCGAATGCTGCCGTAAGGCTTGTCCGGTTCCGGGAGCAAGCCCTTGCGCTGATAGAACCGGATGGTCTCCACATTGACCCCGGCCGTCCTGGCGAAAACGCCAATGGTCAGGTTCTCCAAATTGTTTTCCATATCGCTTGACTCCGTACATAACTACGGAAGTAAGCTTAAGCTATCCAATTCAGATTCGAAAGGACAAACGTATGTCTGAACCTCAAAACGGGCGCGGCGCGCTCTTCACTGGCGGGCTGGCCGCCATCCTCGCCTCGGCTTGCTGCCTCGGGCCGCTGGTTCTGATCGCCTTGGGGTTCAGCGGCGCTTGGATCGGCAACTTGACGGTGTTGGAACCCTATCGCCCCATCTTTATCGGCGTGGCGCTGGTGGCGTTGTTCTTCGCCTGGCGGCGCATCTACCGGCCGTCAGCCGCCTGCAAACCGGGTGAGGTTTGCGCGATTCCCCAAGTGCGAGCTACTTACAAGCTCATTTTCTGGGGCGTGGCCGTGCTGGTTTTGGTCGCGCTCGGATTTCCCTACGTCGTGCCATTTTTCTATTGATCACAGGAGTTCACCATGAAAAAGCTGCTTTCCGCCCTTGCCCTCGCTGCCGTTGTTGCCCCCGTGTGGGCCGCCACCCAGACCGTTACGCTGTCCGTACCGGGCATGACCTGCTCGGCCTGTCCGATCACTGTCAAGAAGGCGATTTCCAAGGTCGATGGCGTCAGTAAAGTTGACGTGACCTTCGAGACGCGCGAAGCGGTGGTCACCTTCGATGATGCCAAGACCAGCGTGCAGAAACTGACCAAGGCTACCGAGGATGCGGGCTACCCATCATCAGTCAAGAACTGATCATGAAAGACCCGAAGACACTGCTGCGGGTCAGCATCATTGGCACAACCCTCGTGGCGCTGTGTTGCTTCACCCCTGTTCTGGTCATTTTGCTCGGTGTGGTCGGCTTGTCCGCGCTGACCGGCTATCTGGACTATGTGCTGCTGCCTGCGCTGGCGATTTTCATCGGCTTGACCATCTACGCCATCCAACGAAAACGCCAAGCCGATGCCTGCTGCACCCCGAAATTCAATGGAGTAAAAAAATGACCGAAATCACCGTGAATGGCATGACCTGCACATCCTGCGCCACCCATGTCAAAGATGCTTTGGAAAAGATTCCCGGCGTGAATGCCGCTGTGGTGTCCTATCCAGAAAGCCGCGCGCAAGTCATGGCAGACACCGCCGTGAGCCACAACCAACTGCTGGCCGCCATCGCCGCATTGGGTTATCAAGGCTCGATCCGGGTTGGTGATTTCAAAGATGAACCAAAAATCCGTGATGCACTTGAGGGCGCCGGTTTGCATATCGCCATCATTGGCAGCGGCGGGGCCGCGATGGCGGCGGCGCTGAAGGCCGTCGAGCAAGGCGCGACGGTCACGCTGATCGAACGCGGCACCATCGGCGGCACCTGCGTCAATATCGGCTGTGTGCCGTCCAAGATCATGATCCGCGCTGCCCATATTGCCCATCTGCGCCGGGAAAGTCCGTTCGACGGCGGTATTGCGGCAACTGTGCCTGCGATTGACCGCAGCAAACTGCTGGCCCAGCAGCAGGCCCGTGTCGATGAACTGCGGCACGCCAAATACGAAGGCATCCTGGACGGCAATCCAGCCATCACCGTTTTGCACGGTGAAGCGCGTTTCAAGGACGACCAGAGCCTGGTCGTCCGTTTGAACGAGGGTGGCGAGCGCGAGGTAACGTTCGACCGCTGCCTGGTCGCCACCGGTGCCAGTCCGGCCGTGCCGCCGATTCCGGGCCTGAAAGAGTCACCCTACTGGACTTCCACCGAAGCGCTTGTCAGCGACACCATTCCCGCACGCCTGGCCGTGATCGGTTCGTCGGTGGTGGCGTTGGAACTGGCGCAAGCCTTTGCCCGGCTCGGCAGCCAGGTCACGATCCTGGCACGCAGCACCTTGTTCTTCCGGGAAGACCCGGCCATCGGCGAGGCCGTGACAGCCGCTTTCCGCGCCGAGGGCATCGAGGTGCTGGAGCACACGCAAGCCAGCCAGGTCGCCCATGTGAACGGCGAATTCGTGCTGACCACCGGACACGGTGAATTGCGCGCTGACAAGTTGCTGGTTGCCACCGGTCGGGCACCGAATACGCGCAGCCTCGCGCTGGACGCGGCGGGGGTCACTGTCAATGCGCAAGGGGCCATCGTTATCGACCAAGGCATGCGCACGAGCAACCCGAACATCTACGCGGCCGGCGACTGCACCGACCAGCCGCAGTTCGTCTACGTGGCAGCGGCCGCCGGCACCCGTGCCGCGATCAACATGACCGGCGGCGACGCAGCCCTCAATCTGACCGCGATGCCGGCAGTGGTGTTCACCGACCCGCAAGTCGCCACCGTGGGCTACAGCGAGGCGGAAGCGCACCACGATGGCATCGAGACCGACAGTCGCACGCTGACACTCGACAACGTTCCGCGAGCGCTTGCCAACTTCGACACACGCGGCTTCATCAAGCTGGTCATCGAGGAAGGTAGCGGACGGCTCATCGGCGTGCAGGCGGTGGCCCCGGAAGCGGGCGAACTGATCCAGACGGCGGTGCTCGCCATCCGCAACCGCATGACGGTGCAGGAACTGGCCGACCAGTTGTTCCCCTACCTGACAATGGTCGAGGGGTTGAAGCTTGCGGCGCAGACCTTCAACAAGGACGTGAAGCAGCTTTCCTGCTGCGCTGGATAAAAAAAGGAGGTTTTCAATGAGCGCCTACACCGTGTCCCGGCTGGCCCTTGATGCCGGGGTGAGCGTGCATATCGTGCGCGACTACCTGCTGCGCGGATTTCTGCGTCCGGTGGCGTGCACCCCGGGCGGCTATGGCCTGTTCGATGATGCCGCCTTGCAACGGCTGTGCTTCGTGCGGGCGGCCTTCGAGGCGGGCATCGGCCTGGACGCGCTGGCGCGGCTGTGCCGGGCGCTGGATGCTGCGGACGGCGATGAAGCGGCCGCGCAGCTTGCCGTTCTGCGCCAGTTCGTCGAGCGTCGGCGCGAAGCGTTGGCCGATCTGGAGGTGCAGTTGGCCACCATGCCGACCGAGCCGGCACAGCACGCGGAGAGTCTGCCATGAACAGCCCCGAGCGCTTGCCGTCCGAGACGCACAAACCGATCACCGGCTACCTGTGGGGCGCGCTGGCCGTGCTCACCTGTCCCTGCCATTTGCCGATTCTCGCCATTGTGCTGGCCGGCACGACGGCCGGCGCGTTCATCGGAGAGTACTGGGGTATCGCAGCCCTCACGCTGACCGGTTTGTTCGTCCTGTCTGTGACACGACTGCTGCGGGCCTTCAAAGATCGATCATGAGCGCTTCCCATTGAGACAAACCACGCTGTCGCTACGTTGCCTCATGCCGGCATCAAATTCGGCTGAGTAGCTTCTCGCCATCTGGACGTAGCTCACCCTTGGGTGAAACATGCCGATACAGGGTCTGCCGCGTGACGCCAAGTTCCTGGCACAGGTCGCCGACCTTGGTCTCTGGCTGACCCATTGCCGCCATCGCCAGCCGCAGCTTGGCGGCGGTCATCTTGAACGGCCGGCCGCCTTTCCGCCCGCGCGCGCGGGCCGAGGCTAGGCCGGCAATCGTGCGCTCCGCGATCAACTCGCGCTCGAACTCGGCCAGGGCGGCGAAGATGCCAAAGACCAGCTTGCCGGCGGCGGTCGTGGTGTCGATGGCCGCGCCGTGCCCGGTTAATACCTTCAAGCCGATGCCGCGCCCAGTCAGGTCGTGCACGGTGTTGATGAGATGTCGCAGGTCGCGTCCGAGCCGATCCAGTTTCCACACGACCAGTGTGTCGCCAGTTCGCAACGCCTTCAGGCAGCTCGTCAAGCCGGGCCGATCCTCGCGCATGCCGGATGCCTGGTCCTCGTAAAGATGTACTGGATCGACCCCGGCGGCAATCAGCGCGTCGCGCTGCAAATCGGTAGCCTGGGAGCCGTCCGCCTTCGATACCCGCATGTAGCCTATCAGCATGTCGTACCTGTCACATATACGTTCGTTTTGTCGAACCATTGCATCGCCCTTTGTGATTGGCGTATAAACACACAAA
>JAYNRF010000065.1:0-7047 GCA_038114645.1 Pseudomonadaceae bacterium | reverse complement strand
AAACATCAAAGGCAGCGTGACACGCTCACGCGACAACTACCTTGAAAATCGCCGGTCACAAAAAAGTAGCGCTCTGGAAGCGGGTATTCGCCGATATAGGTGTAATAGCAAATCTTACCTATTTCTAAGACGGCATCTTCAACACTAAGCTTTTCTTTATAATGCTTGCACTGGTAATTACTCCATCCGGTTGCGGTATAGGCGATTACGTCACGCCCCATATCCCCGCCGCCACCGCATTTCGTGACTTTGTGATACTGCTCCTTGAGGTAATGCACGAGCTCAAGCGTGAAATCCTCCCAGTCGTCGGAGGACATTATTAACATTCTGTCCAGCACGGGCACGGGCGCTCCGATTTGGACATCCAAGGCCGTTGCAGAAAAATCAGCTGGCTTTGGTGGAGGGATTTCGCTCTCAATCATTTCGAGCCCCTTTTGGATCGGGCATTAGTATTTCTTGGACACATAAAACAGCCCGTTCCTTTCCTCAAGCTTATTTCCGGTAGAGATCAGTATTGAATCCAGCGCCAAGTCCCAAGGGATATTCTCCAGCGCTAGACTTATTGTCCCTTCCACGTCATTCGAAACGACGAAGTTTTTGCCTGCAAAGTCCGCTATCAGCTGGACGGCAGATCGCACGTCAATATCCATCAACCTGATGGTTATCGCTTCGCCAGTAAATTTTCGATCTTGGATAAGGCTTTCCTTATCCAGATGGACAATGATCTTGGGCTTTAGGGAAAAGAGCGAAATCTGATCCGACGCTCCAAGCTGAACTAAAGTGGACCCCGGAATCGAGACAGCGGTTTAAGCTGTAATCCGAGGAGGAAAGCAGCGTGACAGAGGTTAAGAAACGCAAGGTTCACAGCGCAGAATTCAAGGCGAAGGTGGGCATGGAAGCGATCCGCGGGGAGAAGACGCTCAACGAAATAGGACAACAGTACGGCGTGCATCCCGTGGTGGTCAGCCAGTGGAAGAAGGCAATCCAGGAACAGGCAGCCACGCTGTTTGCCAGCAAGCGTGGCCCAAAGCCTGCAGAGCACGCCGACGAGGACCGCTTGTACAGCGAGATCGGGCGCCTGAAGATGGAATTGGATTGGCTCAAAAAAAAGTCCGGACTATGAACGCAGACGTACGGATGAACTGGGTCATGCAGGACACGTCCCTGCCGATTACTCGCCAGTGCGAGCTCGCGCAGGTGCCCCGGGCAACTTTCTATGGCCGCAGGCCCGCCAATCTGGCCAGTGATGAACACTTGCTGTACATGCGGCTGATCGACGAGGAGTACACCCGCCACCCGTTCTACGGCAGCCGCCGCATGGTGGTATTTCTGCAGCGTGGGGGCCACGAAGTGAACCGCAAACGGGTGCAGCGTCTGATGCGCGTCATGGGCCTGGCAGGTATGGCGCCGGGTCCGGCAACCAGTCATCCACACCCCCAGCACAAGATCTATCCGTACCTGCTGCGAGGTTTGCAGATCGTGCGGACCAATCAGGTCTGGAGCACTGATATCACCTATATCCGGCTGGCGCGTGGGTTTGTCTACCTGGTGGCTGTCATCGACTGGTACTCTCGACGGGTACTGGCCTGGCGCATCTCCAACAGCATGGACACGGCGTTCTGCGTGGACTGTCTACAGGAAGCATTGGATCAGCATGGATGTCCGGAGATCTTCAACAGCGATCAGGGTTCTCAGTTTACGAGCGAGGCCTTCACCGGCGTGCTTAGAGTTGCCGGGATCGCCATCAGCATGGACGGGCGTGGGCGTGCGCTGGACAACATCTTTGTGGAACGGCTCTGGCGTAGCCTCAAGCACGAGGACATCTACCTGAAGGGCTACAGTACGGTGGCTGAGCTCACGCTCGGACTGGTCGAATACTTCGCGTTCTACAACGGCGAGCGGCCCCATCAGGGACTGGGAAACCGCACTCCTGACGAGGTCTATGCCGATGGTATTGGCGGCGGCGCCAGGATTGCTAATCACTTTGACCGGGACGGAAATCCTTCCAGCCCGGTCGCATCGGGGCAGCGCCGTTCGGCTGCAGTAGAAGCAATGGATTTAGCTTAAACCCGGATGAAATCTGTCTTGACAGATGGGTCCACTTTAGGTATCATGGACTGGAAACACTGGATTGTAATCTTGGTAGTTGTGGTTTTGGTCTTCGGCACAAAGAAACTTAAGGGGTTAGGTACAGATGTCGGTGAGACCATTAAGGGTTTTCGAAAGGCGATGAATGACGATGACAAAGCCTCTGAGAAATCTCCAGATCAATCATCGCTCACATTTCAGCCCCCGCAGGCAACTAAAACCTCGGGTTGTCAGAATGCTGAAACTGCTATCCGCGCTGCTACTGAGTGATTATCAGGTTTATTTTTTTGCGCATCAAGTTATATAAACGTCAATTGTCTCTCGTAGTTAAACAGATGCCCGCTGGTGTGGAAGTATATCCTTATTAGCATGCCACATTAGAAAATAGGTAGAAAAATACTCGATTTAATAGCTGAGCAACCGGATATCCTCATCTTGCGTGTTGGGTAGGGTATCAATGTCAGTTGTAAAAAATATCTGGTCTTTCAGGTTGATATTATGAATATAACTTACGCCTCGGGGTCAAGTGATCCACTAAAATTATCGTTCTGGTATGCAGTATTTTTTTCAAGTTTTTCAATTGTATTAGCATTTCCATTTCTATCGTCATCCGAGGAGGACAGTGCCCGATTCCTAATTCGTCATTCTGTTCGTTGTGCTTTACCCTGGTTATTGCTAGCTCTGTCGGCGTCATCATTGTATCGATTGAGGCCTGGGCGCTTGTCGCAGTGGTTACTAAATAATAGGCGAGAGTTTGGCGTGGCATTTGCCGTTGTTATGGTTTGGCAGATTATTTTTATTGCGCAACTTCTGCTTGTTACGGGTAAAAATATTATAGGGCTTTTTCCAACAAGTGGTCCGATCGGCTACCTATTACTCACAAGTGACCTGATTGGTTATGTATTCATATTTTTGATGGCTGCTACTTCATTTGATATCGGTAGAAGGTATCTGTCACTTCTCAACTGGAAACGTCTTCATAGGACTGGCATTTGGTTTTTGTGGTTCTCTTATTTTTATACGTTTGGTTTGCTTATGATGTGGCAAGAAAATCTTGAAGATAGTTTGTTTTATTTTTTGTTGTGGTTGTTAACTTTAATGCCTGCTTTGATTAAATTGGTCGACGTAAAAAAGATCTATTGCATGAAGCAATTTGAAAAGTCCTCGTCAGCAGATTCTTAGTGTGGCACCTGACCCTTCCGGTAGAGTGTCGTATTCATATCCTATTTTGAACTTTGCATTGAAAAGAGCGCCACGATTCAGATCAGACTCGAGCAAGAATTGAGCGGCAGAAATGTCGCTCGTCTGTTAGCGCAGGCCTGTCGACCATCAGCCAATCTATCCCTCGATGGCCAATACCGCCTACCGCGCGCTCAAAAGTGTCTACATGCCCCCTGCGTATGACTATTCCTGACCTTCGAGACTCTTTAAGCGTCTGCCTAATATATAGACGGGTGCCCACCGGGGCGATAATAGAGGGGGATCTGCGTCGGCAGGTATGTAAGAAAAAACTTCAAGTAAGTATACGGATCATACCCGTTGAGCGGCACTGACGGTATAAAACTCACGATCACCGCTGTACGTCTACCGCTGCATAACGATCACGCGAACATCCAATTCGAACTGCCAAGAGCCCACTGCCCGATTTGACTCTTGCACCATTTCTATCTATGAGCAAAGCTGTAGCGCAATCACGATATCCAGTGTTTGATGCGTAATCCAGGGTTTTAGCAATGGCCACCTCCATCAGGCGCAAGCTGGTTTAGGGCGATAATCCAGGTATGAAGTCCACCAGTGTTTGTCGCATCTATTTCTACCGATTCGCTGCCGATAGCCGGGGTCTGGTTCGCGGACTTATCCTTCAACCTCGTAAAAGGTTGCGATTTAGTACCATGCTTTTCAGCAAACTTGCTCTTGTTGGTCGCGTGCAAGTCGAAGAATTTGCAGCGTTTGTAGGTCACGCTGCGGATCTTCGTACCGCCCAATTCATAGCTAGCCTTGCAGCCGGCATAGTCATAGTAGTCTGCTTGCCGCCCGAACTAGCCAAGAAAGCTCGAGCGTGTTCGCCGGCGCGGCTCGGGCTGAATACGTAAACGACCGCTGTCAGGTCGGAGAACCGACTAGTGGCATAGTCTCAGACAAAAGCTCAATGAGTTTTTTCGCACCAGACGTCAGCATTTGTAACGGCGTCTCGTCGGCGAGAACGATGCAGTGCGTCAGCAAGGCATCGCGCAACGCATCACTAGAGGCTAGAGTCGCACGCCGCAGTTGCCCACTCAATGCGCTAAGGTCGAATGGGCGATAGCCAATCCGATGCGACCGAAATTTTTTTCCTGACGATACAGCGGCAGATGGTCAGCGAACTTGGCCAGCATGATATGGGCCTGCAGACTTAAAGCAACGCGATCTTGTTGGCTAGTTTCCGATTACCCGACTTTTGATGATCAAACTGCTTGTCTATTGTCTTGATTCGATAGATTGACCGCGCAGCCCAAGCACGGAGTTCTGCAGGATTTAACAGATTCACATTCGAATGCGAAGTCATGCCGCCTATGCCAGATAGGGTTACGGGGGGGGGGGGCGATAGAGTGATGTGGCAATCGTGCTGGCAGGCCAAGGCTGCGGGTTACAGCACCGTGAGAACTCTTCTGTAACCGACGCGTTGCCAAGGTGAGCCGAGCACAAAAGCTTGAAGTTGTTCTGCATCCAAATTGTCTAGATTGCCGTGCCGCACACCCGGTCCAAAGAAAAGTCCTTGATTTAAGCGCCGGGTAGCAAGCCAGATCTTCAAGCCATCATGCACTAGAATTTTTATGCGATTGTCACGTAAGCGCTCCATGAACCCCACATTCAAAGCGCTTAGTTGATGCCGGATGCTGTGCTCCCGATTACCTCAGGAGCCAGCTCGCCATGATGCGTCCCGACGCCAAAGTCGAAAAAGTCTATCTCTACCCCAAGCCCGTGGACTTCAGAAAGTCCATTGATGGCCTCGCGGCGCTGGTCGAGCTGGACATAAAAGTGGCGGTGTTCGATCCCGTGCTGTTCGTCTTTCTCAACAAGCCTCGCAACCGCGTGAAGATTTTGTATTGGGAGCGCAACGGCTTCTGCCTTTGGCTTAAGCGCTTGGAGTCCGAGCGATTCAAAACTTCGCCTGATCTCAGCGATGAAGTGATCGTTCTGACCGTCCAGGAACTGAATTGGCTGCTCGACGGTTTTGACCTGTGGCGCAACCGCCCTCACCAGGTTTTGACCCCGCGCTACGTAGCCTGATCCGGTATAATCCGGGCCATGATTTCCCTGCCCGATGATCTTCCTGATGACCCCGTTTTGCTCAAGCAGATGCTGCTTGAGGCACTCAATCGCCAGGAAGAAGTTGCCCAGGCTTATCAGGCTCACATCGTTGACCTGAAAGGACAGATCAAGCTGTTGCGCGACCGCTTGTTCGGGCGTAAGTCCGAGCAGACAGCGGAGCCCAATACGCCGCAACTTGCACTGTTCAATGAGCCCGAAAGCGAGCCGATGCCATTGATCGGCGACGCTGAAGAAGAAGTCGTTTCCCCGCTGCCGCGCCGAGGCAAGCGTAAGGCATTGTCGGCTGAGCTGCCGCGTGTCGAGGTCATCCACGAACTGCCCGAGCACGAACTGACCTGTGCCTGCGGTTGCCGCAAGCACGTGATCAGCGAAGAAATCAGCGAACAGCTGGATATCGTGCCGATGCAGATCCGTGTCATCAAACATATCCGCAAGGTTTACGGTTGCCGTGGCTGCGAAACGGCACCGGTCACCGCCGACAAACCGGCTCAACTGATCGAAAAGAGCATGGCCAGCCCAAGCGTTCTGGCCATGTTGCTGACCACCAAGTACGTCGATGGCTTGCCGCTGCATCGTTTCGAGACGGTGTTAAGTCGACACGGTATCGATATACCAAGGCAAACACTGGCGCGCTGGGTGATGCAGTGCAGCGAACACTTTCAGCCACTGCTGAACTTAATGCGCGACCGATTACTGGAAAGCCCGGTGATCCACTGCGATGAAACCCGTGTTCAAGTATTGAAAGAGCCAGGTCGAGACCCGACCAGCCAATCCTGGATGTGGGTACAAGCCAGCGGCCCGCCAGATCGCAAAGTCGTGTTGTTCGAGTACACGTCCAGCCGTGCGCAGGAGGTTCCGTTGCGTCTGCTGGAAAGTTATCGCGGCTATGTGATGACCGATGATTACGCGGGCTATAACGCCTTGGCGTTGCAACCGGGGGTTGAACGGCTGGCCTGCATGGCCCATGCGCGCCGCAAGTTTGTCGAGGCTCAGAAAGTGCAGCCGAAGGGCAAGACGGGACGTGCCGATATCGCCCTAACAATGATCAACAAGCTGTATGGCATCGAGCGCGAGCTCAAGGACGGCGATGATGAACAGCGTTTAATCGGCCGTCAGCAAAAGAGCGTACCGATCCTGGCTCAGTTGAAAAGCTGGTTGGAGAAAACGCAGCCCCAAGTCACGCCACAAAGTGTGCTGGGTAAGGCCATTAATTATCTGGCCAGCAACTGGAGCCGGCTGGAGCGGTATGTAGAAGCCGGTTTTTTACCTATCGACAACAATGCGGCCGAAAGGGCGATAAAACCGTTCGTTATCGGTCGTAAGGCGTGGCTGTTCAGCGACACGCCCAAAGGCGCTACCGCCAGTGCTCAGATCTACAGTCTGGTGGAGACCGCCAAGGTCAACGGCCAAGAGCCTTATACGTGGCTACGCCACGTACTGGAGCAGTTGCCACATGCGCAGTCGGTGGCGGACTATGAAGCACTGCTGCCGTGGAACTGTTCGCCAGAGATACGACGTTAAGCCGGACCCTATCGTGGGTGGTTGGATCGTACGCTATCGAGACCTTTCGATATCCTTTGCTGTACCGCCAACGGCGATTTTCAAGGTAGTTGTCGCGTGAGCGTGTCACGCTGCCTTTGATGTTTG
>JAYNRF010000064.1:0-7163 GCA_038114645.1 Pseudomonadaceae bacterium | reverse complement strand
TAGGGCAGCACCGTACCGGAAAGGTCAGGTGTTGCACTCAGTTTTTGCCGCCGCCGTGGCTTTATGAGAAACAATCAACCTGTCAGTAACCGTGAAAGAGCTTTTGCCGATCATGAAAAAATCGTATCGACGACCGACTCATCTGGAAAGATCCAATATGCCAATACGCATTTCCTAGATATAGCTGGATATACTCTTGATGAAGTTGTTAATCAGCCTCACAACCTGATTAGACACCCAGATATGCCGGCAGCGGCATTTAAAGAGCTATGGTCTACCGTGAAGCGAGGTAAGCCATGGATGGGGATAGTTAAAAATCGTTGTAAAAATGGTGATTATTATTGGGTTGATGCGTTTGTTACACCTATCCTAGAGCAGGATAAAGTAGTCGGGTTTCAGTCAGTCCGCAGAAAACCCAGCATAGCGATTGTAGAACGAGCCAAACGGCTTTATGGCATTACGCCGAACCCACTTGGTCAGTTATCAGGCTACTTCTCCAGAATTCCTTTATGGGTTAAATCATTTTTCACTGTCTCTGTTATTTTTTTCACCAGTATCGCTATCCTCAGTCTCACTGAATCATGGGTTGCCAGCTCCTCGGCCTTTTTGGCTTTATCGTCATATTTCCTTTTTATGATATACAGGCCACTCTCTCGACTTTCCGCAGAATTAAGCGACTTGTGCGGGAGCGAGATTGCTCAAACTGTCTATGGAGGATCAACCAACGAAATAGGAAAAATCCGAACGGCGCTACATTATAAAGACTCACTAAAAGAGACCGTTCTCTGGCGAATC
Organism: Pseudomonadaceae bacterium; assembly: GCA_038114645.1. GTDB lineage: Bacteria > Pseudomonadota > Gammaproteobacteria > Pseudomonadales > Pseudomonadaceae > Halopseudomonas. Next base: position 6,368 of record JAYNRF010000064.1, on the reverse strand, counting down.
AAAGAGGCGACAGATGTAGTGACTGAATCTACAGACAAGGTCACCAATTCCACAAAAGTCACGCTAGACCAGATTCAAAAATTGAATTCGGAGTTGAATCAAGTAGCCACTGCCATGCATGAAATGGTTGCGACAGTATGTGAAGTTGCGTCAAATTCATCCACAACGGCAGGGGCAGCAAAAGAGTCCGAGGGCGTAATAATTTCCGGCAAAGATTTACTCATGAGAGCTGGAAGCAGCATTAATGATGTAAAGGAAAAAATGGACGCCAATATGGAAAATATAAATAAACTAGCAGCCAGTGCCGAAGAAATTGGAAAAATTGTTGAGGTCATTAAAAATATAGCGGATCAAACCAACTTGCTAGCATTGAATGCAGCTATTGAAGCCGCCAGAGCAGGCGAACAGGGTAGAGGGTTTGCTGTTGTGGCAGATGAGGTACGCCATTTAGCCAAGGAAACACAAGACTCTACAGGGAATATTCAGAATATGATTGAAAAGTTACAAGCACTTTCACAGAGCTCAGTAAGAGCGGTTCTAGACTGCCAGAACAGTACAAAGGTTTCCGCAGATGCCTCACTCGAAGCAAATTGTAATATGGACAGCATACAAAATAGCATTTCTATGATCTCGGATATGTCGCTTCAAATAGCGACAGCTACGGAAGAGCAAAGTGCTGTGTCAGAGGAAATAAACCTCAATGTGCATAACATAAATAATGCAGCCCAGATCGGCATAACCTCAATAAATCAAGTGAATGAATATTTAGATGAATTAACCACTGCCTCAAAAAATTTATCGAAAATAATAATTCAGTTTGGAACTGTCTAACCCAGTTATAGAAAACCGCTTTGGGGCGGCGAGAACGATTCGGTAATCCCCCCTGAAAAAAGTACTTGTCAGAAGTAGAATTTTCTCCTAATCGGATCAAGGAAATTTTGCGTGAAGACATCGCGTTTTTCAGACAGCCAAATCATCGCCATCCTCAAGCAAGCCGAGGCCGGCAGCGCTGTACCTGAGCTGTGCCGTGAGCACGGCATCAGTTCGGCGACCTTCTACAAATGGCGCGCCAAATTCGGTGGCATGGACGCGTCATTAATGGCCAGGCTGCGCGAGCTTGAGGATGAAAACCGGCGCCTCAAGAAGATGTATGCCGAAGAGCGCCTCAAAGCCGAGATCATTCAGGAGGCCATGGCAAAAAAGTGGTGAAGCCATCTCGGCGGCGAGAGATGGCGCAACAGGCCGTGCACTCTGGGCGGATCAGCATTAAGCAGGCCTGCTTGGCATTCGTTGTCAGCGTCGCCTGTTATCGCTACCAGCCACGGTTATCTTCGGAAAACGCCGAGATCGCCGACCACCTGATCCGCCTCACCCACAACCAGCGCAATTGGGACTTCGGGCTGTGCTTTCTGTACCTGCGCAACGTGAAAGGCTACCACTGGAATCACAAGCGAGTGTACCGCATCTATCGCGAGCTAGAGCTGAATCTGCGGATCAAACCGCGCAAACGCCTCATACGGGAAAAACCACAGCCACTAGCGGTGCCGGAGGCAGTCAACCAGTGCTGGTCGATGGATTTTATGCACGACCAGCTATCGGACGGCCGTCGCTTTCGCATCTCCAACATGATCGATGACTTTAACCGCGAGGCGCTGGCCATGGATATTGATTTGTCGTTGCCCGCAGAACGCGTGATCCGCGCGTTGGATCAGGTGATTGAGTGGCGCGGCAAACCACACGCCATTTGCAGCGACAACGGCCCCGAATACATCAGCAGCAAGCTTGTGCTGTGGGCTGAAAAGCACGGCATCCGCTTAGAGTACATCGAGCCTGGCAACCCGCAGCAAAACGCCTACGTGGAGCGCTATAACCGCACCGTGCGATACGACTGGCTGGGGCACTACTTATTTCAATCGATAACGGAAGTGCAAGACTACGGAACGAACTGGATCTGGACATACAATCACGAACGCCCGAATATGGCCCTCGGAGGCATAACCCCCAAACAGAAGTTGGCCCTCGCGGCCTGACCTCTACTTCTGGCAAGTACTAAAAATGGGGGGATTACCGAGCCGTAGGGCTATGTACAAGAGTCTTGTTGTCGTCCACCTTTGCGATAAGAAAGAAGGAGCCGTCATTCGCGGCAGCAACAGCAGGAAGCGGAGTATGAGGTAATCGGGGTAACGAACTTCGAACGGAGCTCGCCTTCAAGCCAAGCCTCTTTGCCGCTTGTAGGATCTCGATGGTACTAAATTTTCCATTGTCGTTAGCAAACTCATGGGCGAGCTGCTCCGGCGATGCCGCAACGTTATGGAATCTAGCCAGCATGACTAGCGCTGCGAGGCCGCTATCAATAGACGGAGAATCACCGTTCCGATGGTGCTCGTGAGGCATGTGCAATCCTTGCATCCAAAATTTTTACCGCATGTGTCATTTACTATGACGTCCGCACCGAATTGTAAAGCACGTTTTTACAAAAACAGTGGCATATTGCCTTTCCTCCGACTGGCGCTACTAACCTTTCACTCTGCTTCGGCCAAATTAGCACCTATCCCGAGACCACAGACGAATAGCCTGGAGGTACCAAGCTAGCCCATTCAAAAAATTTTCAGATCTATATCACTTCCTCGAGCAAACCCTGCCGGTAGGCTCAACCGGCTTTGCACGAGGTGATATCCATGATTCCAACCTGTCCCGACTGCCACTCACTCCAGGTGCAACACTGCCACTATGGCAAGTACGTCGGCGGCACTGTCGGCACCATTGCAGGAGCCGTCAGCGGTGCGTCAGGTGCGGCAGTCGGCGCGCTTGAAGGTGCATGCATTGGTGCCAGCGCGATGCGCTTTGCCGGCCCAGTCGGCACCGCATCCGGCGCTGTAGTCGGCGCTATCACAGGAGGGCTCATCGGCTGCGTTGCAGGCATTCGACTTGGCGACGTGTTCGACCGTGAGCTGTTCTATCAGTACCGCTGCGAGAACTGCGGCAAGCACTTCTAACCCTTCGTAAAACACTCACTTCCACCCTGCCCCGGCACCTACTGGCGCGGGGTTTATGCCGTTACTCAATACTCAGGAAATCCCTATGGCACACCAAATCGAAAACATGGCTTACGTTGGCGCGACACCCTGGCATGGTCTGGGTAGCCAGCTCTCAACTCATCAGCCGCTGGAAGTCTGGCAGCGAGAAGCCGGCATGAACTGGCACATCGAAGAATCACCGGTACGCTTTGTATCCGGCAATAACGCCCACCTGGGCAGTATTCATTCATTCCCGGAGCAGAAGGTCCTGTTCCGCTCAGACACCAAAGCCCCGCTCTCTGTTGTCTCCCAGCGTTACAAGGTCGTTCAGCCGATGGAGGTGTTGGAGTTCTATCGCGACTTGACCGAGTACGCAGGCTTTGAGTTGGAAACAGCTGGGGTACTCAAGGGCGGCAAGAAGTTCTGGGCGCTGGCGCGCACCGGCCAGAGCAGCCAGCTCAAAGGCCGTGACGAAGTGAACGGCTACCTGCTGTTGGCCACCTCCTGTGACGGAACACTAGCCACCATAGCGACACCAACCACAGTGCGCGTGGTATGCAATAACACCCTGGCCATTGCGGTCGATGGCGCAACTCAGGCTATCCGCGTTCCGCACAGCACCGTGTTCAATCCAGAACGGGTCAAGCAACAACTGGGCGTATCGGTGTCGCAATGGAGCGAGTTCATGTACCGCATGAAAACGCTGTCTGAGCGCAAGGTAAAACCAGCCGAAGCGCTGCGTTACTTCCTGCAAGTGATCTGCAGTACCGATGCAGACCTGACTGACCTGACTGACCTGACCCAACTGCCACAGCATCGCGCCCTGCAAAAGGTACAAGACCTGTATCTGGGTCAGGGTCGAGGGGCTCAACTGGCATCCGCGCAGAACACCGCGTGGGGGCTGCTCAACGCCGTCACCGAGTTTGTGGACCACGAGAAACGCGCTCGCAGCACTGACCACCGACTGGACTCAGCTTGGTTTGGTCAAGGCGCGGTGCTCAAACAGAAAGCCCTGGATCATGCCCTGCAACTGGTTGCCTGAGGGTAATGCCAGACACTGATCACTTGCCTCAACTGAGTAACTGCCTCTCCCGTTCGCCATAGGCCCGGCCAGCATCGCTGACCGGTTTTTTTGCGTCTGGGCGGGGTGTTTTGGCTTACTGGAGAACCCAATATGAAATCGGATAAGCGACACTACTCAACGCCACGCAAAGGCACTGCCCTGCGCCTGGTCAGCACAACTCAGCTGGACCGGGAGCAGTGGCTGGCTGTGCGGCGGGGTGGCATTGGCAGCTCAGATGCCGCTGCAGCCGTCGGCCTCAATCCCTACAAATCGCAGTTGGCCCTGTGGTTGGAGAAGACCGGGCGAGATGCGGGCATGCCGCGAATTGACCCACAGGACGACACCACGCCCACATTCTGGGGCAGCATCCTCGAACCCATCGTTGCATCGCAGTACACCAAGCGCACTGGCCTTAAGGTACGCAAGGTGAATGCGGTACTGCAGCACCCCGACCCTCAGTTGCACTGGATGATGGCGAACCTGGACCGGGAGGTCGTCGGTTCATCCGAGGTCCAGATCCTGGAGTGCAAAACAGCTGGCATCAATGGTGCCCGCTTGTGGCGTGACGGGGTACCTGAGTATGTGCAACTGCAGGTGATGCACCAACTGGCGGTTACCGGCAAACAGGCAGCAGAGGTAGCCGTGTTGATCGGCGGGCAGGATCTGGAAGTCCATCGCATTGAGCGCGACGAGCAGATGATCGCTAATTTGATCGAGCTGGAGCGGCGCTTCTGGCAATGCGTGGTGGACGATACACCACCGCCAGCCGATGGCAGTGACTCCGCCGACCAGGCCTTGCGTTGTCTGTATCCGCAGGATAACGGCCGCACGCTGGACCTGAGCAGTAACCCAGCACTCAGCATGGCTTATGTCGAACTCAAAGCCCTCAAACAAACCCTCAGCAAACAGCAGCAACGCGAGGCAGAGCTGAAGCAGCAACTGCAACAGGCCATGGGTGACGCCAGTCGAGCGACATTCTCTGGAGGCCAGATCAGCTGGAAACGCAGCAAGGACAGCAGCGTGCTGGACGTCGATCAGCTGCTCAAAGATAAACCCTATCTGCAAACCCGCTACAGCAAGCTCAAGCAAGGCAGTCGCCGCTTTCTGATCAACTGAGGCTCTCTACCAAGCCATCCGTTCTATCGCTGTCCACTCCCCGGTCGTCTCGGGCAGCTTAGGCTGCCCGGGGCATTTTTCTGTTCCCTTTTTATCGATCCAAGGAGTACATCATGCTCAAAGGTCTCGCTATTACCCCACCCGTGCTGGGCCGCATTGCCATCGGCAAGGTGGTCGAGCGCAACGGCAAACGTCTGCCGGAAAAAGACGATCAATTCACCCTCACCTCTCAGGTTCAGTATGACGGTCAATGGCTGCTGCACCCGCTGGACAAGGAGCTGCGCACATCCGCTACCGACAAGCTACGTTCTATCCCGGTACGACTGCTGTTCAACGACCCACAGCTGAACTTCAGAGCGCACTACGCCTTGTTTGACCGCGCATCTGGACGACCGCTGTGCATTGGTGACGGCGAGCAATGCAAGCGTCGCACCCAGGAAGGCATTCAATCGCTGCCCTGCCCCTCACCGGATGGTTGCCCTCTTGCCCAAGGTGGTCACTGCAAACCCTATGGTCGACTCAACGTCAGCATTGGCGATGAAGATGCCCTGGGTAGCTTTGTGTTTCGTACCACCGGCTACAACAGCATCCGCACGCTGTCGGCGCGGCTGGAGTACTTCCGGGCGCTGTCTGGTGATCGGTTGGCCTGCCTGCCGCTAGAGCTGCGTCTGCGCGGCAAATCCACTCGCCAGAGCCATGGCACACCGATCTATTACGTCGATTTGACCTTGCGCCACGGGATGACCGTTGAGCAAGCGCTGCAGGAAGCCAAGGCACTAGACCAGGCTCGACAAGAGGCTGGCTTTGACCAACCGGCACTCGATCAAGCCGCCCGCAACGGGTTCGCCAATGGTGCGTTTGAAGACACCGAAGAAGACGGTGGCCAGGTACTGGAAGAGTTTTATCCAGATACCGTGCCCGCCGCACAGTCCTCTACCCGCAAACCCAACTTGCAGCAACGCTTGGCACACAAGGCCCAAGGAGATGCAGGTGACGTCACTCATCCCAACACCGAGTTATCACCATGACAACTACTGAGGACACCGCAGAACTGCTCTGTCAGGAACTCGCCGTCAGCGAGGCTGACATTCTGAACGGGGGTGTACGAATTTTTGTTTAACCGGCTAATGAGCGACACTGTCGCTCCGAACCGGAGACACGATGAGCAAGAA
>JAYNRF010000063.1:0-7256 GCA_038114645.1 Pseudomonadaceae bacterium | reverse complement strand
AAGGTGGCGGCTTGACTTAAACCAAACAGCCTCCGCGAAACCCGGGGCGGTTCAATGCTCCCCACCAACATAGGTCAGCATGGATGACAGAAGTTTCGCCAACGGGCCGTTACTGTCGAGCCACTTCGCCTGATCTCTTATTTCCTCCACCTTGGCACCTCCTCAACTGGATCTACAGAGATGATGGGCAACCCTGTCTGAAGGAGCCAGCCAAGTCGCTGCACTTACTCCAGGTGGTAGTAAGTGCGCCTAGTTGAGTGGAATACGCGCCGGGGATTTCTTAACGTCCAGTAACTCATATTGAACAAGGCAGAGCAGGTTTTGATACCGGTAAAACAGCACTCCAACCTTGAGGCGCTATTCCATTCGCTCGGCTTAACCAAGTCGTTCGATAGGAACGCCTTCATCGACCCCATTCTCGACATGAACACAACTCTGTACATGATCACTGATGGCGCCGTCCGCGTTCTGCTGAACAGCAACCAGGGTGACGGTGTTGTCCATCTTGGCTACCTGCTGCCTGGAGACATTATTGGCGAGATTGGTCTTTTCGATCTGCCCAAAAACGAGCTGTCCAATTTGTCTTACCAAGCGAGGGGCGTTGTCAGACTGAAAGGGGTTTCCCATAGGGAAATTAGACAGTCAGCTTTGGCCAACCCTTCACTGATGGATGATGTTGCCGGGGCCGTTAACCGTCAGTTTGATATGACCATCAAACGCCTGTCCCAACTGGTATTCCTCGATCTAGACAATCGGATCTTGGAGTGTCTGAAGTCGGTATCGTTACTGCCAGATGCAATGACACATCCGGACGGAATGCAGATCTCGCTTACGCGTATCGAACTGGCTCAAATGGCCCACTGTTCACGTGAGTCCGCCGGCCGGTCGTTGAAACGACTCGCAAATACAGGCTCCATTTCAGTGAAAGGGCAGAAAATTGTTCTTCGGGGAATTCGACACGGAAGAACCCACTTACCAACAGCGACTCACAAAAGGCCTATTGTTCCGTGCAATCAAAATACCGCACCACCCGCCGGCCATTTCTGAAAGCCCGTCACTGGGTAGCTTTGGCGGTGCTCTCGGCTCACTTGTTGGTAACCAAAAGCATGCTCGGAGATGCGTGGTTGAGCCTTACGCCTCTGTCTCTTGCCTTGCCTCTTTTGCTTGCAGGCACCATCGCATTTTCACACCCTAGGAGAGCTCGATGCTAAATCAGATCCGATTGACCGCCCCTACACTTGAGTGGCATCTCGTCGCCCTGTGCATGGCAATGGGAGGGGGCTTGATTGGGTTCTTGATGCTGCCCAGCACTCCTATCGGGGAGCGTTTTGGGTTGGCATTCGTTGCCCCGGCAACTTGGTACTGCTTCAAGGTGGTTCACACAGCAACCTACAAAGGCAACCCGCTACGGGCATCAGGAGTGGTTGGGCTCGCTGTCGCCGGCTGCGTCGGCGTAGTGCTCCACACAGTTGTGCTCTAACGGATTTCCGCGCATGCGCGGAAGTCACATTTAATGCGCCCTTATCAATTGCTACCGGATGCCGCCTCGAAGAACGGCTCCATGGGTCGCCCCGTGCTGGGTTTCTGAGTCGAACCTCATATCCCACACTGAGATATTGCTTATCAGCTGATTGACGGCAGCATCCAGCATTGGGCCCATTTCGTTGCAGGACAAGTCGCTCTTAAACCGGAACAGCCTGGATATGACCGTCTGTGCAGTCCTTGCGCCATTTTTGGCATGCATCATCTCGTGCTCATGAAGTGCCCTTATGTATCGCCCCCACTCAGCCTGAACAGCAGCGCTTCTTCTGCCGGGCTGGAGTGATGGCAGGACAATCCGGGTCCGCAGCTTAACGCGCACATTGCGAACCTCGCAGCCTCCAGAAGGTGAGTCCACCCTCGCATAGTTCGTCCAGAAGTCGTTTCTTGTCACAGCTCCGTATTTCCGGCCGCCGGCGACGATTGGCGTCTGGACTTGAATGGACGCATTGATCTCATCGGTGGTTGCACCGGTGACCGGGTAATACTCATAGCCGAAGTCTACCGCTGGAGCTGGTGAACCTAAGCATGGTGCAGAGGCCGCCAGCAATAAGCTCGCCATGCATGCCCTCAGGAATTTAGCCAATCTCTTCCTGCCTATAACGCTCGAGCTTTCTATTGAATGCGTCGATGTCTTTCAGCTCACGCTTCAGTTTGCCCCTGCTCCCTAGACCTTGCGCCAGCATTTCGTTGCAGAGCCACTCGGCGACTTCAAGAGCCTGCACGTGCCCATGGCTCCAGGCATCTCGAAGATGGCCAAGCGCATCATTGAACAACGACTGAGAGAGCTTGTGCTCACCCAGCCGGAAGCTAGCTTCAGCATCTCCTAGTCCGGCAGCCTCCATGAGTAGCGAGACACCGATTGATGTCCTCTCGTTCTCAATCATGAGCACCCCCAGATCCGAGATAGCAGCGGGGTACCCTGCGTCAGCCGCTACCAAGAAGAGTGGAACTGCCGCGCTATATTGGCCTTCTTCCAACCGCTGGTGGGCAATAGCATAGGCGGCCATGTAATGGCTGGTACTTAGCCTCTCGTAGATTTGGTTGGCTGCATGAGTAGAGCTTGATGTGCCAGAGAGCTCATGTGCTCTGGCGAGAGCAATCCCCCCTTCAACCAGCCCGGCCTCACTGCTTTTGTTAAGCAGCTCCAGCACCTGACGGTGCTTGCCGTCCTCCCTCGGCACCTCGTAAAGCGCCAGCAAATAAAGCCTTGCAGACCAGGGAACAAGGTGGAACTTCAAACAGGGCGGGTATGCCGTTTCATCTTGTGGAAGGTGGCCAACCTGCTTGAGTGTTCCTGTCAGGTGACAATGCTTATAGAGAACGCCCCTCTGTGGATCGACGGCAACATTGCCGTGCAGCCCAACAGGAACGACCTTCCCAAAACGAACCCCGGGGACTGTGGCTCCGAAACTCCAGTTGCCCCCTTGAATCCCAAGAAGGGACTCCAGAACAGCGGCCGTGGCAACGGCTTCGACCTCTAACGCACTAGGTGTGATCGCCGCGCTCCCCAGCCGGGTGATGACCGCTCCCCAGCCACCCTCAATGCCCATGCCGTTCAGACTGATCCCGTGGCGATTAACAGATCTCTCAGACATATCGGCTATGTGCATTGGTGCGTCAATCCACTCAAACATATAGCCAGTTGGCGACATGCAGTAGGACTGGGTCACGGCATCAAGCTCGTTGTACATGACTCCGTAAACCGGCACTCCTCCAGCGTGAAGTGATGCTGCCAGTTTGGCCAGGTGCTGGTCTTCCCGGCCCTCCAATTTTGGGTGGACCCAGATCACCATATCCCAATGCAGGTTTTCAGCATCGGCCGCGCTGATTACCTGAAGAGGCTTCAAGCCTAGGCATTGGGCAAGAGGCTCACCGCTCGACTTGAACTCGGCATGACCAATAGAAAAGAGTTCTAGACCGTGACCTAGCTCCAAGAAATCAGCGGCTAGGTTAATCCAGCGTCCGCCATCCATGATGCTGATGGTGTCCTGACAAAAGAACAGAACCTTCAGTGCTTTGCTTGTCGTGTCCAGTGCCTCCAGCTGGATCGCTTTAGCAAGCATTGCTCCTGGAGCAACAAGGCTTACGGCACCTTCAACAGTAAGTTGTTCAGCTAAACCTGGGGTGACCGCTGGCACCTTGGTCAGGCCCTTTATCCATGCCGCGCTCAGGTCGCGGACGTTCTTTGAGGTCTCGAATGCTGGTTTCAAATTCATAGGTATATCCGGTTGCAATGAAGAGAGTCTGTCGGCCTCCCAACAACGGTTCAACCGAAGTCAGTGCTTTTGGTCTTGGGTATGTTGATCTCCCGGCTGGACGTTAAGATGGTATAGAGCAGTGAGAATCCACTTGGGGGAATACATGGCAAGGTTCTTGAGTCCGCAGCAAGGCATAAAAGAGCTTGTTCATCGTCTAGAGCAAGATCTGGCATCGCTGGCTTCCGAGATCCGGACAAACTCTCCACGCATGCGAATCGACGCAGTATGGAGCATCCCCTATCGCAACCAGGCGACAGTGGACGTCAACAAGGCAATTGAAATTGAGCACCTCGCCGGTGAGCAGGCCGTCAAAGCAATCATTGACGGACTTACTGCTACCCGTATTGAGGCTGGCCGGCAACATCCCCGAGAGACCTTCAGGGCGCCCGGTGCCGTTGGCATGCCTACAGACTGGGTCGAGCAGCTCGCCGCTTTGAACCAGCAACGCGCAGAAATACACACTTTGGTTGAGCAGATCCCGGAGCAATACGAGCGCATCAAGATCTGGCGAACCATGCCCTACCTCTCAAGCCTGCAGGTGCTGAGGCAGTCGTGGCTGGCCAGCAACCCGAAAAAGATTCGCTTCTATTGGGATACCGCACCATCGGTGAAGCCATACCTCGTTCAGCAGCTGATTGACGGCTACACAAACCAGCTCAAAAAGCTCTACGGCGTGGTGCCAGATCCAGATCAACTTGCTCCGGAAGACAAAAATCTCAAGCTCGTGCTCGGCCTCAAGTCTCTGGAAAGCTTGCCCCCCAATGAAAAGGTAGTCATTTTCAGGCAGGGCAAGCCACACGTCCGAGCTCGTGTCACCTACAAGGATGAAGCGCCTGAGATTCGCCCCTGCCCAACGTGCATTGTTTACGACATCAACCATGAAGGGCCCTCCATCAAGCCACTACTTAACTGGGAGCCAGGTAGAAGTGATCGACCTCGGTCGAATCGAGCACGTATTGAAACAGAGCCATTTTTCGAAGCGCTCTATCTTTACAGGTATCTTCCGGCATATCGGTAACCGCAGGCTTCTGCCCTATTGGGCAAGCCTGCAATGAAACAGGTTGTAGCGATGATCAATTTGCAAGTTGAGCGCGTGCTGAAGAGGTTTGACGCATACTTTGACCATGCTTCAGCTACTGCAGCTGTTGCCCGGGCCTATGGCTATACCAGCCTCAACCCCGGTACCGGCGAACCCGAGCTAGCTCTTCCCGGGCTCCAGCAGGTGTCCAGTTACTACGAAATCCTGCAGAAGGACCCAACGCACCAAGTAATGGATTTCATGCGGATGGCCCTGAACCTTTCTATCCCTGATCGACACGACTACAGGAACGGCGTGCCTGAGAAGGAGCTTGTCAGCACAATGCTCAACTTCCCTGACTTCGATTCAGTGTTGGCTTACGCACGCAGCGATGGCGTAGATCCGAACACCACGAACGAAGAGATGCTTGCCAAGTTCCGCCGGCGTTATGGGTACTTCGCACCCATCCAGTACCTGCTCGGCTACCAGGTAAAAGGTCACACCTATGTGATCCAGCCTGATCGGCACCTTGCTCAACGTTTCATTGACCAAGAGATCACGCTCAACCCTCTGGACAAGCTCTCCGTAGTCATCGTGCGCACTGGGGCTGATGCTGGTACTTGGCTGACGGTGATGTCGCCGGCGGTTTCAGTGACCCACTCAGAAGGGCCCAGCATTGATCAGTACGCCATGGGCGATAAGCCGGTGCTCGTCTCAGTGGTTTCAGATCAAAAACACAGCTTGAGCTTATTGGTGGAACGCCATGCCCACCTGCAGGTAGCTGGTGAGGTAAAGCGACACCGAACTCTTATCGTTGATGGCATTGATCTCGACGATGACCCGGCAGACCATGCCCGTGCGTTCAAACTGGCATCAGGCGCCGGCATTCATCTGGTAGTCGTTTCCGGCCGCCCGACAGCCTCGCTGTGGCACCAAGCTTCGATCAGACTGATCTTTGGCTTTCCGGACGGCCTATCAGAGACTGATATGGAAATGGACAAGCACATTGCATTCGCCGCCCCATACGTGGGTCTCATGAACGGCAAGATGCAGTACCTGTATGCCTCTGAAGAGTCCGGGCCGGTGTATGGCGCGATGGATCTTATTCCCGACAGCCCTGAGGTAAAGTCGATTGTTCAACGACTGAAGGAGGCAGTGAGTGCTTAACAGGATTCTTCTTGCATGCCTCTTGTCCGCTGCAAGCACCGCCGGCGCCAGCATCCAGGTGGTCGAGCAACCTGTTGCAGTTGCTACTGTGTCCCTGTCAGTAGTCGCGAAGGTAGGAATGACCTCCAGTTGCGGTATGCGAGAAGCTCCACACCTCATTGAGCACCTTCTGCTCAGTGAGACCGAGTATGGTGAAACACCTGCTGATGCGATCGGCGCCCTGCTGAATCAAAGCGTACGTCTGTCAGCTATCACTGGATCTGACTACACCATGTTCACGTTCGAAGGTCCGCCAGCCAGTGCACCGGTGATCGAGCACGCCCTTCTAACATTCTTGGCGAGACCCTCACTTCCCAGAAGCGGATTTGAGAGAGAAAAGCGCGCTATCCTCAGCGAGCTGAGAGCACCAGCCGACTACAAGAGCACGGGCTCAGTGTACGAGCGCTACCTGCATGCATACGCCGGCGCGGCGCCGGCATGCGGGGCTGACTCACTAGCCCTGGTCGAGTACCCCTACCCTGCAGTTAACGACCTGTTTCAAGCAGCCTACTCCGAACCGAACCTGATGCTAATCACCACTGCGCCGGCGGGTACTTTCCAACTGGATATGCTCGCCAACGCGATATCGGTCTCGCGTGATAGTGACGCGCCCTCCCTCACTTCCCAAGATCGGTTTCAAGGGCCTACCAATGAATCGCCCCTTGAGCTTTATGGGCGCCCTGGCCTAGTCGAGATCATCTACCCCGTAAAAGGGCTGGCTGACCTTTCAAGCACGTCGGCCAGCCTGCTTGCTGACAAAGTACGCTTTGCCATTCAGGCCCACATTCGCAGAGAGTTTGGTCTGTATCATGCTCGCACCTTCCTCGATCAGAGTCTGAAGGGCGGATGGTTACGGATCGAGGTACCCGGACTTGAGAATGAGAATGCACAGCGTGTGCTTGAGGTTGCCCAGGATGTGATTGACAACGTCCGGCCTGCTGAATTGGAAGCTGGTTGGCTGCAGCCTACATATGCAGGCTCGTCACCGATCCTTGGCAAGCCTATCGTGATTGAAGCTCCAAAGCGGAATATGAGCTTAATTGACCAGTTTCGGGAGAGCTTTGAGAAGCTCCTCTGATTTACATCGTATACTGCAGAGTGTGCTGGACAGAGCTTAGCCACTCTTCGTGAAGCTGTTCACACTTTCATTCTGGAGCTGAAAAAAACTGAACTGGATACTGAACCGCCCCGGGTTTCGCGGAGGCTGTTTGGTTTAAGTCAAGCCGCCACCT
>JAYNRF010000062.1:0-7406 GCA_038114645.1 Pseudomonadaceae bacterium | reverse complement strand
AAGCGTTGGTAGGGCTTACGTTGGTTTTTGGTTCCATTGCTCCCCAAACCCCAATGTCTGCAGTGCCATGCTGCAGCAACTTGCGCGGCTCGATTGGCCCGACCAATGGGTTGATCGAGCCTACTTTGCATTATTGTCGCGTCTCTGGCTGGCGCTGGATCTGGAACGTTGTGAACCCGCGCTGTTGGATGAGGCGCTGGCTATGCTGCAGCAAATGCGCACCAGCGAGATCTGGATGTATTACGTTGAACTGGGCATCGTTACTGGCGTGCTGTTGAGCCGCGAGCGTGGTATCGCCAGTGCCGCTGCGCTGCTGGAGTCGGTCGTTGGTATTGTCAGGGACACGGGAATGGTAAGTCTGCTTGGCGACCTGCCCGGGCATGATATTGGCGCTTTGTTCGCGCGTTACTGCCCGCCTGATCTGCAGCTTCAGCTTGCCGACATGCTTGGGCTGGATACGCCGGAGGAGGAAGGCGGCGGAAGCGGTGCGTTGCTGACGCTGACCGTCAAGGAGCGGCAGGTTATTCAGTTGGTGGCCGAAGGCAAGTCGAACAAGCAGATAGCGCGTGATCTCAACGTCACACCCGAGACGATCAAGTCACACATGAAGAACATCTTCGCCAAACTCAAGGTCGACAATCGCGCCCAGGCTGCGGTGATGGTGCAGCAGGCTTAGTGGCGACAGCCGCTAGCCGCAAGCCGCAACAGAAGCAGAAGCAAAAAGCCGGCAGCGGTGGCTGGCAGCAGGAGCAGTGCGGTGGAGTGGAGGCGATCAGCTTGCCGCTTGAAACTTGCGGCTTGCAGCTCCGAGAGGAGCCCCCTGTCGCCCGGAGCAGCGGAAACGACAGGGGGAGAGGGTGGATATCAGCGGATACCCGAGGCGCGCAGTGCGTTGGGAGTGAAGTCGGCAGACGACGCCTTGAAGCTGAAGTCGTAGGGCTTGCGTTCTTCGTTGGTCATGCCCAGCGCCATGTAGCGTCCGTTCTGCAGGTCGTACAGCGTTTCCAGAGCGTATCCGGGGATTTTCAGATCGAAGCGTTGCAGAGCCATCGCTTCCGCTACGCGCCACAATCCCCCGCGGCCATCGTAGTGGTCGATAGCACCAGCTAGCCAGTTATCCTCGTCGATAAAGAAGTGGCGCTTGGCGTAGACGTGACGCTGGCCTTCCTTGAGGGTGGCTTCCACTTCCCAGACGCGGTGCACTTCGTAGCGCACCAGATCCTGGTTGATATGGCCCGCCTGGATGATGTCATCGTACTTCAACTCGCGTGAGGCAAGAGCGAAGTTGTTGTACGGGATCAGCAGTTCACGCTTGCCAACCAGTTTCCAGTCGTAACGGTCGGGCGAGCCGTTATACAGGTCGTAATTATCGGAGACCCGGGTGCCGTCCGCACCGAACGCCGGTCCGTCATAGGCCACCTGGGGTGCGCGACGCACGCGGCGTTGGCCGGCGTTGTAGATCCAGGCGGCGCGCGGCTCCTCGACCTGGTTGATATTCTCGTGCACCAGCAGTACGTCACCGGCCAGGCGTGAGGGCGACAGGATACGCTGGGTGAAGTAGAACATCAGGTTATCGGAGATCTTCGGGCCGTAATCGGTCAGTGCGGTAGCAAAGCTGAACGCATCCTGCAGAATCACCATGGTGTTCGAACCATTGGCCTGCGGGGTTGCCTGCGCGATAACGCGGGTAAAGCTGCCACCGCGATAGCGGGTGATGTGGTTCCAGATAACCTCCACACCGTTTTGCGGAATCGGGAAAGGATAGGCCGTGTCGAAGTTTTCTAGGCCGTTTCCGCCCTCGGCCAGTTGTGTATTGACGGCGTTGCGGGCGACCGCGTCAAACACCTCTTGCGGCACGGTAGCGCTGCGGTTGGTTTGGAAGACCCGCATGCGATAGGTATCAGGGTAGCGTCTGAGCATGGCCTTCTGGCCTTCGGTCAGCATGTCCGCATACTGATCCATGTTCGCCGCAGTGATGGTGTATTGCGGCTGCTCGCCGGCGAAGGGGTCGCCAAAAAAGCCGTCGGCGTCGACCGGCGCCGCATCGGTTGCCATGCCGCCGGTCCAGGCGGGAATGGTGCCGCTGGTGTTGCCTGCACGTTCGGCGCCCATCGGGGTCAGGGTGGTCTGCAGCTTGGCAGCCTCTTCCGGAGAGACGGCTGCGCTGACAGACAGCGCCAAGGCGCTGAGCATGGCGCCGCCGAGGATCTGCAGGGATCGTTTGTGAATCTGTTTCATCGCTTGCTCCGTTTCTTATTAGAAGTTAACGCCGACGCTGAGAGCCACGAAGTCGCGGTCAGTGTTCGGGTTATAGTCGCCACCGAAGAAGTTGGTGTAGTTGATGCTGGCGTTGTACTTGTTGTTGTACACCCCGGTCAGGCCGACGCTGGCGGCCATGGAGCCCTCAACAAAGTTCGGACCGGTGCCGTCAACGTCGTGTGAGAACGCGAAGCTGGGCTTGAGCGCCACGCCCGCGAAGCCCTCGTACTCCATGTTGACCAGGGCGCGGTAACCCCAGGAGCTGCTGGTGTAGAAGCCGTCGTACGTGCAGTCCGATGGGTTGGCAGTGTTAAGCACGCCCTCGCACGCTCCAAACGGCAATGGCCCGGAGCCATATAGTGAGTCGCGGCCGTAGCGCAGTTCATCCAGTCCTTTCTTGATGCCGCTGACGTGGTTGTAACCGACTTCGCCGATGACGGTCATGCTGCGCGCGCCGAGGATATTGTCAAAGATGCGGACAGCCGTAACCTGCGCCTGGGTGACCGGCAAACGCTTATAGCCCTGGATCTCTGTGCCAAACGGAATAGTGGAGCCGAGGGTGGCACCAGGTACGTGACCACTGGTGTTGATGGGTGTGACATGGTTGGTCAGCGCCGCACCAGTCAGATCGTTGGAGCTGATCTGCACAGGTTGGTTGGGCCGGTAGCTGAGCTCGCCGGACAGGGCGGTGCCGCCGACGTTGGTCTGGAAGCTTACGCCGTAGATACGGATGTCTTCCGGGTAGGCGAGGAAGTAGTTGCCAAGCACGGCTACGTCGAGCTGGCCGGTTTGCGTGTTGGGTGTGGCGCCGATGATGGTGGGATCAGTGGTGTTGCCGGCCGAGGTGTTGTTGTAGGTCGGGAGGCGACTGTGAATGTTCATGAAGTACAGGCCGAACTCGGTCTGATTCAGTTGCTCTGCGTAGTAGCGGAACGAGACGCCGAACTGGCCGTCGTCTCTGGCGTCGCGATCGGCGCCGCGCGGCAGGTACACGAAGGTTGGATCAGCGATGGCACCGTTCTGGCTTCCCCCCACGCCGACCTGGTAGCAACCGTCAGCCAGGGTATCGCTCGGCGCGAAGAAGGTGCCGCAGTTGTCGATGACCGTCTGATCCCACTCCAGTTGGTAGAAGGCTTCGACCCCGAGATTCTCGGTCAGGCTCTGGGACAGGTAGAGCATGTTGACCGGAATAAGGCCTTCCTTGATCTCTGCGCCGGGTCGACGGAAGGCGGCCGCGTCGATCGGGTTGATGCTGTTGATGCCATTCTGAATGAAGGTACTTTCACCCCAGCTCACCACCTGCCTGCCGATGCGGACCGAGCCAGGCATGTCGCCAATGGCATAGTTGTGGTATAGGAACGCATCGAGCAGCTGCACGCCGGAGGCCTGGGCCGCGGTCTTGCGATTGTCATCGTCGATGTCGTACAGATCCTGGTGCCCGTCCTTGAGCTCGAAGTCGTACCAGTATTTGCCGCGCAGGAAGACGCCGGTATTACCATATTGCAATGACAGGTCGTGGATGCCTTTGAAAATGGTCGAGAAGGCATCGCCCTTGTCGAAGTTCAGGCGATTGTCGTCGGTGTTGGCGCCGTTGGCGTTGCCACCGTTGTTGGCCCAGATCAGGTCCTTGTCCGGGCTGGCGGTCGCCCAGCTGGAGCCGATGGAAATGCTGGAGTCGAATTGGCCTTCGATTTCACCGATGTCGAATCGCACCGCATGCGCAGGCAGTGCGGAAGCCATTGCGATGGCGACAACCATGGGTTTGAGGCTGCAGGTCAGAAACGTTCTTGTTGTTATGTTCTTCATGTTGTCCTCGCGCCGGGCGCTTGTTGTTATTGAGGATCCCAGGCTCGCAGCAGTGACGGGACGCCGTTCTGCCGCAGGATCTCAATGTAGTCCGATAGGTTTCGTGTTTATACCCCCCTAATGGGGGGGGGATGGGGCGTGGGGCGAGGTGCGGTCGGCCTGCAACGGGTAGGTCAGCTTGCGTCGCTGGCGACCTGGTTCATAATGCCTGCGGGGCGTCCGTCCCGGTTACCAGGAGAGAGGCTGATGACTATTTCCCCGCTGCTGATAGGTGGCAATCAGGCTGGCGGCGTGGCGATTGAGCCGCGCATGGCCAATCGTCACGGGTTGATTGCGGGCGCGACCGGCACCGGTAAGACCATTACGCTGCAGGTGTTGGCGCAGGCCTTTTCGCAACTGGGTGTCCCGGTGCTGGTGCCCGATATCAAGGGTGACTTCTCGGGCATCGCGAAACCGGGTGTGGTATCGGAAAAGCTACAGCAGCGCGCCCTGCGTGTAGGTATTGACGCTCTGGAGCCAAAGGGCGCGCCGGTGGTGTTTTGGGATGTGTATGGCGAGAAGGGGCATCCGCTGCGCCTGACCATTTCCGAGCTTGGCCCGCAACTGCTGTCGCGGTTGTTGGGGCTGAATGAAACCCAGAGCGGCATCATCGATATTCTGTTCCGGGTCGCTGATGATCAGGGCTGGCTGCTGCTCGACATGAAAGACCTGCGGGCGATGCTCAATCATGTCCACGAGCACCGTGCCGAGCTGGGGCCGCGTTACGGCAATATCTCACCGGCCAGCGTCGGCGCTATCCAGCGCTCGTTGCTGCGTCTGGAACAGCAGGGCGGCGAGCCGTTGTTTGGCGAGCCTGCCGTCTCGCTGGATGACTTTCTCCAGGTCGACGAGCACGGTCAGGGCGTGGTCAATATCCTGCATGCCGAGCGCCTGTATCGGGAGAGCCCGCTCGGCTATGCCTGTGTCCTTCTATGGCTGCTGTCCGAGCTGTTTGAGCAGCTGCCGGAGGTTGGTGATGCCGACAAGCCCCGGTTTGTGCTGTTCTTTGATGAGGCGCACCTGCTGTTCAATGACACCCCCAAGGCGCTGCTGGATCGGATTGAACAGGTCGTGCGGCTGATCCGATCCAAGGGTGTGGGCGTGTACTTCGTGACTCAAAGCCCGCTCGACCTGCCGGATGCCGTGCTGGCGCAGCTAGGCAACCGGGTGCAGCACGCGCTGCGCGCGTTTACTCCGCGGGACCAGAAAGCAGTCCGTGCTGCGGCCCAGACTTTCCGCACCAACCCGGATCTGGATACCGAAGCCGTGATCACTGCTCTGGGCGTGGGTGAGGCGCTGGTCTCGGTGCTGGATGAAAAAGGCTCGCCGTCCATCGTGCAGCAGATCTGGGTGCGACCGCCGGACAGTCAGATGGGGCCGATTACGGACGCCGAGCGCGCTGCCATGCTCGCCGCTTCACCGCTCAAGGGAGTGTACGACGAGCCGGTTGATCGCGAGTCTGCCTATGAATTGCTGCAACAGCAGGCCGCGCGTTCGATGTCGGAAGAAAAACCGGAAACGCGCAAGCAGGGTACCACGCGCAGCCGGCGTGAAAAGAGCATGGCCGATGAAGTGACGGACATGATCACGTCGTTTGGCCGCAGCGCCATGCGTTCCATCGGCACTCAGCTTGGTCGACAGATTGTGCGCGGGCTGCTGGGGTCGCTGCGCAGCCGCTAAGGCGGTTACATTCCAGTGCGCGCGCAGGGATAATGGCGGCAGTTAAAGGAGAATTGCATGCCCGCGCTTGATCTGACTCTGTTGTTACCTGTGCTTTCCCTCGCATTGCTGGCTGGCTGGGGGCTCACTGCCTGGCTGTTGATGCGCCGCAGCAGCGCGCTGCAGGAGCAGCTTGCCGAGGTGCAGGCGCAGCTCGGGGAGGCGCAGATTACCGCGCAGCAGGCCCAGCTGGAGCTGCATCAGCAGGGCAGTGAGCGCGGCGCGCAGCTGACTCGCATTGAGCATCTTCAGGAGTCCCTGGCCGAGCTGCGTGAGCAGCAAAAGTTGCTGCAATCAAGGCTCAGCGAACAGCAGGCCCAGCAGCAGCACTGGCAACTTCAGGCCGAGCGCGCACAGACGCTGGGGGCAGAGCAGGGGCGTCAGCTGGATGAGCTGCGCAGCGAGCGTCAGCGTCTGCAGGGCCGTTTGGATGCAGTGCAGAGTGAGTATGAAGACCTCAAGGTTCGTCACTCGACTCTCGAAAGCTCCCTCGAGCAGCGCCAGCAGCACTTTGCCGAGCAACAGCAACTGCTCAAGGACAGCCGTGAGCAGCTGAAGATGGAGTTCGAACAGCTGGCGGGCAAGATCTTCGAAGCCAAGGGGCAGGCCTTTTCTCAGACCAGTCAGCAGTCGCTGGATGCGCTGCTGAAACCCTTCCGTGAGCAGATCGACCAGTTCCGCGCCAAGGTCGAGGATATCCACCACAAGGACACCCAGCAGCAGGCCATCCTGGCGGCAGAGCTCAATCATCTCAAGGAGCTGAACCGTCAGATTACTCAGGAAGCGCATGATCTCAGCACCGCGCTGCGCGGCCAGAAAAAGACTCAGGGTAATTGGGGGGAGCTGATTCTGGAGAACGTGCTCGAACGCTCTGGGTTCTTCACGGATTACCGGGAAAGTTATTCTTGATCTTCATGAAAAAGAATTCGCTGTCCCGGTAGCCGTAAGCCATCCGCTTGATCACCTTGATCCGGTTGTTGATACCTTCCAGCTGACCCGTGTGCATCGGCCAGCGCACCCTACTCAGGATGCCGCGCCAGTATCCTTTCAGGCGTTTAGCGAACTGCTTCAGCGCCGGTATAGCACTTTCATCAGCTAGGCGTAGCCACTGCTTCCATGCTGATCGCCAGCCCCAGGCGGTGGCGGGCGACCACAGTGCTTTGAGCTCTGCCTTCATCAGATAAACCGTCATCAGCGATTGGTTCGCCGCCAGCAGATCCTGCAGATGTACCCGCTGATCTTCTCGCTTGAGATTTTCTGGATTACGCAGCAGCAGCCACCGTGCTTGTTTGATCACCCTGCGTGCGGGTTTGTCATGGCGCAGGCGATTGGCCTCATCAACCCGTACCCGATCAATAACCTCTCGCCCATACTTTGCGATCACATGAAACAGATCATAAACAACGCGTGCTTGAGGGCAGTGTTGGCGTACCTCCAGGTCAAATGCGGTGTTCATGTCCATTGCCACTGCTTCGATCTGTGCGCAACCCTCCGCCCCCAGCGCTTCAAAAAAGGGTCTGACAGCAGCTCGGCTACGCCCTTCGCCAATCCACAGCACCCGGCGGGTATCGGCATCCAGCACC
>JAYNRF010000061.1:0-7541 GCA_038114645.1 Pseudomonadaceae bacterium | reverse complement strand
GGCTGCCACAGTAGTAACCCCATCCCCGGTTACACAGAATTCTGCACACCCTCGCTACCGGCAATCTTTCGATGTCAGCTATCAAGGAAAATCGGGACTGGAAGGTCGTTTCGATACGCTGATTTGTGCCAAATACCGTAAAGCAGACGGCAGTAACAGGCAGCAACCGGCCATAAGCGGACGATTAGAGAAGACAAATAAATCTGTCCCCTTTTTCCTCATTAGGAGGTTTGCTCCACTCAGAAGGACTAGTGGCTTTCCAGCTGCGAAGGCGTATGAATCTGGGCCGTAATCAGACGTGGTAACCAAGATTCCTTTCGTTGCGCCTTCGCTTCATTCAAACATAGAAGATTCGACCAAGGGACAACACCCCGTCGTTCGATGACCGAACAGTTTTTGATGCGGCGCGTGCCCCGACGCCGGCTCACGAGCAATGGTTGGCAGCTCGCTTGTCCTAGCGATGACCACCCTACCGCCGTATTTCACCCCGGTCGTCCACTAGCGATAACAACGGCCGGCGCGCTGATGACTGACGAGCTGTCATGCTGGAAGCGGCACGACGGACCGCAACAGCGTCGCGGTAGCTGCCGCGGCGGCCCGACCAACCTCGACTTCAGCAAGCATCGGACAGGCGATGCTGCATCTCCTCGATTTGCTGGAATATGCCCTTGGCTACTTCGACCAAACAGGGATCAAAGTGCAGCCCAGCCTGCTCGACAAGGTAAGCCTGCGCCTTTTCGAGAGGCCAGGCCTGCTTGTATGGCCGAGGTGAACGCAGCGCGTCATAGACATCGCACAATGCGACAATACGTGCGGCCAACGGGATTTCTTCCCCCTTCAGACCTTGTGGATAGCCGGTCCCATCCCAGCGCTCGTGGTGATACATGGCAATCTCGGCTGCCATCTCGAGCAACGGAGATTCTTCACCGTCACGCAGGATGGCATGCCCGATCCGCGTGTGGCGCTGCATGATCTCGCGCTCGGGATCAGTAAGCTGCCCCGGTTTGAGCAGAATATGGTCGGGAATGCCGATCTTGCCGACATCGTGCATCGGGGCCGCCAGGCGTATCCGCTCCACCCACTCGGGCGCCTGCCCCAGAGCGGTGGCGATCATTGCCGCCGATTCACCTATCCGGATGATGTGCTGACCGGTTTCGTCATCCCTGTACTGTGCGGCGCGCGACAGACTGCGGATTACCGACTGATAGCTCGTATTCAGCTGTTCCGTGCGCTCGGCGACCTTGTGTTCCAGCGTTTCACGTTCGATCTCCAGCTGCTTGCCAGCCCAGCTCAGTTGCAGCTGATTGCGCACCCTGAGCAACAGCTCCGGCAGATCCAGAGGTTTGTCGATGAAGTCGTTAGCACCAAGAGTCAGGCAAGAGCAGCGACTATCTCGGTCACTGAGTGCACTGACCATGATCACCATGCGGCTGTGATCGCGTTCACCAAGTTCGCGAAGGATGTCGAAGCCGTCGGGTGCCGGCATGTCAACATCGAGCAGCAGCAAGTCCCAGTCATGCTGCTGCAACCAGGTCAAGCCAGCCGACGAGTCACTGAACGCGATGACCTGTCGCACCCCAATGGCTCGCACGCTGGACTCCAGCAGGCGAAGGCTTGCCGAAACATCATCGATGACCACAACGGTGGACTGGCGCAGCTGATCAGACAACATTTTGGGACACCTCCGACAACAGCGCCGCCACCAACCTGCGCAATTCCTGCATGTCCAGCGGTTTGCTCAGGAGCCCCTGACAATCCAGACTGGCAGCGCGCAAGGCGTCGCGACCAGTGACTGCGCTTAATACCACGACCGGCACACCCTGTACGTGGGGGGTGCGACGCAGCCGAGCCAGCAGTTCCTCGCCACTCATTTCTGGCAGCTTGAGGTCCAGCAGGACCAGATCCGGAGGATTGGCCAGGATCTGCTGCAACGCGACGGCACCGCTGCTTGCTACTTCTACCGCTGCGACATCGGCCAGTGCGGTGCGAACCAGAAACTGACTGGCAGGATTGTCTTCCACATAAAAGATTCGCGGCAGTCCATCCTGCTTGATGGCGTCGCGTGGAACATTTTTGCCAAGCAATGGAAGTTCGATCCAGAAGCTACTGCCAATCCCCGGATCGCTATGCAGACCCATCCGACCACGCATGAGTGACGCCAGCTCCTGGCAGAGTGCCAGTCCGATACCTGTGCCTTGGATCATCGAGTTCTCGTGGCCCAGGCGCTGGAAAGGCTCGAATACCTTGCCCTGCTTGTCCCTGGCGATACCGAGTCCAGTGTCCTCCACCAGCAGCCGAATATAGCCTGCCGACGCTTGGTAACTAAGCGTTACCTGGCCGGCCGGCTTGTTGTACTTGATTGCATTCGAAAGCAGATTGAGCAGAACCTGGCGAAGGCGACGCGGATCAGCATGCACTTGCAGTGTCTGCTGGGGCAGGTCGACATTGAACTGCAGGCCGCGCTTGGCAATTTCCGCTCGTACCAGCTCGGCACTTTCCTGCATCAGCCGGTTCACATCGACCGTCTGAAGCTCTACTGAAGTCGACTGCAGCTGTGTTCCCGACCAGTCGAGGATGTCCCCGACCAGCTGGTTGAGGTGGCGGCTGGCTCTGAGAATCTCGTCGAGGAAGTCGGCATTGTCGTCGGGCTGGGCTTCTTGTTTCATTCGCATCAGCTGGGCAAAACCCTGGATGGCATTCAACGGCGTACGTAGCTCATGGCTCATGCTGGAGATGAATCGAGATTTAGCCTGATTGGCCATCTGCGCCTCGAGCATCGCCTGCCGCAACTCGGTCTCGATACGCTTGAGCTTATCGATGTCCACATGCGTGCCAGCAGCCAGCTTGGCATAGCCGGTCGCGGGATCGCGCTCCAGCACCCGTCCACGACTGAGCAGCCAGTGGAATTCGCCATTGCGATCGGCAAATCGGAATTCTCCGGAATAGCTGTCATCGCTGCCATCGGCCATCCTCGCATGGGCCTCCCGGATTTGGACGATATCGTCCGGGTGGACCCGTCCGTAGAAATAGTCCATCGAAATGATGTCGGTGGGCAGACCGAAACGCTGGCGGAAAGGCCCGCGCAATTTTGCCATCTTCACCTCGAAGTCGATTTCCCAGAGGCTTTCGGTGGCGCTTTCGAGCACCAGCTCCAGGCGCTCAAGGGTTCGCAGCCGCTGTGCCTCGCTGCGCTCGAGCTGACTGCCGAGCAGGGAGGCATGCCCTGCCATCTGATCCAGCTCGCGAATGTCCGAAGTCACCCGGCCCGGGAGCCAGTTGCCCTGCCCGATCTGGTCCATCATCCGAGAGATGCCGGCAATCGGTCTGAGCAACCGCAGGCTCAATCGACGCGCACGCACCCACATGTAGGCGAAGAATAGGAGATAGAACAACACCAGCCCGGCGATTAGTAGATAACCGATCTGCTGGTAGCGATTCGCCAGCGCATTGGTCTGACTGAAGACATCGGCCTCATCCACCACCGTTAACAAACGCCACCCGGTGGCGTCGATGGTCGACCACGCGACCAGATGAGGGCGGCCGTCAAGCACCAGAGATTCAACCCCACTGGATTTTGCATCGATGGCACGTGCCAGTGCGGCGGTCTGCTCGTGCCTGTCGAGTCGATAATCATCGGGCTTGAGTATTTCTCGGCGAATTGCATCCTCGTAAGAGTGTTCGATCAGCTCATCCAGACCGAAATCCACCTCACCCGGCTGCGGCAACGCGAGAATGTTCAGATCTTTGCCAACCAGCATCGCATAGCCGCCCCGCGGCACCTGCAGGCGTCCGATCTGCTCGAGGATGCCGCCAACCGTGATATCAAGCCCAACCACGCCCTCGAGAAAATCATCGCGGTATACCGGCGCGATTGCGGACATCATCCAACCATGCCCTGCTGGATCAACGTATACGTCTGTCCAGACCACCTTGCGCTCAGGGTTGTTCGACGCATCGGCCAGATAGTAGAAGTTGTAATCGGGGATGACCATGTCGTGCGGATACTGCTCCGGGGTGAGAAACCACGGATAGATATGGTTCAGGCTGTCCCAGCTGTTGAAGTAGAGACTGGCCACGAGGAGGTTGTTTACCTCGATCTGTTTCATCAGCGGTTCCAGCGCTGTGAGCCTGGCCACTTTCTGCAGATCCTGGCGCTCGGCCGGCGTCGAGTTCGCGTAGAACACCGCAGCGCCACCATGGTTCACGGGTGTGTAGCGCACACCACTGCTACTGAGCGCGAGATCTGGTAGTGGCGGCACCTGCCCATCGAGCAAGACGCCAGCGGTCAGATTGCGATAGATCTCCGTGAGTTCGCGTACCTGGGTGAGCTGTTCGGAAACGACCAGCGCCTCCTGTTTCGCAGAAGCCTTTAGATCCTCGACCGCACTCTGGCGCAAATACTCGACCTGAGCATCACGGATTGCGCTATTTGTCAGCAGATATACGGCGATAAGGACCATTTCGACCATCACCAATGGAACCAAGGCACTCTGGACATATGTGCGCCATATCCATTTACGCAATCCATGTTTCGACGACATGAGGTTTTCTTCACCAGGCATTCAAAGAGGTACGGCTCGGCTGCGCGGTGTCAGACCGGCTCGCTCAATAATTCAAGCGCGCAGCTTGATGTGCCAAATACGCTCCTTCGAACCAAGAAGCACCTACCGACTGGAGTTGAGTAAGCGGGAATAGCTTGCGGAAAAGGCAGTGCTGCCCTACTAAACCGTTGTGAGCGCAATGGCGATCGGAACGCACGTTTCAAGGGGAAATTCTGCGGATCAGCGCACATTTATTCAAGGCAAGCGCCTTGAATACGAAATTTCCTACAACGCCATAGGACGTTTCAGCGTTAAGAAAAAGCGCGACTCTGGGATCATCCTTTCAACAAAACAGGCCCGAGCCAGACCCTACCAAGGATGATTACCGTGAATGCCGTACAGGTTATCGCTGTCGCCGGAGGAAGAGGCGGCTGTGGCAAGACCAATGTCGCCGTAAACCTGGCCCTAGCGCTGGCGGCGCTTGGGCGACAAACGATGATACTTGACGCCGACCTGACCCTTGCGAACGCCCATCTCCTGCTAGGACTGGTGGCCAAGCGAACCATTGCCGACGTTTTATGCGGCACATGCTCGGTGGAGCAGGCGATGCTTACCCACAAACGAAAAAACGTGCGCTTGCTACCGGGAGAAAGCGGTGATCTTTCGATGGCGAACCTCAGCGTCGCCCAGCAAGCGGGACTGATACATGCGGTCAGCGAAATATCGGAGAGCCCCGACGTACTCATCATCGACACCGCCGCAGGAATATCCGAGACGACGCTGAAGTTCATTCAAGCATCACGCCAGATACTGGTGGTGATTACTGACGAGCCTGCCTCCATCAACGGCGCATACAACCTGATCAAACTACTTAGCCGGAACTATGGAGTCACTCACTTTCACATAGTAACTAATATGACCCGTTCGCTGCATGAAGGCCGCGCCCTCTTTGCAAGACTTGTGCAGATTACAGATCGTTTTTTAAGTGTGGTACTGGATTACCTCGGCTACTTGCCATTTGATGAGAAAGTCCGAAGTGCCGCGCAGAAATATCAATGCGTATTCGAGGCCTACCCAAAGTCCAATTGCGCCATCAGCTATCAGAAGCTGGCGCAAAAGATAGATCGATGGCCACTGCCAGCCTACCCGCGGGCACACCTGGAGTTCTTCGGAGATCGCCTGCTGACCGCCCCGCTCGAGCAGCTAGGTTCCTGATACCGACGATGGCTCCGGATGCGCACCGTCGCAGCAGGAGTCATCGCACACGCAACAGTGGCCCAGCCCGCCCGCTACGCTTTCGGCCGATCGACGGGCACCACTTTATCCAACGCGGTGCTCAGGTCTCGCATCACTCCTTGGAGGCGCTCAACACCACGGCATACTGCGTCACCTGACGACGACTCATCACAGGCGATCTCCAGCACATAACAAGCGCTGACGACTTCCTCCAAGCCGATGATGCCTGCCGCACCTCTGATTCTATGGGCCAGCTCAGCAAGCCCGACAAAGTCGCGCTTCGCCGCCAGCTGTTCAAGTTGATTAATGTCGGCTTGGGTCGTCTCCCGCAAGACTCTGACCAGCAAAGGCATAGTGCTCGGGTCGGGCACAGCCAGACGCTCCAACTGCCGAACCAGCACGCCCAGGCCGCCATCATCATCCTGGCCGGCCGGTTGGCTACCTGGGGACGGGCCCAGCAAGCGCGCTTTGATGTAACGGTCAAGCTCGGCCAGATCCATCGGTTTGAAAAAACACTCGTCCATTCCGGCAGACAAGCAGCGCTCGCGCTCCTCCGCAACGGCATTTGCAGTAAATCCAATGATCAGACAAGGCGACACAGATGTCTGCTTCTCGTACTGGCGGATCGAGCGGGTCAACGCCAAACCGTCCACATCAGGCATTCTGGAGTCGGTGATTACCGCATCGAACTCTCCACCGACCCATTGCTTGAACGCATCCTCCCCGCCGGACACCGCGCTCACCCGATAGCCAAATAAAATGAACTGCTGCATAAGCAGCATCAATCCCGGAGGGTAATCGTCGACTACCAGCAGACTTATCGGATTTGGCTTTGAAGCGTGAACGTGCATCGCAGGCCCCGGACTGGAAAGGTCATCAACCATCTATTCGACTCATCTAGTGGCATGGAAAAATGCGGCATCACCCGGCCTGTGATGCTAGGCCTGCAACCTGCCCACACGTCAGGTGAATGAATTGCGTTTGGTGATTTCCACTAGATCCACAAGCGTCCATACATTCAGCTTGTCCATGATGCGCCTCTTGTAACAACTTATGGTCTTGTTACTAAGCGCGAGATCCTCACCTATTTCCTTGTTCGAACGCCCTTGAGCCAGCTGGCGCAGCACGGTGATTTCCCTGTCGGAAAGCGAGCTCAGCAGGTCGACCTCCGTTGCCGCCACATCACTGTGGCCAACTGAACCGTAAGCCGAACTGGGAAAATAATCGTAGCCGGATTTGATCGCATGAATCGCGTTGCTCAGTTCGCCCAGATCGCCTGCTTTGCAAACATAGCCTGCGGCACCGGCCCGCCTGCACCGTGCCGAGAAGAGGCTGGGGGGCTGGGAGCTCAGCACGAGGACGCGTAGTTCATCGCTCAGCAGCCGAAGCCGTGCAATCACCGACAGACCGTCGAGCTTTGGGATACCGATGTCGACGATAACCAGATCGGGCCGCGTGTGTCGGGCCTGCTGAATAGCATCAACTCCGTTGTCCGCTTCACCCACGACGATAAAGCCATCTCGCTCCAGCACCATGCGTACGGCCAAGCATATGAATGGATGATCATCAACGATTAAAACTGTCTTCATATATTGCATACCAATTGCTCTCCGTCGAACTATGACAGAGTCGGCACGGGATTGGAATTCCACGACGAATACAAAGCCGGCAATAATTAAGGAAACGCTGCACAAATCAGCCATCCGCCTGGAGGGTGTGCAGAATTCTGTGTAACCGGGGATGGGGTTACTACTGTGGCAGCCT
>JAYNRF010000060.1:0-8129 GCA_038114645.1 Pseudomonadaceae bacterium | reverse complement strand
CCGCATCAGTGGATTCCGGGCTGATCGGCGCAAGGTGTATTCCCCGTACGCTTACTACCAAACCGGCCATACTCACATTCCACTCTATGACAGTAGCTTTAGGATGCTCTTCTTAATCCACTCTGGCAAAATTCATGACCAATAAAAACCGATCCAAAGCTATCCGCAATGAAATTGCTCAACACCTACGACGACCGCGATGAAGCCGAAGCCGCTGCAGAAAAACTCAGCGGAGAAAAGCGCTTGGCCAGTGAACGCGACGCTACAATAGTCATCTACAACCTATTTGGTATTCCCAGCTGGGGTAACTTTCATCGCCTTGGCATGTACAATCTGGGCGAGCTAAAAAGCCTACTGGATCGCCGTGATGGCTGGCAGCCGGACGATCAGACACGACACGCTGAGCTTCTTACCACATTGAGAACTGTGGCCAAGAACTACAGCCTCGAAATCCCGCATCACTGGGCATAGCAGCGGGCGTCAACCAGGACGCCCGCCACTAATACAGCTATTCAAACTCGTAGGCATTCACCTTGAGCACGTTGCAGTTCTCTTTAACCGAGCGCTGAAGCGAGTCGTCGAAACCACCTGAGCTGCTGGCCTGGATATCGATGGAAATAGTCACGTTCACGCCATGCTTGGCAGTGAAATGCTGAATGACCTCGTCGACCAGCGTTGCAAACTGCATCTTGGCTTTCACTGGATCTAGCTCCGCGCTGGCATAGAACTGCGTCGGCAACGCCTTAGTCACTGGCACATCGACCGAGCCCGACGAACCTCCCATCGCACCAGCACCAGTACCGCCGGAGCTTCCGATAGGGGTGTCATGGATCAGATCTCCAGGCGACTGCATCGTAGACGTTGCACTGGCCGCTGCCTCCTTGGCTCGGAGCGCGTCGGCATAGTCCGATGCCGCGCTTGGTTCGATTAGCAGGCAAGAGCCATCGAGAATGACCGAGGTTGGCTTGCCGTACACAAAGCCCGGATAGCGGTCGCCTTCCTTACCTTGCGCAACGCCGAAGAAGTCCTTGCTCTGTACACCTTGATTCAGCGTGCGCGCGAATACCTGATCGTCACGCAGGCGCGGCAGGTAAAGGTAGCAGCAGGTTTTCTGCCACACATCCAGTGCGCCAGTCTCAGCCACGCCGTCCTTCCAGAACCAGCGTTTGAGCATGTTGGAAAGATGGATCGGCGCCCACTCGGTGATCAACAGCTCGTTTTCGCGCAGAACCTTTTCGATCTCCTGGGACAAGCTCGAAGCCCCCGGATTGACGGCATAGGGCTCCCAGACGATCTCGGTCAGGTTGCTGGCGTGCTGAACAGGTGCTAGCAACCATTTCCAGGTTTCGCGCAGGGTGCGGTTCAGCGTCTCGCGCGCCTGATCAAGGCTGGCAGAGGCATTTTTCGCCATCAGGTTGTCGAGGGTGAGGCGGTTGTCCTTGTAATCACTGACGATGGACTCCCAGGCCAGTACAGAACGAGCGTGATCCTTCAAGCGACTGACATTATCGGCATCCGCAGCTAGGAATATCAGGCGATTCTGTTTCTGACGAGGCTGCTCGCCACGGTTCTTCAAGATCTCCAACGCCTTATTAAGCGCTGCGTTCGGCCCAGTTTTGCTGTACGGCACATTCGGCGCCAGCACCACCAGGCGCAGCGTCCAGTCGTCCGGTACATCCGCACTCTCGTTGAATGGATGCACGCAGAATGTGTTGTTTCCAAACCCTTTCAAACGATCCTTCAGGACTGGGAAAACGTCCTCACGATCCTTGAACCGCTTCTTGCGCTCCTCCATCTCGCGACGCAGGTTCGGACGCGTGTCGAACCAGTAGCGGCTGTTGGCACTGTTCAGGTAATGCAGCTTGTCACCCAAGCGGCGCAGTGCATCCTCATACAGGCCCAGCTGCTGCTCCGGCTGAGCGCTACCCAGCAACACACGCTCAAGCTCGATACCGCGAACCAGCTGACTGGAGGTTGTCGGCGCACTCCCCAGGAAAATCGTACGTGCAGTCCGACGGCAGGCGTGCACAGCCCCAAGGCGTGCATCGTGGTTCTCAATCGAGACAGTTTCAGCGCGTGGACCATCAATATCCCGATCCACGACAGGATCCCAACCTGCCGGCAGGTAATAAGTGAACTCGTTGCGGGTGTCGGTATCCGAAAACGGCAGGCTGCCTGCCATGATCAACGGATCGTTATTTCCGTCTTTCCACAGGCTGTAGATGATCTTGGCCATCATTTTCAGCACGCCACGGGTGCGCTGGAAGTTGTCGAGACTCGACCAATCGTCATACAGCCGGTCAAACACCTCAGGATGAATTGGGTAAGCCTGCTTCAGGCGCTCGTAGTAATGGCTTTCCTGAGTTTCCGAGGGAAACTTGCCACTATTGGCAATGTAGAAGTCAGCAAACTGCCGACACACCTCTTCGGCAGCCAACTGGTCATTGATTCGGCTAAACAGGCGACGGCGAACGATCTCGAACGCTTCCTCGGTGGCCACTGGCTTCCATAGCGCCTGTACACGCCCGAAGTAGTGAGACAGCGCCTCCAGGGCACGCACGCCGCGCTGACTGCCTGCCTCTTTCTCGGACTCTGGCAACGAGGCCAACATCACGGCCGTCGGTACAGCCTTGAGCGCCTCGGTTAGCGCCTGGATAAAGGTCAGGTTGGAGTCGAAGGTTCCGCCGGCCAGCGAAACGCCCTCCTCGAATTGACGGATATAGGCCACCAACTCGTCGACCAGGATCACGCACGGCGCATAACGTCTCAGCAGCGTGACCAGCACATTCTTACCCGGCGAGGTGCCAGACAAGTCAGCGTCAGCCACCAGTGCATAGCCCTCTTCACCGCCCAGCTGCCAAGCCAGCTCACCCCACAGCGTGCGCACTGAACAGGCGCCATGCAGCACCGGCTGGTTGGGAGACGACTTGATGCCATCCAGTACCGCTACACGCGCAGGTGCCAGCTCGTTAACACCTACTTTGTTTAGAATCGTGCCGACGCCAGGCATCTCACTAGCCGGCACCTTGCCCTGAGCAAGGTGATAGACCGCAAGCATGGTGTGGGTCTTGCCGCCGCCGAAAGCCGTCTGCAGCTGAATGACAGGGTCACCGCCTTTACCAGACAAGCGCTTAACCACCGAATCCAGCAACAGGCGCATACCCTCGGTAATAAAGGTGCGCTGGAAAAACAGCTTCGGATCTTGGTACTCCGCTGCCGCCGTACCGGTATGGACACGAGTGATATCGGCAGCGAATTCCGCCTGAACAAAAGTGCCGCTGCGCACGTCTTCATGGGGTTCGGCGATAAGGCGCCAGGGTTTCAACGACATTAGATAATCCCTTCAAAAATTAATCGAGGCCAAGCCCTAGCTGCCCGACAGATTCACCGGCTGTTTGTTCAGCAGCTACGTTTCCAAGCCCAGAGTCTTTCATGAGCTCATAGCGCACAGGTTTTGAAAGCTTGCGCACACGCCCTTCGTCGACCGACTGCTTGAGCCAATCGTTGATTTGCTTCTTTGGCACATCCCACTGCTCAGCCAATTCGTCAGCGGTGACGGCTGCCTTGAGGCACGCCATTTTGCGGAGAAAGAACTGATAAAAACTCATTTCTATTGGGACAGCATTTGGCTCGGGACTCGTTTGAGCCGCCTGCTCAACCAGGCCACTGACTGGGGGCGATGCTTGTGACACCGCTGCTTCAGCGACATCCGGACCTGCTTGCTCCGTATCGGTAACAGCAACTCCGCTATCAGTAGAGAGCGGATCGAAAGCAGCCAGATTGGAAGTGGCTGGCGCACACAAGCTCTGTATATCCAGATGCTCGACAGTCCCCTCCAACCAGTACCCGCCTTCCGATATCAGTGCCTGATTTCCAGACTGAACATCCTGAACTCGCTTGACCCACAGAGGTACCCAATCTTTTTTCAGGTTTTCAATCGCTCCGCTCCAGGTCCCGCCTTTTGTATCAGAGCGAACAACCACCGCTGCTTGGCTCAGGCAGTAGATGTACTTGTTACGCGCCATTGCGTTTCCGGCGTTGAAACCAGCTTCAGGATAAAACGGCGAAACCAGTACGAGATTGTTGTCCATCAATCCCTTGCGCCACTTGCTGGCCATCGCTGCCGACAGCAGGCTATCAGCCATGATGCCGATGACGGTTCCATCCTGTTTCAAACCACCCAACATTGCAGCCTCATCGACGCCACGCGCACCACCTGAGACCACCGACAAACCTGCCACCGCAATACGCTCACCCAAGGCCGTGGCGAAGCCAAGATCCACCTCATCCGCCTTGCGTGCACCAACCACACAGACACCCCGCTGATTCAGCAAGCGCGCATTGCCACAACCGAATAGAACTGGGGGAGCGCTGTTACGCAGTCGCTGCTTGAGCAGCTTGGGGTAGTCTGCATCCGAGCGAGTCAACACCCATATCCCAGCGCGACTCCATTTCTCCAGGGCCAATGCCAGCGCATGCCCTCGCCCAAGCAGTTGCTCGATGCGATCAAACGAGATCTTGTCGTCTTGCCAGCCCTGCAATACTGCACGCGGCTCAGCCGTCACCAGGTCTTCAGGCGTCTTGCCTTGCTCGTTGAGCCACAGTGCGAAACGCCCCCACTCCGTCGGAGAGAGCGGTTTGGCGTCGCCAGCTGACTTCGAGAAATAAGAAGTCAGCAGCAGGATCGACTGTGTATTGGTATTTATCATGCCTTGCTTGCCGTAGATGAAATTGCCAGCGGATAGACAGGCCCGCTACCCGCACGCCTAAGCAATGCAGCGATAACGGTCATCGTCCAGCCTGAATCGATCATGTCGTCAACCAGCAGTACCGGGCCAGAAAGGATGCCTTCGCTTACAGCGAATACACCATCTAAGTTCCGGCATTGATGGAAGCGATTGTTTTGCCACTTCTGAGGCTCATTCTGCCTGACCTTGCTTACACATTCGACAAAGGGAAGCCCCAGAGCTGCTGCCAGCCGCCGAGCGAAATCAGGAACCAAGGTTGGATGCCCCAGAGAAGGCACACAGCAAAGCCACGTAGGCATGGGCTCAGGCTGCCAACGCGCTCGGATCATCTCTGCCATAGCAGCAACCAACGCGTCGTCAAAATGGCTCTGTTCCTTTCCGTCAGCCGCCAACTCTCCCCAGCCACCATCACGCCATTGAGACAGAACACGTCCCTCTTCCGCCTGAAGCTGAGGGGGTAGATTCGTCGGGAAGCCGTAATATTGAAAGCCACCCTTGGCGACCTGCTTCTTGGGTTTGATAGGAAACTCTGCATGCCGAATAAAGGACGCAGCCTCATGCACCAGCTTGCTGTCCACAGCACCTGAAACCAGCGCCTTACCTAGGCAGTTTGCGCACTTACCGCACGGCTCGTGCTCGGGGTCATCAAGAGCAGAGCGTAAAAATGCCATTAGGCAACCAGGCTCATTCAAGTAAGCCTGCACTTGCTGCCACTCCTGCTCACGCAACAGGGTGAGCTGAGCAATTCGCTCTTCATCAAGCTCGTAAGGAACGGGCGTGCGGTACCACTTGCTAGCGATCTTGATCAGCGGTGCAGGGTTTTCAACGCTGAGCAGCTTTAGGATCTTCTCAATCTGCCCATGGGCGAGATTGCTGTGCTCCTCCAAATCACGCAGCGTCAGACCATCGTGACTCGCTAGCACACCCAGCAAGTGCCGCACCTGGCCTGCCGGCGGGAAGGCCGAGCGCCTGAAGAAAGCATGAATCTTCTCGTCTTCCTCACCAGAGACCAGCAGACCAAGCGAATAATCGATGGCCCGCCCTGCTCGGCCGACCTGCTGGTAGTACGCAACGATGGAGCCAGGCGCCTGGTAGTGAATGACAAAGCCAAGATCCGGCTTGTCATAGCCCATACCCAGCGCAGTGGTCGCCACCAACACCTTGATGTTATTCGCCAGCAACTCATCTTCCAGGTGCTGACGGTATTGGTCACTGCTATCGAATTCTGGATGGACTACGTCACTGTGATACGACGCAGCACTGATCCCGTTCGTGCGTAGCCAGCGAGCGACCTGCTCGCTATCACGCTGGGTGAGCGTATACAGAATGCCAGTACCCGGCAGTGTCGGGATGGTTTGAACCAGCCATGCCAATCGGCTCGCTTGATCCGGCATGCGCAAATTCTGCAGAGCAAGGCTCTCTCGAGTAAGCGTGCCACGCACAATCTGGATATCGCCAAACTGCGCCTGGATATCCCGAACCACTCGGTCATTGGCTGTAGCGGTAGTCCCCAGAACAGGGGTATTGGCTGGGAGGAAACGCAGGATGTTGACGATGCGCCGGTAATCCGGCCTGAAATCATGCCCCCAGTCGGAAATACAGTGCGCCTCGTCAATCACCATCAAGCCAATTCGATCCGCGATTGGCTGCAGAATGGTTTCCATAAACCCTTCGTTTGAGAGCCGCTCCGGAGAAATCAACAAGCAATCGACCTGATCGGCAAGCACGGCCTGCCGGGCCTGCTCCCACTCGTGAGTGTTGGTGGAGTTGATGGTGACCGCCTTAATGTCCAGCCGGCCGGCGGCCTCGATCTGATTACGCATCAGCGCCAGCAAAGGCGAGATGATAATGGTTGGCCCCAGCCCTCGGTCTCGCAGAATCCGCGTACTGATAAAGTACACCGAGCTCTTGCCCCAGCCTGTGCGCTGGACAACCAGCATCTTCTTGCGCTGGTTGACCAGCGCATCAATAGCCTCCCACTGTCCATCCCTGAAAACGGCTGCCGCATTGCCAATCGCGACCTTCAGCAGCCTCTCAGCATCATCCCGTTGCATCCCTAAATTCCTTTACGTCAATTCATCCCAAAGATGCTTCGTCAGATATCCAGTGCGCTTTGGCTACCAATATGGCCCGCTTCTTGGCTGGCCTGTTCGATACCGAGCCAAGCTCCTTGCAGTTCGTTGTAGGCACGCGCTTCCTCAGCCCAGCCCTGGCGTTCGCAAAGGGTGTAGAGGCGATAAGTCAGCGCGGTGATGCCGGCGGTTTTGTCAGGCATGCGTGCAAGCAGTTGACCGGCAGCGGTTTCATCGTCCTGGTTCAGTGCACGAATCAGCTGGTGCAGGGCTTCCCACACCGGCACACGATTATCATCTTCTGGCGACCAATCTCGGGGCATTTCGGCCCACTTGAGCAGACGCAGGTTGCCGCTGGCGCTCTCCACCACACCGGCATCGCTCAGGCCACCGACGCTAGTGCCCTTGGCACGGGCCAACACGTCGGCATCGCCGTACTTACCCTCGGCCCAGCCGTGCTGCTCGAACCAGGCGAGGCAGAACTGGGTGTCGTGGTCGAAGTCGTCTTCGCCGATAAAGCGATTGATCAATTGCAGGGCGCTGCGCACAGTCATCGGCGAGCCGTCGGCCTCTAGCACGGCGCTGTATTTGCTGAAGACCTCCATGCCAGGGCCGATAATCGCCTGGGACAGGTCAACCGGCGCTACCGGCGAGTTGATACCGCCCCGAGTCATCTCAGCCAGCGCGTCCGGCAAAGCGGCGTTGAGCTCACGTATAAACTCGCGGCGCGAGATTGCTGGGGCGTCGTCTGCGCGCGGGCGGCAGACCAGCACAATGCTGGAAGCGAGGGCGTTGGAACCGGAGCCGATCATGCGGTTGCTCAGTTCGGTACGCATGGGCCAGGTACCACTCAGAGCAAAACCAGCCTTGAGCACGGCTGCCAGGAAGGTCTCCCAGCCGGTGCTGGAGGTTCCGGCCTCGCCTTTGGTTTCCGCCTGCTTAAAGGCGTAGTAGATCGTCACCGGGAAAGCCGGATGCGCTTGCTCAGCCAGGTTGTGCATGGCAGCGGTCATGCCATCGAGGAAAAAGACTTCGGCCTTGTCCTTGCTGCCATGGCGGTATGGGGTGGCTACTAGCTCTTCAGCTTTGGGCACAGCGAGGGTAGCGTAAAGGTTAGGAAAAATGGGCCGTAACGAACGACGCAGCCAAACATAAAAGAAGTCGGAGAGATCTGCGTAGCCGATATTGTCGTAGTAAGGTGGATCGGTAGAGACTACTTTATTGACAGAAATCTTTTGTGTCGTAGCGTCAGCTGGGGGTGTACGAATTTTTGTGTAACCGGCTAATGAGCGACACTGTCGCTCCGAAC
>JAYNRF010000059.1:0-8793 GCA_038114645.1 Pseudomonadaceae bacterium | reverse complement strand
GCTTAATCCACCCTACGGTTGGGTGTGAAGTCGCGTAGGGTGGTGAACGCCGAAGGCTTCGCCACCATTGGCCTTGGTTGCCGCGCCAGCGATGGGGTAGAGCGCGGTGACGGTGGATACGCTGCGCTTAATCCACCCTACGGTTGGGCGCGACGTCGGGTAGGGTGGTGAACGCCGAAGGCTTCGCCACCATTGGCCTACAGCTCAGGCTTATACCCCAGCCGCAACCCGCCCCAGTGCTCGCCGTTCACCATGATCGGCACCGACAGATCATGCATGACTTCACCGGTATCGCGCTTGTACGTCTGTAGCAACAGGCTCTGCTGATGGCTGCCACAGCGCTTTCCGGTTGGGTCGTCGAATAGCCGCTTGCTGCGGCAGTAGAGGGTGTCGTGTTGCACGTCGCCGGTCGGCTGCTTGCTGAAGCGCTGGTTGTGGGTCGGCACGTAACCTGACGGGATGGCGGCGATGGCGTAGACCAATTCCGGGTGCCGCTGCAGCAACGGCTCCTGCAGGGCCGGCAGCACCTGGTCAGTGTAGCTGTCGAAAGCGCTGCGGTAGCGCGCCGGGTTGCTGCCGGGGATCAGCGTCAGGTTGCGGTCGAACAGGGCTGAGCGCTGAATCTGCCCGCTGGCAAGATCGGCTTCAAAGCGTGCGGCGATGGCTGCAGCGGCTTGCTGCGCAGCATCGAAGAAGCGCTGGTGGTATTCGTCCAGCGCCACGTCTGCCAGCATTTCACTGACCTGTTCGGCTATCGACACCAGATTAACCGCTTCGCCGCCGAGGCGTTGGGTTTGCTCGTCACTCTGTTCGATATCACTGCGTACCTGCTCGAGCGCGGTACTCAGGCTGGACAGTTGGTCGCGGTTGGTCAGGCTACTGCCGGCGATTTGTTCGGTAACGGCCTTCACCTCGCCGCCCTGCGCGCTGATTTCTTCCAGCTGGCTGGCGGCCTCTTCAATCAGGGTCACGCCGCCGCGCACCTGTTCAACCAGCGCCGCGAAGTCGGCATTCACTCGCTGACTTTGTTGCTGCATGCGCTGGATGATGTCGGTGACCTCGGAGGTGGAGGTCGCAGTGCGGCCAGCCAGTGCGCGAACCTCGTCCGCTACCACGGCAAAGCCGCGTCCCATCTCGCCGGCGCGTGCCGCTTCAATGGCCGCGTTGAGGGCGAGCAGGTTGGTCTGGCTGGCAATCGCCTCGATCACCTCGGTGACCTGCACGATTTTGGCGGTCTGGACGTTCAGCTCTGTGAGCACGGCATTGGACTCGTCGGCCTGGGCCGCCAGGCGGTGCATGACCTGGGTTGCCTGATTCAGCGCGTTGCGACCGTCCAGGCTGCGGCTTCGGGCTTGTTCGGCCGCACTGTCAGCGCGCTCGGCGTACTGGCTGGTGGCATCGACCTCGGTAGCGATCTGCTGGGCGCTGTCGGCCACCTGACGGATAGCCAGCAGTTGCGACTGCTGGCGCTGGCGCAGTTGCTCGACCGAGTGGGCGACTTCGGCCGCGGCGATGGCATTCTGGCTGGTTGCGCGTGAGAGGCGGGCGCTCAAGTCGGAGTGGTCGCTGGTGGTCGAGGATTGTGCCGCGGGGTCGGAGTGATCTGCGGGCGGGTAGAACCACGGCAGGCCAATCCAGGGCAGCAGACACAGAATGAGGGCAGGGGCTAACGCATCAACGCCGGCAAGGTAATACAGCCAGCCAAGGGTGCTCAGTTGCAGCAAGGCCAGAACCGCCTTGCTGAGAAATCCGGTGCGCATACGGGTGTGTCCGTTCTGGGCTCGGGGGCCTGATTATTTTAGTTTGTTATGCCATTTAGCCAGCTGTCTCAAGCCTAGACAATCGATCTTTGGTCTTGGGTCGCAAGACCGTGATCTCAGTCTATTTGCAGGCTGTGCATGAAGCCGGTGTCGAGCCGGTCTTTGAGTGCGAGTGCTGCCCGGCTGCGCAGGGCCATTGGGCCGTAGCAGGCCAGTGCCTGCTGATCGCCTGTGGCCAGCAGCGCGAGGGCTCTGGACTGGGGGCGGTAGTGTTGCGGCGCCTGCTTTCCGCGGAGCAGGGCGCGCAGATTGGCGCCGAGGATCGGCCCCTGACGCACGGCATAAACGCCGGAGCGCGGGCAATCTGTCAGTGCGGCGCAGTCGCCACTGGCGAAGATGGTCGGGTGCGATTGGCTTTGCAGGGTGTCAGATACCCGGATGAAGCCTGCGCTATCGGTCGCAAGTCTGCTGCTGCTTTGCCATGTAGCGGGCGCAGCGCCGGTCGCCAGAATCGCTGCGTCGGCGGCAATCGGATCTCCGGCCGTCGTGTGCAGGTAACCACCAGTGATGGCGGTGACCTTTGCACCCTCGTACAGGGCAATACCGCGTTGTTTGAACAGCGAGCGGATCAGGCGGGCGGCGCGTGGCGGGTGTCCGTTCAGTAATGGGGTGGCACTGAGCAGCAGAATCTGGCATTCGCTCAACGCCTGCCGCAGCGCGAGAGCCAGCTCCACCGCCGCTGCACCGCCGCCCAAAATCGCCAGACGGGCGGGAGCGCCGCTGCGTCGCCATTGCTGCCATTGTTGCTGCAGGTCGCCAAAGGGCTTGGCGCCAATTATCGGGATGCTGCCGTCGTGTGCGGGCGCGGGGTTGGTCGCGCCGCTGTTGAGCGACAGCACGCCGGCGCGCAGCTGCTCACCGCTCGCCAGGGTCACAAGCCGGCTGTCAGCGTCGAGCTGCACCAGTTGCCCCTCGTGCAGGGTCAAGCCGCTAGCGTGGCAAAGTGGGGCGAGGTCGATGCGGCACTGCTCGGTCTGCCAGCGACCGGCCAGCAGCCCCGGCATCATGCCCGAGTACCAGGCGTAGCGTTCGGGGGTGATCAGCAGACTGCCGGGAGGGGCTTGATAACCCTGTTCAATCCAGCCGCGCAGTGCGACCAGATGGGCATGCCCGGCACCGACCATGACAAGTGGTTGAGTCATGCTGTGACTGCTCCGCACGCGGTGTTCCGGAAACCGTTTGACTGATGCATAGCCCTCGGTGATAGGTGCGCATTGAGGTCGCTAATCAGTTTATTTCGAAATCGACTTTCGCTCTGCGAACCTGATAGTCTCGACATGCTGATAATTCCAATTACAAAAATGGAGCATAGTGTGGACGAGAATAATAGCTATCCGTCGCCCAAAAGGGCCTGGTTGACGGTCGGTATTCTGTTGGTTGCCTATGTTCTGTCTTTTATTGATCGTCAGATTCTGAACCTGCTGGTCGGCCCGATTCGCCAGGACCTGCAGATTTCCGATACCGAGATGAGCCTGTTGATGGGACTGTCATTCGCCGTCTTCTACACAGTAGCCGGTATTCCGCTGGGACGGATTGCCGACTCCAAGAGCCGCCGTGGCCTGATCGCCGCGGGCGTGGCCGTGTGGAGTCTGATGACCGCGTTCTGCGGTCTGGCGCAGCAGTACTGGCATTTCATCGTTGGTCGCATTGGTGTAGGCGCAGGTGAAGCAGCGCTATCGCCGGCCGCCTACTCGCTGATCGCCGACAGCTTCCCGGCCAACCGTCGGGCAACGGCTATCAGTGTCTACGCTATGGGTATTTATCTTGGGGCTGGCGCTGCATTTTTGCTCGGTGGCCTGGTGGTGACCTGGGCTAATGCGCAGGGCCCGATGGTGCTGCCGGTGTTTGGTGAAGTGCGCCCGTGGCAATTGATCTTTCTGGTGCTGGGCGCCGTTGGTCTGATGTTCTGTCTGGTGCTGCTGGCGATCAAGGAGCCGAGCCGCAAGGGTATTGGTGCGGGGGGTGCGGTGCCGCTGCAGGATGTCGGCCGTTATCTGCTGGGCATTCGCAAGGCAGTGTTGTGCCACAACTTCGGTTTTGCCTGCCTGTCGTTCGCTTCCTACGGCGCGTCGGCGTGGATCCCGACCTTCTTTATTCGCAACCACGGCCTGACGCCGGGTGAAGTGGGAGTTTATTACGGCTCGCTGGTGATGGTGGCAGGCTCGCTCGGCATCGTCTTTGGTGGTCGTCTGGCTGATTACCTGGCGCACCGCGGCTACCGCGATGCCAACATGCGGGTCGGCCTGCTGTCGGCTATCCTCACTCTGTTGTGCAACGCGGTGTACCTGGTCGACAACATGCCGTTGCTGTGGACCATCATGTTCTTCAACGTCTTTACTGTCGCAATGCCGTTCGGTGTCGCGCCGGCCGCCATTCAGGAGGTCATGCCGAACGCCATGCGTGGTCAGGCCTCGGCGATCTACCTCTTCACCATTACCCTGATTGGTCTGGGGATTGGGCCGACCGCGGTTGCCATGTTCACCGACTACGTCTTCCAGGACGACATGGCGATCCGTTATTCCATTTTCATCGTTGCCAGCGTGATTACCGTGGGCGCTATCATCCTTCTGGCGATGGGGCTCAAACCCTATCGGGAGGCACGGGACACACTGACACGCTGGGGTGAACAGCAGGGCCAGCCGGGCTGAGGGGCAACCCCGGTCTTAGGCTGATGTACTTGAATTTCAACAGGAGCAACAACATGACAGACGCAGTTATCGTATCCACGGCCCGTACCGGCCTGGGCAAATCCTATCGCGGCGCACTGAACAACACTCACAGTGTTGACATGGCTGGCTTCGTGATCGAAGAAGCGGTCAAGCGCGCAGGTATCGACCCGGCGCTGGTTGAAGACGTGATCCTCGGTGCGACCTTCCACGAAGGCGCCCAAGGCAAGAACATGGCCCGTCTGGCTGCCATCCGCGGCGGTCTGCCGGTTACCACCGCAGGCATGTCCCTGAACCGTTTCTGCAGCTCCGGTCTGCAGTCCATCGCCATCGCCGCTCAGCGCGTTGTCAGCGAGAAGATTCCGGCTATCGTCGCCGGTGGCGTTGAGTCCATCAGCCTGTGCCAAAACGACAAGATCAACATGTTCCACGGCACCAACGAGTGGATCATGAAGAACAAGCCTGAGCTGTACCTGTCCATGATCGAGACTGCCGACATCGTAGCCCAGCGCTACAACGTCAGCCGCGAATCGCAGGACGAGTACTCTCTGCTGAGTCAGCAGCGCGTTGCTGCCGGTCAGCAGAGCGGCAAGTTCGCAGACGAAATCGTGCCGTTCAAAGCCACCATGAAGGTGCAGAACAAGGAAACCGGCGAAATCACCGATCAGGAAGTGGTTCTGGATCGTGACGAGTGCAACCGTCCGAGCACCACGCTGGAAGCGCTGTCCTCCCTGCAAGCTGTGCGTGGCCCGGGCAACTTCATCACTGCCGGTAACGCCAGCCAGCTGTCCGACGGTGCGTCTGTCTGTACCGTTATGAACAGCAAGGTTGCCGAGCAACTGAACGTCGAGCCGATGGGTATCTTCCGTGGCTTCGCGGTTGCCGGTTGCGAGCCTGACGAAATGGGCATCGGCCCGGTCTTCGCTATCCCGCGTCTGCTGCAGCGCAACGGTCTGACCATGGACGACATCGGTCTGTGGGAACTGAACGAAGCCTTCGCTTCCCAGGTTGTCTACTGCCGTGACCGTCTGGGCATCCCGGCCGAAAACCTGAACGTCAACGGTGGCTCCATCGCTATCGGTCACCCGTACGGTGTAACCGGCTCCCGTCTGACTGGTCACGCGCTGATCGAAGGCAAGCGTCGCGGCGTCAAGTACGTGGTTGTCACCATGTGCATCGGCGGTGGCCAGGGCGCAGCCGGTCTGTTCGAGATCGTCTGACCCAGCCGCAAGCTTCAAGCCGTAAGCTGCAAGCAAACCCGGGCCACGCTCGGGTTTCGCTTTTCGGGTTTGGCTTGTTGCTTGCCGCTTGAAGCTTGCAGCTAAAATTCCAGAGGAATTTTCCGTGTCTCAAAAAATCATCAACACCGACGATCTCGCGTTTCTGCTCTATGAAATGCTGGATATCGAACGCTTTACCCAATTTCCGCGTTACGAAGATCACAGCCGCGATACCTTTGATGCCGCCATTGAGCTGGCGCTGAAGGTCGCGAGCGAAACCTTCGCACCGCACAACCGCCTGTGTGACGAAGAAGAGCCGCGCTTCGAGAACGGCAAGGTCGTCATCCGCCCGGAAGTGTCCGAGGCGCTGGCCGTACTGCGTGACACCGGCCTGATGGCTGCCTCGCAGGACTACGAGCGCGGCGGCATGCAGTTGCCGGCAGCCGTTTCCCAGACCTGTATCGGCCTGATCAAGGGCGCTAACGTCAGCACCCAGGCCTACGCCGGTCTGACCATCGCCGCCTGTAACCTGATCATGGCCCACGGCACTGACGAGCAGAAGCAGCGTTATGCCGAGCCGATGATGGCTGGTCGCTTCTTCGGCACCATGTGCCTGACCGAGCCGCACGCCGGTTCCTCGCTGGGCGACATCAAATCCCGCGCGATTCCGCAGGACGACGGCACCTATCGCATCAGCGGCAACAAGATCTTTATCTCCGCCGGTGACCACGAGCTGAGTGAAAACATCGTTCACCTGGTGCTGGCCAAGCTGCCTGACGCACCGCCCGGCGCCAAGGGCATCTCGCTGTTCATCGTGCCCAAGTTCCTGGTCAACGACGACGGCAGCCTCGGCGAGCGCAACGACGTGCAACTGGCTGGCCTGATCCACAAGATGGGCTACCGCGGCACCACCTCCACCATGCTCAACTTCGGCGAGAAGGGTGGCGCGGTCGGTTATCTGGTTGGCGAACCGCACAACGGCCTGGCTGGCATGTTCCACATGATGAACGAGGCGCGTATTGGCGTTGGCCTGGGTTCGGTCATGCTGGGTTACACCGGCTATCTGCACGCGCTGGAGTACGCCCGTGAGCGCACCCAG
Source organism: Pseudomonadaceae bacterium (assembly GCA_038114645.1). Taxonomy (GTDB): domain Bacteria; phylum Pseudomonadota; class Gammaproteobacteria; order Pseudomonadales; family Pseudomonadaceae; genus Halopseudomonas. The sequence continues at coordinate 1,988 of JAYNRF010000059.1, read as the reverse complement.
GGCCGCGGTCAGGCCGAGCGTGATCCGACTACCCCGATGATCCCGCTGGTTCAGCATGCCGACATTCGTCGCCTGCTGCTGGCGCAGAAAGCCTTTGTTGAAGGTGGTCTGTCGCTGTGCCTGTTCTCCTCGACGCTGGTTGACGAGAAGAAGCACTCGCCGGATGCGGCAGCGCGCGAAGAAGCCGCTGGTTTGCTCGACCTGCTCACGCCCATCGTCAAGTCCTGGCCGTCGCAGTTCTGTCTGGAAGCCAACAGCCTGGCGATTCAGGTTCACGGTGGCTACGGCTACACCCGTGAATACCCGGTCGAGCAGTTCTACCGCGACAACCGCCTGAACCCGATCCACGAAGGCACCCACGGCATTCAGGGCCAGGACCTGCTGGGCCGTAAGGTCAGCATGGCCGGTGGCCGGTTCTACCAGAGCCTGCTGACCCGCATTCGCGCGACCCTCAGCGAGTGCGCCGCTACTGCCGAACTGAAAGCCAACGCCGAGCTGCTGAGCAACGCACTGAACACCGTCGAGGGTGTGACCGAAGCGCTGCAGGCGATGAAGAAGAGCGACCCCGATCGCGCGCTGGCAAATGCCTACCTGTACATGGAGTGCTTCGGCCATCTGGTCGTTGGCTGGCTGTGGCTGCGTCAGGCCCAGGCTGCGTTGCGTGGCTTGCAGAACGGCGGTGAGCGCCCGGCGAGCTTCTATCAGGGCAAGCTCAACGCTTGCGAGTACTTCCTGCGTTATGAACTGCCCAAGCCGCTGGCGCTGGCCGACGTGCTGCGCAGTGCTGATCGCACCACGCTGGACATGCCGCTGGATTGTTTCTGATCCCGCAGGTGTGACGAAAAGCCGGGCCTTGGCCCGGTTTTTCGTGGCTGCCTGAAGTGCGGGCGCTGACTGTCCTGTTGGTGTCGAGGTATCCTTGCCTCATGTACAGCCTTGCCCATCCCGTCACCAGTTCGCTGGAAATCCGCAAAAGCCGTTTCCTTGCCTGCGTTGAGCCCATCGCCGACCGTGCTGCAGCGCAGGTGCGGGTAGACGCCCTGCGCGCCGAACACCCCGGCTGCGCGCATGTGTGCTGGGCGCTATTGGCGGGTGGTCATAGCGCCGCAGTGGACGACGGCGAGCCGTCAGGAACAGCAGGGCGTCCGATGCTGGACGTATTGCGCCATCAGCAGCTCGACGGTGTGCTGGCAACGGTGGTGCGCTATTTCGGCGGCGTAAAGCTTGGCGCCGGCGGACTGGTGCGCGCCTATACCGATGCGGTCGCCCAGGCGCTGCTGCAGGCCGAGAAGATCGAACACATCTCCAGCCAGACGCTGACCTGCGAACTGGCCTACGCCCACGAAGGCGTCGCCCGCAACCTGATCGCTGAGTTAGGTGGTGAGCTGCTTGACGTCAGTCATGGCCAGGCCGTGCGGCTGCAGGTGCGCCTGCCGGCCAGCGCCACCGAAACCCTGCGTGAGCAGCTTATGTCCATTACCCGCGGTGAGCTTGGCTGGGAGGCTGAGGGGCAGGGAGAGTGATACCTGGCCCGGGGGTGGTGAGTCCAAACCGTGCCTGATTGTGGGTCAGGAAAGGCCCGCACCTGAGTAAGCCAAACGGCCGTTATCTGCAAGGTAGGCCCGACTGCTTGCGGATTTGCTGCGCACGGGGGATAGACAGCCCTTTGCGCCCTGCAATAGTCTTGAAGCAGGAAACGGATTGCTCGTCTAAGCCAAAGGCCTACCCGAGCGGACTTTGCACCCCGGCAAAGGCAATACCAAGGACATGGGTATAAATCTGCGTAGTACGCACATCGGCATGCCCCAGCAGCGGCAACCCCGTCGGCATACGTGCAGGCGGCTTCGCCCGAGTGTCACCGGTATTGCTCGGCGGACTATCAAGCACCTTCCCGTAAAGACTCACCAACGCGTTGAACGGCTGATTCTGCGTGACTGAACCGCCCCGGGTTTCGCGGAGGCTGTTTGGTTTAAGTCAAGCCGCCACCT
>JAYNRF010000058.1:0-9102 GCA_038114645.1 Pseudomonadaceae bacterium | reverse complement strand
GGCTGCCACAGTAGTAACCCCATCCCCGGTTACACAGAATTCTGCACACCCTCCGTCAGCTTGGGATGCATATCCAAATGCGGAGCCGCCACCTAACTCAGCAATACTTTTAGCTGTATACCCCAAAGAATTTTCTAAACTACCAGACTGCTCCGACAGTGGATTTACTTCCAAAAAATCCCAAGTCATAGGCAGAGCTTGCCTAGAAAACGTATTTCTACTCTTAGTCCCTGTAGTAGGACCACCGACATGCCACGAGCATAACGTTGAGTTATAGTCGGTCAGCCTATCAATAACGATAGCCAGAAAAAGCCCTACAACTTGCGAGTATGCAGTCGCTTTACTTCCACCCTGATCTAGCCCCTGCCCATCGTCGGCTACCCCAGCGGCGATAACATCTTCTCGCACTCGAGCGATAGCCTCCTGCACTAAGTCCGAAAGGGTGGTTAACGTAATCAATTGACGGGGAGTAAAAAGATCACCGTAGACATCCAGTCCATAGTTAGAGACGTTCACTCTACACTTACCATGCAGAGGTGTTTCGGGACGCCAGTCGGGCTTCGCCTCAGAAGCACAAGAGGCATGCTCTAAAGTTGGAGCCAAATAGACCCGGCCTCGTGCACCCTCAGCAACAATCGCCATCAATCGCTGCCCCATCCGACCACCGGAACCCTCGGCACGAATGTACTTGTAATCAATCGGAGTCCCAGAAAGCAGGCACAGAAATCCACCACGTTTTCCTGCTGCCGTACCTTCACTCGCCTTTGCCGGAGGAGTGCCCATCTTTACAGTAAAACGATAGTTATCACCCTCGATGACAGGCTCGATATAAGCCTCATTACCTTTCATCTTTGAAAGGATAAAAGTCGAAGCTAGCGGCACCTCGGCATGACTAAAAGCCGGGTTAGGGCTTCTTACCGTTCGCGCCCACAGCCACGCGATTACCGTAAGCTTTTCACCTTGGTACTGAGCCAGATCCGGGCGTTCAGCGACCATTTCGGCGGTCACTTCAATCTGTGGGTACAGATGGCCAATACGCTTCTGTGCTTCTTCGCGCATCCAGGCGCCATAGCGACGCACGTCTTCAGCCAAGCCTTGAGCACGTGACCAGTCCTCAAAGGCATCACGGGTTGCGCGCTTCTTGCTGCCCTTGTCAGCAGCGATTTCCGGCCCTACCGGCGCACGACCGGCGAACTTGGGCGGAATTTCGATCATCGCCTTGTTGATGGTCACCGCCACCGGATTAAGGTCGGAGGCGTAGCTTTCCAGTCCGAGGCGCTGCGCTTCCAGTGGTAGCGCACCGCCACCAGCAAAGGGATCGTGGAAGCCCGGTAGTTTTTCGGGATTGAACAGCTCAGCGGCCTGCGGATGGCCTTTGTTCAGCTCACAGGTCTCACGCCAGCTTTTCCAGATTTCCGCTCGTGCTCGCTGCAGCACTTCTTCGTTGTTGGTGTTTTCCCACTGCACCAAATCCTCAATGATCTTGAACAGACGCTCACGCTCCGCCGCAGCCTTTTCCTTGTTCACCCCACGGCCCAGATGACGCTCATAGCCAGGATCATTGACCATCTGTGCAAAAATCACCGCCCGCGCCGCCGCCAACGGCCGCCTCGCCCACCACAGGTGCAAAGTGCTGGGGTGGCCATGACGGATCGACTTTTCACGAGCAGCCGCGACGTTGATCGCATCCAGAGGCAGAGCGACTTCGATGAGTTTTTTCGGGGTTTTGATTGGGTAGTGAGACATCAAACGCTGCTCTGCAGAAAATGGTGAATGGTGGTCGCGTAAGGCTCCCAGCGGGTTACCTCTAGTTCGCCAACCAAATAGGCCTGCCGATCTTCCAGCGGCCAAGAGGCCAGCTCATTGAGATCTTCCAGAACCCTTGTCTTGTAAAAAGAAAGGGCCTTGGCTCTAGCCCCTGAAAGCGCACCGTCATCCAATCCAAATACGCGAATCGTCTCAGCTGCGCGGTGAGTATCAGCCACACTCAAACCACTACGAACACGCACATCGCCGGAGGAATGAAAGTGCAGAAAATCTGAAGGCTCATGCTCATCGGGCTTGATGAGATGATCTGGGTTATAGGCTGATGCGCCCGGGCGATCTTTGTAATGGCCGCAATGTGAGTTAGCGCCACACGCCAAAAAGAGATTGGGCCAGGCGAAAGTCAACTCCGGGTAATGCGCGGGATTCTTCCGGCGAAAGTGTTCGATATGACCTTCATGAAAGATTGTGCCTTCGCAATAGGCACAGCGCAGTCCGTATTCATTAGCATCTGGTGTGGTCACACCAGGAATACCCTGCATCTGCACCAGTGCTGCGCGCAGCTCGCGTTTACATTCCGAGCCTAGATCCTTCCATTTCTGAGTTCGGTAGTCGTAGGCATCCAAGCAGGCTGGACGCATGACGCTGGCGCGATCAAGCTTATGCATCAGTCCCGCCCCTCAGCACTGCTCGACTGGCGCAGCTTGAAGCTTTGAAAGCGGATCAGTCGATCAGCATCACGCAGCACCGGGTGCTCTGCGCCATAAATGGCCAGCAGCAACTCTCGCATTTCCATTGCATCGCGGGTCTCGTGCTGACCACTTTCAATGGCGGCTGTGTAGTCGGCGATCAACTGCGCCTCATCCACAGGAGGAACAGGGTTCACACCCATAATGTCATTAAGGGCTATTGAGCTCTCCATGCCGAGGATCTCTTGATCCGGCGCTTGTGCCTTCCATTGTCCTTGACCATCTTTGAATAGCACCTTGATGCAGTCACTTTTCACAGTGCTGAGCACTTGCGGACTGTGGGTCGTGACAATGAACTGGAGCTCTTTAAAGGACTCCTGCAAAGCTCCCAGAATTGCCTGTTGCCATTGTGGATGCAGGAACATATCCACTTCGTCGATCAAAGCAATACCGGGCGTCTCAAGAGGTGCGCGAGCCCCCAAGTGTGGGTTGAGCTTACAGGCCCTAAATGCCAGGTCGGCGACCATGGCAATGGCATTGCGAAGCCCATCGCTGAGCATGTCCACGGGCAAGGTGCCATTAACAGGGTGATGCATAACCAACTGCTGGTGATAACTGGCACTGTATTCCAAGCTGTGCCAGCCGGTGGTTCTCTGGATCAGAGTATCAATCGAAGCCTTGATTGCCTCGACAATCTGAAACAAGCGCTGACCTTTTTCTGATAGCTCGATTTTTTTCTCTAGCGCAATCAACTGTTCCTCACGGTAGCTGCGATAGATCCAGCCGTACCAAGCGGTAAAGGCCTTGAAACTGGATGAATAGGAAAGGCAATTGAGATAGCCAGAGGTCCGCGAGTACTCACTCTTGTCGAGGGTGGTTTCGGCAGCGGCCGAGGTGAAGCGCCCTTCAAACCAAAGCCGAGAGGTACCCAGATAGCTGACCAGTGGCAGGGTCACCTGCTGATCGCTACGTACCTGGCTTTCCAACGCCTTACCATGAGAGGTCATCGCCTTGACGGCAACATCGCCGGTGGTATTTGTGCCTTTTTTCAGGCTAATGCGTTGCTGCAGCCAGTGCCTGTTGCATTCGTTTGCCGACCAATCGCCCCAAGCCTCGACTACAGAAGGAGTCTGAGCCTCCATATTGCCGTGGTTGAACAAGGCCAGGCGCACGTCATCAATCTGAATGGTCGCCGCCTTGCCTGTCTGGCTGCCCAGATCGAAACCTTTTACAAAAGGCCATAGCGCAACTCTTGCAGCGTCCAGCAGAGTGGTTTTGCCGCCGCCATTTGGGGCGATCAGCACTGTCAACTTTTCATGGAATTCGATTTCAAGCGCATCGAAGCAGCGATAGTTCTGCAGGCGCAGTTTGGTTAATTTCACTGACTTTCCTCCGGCGTGATCGCACGCGACAGCAACTCGCCCAGGTCGTAGTTGACACTAGCTATGCCGAACTCCGGCTCACTCTTGAATGGGTGCTTGATGTAATACGGACCGTCCACTTGATCACCATCCACCAGCACGATGGCAAGGATGTATTTCTCACCCTGGTTGTAGCTAGAGAAGATCTCGTTCTTGGTAACGGTGACAGTGGTTGAGCCCTTCACGCGTCCTTTGACTTCAATATGTCTGTCATCCTTGATGCTGCCATCTGCGGCAACCAGCGGGCGCGCAGTAATGTCCCAGCCGCACTTCTCGGCGGAAACATCCTTCACGGCATGCCCCAGAGCCATTTCAGCTGCGATGACCGCATGCATAGCAGCCCACTCAACACGCGAGCGCGCCTCTGCATCTACACAGAACGTGGTATCGCCCTGGCGTTGAGCCAGCAATCCTGCAGGAATCACCAGGGCTCCGCCAATCACCACAGGGGTGGCAGAACTGACGTGCTGCATGGCCTGTAGCTCGCGGGTGCGCTGCTCCAGTCGGGCTGTCAGTTCCTCATAGCGGCGGCGCGCATTTTCCGGCTGCATTCGTGGCTGCTTGCCTGCTGCCACATCGTCACTGAGTTTGAGGTAGCGATCTGACCAGTAGTTGATTTCCTTGACCAGACGCTCATGCACGGCGGCCAGCACGCGCTCGGCCTGACGCTCAACGCGGGTTTTCACTTCGCTGAAGTGTTCGGGCACCAGTTGTTGCGAGGCATGCTGCAGCGCGAGATTTTCCAGATTCTGCTGCAGCCATGAAGCATTGAGAACGTCCTGCACCAGAGCAATTTCCTCAGCCTTGATCGGCAAAAGATCAAGGTGTGGAGCCCAGCCAGCATTGCTGCTGTGGCCCTGCGGATCGATTTCCACAAACTGCAAGCGGCGGGAGACGATTTTGGGCTGGTCGGCACCATGACTCACGCTTTCGCGGACGCTGTGATCGAGCATGAACAGCACTTTCGGGATCAGGCTATCGTCATTGGGATCGACCAGCACCGAGCCCTGCTTAAGCTTTCCGCGATGAGCGCTGAGGGTGATATCGGTCAGAGCCTGCATCAGTGGATGACCTGGATGGATCAAGTCAGCCATGGGTTTGCCCGGCACCCTCACCTGCTGTTTCTCGAAGCAGATACGCTCGTACTGCTTGAGTACAGGCGTACGGGTTTCACCGATTACCCGGTCACGCTCGCGCAATGAAGCCGGTACGTGACGAATCTCGTAGCGCGCAGGTTCGCGACTCCGCAGCTCGCCGCCAACACTGGTAAAAGCTTCATTGAAGAAAGCGCGGATGAAATAGGGCTGCAACTTACGGGCTTCGGCCTTCTCCATTTCTTCTTTGACTGCATACAGCTGGTCGAGGCTCATGTGCTGCTCAACCAGCGCGTTGCGCCGAAGAATTTCGCGCAGATGGTCTGTATCCAGCGCCCCTTCGATGACTTGGCTTTGCCGCGCTCGTACTTCAGGTGAGTCGCCATAACGAATGGCTTCGATCAGCAGATCCTTGAGCGATACGTTGTCGAACGCCTCGCCAAGGATATCGAACACCTTGCCGCCTAAGGCCTGCTTTTCGATTTCCAGCTTCTCGAACAGTTTCTGGAACACTTCACCTTCGCGGGTCTCATTAGCGACGATGTTCCACAGGTGGCAAACCTGATCCTGGCCAATACGGTGAATGCGGCCGAAACGCTGTTCCAAGCGGTTGGGATTCCAGGGCAGGTCATAGTTCACCATGAGGTTGGCGTTCTGCAGGTTGACGCCCTCTCCAGCCGCATCGGTGGCGATCAGTACCAGCACGCGTGGGTTGTGGCGAAACTCTTCCTGCACCTTGCGCCGCTCATCACGGTTGGTACCGCCATGGATGGTGACGATGGCCTGCGGATCCCCAAGCATGTCGCCAATTCGTTTGATCAGGTAATCCAGCGTGGCGCGATGTTCAGTGAAGATGATCAGTTTGCGTCGGCTTTCGCCGTTATACATCTGAGGGGAGTCCTGCAACAGGCAGGACAGCTCTTCCCACTTACGGTCACTGCCCGAAGCCACTAGGCGCTGTGCCTGCTGTTCCAGGCCCTGCAGCAGGCAGATTTCAGTTTCCATCTCGGCGATGGTTTCAGCAGCACTGGCCTGATCCACTAATTGCTCGGCGTACAGCTCGTACTCGTCTGCGCTGAGTTCATCTTCCATATCGTCGAGGTTGTCTGGCACCTCGATGCGTTTTTTTACCAAGTACTCGCCCAGTACGCTGGCGACACCGCCACCCCGCAGGTGCAGCTTCTCTTCCTCGACGCGATTCTCCAGACGTTTGCGGCGATTGCGCAGGGACTGATAGATGGCCTCAGGGCTGGAAGCCAGACGGCGTTGCAGCTGTGTGAGGGCAAAACCGACGTTGTTCTTGCGCTGACCATCGAGACGATCCGCCAGATTCATCTGGTTACGCACGTAGTCGGTCACGTCGTGATAGAGCGCGGCCTCAAGGTCAGACAGCGAGTAATTAGCCGTGTAAGCGCGCCGCTCGGGGAACAGCTTGGTGCCGTCGAACTTGAGCAGTTCTTCCTTGACCATGCGCCGCATCAAATCGGATACGTCGACCTTATGCGCACCCTCTCGGAACTTGCCATAGAAGCGGTCGCCATCGAGCAGCGACAGCCAGATCTGGAAATCTTCTTCCTTACCGTTATGCGGGGTCGCCGTCATCAGCAGGAAGTGACGGGTGATCGATCCGAGCAGTTCTCCTAGTTCGAAACGCTTGGTCTTGTTGACCTTGTTGCCGAAGTAGTTGGCCGACAGCTTGTGGGCTTCGTCGACGATGATCAGATCCCAGTCGGTATTTTTGAGCTTGAGCTGGTAATCCTCGTTACGCGAGAGCTGGTCTAGGCGGCAGATGAGCAGATTTTGCTCTTCGAAGTAATTGCCGGTTGCGCATTGCTCCTGCTTCTCACGGCTGAACACTTCGAACTTGATGCCGAATTTCTCCAGCAGTTCATCCTGCCACTGCTCAGTCAGTGAGCCAGGAGAAACCACGAGGATGCGCCGAGCATCGGCGCGCATTAGCAACTCGCGAATCAGCAGGCCAGCCATGATGGTCTTGCCTGCGCCGGGGTCATCAGCCAGCACAAAGCGCAACGGCTGGCGCGGCAACATGGATTCGTAGACTGCGGAAATCTGGTGTGGCAGCGGGTCGACGTTGGAAGTGTGAACCGCCATCATCGGATCGAACAAGTGAGCCAACTGAATACGCCAGGCCTCTAGAGCCAGCTTGAATTCACTGCCTGGCGCATCGAAAGCCCAGGCTTTGCCAGCCTGGGCAAGGTCAAGACGGGACTCGTCGCTACGAAACAGCATCTGGTCGCCGTAGCCGCCCGCACTCTTCTGGTAAACGACGCTGATTGCCGAATCACCGACCTTGTCGACACTGACGATCTTGACCACCTCGTCGCCATGCAGGCCACGAATCTGGGCGTCTTTTGTGATGTCTTCCAGCTTGACCATTTAAACGTCCAAGGCCTTTCAAATTTGGTAAGTTTACGTGAAACGCTTAATGTAGACACTCAATTCAAGAGCAGAGTGCTGGCATTTGCGCCGTTAATCCACGAAGACCTGCAACTACCACAACGTTGTGCTGAATCGTTCCCTCCGCGCCTCAATAAGGCTAAGCGGAGCAACTCAAGCATCCGACGCTGGCAGCTGATCAACGTCCGGCATTGCAAGCTTTAACCCAGGCGTCGCCCACCGTCCTCTGAAACGTCTTCAGCCTCCGCTTGATGTGCGTGAGCATGCGTCGCCGCTCGATCCATACACAGATCGCATACCCTCTAATACTCAAGTTTCTGCCGACGTTTTCCCCGCGATCAAAAACCGATTGGCCATGCTCTTTCCACCCACTAAACCACGCGAAACCAGACAACATCAGATCAAGGTGAGCGTCCGGTGAAAATCACCTAGGACCATTTTAGAACTCGCAGACGCTCGATTGCCTTAACCAGCCCCCGCATACCCATTGAACTTCTATTCGGCAAATGTAGCTACTGAAGAGCAGAAACGATTCGCCCCCTGAGCGCTTTGCGACGTTGCTCATAGAACACTGGAAAGCCAGCCAGCGACTCCGGAAGATCAGTAATTTCCAGGCCAGCCAGGTACTGCTGGCGGGAGAGAGCATCAGGCTTGGACTGGGCATACCAGTCATGCGGCATTTTCTGGCGCTTTTGGTTATTGATGCTGCCTTCAAGCAACTGGAGGTTGGCCAGACGGTTGGCCTTATCGGCCAATTCCTCGACCTGATCCTCAGGGATGCCCGCTTTACGCTGCTGAGATTTGGTAAAACGAGCCTGCGGGTAGATATGGTCGACGTGGAAGTGTCTGGACAGGTCAAAACCTGGGAAGATGAGGGAGAGCAAGGCAAAGGTACGCTTGTCGCCATAAGGCAACTCGGCCAACTCATCCAGCTCCTCCTCCGTAAAGGTCAGCGTTTTACCCCGAGCAGACATCACACTTTCGATTTCACCAACGGGGAATCCCGTCTGCGCATGGATACGAATCTGATCACGCAGGGCGGTTAGCAGGGTGTCCAACCCACTACCCCAGATCCCGGACGCTTTGAGCAGACTGCGGATCAACCACTTGCGCACATTCTCACGATCTTGTGCATACTCGGCGCGCGACAGGTAACCTTCACCAGGTTGCCTTACGAACAGGTAGTAGGCAATGGGCAACAGGGAACTGTCGGCGCGCAGGTTCTGACTATTGAAGCCAAAGCTAGCCAGCAAGCGAACCGACAACAACAAGGCCTCATGTATGCGAGACCAGTTTTTCTCCAGCAGCGCCATGTTGACCTTATTGAAGTTTTCCACCTTGAATCCAACGCTGCCGATGTCCGACAGCATCAAGCCGGCCTTAAGCACCAGATCCTTACTAAAGTTGAACTGGTCACCCACTTTGTTCATCTGGTCGACTAGCTCATGGATTTCCTGCCTCGCATCTAGCACTGACCACTGCGCGACGGCAATGGACAGAAGGAGATCTGAGTACGAAAGCGGCGTGCCACCGCTATTCATGCGAATGAAGATATTCAGGACTCGCTCAAGATCCTGCTCGGTTTCTTCGTAGTAACTAATCAGCTCTTTGTAATGAACCGTCCGGAAGAGGTGGCGGAGGACTTTCTTCGCTTGCCTGCGCTGGTAATCCCCCCATTTTTAGTACTCGCCAGAAGTAGAGGTCAGGCCGCAAGGG
>JAYNRF010000057.1:0-10730 GCA_038114645.1 Pseudomonadaceae bacterium | reverse complement strand
GAAGCTGGAAGCTGGAAGCTGGAAGCTGGAAGCTGGAAGCTGGAAGCTGGAAGCTAAAACAGTGTGGATCGGTGCCTGAGACCGTCAAGCACTGGGCGACCCAAAAACAGTCCGACACAGCTCGGACTGCTTCAAGCTGATCACTTCCAGCTTCCAGCTACAGCCTCCAGCTTCTTTTTTGCTAAGGTAGCGCCTCCACTTTCTTTCAGCGACCCCTTGCATGCAGCTCAACTCCAGCAGCCCCTTCGAATGGCTCGGCTCGGCCATCGGTACCGTTGTCCGTGTCGTTATCGACAGCCTGATCTGGCTGTTCACCATGCTGAGCAATGCCAGCTCCGATTTCATCAACGGCTTCGCCCGCGCCCTTGGCGTCAACAGCAACCTGCTAAGCATCGCCGCGGTCATTCTTGGCCTGTTCCTGATCTACACCGGTGTGCGCGCCTTTATTCGCCGCAAGATCGTGCTGGGGATCATCTGGGTGCTGCTCGGACTCTGGCTGCTGAGCGCCCTGATCAATTGAAACGTACTGGTTTCGTCACTGACGCGTACTAGTATGTCGGTAGTTTTGGCTTGAACACCTAAGGAGAACACCATGGGATTCGCATTTTCCAATGAACTGGCGCTGACCAGCAGCGCCTTCGCCGACAACGGCGCGATCGCTGCCAAGCACACCGGTGACGACGTTGACGTCTCCCCAGCACTGAGCTGGAAGAACGCACCGGCGGGCACCAAATCCTTTGCTGTCATCTGTCACGACCCGGATGCGCCGCTGATTTCCGCCAACGGCACCTACGGCTTCGTCCACTGGGTGCTGTACAACATTCCGGCCAGCGTCAGCGAACTGGCCGAAGGCTGCACCGACTACACCCAGGGCGTGAACAACTTTGGTAACAGCGGCTACAACGGTCCGCTGCCGCCGGAAGGTCACGGCCAGCACAAGTACTATTTCTGGGTCATCGCATTGGACGCCGAACTGGATCTGCCGGCCGGTCTGACCCTGTGGCAACTGCTGGAAAAGATCGAACCACACGCCAAGGCGATGAACCGCCTGATTGGCACCTATCAGCGCGGTTAACGCCCCTGATTTGCGGCACTCGCAACGGGTGCCGCAACCCCGATTACAGCGCCCTCGCCCCGGTCGATAGCGGCGGATTCACAGCATCAAGCTTGATCGCCAAGCCGCTCAAACGCGGCCTATTATGCCCATCATATTGACTCATTCCCGTCGTAACGGAATCCCGCAGATGACCGCACCCACCTCCGCCGCCCATGCCTTTGACCTAGCCATCGCACTGACCGCCGCAGGCACCAACCTGTTCAAGGGCAACGTCGATGACAGCTTTCAGAATATGGTCGGGCCATTTGGCGGCGTGACCGCTGCAACCCTGCTCAACGGCGCCCTGCAGCACCCGGAACGGATTGGCGAGCCGGTCTCGCTGACCGTCAACTTCGCCGGCCCGGTCCAGCTCGGCGACTTTGAGCTGGAAGCGATTCCGCTGCGCACCAATCGCTCGACCCAGCACTGGCTGCTGCTGCAAAAACAGAACGGCGAGGTCGTGACCAGCGGCACTGCGTTCTTCGCCACCCGCCGTGAGACCTGGTCCGAACAGCAACACGACATGCCGGCGGCCCCACCGGCCGAGAGTCTGCCGAAGTTGATTCGCGGCGAACGCAGCTGGTTCCGCAACTACGATTTCCGTTACGTCTCCGGGCTGTTCGACCCCAGCCGCGGCGACGGCAACGCTGAGGACGCCCACAGCGAAACCCTGCTGTGGACCCGAGATAATCCGCCTCGGCCGCTGGACTTTGCTTCACTGACCGCGTTGGGTGACGTGTTCGCACCGCGAATTTTCCACCGCCGTCAGCGCTTCACCCCGGCTGGCACGGTGTCACTGACCCATTACTTCCACGCCGACGCCGAACAACTGGCACGCGCGGGCGATCGCCATCTGCTCGGCCAGGCCTGGGCGACGCGCATGCACAACAATTATTCGGATCAGATCGCCCACCTGTGGAGCGATGACGGCCAGCTGCTGCTGACCACCACTCAGGTCGCGTATTTCAAGGAATAACTCATAAAGATCGCCCCACCCCGCCGGGCGTAGGGGCACAGCGTGCTGTGCCCGTGTGGACAGCACCCTATCTCGCGGGCGGGTGTCGTTCCGTGCAATCTTGACCTCGGGCACGGCACGCCGTGCCCCTACGGGATGGCGCTACCCCCGAATGCTGTGCCCGGCTGGTTCAGCCCAGCAAATCGACAAACGCCTCACGCAGGGGCGCATTCAACAGCGCACGGGTCTCGCGATAAGCGCGACGATCCAGACCCGCCAGCTGACGGGTCTTGGCGCGAGCGCGCTCGAGCAGCTGCTCCGCCGGCTGCAACTCATCAAAGAAACCCACCTCCAGCGCGCCAGCCGATGCAAAGACTTCCGCCTGCAGCACGCAGCGATTTAGCCACTGCGGCGACAGCCGTGCCCGCGCCTGCAACATGGCACCCTCCGGCATGGTCATGCCGATGGCGACTTCATTCAGCGAGACGCGGTAATCGCCCCCGGTGCCCAGTCGATAATCAGCCAGCAGCAGCATGAACGCCGCCTTGGCCATTGCATGCCCGGTTGCTGCGATCACCAGCGGCGCCGGGTAGTCCAGCAGCGCCAACGTCAGCCGGTCACCGGCAGCGCGCATGGCCTCGCAGGCCGGCCCGCCCGCGTCGATCAACTTGCGGTCGTATCCGCCGCTGAATATCCCGGGGCGACCGCTGATCAGCAGCGCCGCGTCCGCTTCCGCGGCCTTGGCGATAGCCGCCAGCAGCTGCTCCAGCATGCTTTCCGAGAGCGCATTGACCTTGCCGTCATCCAGCTGGATTTCGGCAATGCCATCGGCAATGGTCAGCTGCAGCGGCGCGCTCACGCCTTGGCCTCACCGCGCGCTTCGTCGCGCAGCACCCGGCGCAGCAGCTTGCCGACGGTCGACTTGGGCAGGTCGTCGCGAATCTCGACGTGCTTGGGGATCTTGTAGCCGGTCAGGTTCTCGCGGCAGTGGGCGATGATCGCCGCCTCATCCAGAGCAGCGTCGTTGAGGCTGACGAAGATCTTGATCGCCTCGCCGGTACGCTCATCCGGGACGCCGACAGCAACACACTCGCGAACGCCTGCATGGCGCATGACGGCGTCCTCAACGTCGTTGGGATAGACGTTAAAACCGGAGACCAGAATCATGTCCTTCTTGCGGTCAACCAGCTTGAGGAAGCCCTCTTCGTCCAGCAGGCCAACGTCGCCGGTCTTCAACCAGCCGTCATCGGTAAAGGTCGCGGCAGTTTCATCCGGGCGGTGCCAGTAGCCCTGCATCACCTGCGGGCCCTTGATCAGTACCTCGCCCGGTTCACCGCGCGCGGTTTCGTTGCCGTCGTCATCTACGGTCTTGACCCAGGTATCGATCACCGGTTGACCGATAAAGCCTTCTTTGTATGGCGTCTTGGAGGTCGAGGCGACTACTACCGGCGAGGTTTCGGTCAGGCCGTAGCCTTCCCGCACGACACTGCCGGTGCGCGCCTGCCAGCGACGAGCGATCTCGGTGTTAAGCGGCGCACCACCGGAGTTGACCCACTTCAAACGGCTGAAATCAACACTGTCGAAGTCGGGATGATTCATCAGCGAAACGAACAGCGAATTGATGCCGGTCAGCAGGGTAAAGGGGTGGCGCTTGAGGTCAGCAATCAACCCATCCAGATCGCGCGGATTGGTAATCAGAATGGTATGGAACCCGGTGAACACCGAGGCGATGCAGTTCGCGGTGAAGGCGAAGATATGGTACAGCGGCAGCGGCGATACGCGCACTTCAGCGCCATAATTGACGTCGCCTTCCTTCAGAATGCTGACGGCCTGCAGCACATTGCAGAGGATGTTGCGGTGGGTCAGCATTGCGCCCTTGGACACGCCGGTGGTACCACCGGTGTACTGCAGCAGGGCCAGGTCATCCAGACCACGCTCGATGGCCATCGGCGCCAGCTCATCGCCCAGACGCAGCGCCTGCATGAAGCGCACCTCGTCCGCCGCTGCCGCATCAAACTGTGGATTGGCGAAATCGTCCATGCTGGTGACGATCAGCGTCTCGATCTCGGTCTCATCCTGAATCTTGCGTACCAGCGGCACCAGCTTGTCGAGCACGACGACGGCACGCGCACCGGAGTCGGCGAACTGATGGCGGGTTTCGTAGGGGGTGTATTGGGGATTGGTATTGACGATCACCAGCCCGGCACGCAGTGCGCCAAAAATGGCTATGGTGTATTGCAGCAGGTTGGGCAGTTGAATCGCCAGCCGGTCGCCCGGCTGCAAGCCCGCATGCTGGCGCAGATAGCGGGCAAAGGCGTCAGCCCGTCCGCGTAGCTGATTAAAGGTCAGAGTGTCGGTGCCGCAGGAGAACGCCGGTTGGTCGCCATAGCGGCTGCAGGACTGGTCCAGGATATCGAAAATCGTGGTGTGACCCAGCTCGGCCAGTTGCGTGCTGACGGCATAGTGCTCAGGTGTAGACATCTCAGCCTCTTGTTTTTGAACTGTTGTTTTGCACTGCGAAACGAAATACCAAAAAGATGCTATTCTATTCGAGGCAAGCTGTGCAATGATCGAGACAGTACGCACAGCCTCTGTTAACAAAACAGCAACAGAGTGTCGGTGTGTCACTGTGCAGAACGCCTGATCGTGCTATCGTTCCGCGCTCTGACCCATAACAACAAATACACAGCATCAAATGACATTCGGCCGCACCCACCGATGGGCCACAAGGTATACAACCCAATGAAAGATGAGTTGGAAGCAGCAGTAAAGGAATCCCCCGCCAAGGATCGCAAGTTCGTCGAAGCACTCTCTCGTGGGTTGGACGTTTTACGTGCCTTCAGTCAGGGCTCGGTGGTCATGGGCAATCAGGATATCGCCCGCATTACCGGCCTGCCCAAGCCAACCGTGTCACGCATGACCTACACGCTGACCAAGCTGGGCTATCTGAGCTACTCCACCCAGCTGGAGAAGTACCAACTCGACTCCGGCGTGCTGGCGCTGGGTTATGCCTACGTCTCCAACCTGCGGGTGCGCCAGCTGGCCAAGCCCTATCTCGACGAGTTTGCACGCAACACCAACACCTCGGTCGGCCTGACCTGCCGCGACCGCCTGTCGATGATCTACGTCGAAAACTGCCGCCCGTCGGAATCCACCTCCCTGCGCATGGATGTCGGCGAGCGCCTGCCGCTGGCCACCACTGCCGCCGGACGCGCCTATCTGGCCGCCATGAAGGAAGACGAGCGCAGCCACCTGCTCGATGCCATCCAGGCACGTAACCCGGAGGGCTGGCCCGAGCTGGAAGCCTCTCTGCAGCGCAGCTTTGCCGAATACCAGCAGCACGGCTTCTGCCTGTCGCTCGGTGACTGGGATCGCAACGTCAACGCCGCTGGCGTTCCGCTGCATCTGCAGGACGGCAGCCTGATGGTGCTCACCTGCGGCGCCCCGTCGTATCTGGTATCGGAAGAGAAGGTGAAGAACCAGCTGGCCCACCAGTTGGCGATGCTGGCGCGCGATATCGAACGGCTCGGGGTTTAACACCGCCCGCTGGGCGGTGGCTGGAAGCTGGAAGCTGGAAGCTGGAAGCTGGAAGCTGGAAGCTGGAAAGGATGAATCCGAGACGAGGCATGTCAAGCGAAACCAAGATCCACAACCGCTGGGACTGCTTCAAGCCTTCAGCCTTCAGCCCGCCCCCCCCTAAACCAAACACCAATCCGCCCAGCAGCTCGGACTGCTTCTAGCTTCCAGCTTCCAACCTCCCGCGCTAGCGCGGGCGCTATCCATCACCTTAACTAATAAACCCGCATTTCCCCCGCACGGGGCATCGACAAGCGGTTTTATTTTTTGTATTTTGCCTAGCGAAACACGGTTTCACTATTTCGCATAGTGAAACGTCATCTTCAACTCTGACGGAGATCAAGCATGTCGGACGTGGTCACTCTGGAGCGCAAAGGCGCCATCGCGGTCGTTACCGTGAACAACCCACCGGTCAATGCGCTGGGTATTGCCGTACGCGAAGGCCTGCAGCAAAGCTTCAACGCTGCCGAAGCCGATCCGGAAGTAAAGGCAATCGTACTGGTCTGTGAAGGCATGACCTTCATGGCCGGCGCGGACATCAAGGAATTCGGCAAGCCGCCGAAGGAGCCGAGCCTGCCTGAAGTCGTCAACGGCATCGAAGCCGGCAGCAAGCCGAGCGTCGCTGTCATCCACGGCACCGCCCTGGGCGGTGGTCTGGAAGTTGCCGTCAGCTGCCACTACCGCATCGCCGTCAAGAGCGCCAAGGTTGGTCTGCCGGAAGTGAAGCTCGGCCTGCTGCCGGGCGCCGGCGGCACTCAGCGCCTGCCGCGTCTGGTTGGCGTTGCCAAAGCACTGGACATGATCGTCAGCGGTAACCCGATCGGTGCCGTCGAAGCACACGATCTGGGCGTGATCGACGAACTGGTTGAAGGCGACCTGACCGCCGCCGGTATCGCTTTCGCCGAGAAGCTGCTGGCCGAGGGCAAGGGCCCACGCCGCACCGGCGAGCGTACCGACAAGCTCGAAGGCGTTGACAACGCCGCAGCCGTCGCCGCCAAGCGCGCCGAAATCGAGAAGAAGATGCCGGGTCTGTTCTCGCCCCAGCGCTGCGTCTCTGCCGTTGAAGCTGCCTTCGCCCTGCCGCTGGTCGAGGGCCTGAAGCGCGAGCGCGAGCTGTTCGGCGAGTGCCTGGTTTCCCCGCAGCGCGCCGCGCTGGTTCACGCCTTCTTCTCCGAGCGTCAGGCGTCCAAGATCGACGATCTGCCGAAAGACACGCCGGTGCGCGACATCAAGTCCGCCGCGGTCATCGGTGGCGGCACCATGGGTGTCGGCATCGCCATCTGCTTCGCCAACGCCGGCATCCCGGTCAAGATTCTGGAAATCAGTGCCGAAGCCCGCGACAAGGCCCTTGAGCGCGCCCGTGACACCTATGGCATGAGCGTCAAGCGTGGCAGCCTGACCCAGGACGCGCTGGAAAAGCGCATGAGCCTGATCAGCGGCGTAACCGATTACGCCGACCTGTCCGACGTCGACGTCGCTGTCGAAGCCGTCTTCGAAGAGATGGGCGTCAAGCAGAAGGTGTTCGAGGCTCTGGACGCCAACTGCAAGCCGGGCGCCATTCTGGCCTCCAACACCAGCTCGCTGGACCTGAACGCCATCGCCGAGTTCACCAAGCGTCCGCAGGACGTCGTCGGCCTGCACTTCTTCAGCCCGGCCAACGTCATGCGTCTGCTGGAAGTCGTGCGCGGCGAGAAAACTGCCAATGACGTGCTGGCGACGGCCATGGCAATCGGCAAGAAGCTGAAGAAAGTCTCCGTGCCGGTCGGCGTTTGCGACGGTTTCGTCGGCAACCGCATGGTGTTCCAGTACGGCCGCGAGTCCGAGTTCCTGCTGGAAGAAGGCGGCACGCCTGAGCAGATCGACGGCGCCCTGCGCAAGTTTGGTCTGGCCATGGGCCCGTTCGCCATGCGCGACCTGTCCGGCCTGGACATCGGTCTGGCCATTCGCACCCGTCAGCGTCAAACCCTGCCGGCCGAATTCAAGCTGCCGACCGTACTCGACAAGATGGCCGAAGCCGGCCTGCTGGGTCAGAAGACCGGCAAGGGCTTCTACGTCTACGAGAAGGGCTCGCGCACGCCGCTGCCGAACCCCGAGCTGCCGGCCATCATGGCGGCCGCTTCCAAGGAGCAAGGCATCGAGCGCCGCGAGCTGAGCGATGAGTACATCATCGAACGCTGCATCTACGCGCTGATCAACGAAGGCGCCAAGATTCTGGAAGAAGGCATTGCCCAGCGCGCCAGCGACATCGACGTCATCTACCTGAACGGCTACGGCTTCCCGGCGCATCAGGGTGGCCCGATGTTCTATGCTGACGCGGTCGGTCTGGATCGCGTGTACGCCCGCATCTGCGAGTTCCACGAGCAACACGGCGCCTGGTGGAAACCGGCCGCCCTGCTGGAAAAACTGGCCAAGGAAGGACGCAAGTTCGCCGACCTGTGATGAATCAAAGCGGCCGGCACTAGCGCCGGCCGCCAGATACCCGTATTACAACGAGGACATACAATGGAAATCCATTACTCCCCCGAGCAGCTCGCCTTCCGCGACGAAGTGCGTGAATTTCTCAAGCAGGAACTGCCTGCTGATATCGCTGCCAAGGTCAAACTGGGCAAGCACCTGCACAAGGCCGACCACGAGCGCTGGCAGAAAATCCTGTCCAAGCGCGGCTGGTACGCGCCGGGCTGGCCGGTAGAGCACGGTGGCACCACCTGGGGCCCGATCGAGAAGCACATCTTTGACGAAGAGTCCGCCGCTGCCGGCGCGCCGCGTCTGGTGCCGTTCGGCGTCAACATGGTTGCCCCGGTAATCATCAAGTTCGGTACCGAAGAGCAGAAGGCCACCTACCTGCCGCGCATCCTCGACGGCACCGACTGGTGGTGTCAGGGTTACTCCGAGCCGGGCGCCGGTTCCGACCTGGCCTCGCTGAAGACCCGCGCCGTGCGCGATGGCGACTACTACATCGTCAACGGTCAGAAGACCTGGACCACTCTGGGCCAGCACGCCAACTGGATCTTCTGTCTGGTACGTACCGATCCGGAAGCCCAGCAGCAGCGCGGCATCTCCTTCCTGCTGATCGACATGGCGACCCCCGGTATCACCGTTCGCCCGATCATCACCCTGGACGGCGACCACGAAGTGAACGAAGTCTTCTTCGACGACGTCAAGGTGCCGGTCGGCAACCTGGTCGGTGAAGAGAACAAGGGCTGGACCTGCGCCAAGTACCTGCTGACTCACGAGCGTACCGGCCTGGCTGGTATCGGTGCATCCAAGGCTGCGCTGACCAACCTCAAGCGCATCGCCTCCAAGCAGCAGAAGAACGGCAAGCCGCTGATCGAAGACGCAATGTTCCGCAGCCAGATCGCAGAAGTCGAAATGTCGCTGATGGCGGCTGAGATGAGCACCCTGCGCATCGTCGCCGCCGCCTCTGAAGGTGGTGTACCGGGCTCCGAAAGCTCCATCCTGAAAGTACAGGGCACCGAGATTCGTCAGGCCATCACGCATCTGATGCGCAAGGCGCTGGGTCCGTACGCCCTGCCCTTCCTGCCGGAAGAGCTGGACCTGGACTTCGACGGCGAAATGCTGGTTGGCGACTACGCCGCCTCCCCGGCGTCGCAGTACTTCAACATGCGCAAACTGTCGATCTTCGGCGGATCCAACGAGATCCAGAAGAACATCGTCTCGAAAATGATTCTTGAGCTCTAAGGAGGCCGACCGTGGATTTCAAACTGACTGAAGAGCAGCAAATGCTCAAAGAAACCGCTGAACGCCTGGTTCGCGACGTTTACGATTTCGAAAGCCGCAACAAATTCAGCGCCAGCGAAGCCGGTTTCAGCACCGACTTCTGGGCACAGCTGGGTGAGCTGGGCCTGACCGCTGTTCCCTTTGCCGAGGAGCTGGGCGGTTTCGGCGGCACCGGCGTTGAGACCATGCTGATCATGGAACAGCTGGGCAAGGGCATCTGCCTGGAGCCCTACATGGAGTCGGTCGTTCTGGCCGGTGGCCTGATTGGCCAGCTGGGCAACGACGCGCAGAAAGAAGAGCTGCTGGGCGGCATCGCCACCGGTGAGCTGCAGGCTGCCGTTGCACTGGACGAACTGAACAGCCACTACGACCTGGCCAACGTCACCACCACTGCCACCGCGCAGGGCGGCGAGTGGGTTCTGAATGGTCGCAAGGGTGTTGTCATTGGCGGTCAGACTGCCGGCAAGATCCTGGTGTCTGCCCGCACCGCTGGCGACAGCCGCGACGAGCAAGGCATCAGCCTGTTCGTGGTTGATCCGAATGCCGCTGGTGTTACCCGCCGCGTCTACGCCACCGTTGACGGTCGCAAGGCCTGCGAACTGTTCCTCGACAACGCCAAGGGCGAGCTGCTGGGCGAAGCCGGCAAGGCTTTCGACGCCATTCGCTACCAGAGCGGCCGCGCAATCGCTGCCCTGTGTGCCGAAGCGGTCGGCGCCATGCGCACCGCCTGCGACCTGACCCTGGAATACCTGAAGACCCGCAAGCAGTTCGGCGTGCCGATCGGCAAGTTCCAGGTTCTGCAGCACCGCATGGTCGACATGATCAGCGAACTGGAGCGCGCCACCTCCATGGCAATTCTCGCAGCCTGTCTGGCTGACGACGAAGACAGCGCCGAGCGCAGCGCCAAGCTGGCCGCCGCCAAGTTCGTCATCAACCGCGCCGGCCGCTATGTTGCCGAACAGTGCATCCAGCTGCATGGCGGCATCGCCATGACCTGGGAGTACAACGGCGCCCACTACGCCAAGCGCCTGGTCATGATCAGCCACCAGTTCGGTGATGACGACCACCACCTGGAAGCCTACGCTGCTCAACTGAGCGCCGCGTAAGATCCTTCCGGACAGCCGGGTTGGCGCCAATCGGTCGCCAGCCCGGCATTTTTGTCCAGCAAAGCGACAATTTGCACTTTCGGGCGCTCAAGCAGCCCGGTATCCTATGCAGCCCTTTTAATGTCATGCGCCCGCGGGCGTCTCAAGACTTGTGGAGGACTAACGTCCATGAAAATCCTCGTTGCCGTTAAGCGCGTGGTCGATTACAACGTCAAGGTTCGCGTCAAGGCGGACAACTCCGGTGTTGACCTGGCCAACG
>JAYNRF010000056.1:0-11177 GCA_038114645.1 Pseudomonadaceae bacterium | reverse complement strand
TTCATGAAGATCAAGAATGACTTTCCCGGTAATCCGTGATGAACCATAAAAAAGGTTGCTGAAAAGTCGCTGAAACCCACATTAACCGACAGTGGTTTTCAGCAACATTCAACAACCTTTTCCGCTACAACCCCCATTCTAGGGGCTTTATTTGGTGGAGCCGGGGGGATTTGAACCCCCGTCCGCCAGTCCGCCGCTATCGGTTCTACATGCTTAGCCATCTCTACTTCGTTAACTCCGCGCCGCCCGAGTGGCAGGGTGCTTGGAGCGAGCTGTATAAGTTTTAGCCGTTACGTCTACAGCAAACTTGGCGGCGATCCTGTTCTATCTGTCGGTCAGCTTCGGGTTTACAGGCATCCCCTGGTGACCGCTAGCCGGCTTAAGCGGCTAGTGCGTAGTTGTCGTCGTTGGCAACTATAAGTTTGCAGCAGCTAATTTACGAGTTCTGCTACCAGCTCGGCATGCCCCTCAAGTTTTGTAACCGTCGTCGAATCCAAATCGGCCCCAAATCTTTCAGGTCTGTTACTGGGACGCGATTGTACGCGAAAGGTTCCCGCAGTAACAGCGCCCATGCTGCGGGCAAAAAAATACCCTGACGGGTCAGGGTATAGGGCGTTACATGCTTTAAACCATAAACCGGCTGGTGGAGCAGACCAGCCTGTCAAAGGTTATGACGGGCTGGTTGTGGAAAAGTTCGCCAGGTTGTGAAAAAAAATTAGCGATGATTTTCGCGAACGACGCGTTGCTTCTCGCGATCCCAGTCGCGCTCTTTCTCGCTTTGACGCTTGTCGAAGTCTTTCTTGCCGCGGACCAGCGCGATTTCGCATTTGACCAGATGGCCTTTCCAGTACAGTGCGAGCGGGACGCAGGCAAAGCCCTTGGCCTGTACGCCGTTGACCAGCTTGTCGAGCTCGCGTGCGTGCAGCAGCAGTTTGCGAGTGCGCGTGGGGTCCGCAATGACGTGGGTGCTGGCAGTCTTCAGCGGCGTGATATGCGCGCCGAGCAGGAAGGCTTCGTCGTTCTTGAGCAGGATGTAGCTGTCGACCAGCTGCACTTTGCCCTCGCGCAGGCTCTTTACTTCCCAGCCGGTCAGGGCGATGCCAGCCTCGAAGCGCTGCTCGATGAAATAGTCGTGTTTGGCCTTTTTGTTCAGCGCGATAGTGCCGCTGTTGGCCGGGGATTTCTTTTGCTTGCTCATAGGCGCGCCAGTATACCTGTAGTTTTCTATAGTGTATCGACGGATTTGCAGGCTTCTGCGTTTGTTGGTCGTGGTGATTTGACCTTGTAGTGGCTGGTTAAAATCTGGACAATGCGTTCCTTTTTTTCGGGCACTCCGGGAATTGTCATGAGCAAAGACGCTGTCTCTATTCACGGGATCTGGGCTAGTCGCTGGGTCTTCATTCTTGCGGCAACAGGATCTGCCGTAGGCCTCGGCAACATCTGGAAGTTCCCCTACATGACGGGCATGTATGGTGGTGGCGCCTTCGTTCTGGTCTATCTGGTCTGCATCTGCCTGATTGGTCTGCCGGTCATGCTTGCCGAGACCCTGCTGGGGCGCCGCGGTCGGCAGAGCCCCGTCAATACGCTGAAAACGCTCGCACGGTGTTCGAATGCATCGCCTGCCTGGTCATGGGCGGCGGTGATGGGGATGACTGGTGCGCTGTTGATTCTCTCTTTCTATAGCGTTGTGGCCGGGTGGGCGCTGGACTACATCATTGGCATGGTGCGTGGTGAGTTCGCGGGCATCGACGGCGAGGGCGCGGGCCAGCGCTTCGGTAGCCTGGTCAGCGATCCGGTGCGCCTGACCGTTTGGCACTCCCTGTTCATGCTGCTGACAGCCTGGGTTATTGCTCGCGGCGTGGTGGCTGGTCTTGAGCGCACCCTGCGTATTTTGATGCCAATGCTGTTTGTGCTCCTGGTGGCCTTGCTGGGATACAGTCTGACAACCGGCCACTTTATGGAGGGTGTGAGCTTCCTGTTCGAGTTTGATCTGGCCAAGGTGCCCGATGGCATTCTCGCGGCGATGGGGCATGCGTTCTTCACCCTGAGCGTCGGCGTGGGTTCAATCATGGTGTTTGGTGCCTACATGCCGCGCAAGGCGTCGATTGGTTCGACCGTGCTGACGGTTGGCCTGCTCGATACCGTCGTGGCGCTGACTGCCGGTATGGCGCTGTTCCCGGTGGTCTTTGCGGCGGGTCTGCAGCCGAACGAGGGGCCTGGGCTGATGTTCGTAACCCTGCCGATTGCGTTCGGCAATATCGCCGGTGGCAATCTGTTCGGTGTGGTGTTTTTTGTTCTGGTGACAGTTGCGGCCTGGAGTTCGGCCATCTCGATGCTGGAGCCGGCGGTGGCGTTTTGGGTGGAGCGTAGCGGCCGGAGCCGGATGTGGGTAACCACTGTTATTGCGCTGCTGTGCTGGCTGGTTGGTCTGGGTACCGTCCTGTCGTTCAACGTCCTGGCGGATGCGCGTTTCTTCGTCTCCGACGCCGACGGCTGGCACCTGTTCCGCTGGACCAGCGAGGGCGGCATGACGTTCTTCGATTCGGTTGACTACCTTACCAGTCGCATCATGTTGCCGCTGGGCGGCTTGCTGTTTGTCTTGTTTGCAGGCTGGGTTCTTGACCGCGAGGTGTTCCGTGATGAGTTGGCGCTGAAGCATCGACGCCTGTTCCCGCTGATCTATTCGCTGTTACGCTATGTGGCCCCGGCGGGGATTCTGATCATTCTCGTTACTGAACTGACCAAGTGAAGATTGCATGACCCACATTCAGCGCTCGGCTCTGCTGCCCTATCCCGCGAGCCATTTGTACGACCTGGTTAATCGGGTTGAACGCTACCCTGAGTTCCTGCCGTGGTGCTCAGGTGCAACTGTTCTGAGCGAGACGGACACCGAGATGTGTGCCCGTCTGGATATTGCCAAGGCGGGTATGAGTCAGGCGTTTACGACTCGTAATGATCTGGTGCCGGGTGAGCGAATTACCCTGCGACTGGTCGATGGTCCGTTCAGCGACTTTCGTGGCGCCTGGGAGTTCAAGGCGCTGGGCGATGCCGCGTGCAAGATTACGCTTGATCTGCGCTTTGAATATGCCGGGGCGTTGGTCAAGGCAACCTTGGGGCCGCTATTCAACCAGGCTGCCAACGCGATGGTGGACGCATTTTGTCAGCGAGCCAAGGAGACCTGGGGTGGCTGAGAAGACGATGGTGGTGGAGGTAGCCTACGCGCTGCCACACAAGCAAAAGATCGTGGCGCTCAATGTGCCGGAAGGTACCAGCGTGCTTGATGCGGTACGTCAGTCGGGGCTGGATCAGCATTTCCCTGAGCTGGACTTGAGCAACGTGTCGGTAGGCATTTTCGGCAAGGCCGTGCCGAAGCCCGCAGAACGCGCGCTGCAGGCGGGGGAGCGGGTGGAAATTTATCGGCCGTTGATTGCGGACCCGAAGGAAGTGCGCAAACAGCGTGCGGCCAAGGCAAAGGCTGCCAAGGCAGAAGAGTAAGCTAGCGTGGGAGTGAGCAGGGGAAGCGCTGACCGGCTTCCCCTGAGCGCGGATTACTCGCCGGTGCCGAGCGGCGCGCCGAGGTCAACCGGATAGGTTTCGACGGTGTCGGAACTCATGATTTCTTCGTCCTGACTTTGGCCAGGCATGAAGTCGCCAGACAGGCCGACCAGGCGATTGTCTTCAAAGTTCAGGCTGATACGTTCCTGCACGCGGTCGTTGTGGCCGGACTCCATGCTGTACAGGTAGTCCCAGCGGTTGGGGTGGAAGGTGTCCTGAATCAGCGGAGTACCCATGATGAAACGGACCTGGCGGGTGGTCATGCCGGGACGTAGCTGGTCCACCATCTCCTGAGTAACTACGTTGCCTTGCTGGATGTCGATCTTGTAGATGCCGGGGACGATACCGCAGCCGCCGATAAGACCGATAGAGACACTGCATAACAGCATGAAAAGGATTCGATTAAAGCTTTTTCGCGTCACGTGCTAACATCCGCTATCTTTGGAATGGCTGTAGTGCCCTGATCATACCCGACTCATCCCGCCCTGCGAAGCGCTGAACGAGAATAGTGACATGGTTGAAAATCAAGAACTCCGCAAAGCTGGCCTGAAGGTGACTCTGCCTCGGGTTAAGATCCTGCAAATGCTCGACGGTTCACACGAGCGTCACATGAGCGCCGAGGATGTCTACAAGGCATTGATGGAGGCGGGCGAAGACGTTGGTTTGGCCACTGTCTATCGCGTATTGACACAATTTGAGGCCGCTGGGCTGGTTGTGCGCCACAACTTCGACGGTGGTCATGCTGTATTCGAGCTGGCCGATGGCGAGCATCACGACCATATGGTCTGCGTTGACTCCGGTGAGGTCGTCGAGTTCTTTGATCCGGAGATTGAGCGCCGTCAGCGCGAGATCGTCAAGGAGCACGGCTTCGAACTGGTTGATCACAATCTGGTGCTCTACGTTCGCAAGGCTGGCGGCAAGTAAGCGCTAAATATGTGGTGGCATAAAAAAACCGGGCTTTGCCCGGTTTTTTTATGGGTGTTCAGCCTGCAGTGGCACTCAATAGCTTGCGTGCGTGGGCTAGCGACTCGTCGGTCAGATCAACCCCCCCGAGCATGCGCGCGACCTCATGTACGCGGGCGTTGTCGTCAAGCTGATCAATGCAGGTACGGGTGCTGTTGCGAGTTTGCTGCTTGCGTACAAACAGGTGCTGATGCCCCTGCGCTGCGACCTGTGGCAAGTGCGTCACGGTAAGCACCTGTCCGCGGGCACCCAGCTGTCGCAACAGCTGGCCGACGATCTCGGCCGTTGGGCCGCCGATGCCGACGTCGACTTCGTCGAATACCAGCGTTGGCACGCGTGATGTTTGCGCGGTGATGACCTGAATGCCGAGGCTGATGCGTGACAACTCGCCACCGGAGGCCACTTTGGCGAGCGGTTTCGCAGGTTGCCCCGGGTTGGCGCTGACCAGAAACTCTACGTTCTCCAGTCCGGTAATCGGGTAGCTGTCGGCGTCCAGCGGCGTCAGCTGCAGCTCGATGCGACCGCCCGGCATACCCAGGCGCTGGACTTCCTGGGTGACGGCCTTGGCGAGTTTGGCCGCCCCTTTGCTGCGCTGCGCGGACAGTTTCTCGCTGAGTTGGCGATAGTGAGCCTGATAGGCGGTCAGCTCTTCCTGTAAGCGCTCGGCGTCTGCGGCTTGTTGCTGTTGGCCTTCCAGTTCGTCGATCAGTTGCTGCTGCAGCGCAGGCAGCTCCTGAGGCTGGATTCGATGCTTGCGGGCGAGGTCGAAGATGGCGCTGAGACGCTCTTCTACATATTGCTGACGCTCCGGGTCGGCCTCGAAGTGGTCGAGATAGCGCGTCAGCTCACCAACGGCTTCCTCAATCTGGATTTGTGCACTGGCGAGCAAGTCGCTGGCCTCGCCCAGTTGTGCACTATGGCTCTTGAACGCGTCGAGCCTGTTCAGGCTTGCGGTCAGGGCTTCCAGCACGCTGCCGGAGTCGTTCTCGCTGCAGATGTTGATGACTTGCTGGCAGGAGTGCAGGATCTGGTCGGCGCTGGCCAGCTGGCGCTGCTCGGCTTCCAGCTCCTCCAGTTCGCCATCCTGCAGGCTCAGGTTGTCCAGTTCGTCCAGCTGGTAGGTGAGCAGCTGCTGGCGCGCAGTCTGGTCTTCGCTCTGCTGGCTGGCCTGGCGCAGGGCCTTTTCGGTTTGGCGGCAGCGCTGGGCAGCGAGCTGTACCTGGCGCGCGAGCTCGCCGGCGCCGGCGTATTCGTCCAGCAGGCGGCGATGGGTGTCGGTTTTCAGCAGTGACTGGTGTTCGTGCTGACTATGGATGTCGATCAGCATCTCGCCCAGTGCGCGCAGATCCTGTTGCGGGCAGGGGGCGCCGTTGATGTATCCGCGCGAGCGGCCTTCCGCGGTAATGACGCGGCGCAGGATGACCTGCTCGTCGTCCTGCGCCAGATCGCGCTCCTCGAGCCAGTGGCGTGCTTCGGGAATGTCGCGAATGTCAAAGGTGGCCAGGATGTCGGCCTTGTCTGCGCCGGGGCGCACTGCTCCGCTATCGGCGCGGTCGCCAAGGGTCAGGGCGAGCGCGTCGAGCATGATCGATTTGCCGGCTCCGGTTTCGCCGGTAATTACACTCATGCCGCCACCGAGTTCGAGCTCCAGGTTGTCGACGATGGCGTAGTTATTGACCGCGAGGTGGACCAGCATGGTGCGTGCTCCCGAAAAAAAATGTTCTGGTTGTTTATACAGTAGTTGGCTCTGCGCCGACAAGCCCTCGGTGCCTTGCCCATTTCTCTTGCAGATTGACCCTTGAAGCTGTGTGGACTGTCCCCATATAGGTTGCCAGATGCGATCGGCTGCGCCGGTCGTTCAATATTGACTGCGTGTACAGCGATTGCGCGCAAACACACGCCCAGCCTATGACAGGAGAAAGACATGGCAGAGGAACAGAGACCGGATCTGCAGGATCAGGACGACATGGTTGATCAGACCGTTGCGACTCCCGAGGGTGATCTTGCAGCGCGTGTAGCGAGCCTGGAAGAACAGCTGGCTACCGCTCAGGATCAGGCTCTGCGGGCTGCTGCCGACGTGCAGAACGCACGTCGTCGGGCCGAGCAGGATGTGGAGAAGGCGCACAAGTTTGCGCTGGAGCGTTTTGCCAATGATCTGCTGCCGATTGTCGACAGCCTGGAGCGCGGCATCGAGCTGTCCAGTGCCGATGATCCGGCGATCAAGCCGATGCGTGAAGGCATCGAGCTGACTGTGAAGATGTTTGCTGACACCCTGGCGCGCTTCCAGGTGGTGCCGGTGCAGCCTGAGGGCGAGCCCTTCAACCCTGAGCTGCATCAGGCCATGGCGATGGAAGAAAGCACTGCGGTTGAGCCGAACACCGTGCTCAAGGTGTTCCAGAAGGGCTACACCCTCAGCGGTCGTCTGCTGCGCCCGGCCATGGTTGTCGTCAGCAAGGCCCCGGCGGCGGGTGCCGCGCCCTCGATTGACGAGCAGGCTTGAAATTGATTTGGCAGCCCCCATCAAGGGCTCATGCACAGATAAACAATGCCGCTGACTGAGCGCGGCAGCACGATTTGGAGAGAAGCATATGGGCAAGATTATCGGTATCGACCTGGGGACCACCAACTCCTGTGTCTCTATTCTGGAAAACGGTTCCGCCAAGGTGATCGAGAACGCTGAGGGTGGTCGTACCACTCCATCGATTGTCGCCTACACCAACGACGGTGAAACCCTGGTTGGCCAGTCGGCCAAGCGTCAGGCGGTTACCAACCCGCAGAACACCCTGTACGCGGTCAAGCGCCTGATCGGTCGTCGCTTTGAAGAAGACGTCGTTCAGAAAGACATCAAGCTGGTGCCGTACAAGATCGTCAAGGCTGACAACGGCGATGCCTGGGTTCAGGTGAACGACGAGAAGATGGCGCCGCCGCAGGTGTCTGCTGAAGTACTGAAGAAGATGAAGAAGACCGCCGAGGATTACCTTGGTGAGCCGGTTACCGAAGCGGTTATCACCGTGCCGGCCTACTTCAACGACAGCCAGCGTCAGGCTACCAAGGACGCTGGTCGTATCGCCGGTCTGGAAGTCAAACGCATCATCAACGAGCCGACCGCTGCCGCTCTGGCCTACGGTATGGACAAGGCGCGTGGCGACTCCACCATCGTTGTATACGACCTGGGTGGCGGTACCTTCGACGTCTCCGTGATCGAAATTGCCGAAGTGGACGGTGAGCACCAGTTCGAAGTGCTGGCCACCAACGGCGACACCTTCCTGGGTGGTGAAGATTTCGACATGCGTCTGATTGACTACCTGGCAGACGAGTTCAAGAAAGAGAACGGCGTTGATCTGCACAACGATCCGCTGGCGCTGCAGCGTCTGAAAGAAGCGGCTGAAAAGGCCAAGATCGAGCTGTCTTCCAGCCAGCAGACCGATGTCAACCTGCCGTATATCACTGCAGATGCGTCCGGTCCGAAGCACCTGAACGTCAAGGTGACTCGCGCCAAGCTGGAATCGCTGGTTGAAGATCTGATCAAACGCAGCATCGAGCCTTGCCGCATCGCGATGCAGGATGCCGGTCTGGATGTGTCTGACATCAACGACGTTATCCTGGTTGGCGGTCAGACGCGTATGCCGCTGGTGCAGAAGACCGTTGCCGAGTTCTTTAACAAAGAGCCGCGCAAGGACGTTAACCCGGACGAAGCGGTTGCCATCGGCGCCTCCATTCAGGGTGCGGTACTGGCTGGCGACGTGAAAGACGTGCTGCTGCTGGACGTTACCCCGCTGTCGCTGGGTATCGAAACCATGGGCGGCGTGATGACTGCGCTGATCGAGAAGAACACCACCATCCCGACCAAGAAGTCGCAGGTGTTCTCTACTGCTGACGACAACCAGACTGCCGTGACCATTCACGTGCTGCAGGGGGAGCGCAAGCAGGCGTCGCAGAACAAGTCGCTGGGTCGCTTTGACCTGGCTGACATCCCGCCGGCACAGCGTGGCGTGCCGCAGATCGAGGTCAGCTTCGATATCGATGCCAACGGTATCCTCAACGTGTCTGCCAAAGACAAGGCGACCGGTAAGGAGCAGTCCATCGTGATCAAGGCGTCCTCCGGTCTGTCGGATGAGGAAATCGAGAAGATGGTGCGTGATGCCGAGGCCAACGCTGAGGAAGATCGCAAGTTCGAAGAGCTGGTAACCGTGCGTAACCAGGCCGATCAGCTGGTCCACGCGACTCGCAAGACGCTGACCGAGGCGGGCGACAAGGCGACTGATGAAGAGAAGGCCGCCATTGAAACCGCGCTGACTGATCTGGAAGCGGCGATCAAGACCGGTGAGAAGGAAGAGATCGAAGCCAAGATCAACGCCCTGTCCGAGGCGTCCGGTCCGCTGGTGCAGAAGATGTACGCTGAGCAGGCTCAGGCAGGTCAGGCTGAGGGCGCGGCAGGTGCCGAGTCCGGTAATGATGCCGATGACGTGGTCGATGCCGAGTTCGAAGAGGTCAAGGACAACAAGTAAGTCCTTGATGAACCCGGTCTGGCGGTGCGTTGAGCGCGCCGTCTGACCGCTCTGCCTGGCAACGCGGGAGCTTCTCCCGCGTTGCCGTTTGTGCCGAGTGTCTCTCTGAGGGAAATCGAACACATGTCCAAGCGTGATTATTATGAAGTGCTGGGTGTCGAAAAGGGCGCCAGCGAGGCCGAGCTGAAAAAGGCCTATCGCCGTCTGGCGATGAAATTCCATCCGGATCGCAACCCGGATGACGAGAAGGCCGAAGAGAAGTTCAAGGAAGCTACTGAGGCTTACGAAATACTGACCGACGCCAACAAGCGTGCGGCCTATGACCAGTACGGTCACGCCGGCGTTGACCCGAGTATGGGCGGCGGTGCGGGCGGTTTTGGTGGCGGTGCGAACTTCTCCGATATCTTTGGTGACGTGTTCGGCGATATCTTTGGTGGCGGCGGTGGCCGTGGCCGCTCCAGCGTGCAGCGCGGCAGTGATCTGCGTTACACCCTGGAGCTGGATCTGGAAGAGGCTGTACGCGGCACCACGGTAACCATTCGGGTGCCGACGCTGGTTGGCTGTGAAACCTGTGATGGCAGCGGTGCGAAGAAAGGCACCACGCCGACGACCTGTACTACCTGTGGTGGTCATGGTCAGGTGCGCATGCAACAGGGCTTCTTCTCCGTGCAGCAGACTTGTCCGCGCTGTCATGGCACCGGCAAGATGATTACCGATCCGTGCAAGGACTGTCACGGCAACGGTCGTGTCGAGAAGCAAAAAAATCTGTCGGTCAAAGTGCCGGCTGGTGTCGACACCGGTGATCGTATTCGTCTGGCTGGCGAGGGCGAGGCGGGCGTCAATGGCGGGCCGTCGGGCGACTTGTACGTCGTCGTCTCAGTGCGCGAGCACAAGATTTTCGAGCGTGATGGCAAGAATCTATATTGCGAAGTGCCGATCAGCTTTGTTGATGCGGCGTTGGGTGGTGAGTTGGAAGTGCCGACGCTGGATGGTCGGGTCAAGCTGAAGATTCCGGAGGGCGCTCAAACCGGCAAGCTGTTCCGCTTGCGTGGCAAGGGTGTGACGCCGGTGCGCGGCGGCTCGGCTGGCGATCTGCTCTGCCGTGTTGTGGTTGAGACGCCGGTGAATCTGACCAAGCGTCAGCGCGAGTTGCTGGAAGAGCTGCGTCAGACCCTTGAAGAAGAGGGCTCCAGCCAGTCGCCGCGGGCCAAGAGCTGGTTTGATGGCGTGAAAAATTTCTTTGAAGACATGAAGTTCTGAGTCGGAGACAGGGCATGAGACGAATTGCAGTAATTGGCGCTGCCGGGCGCATGGGCAAGACGCTGATTGAGGCTATTGGTCAGGTCGAAGGCGCGGCGCTGACCGCGGCCATCGAGCGCCCTGACAGCTCGCTGGTGGGTGCTGATGCGGGTGAGCTGGCTGGTGTCGGGCGTCTTGGTGTGGCGATTAGTGGCGACCTCAAGCAGGTGGTTGATGACTTCGACGTGCTGATCGACTTCACTCATCCGACAACGACTCTGGTTAATCTGCAGATCTGCCGCGAAGCGGGCAAGTCGATGGTGATCGGGACGACCGGCTTTTCTGACGAGGAAAAGGCGTTGCTGGCTGATGCGGCGAAGGATATCTCGATCGTCTTTGCGCCCAACTTCAGTGTTGGCGTCAACCTGTGCCTCAAGTTGCTGGATATGGCTGCGCGAGTGATGGGTGATGAGGCTGATATCGAAGTTATTGAAGCGCATCATCGGCACAAGGTTGATGCGCCGTCTGGCACTGCTTTGCGCATGGGTGAAGTGGTGGCTGATGCTCTGGGTCGTAACCTGGCCGAGGTAGCGGTCTACGGTCGCGAGGGGCAGACCGGTGCGCGCGATCCGAAAACCATTGGTTTTGCTACGGTTCGCGCAGGTGATGTGGTTGGTGACCATACTGTGCTCTTTGCGACTGAGGGGGAGCGTGTCGAGATCACCCACAAGGCCTCCAGCCGGATGACCTTTGCCAAGGGCGCGGTCCGCTCGGCCATGTGGCTCGATGGTCGCAGCGCAGGGTTGTTTGATATGCAGGACGTACTGGGCTTCAAGGGTTGAGTGCGATTTCGGCATAAAAAAAGGTTCTTCACGGAATCCCGGGAAAGACAGAAACAAGAACGCCGGTTTG
>JAYNRF010000055.1:0-12073 GCA_038114645.1 Pseudomonadaceae bacterium | reverse complement strand
CGATTAGGAGAAAATTCTACTTCTGACGAGGACTGATTTCAGGGGGGATTACCCGGGGAGGTGTGGCGATAAGTTGGTCTGCCAGCGCTTCTGGGTCTTGCTGACGTAGAGTGGATCGGGGCCAGTAAAGGTTTACCAACGTTTGGCCAAAGCGGACAGACTTTGGTCCGAAGAACACGGCGTGCTGCGGGGAAGGGGAGAGTGGTGGGCCCACCAGGACTTGAACCTGGGACCAAGCGATTATGAGTCGCCTGCTCTGACCAACTGAGCTATAGGCCCACGCTTTTATAGCGCGAAGGATTATACGGGGTGAGATGGCTGGTGACTAGGCGCCCGGTGGAGGAAGGTTGAGGCAAACTCGGTGGCGGGTAGCGGCGGGCTGATCAGGTAGCCCTGGATGCTGTCGCAGCCTTGCTCCAGCAGCAGGTCGCGCTGGGCGGCGGTTTCTACCCCTTCGGCGATGACGTTCATGCCCAGATTGTGAGCCAGGACGATGATGGTCTGGCTGATCGCGGCATCGTGGTGGTTGGCTGGTAGCCCGGCGACAAAGCTGCGGTCGATCTTCAGGGTGTCGAGCGGCAGTTCTTTCAGGTAGGCCAATGAGGAGTAGCCGGTGCCGAAGTCGTCAATCGACAGGTGAATACCCATGCTGCTGAACAGGTCCAGCAGGGTGATGGCTTCGCGGTTCTGGTTCATGACGAAGTCTTCGGTGATTTCCAGTTCGAGCTGGCTGGCTGGCAGGTCGTGCAGGGTAAGGGCGCGGCGCAGGTCGCTGACCAACTGATTGCCGATCAGTTGGGCGCCGGAGACGTTGATGGCCATGCGTGGCGGTTGCAGACCTGCGCCGCGCCACTCGGCCAGTTGCTGGCAGGCGCTGTCGAGAATATGCCGGCCGAGATCGACGATCAGGCCGGTTTCTTCGGCCAGTGGAATAAATTGGTCGGGGTCGATCAGGCCGCGCTGCGGGTGCTGCCAGCGCACCAGCGCTTCGGCGCCGTTAAGGGTGTTGGTGCGCAGGTCGAGCTTGGGCTGGTAGTACAGAATGAACTCGCTGCGTTCGAGCCCGCGGCGCATGTCATTCTCCATTTCCAGTCGCTGATGGGCGCTGGAGGTGAGGTCGCTGGTGTAGAAGGCGTAGCGGTTGCGGCCCTGATTCTTGGCTCGGTACATGGCGGCGTCGGCGTGCTTGATCAGGCTGTTGACGTCATTGGCGTCGCTCGGGAACAGGCTGATGCCGATGCTGGCGCTGATAAAGAACTCGTGACCGGCGCAGTTGAACGGGGCGCGGAAGACGCTGAGCAGCTTGTCGGCGATGGCAGCAGCGTCACTGTCTTCATGCAGGTTGGGTAGCAGTACGATGAACTCGTCGCCGCCGTGGCGGGCGACTGTGTCGATATCGCGCAGTACCGAGCACAGCCGCTGGCTGACCAGTTGCAGCAGGTTATCGCCGACCGGGTGGCCGAGGCTGTCGTTGATTTGCTTGAAGCGGTCGAGATCGATAAACAGCAGGGCGCCGATATGCGCGTCGGGGTTGAGCGCGAGGCTGTGCAGCGCCTCGCGTAGTCTCGCTTCGAACAAGGTGCGATTGGGCAGACCGGTCAGCGGGTCGTGATGGGCCTGATGGTCGAGCCGTGCCTGGGTATGCTTGAGCGGTGTTATGTCACTGAATACTGCCACCAGGTGGCTCATGCTGCCGTCTACGTTCAAGACTTGGGTGACATTGGTCCAGGCCGCATAGAGCTCGCCGTTTGGCCGGTGGTTCCATGATTCCCCCTGCCACTGACCATTCTGCCGGATCGACTCTGTTGCCTCTGCGATGACGCCCTGATCGTCGGCGCTGGCGGCCAGCATGCTGATCGGCTGGCCAATGACTTCGTGTTCGGGGACGCCGGTGATGCGGCTGAAGGCCTGGTTGACAGCCGCAATGTTGCCCGCCGAGTCGGTGATGATTACACCTTCGCTGGTGTTCTCGAATACGGTGGCGGCCTGCCGCAGCGAGTGCTCCATCTCCAGGCGGTCGGTAACGTCGCGGGCGATGCTGAGCATGCACTCCTGATTGTCGATGGTGATCGCCTCGGTGCTGATTTCGACCTGCCGCGGTTCGCCTTTGGCGGTGGTGATCTGAGACAGCATGTCCCGCACGCAGCCGTCCCGGCGTAAGGTTTCGACCATGCGCTTGCGGTCCTGGTCGTCGCGCCAGAGGCGTAGCGCCAGGGTGCTGGTGCCGATGGCTTGCTCCCGGGTGTAGCCGGTAATGCGCGTGAAGCCGTCGTTGATGTCGAGCAGCATGCCGTCGCTTGCGCGGGTGATCAGCAAGCCGTCTGGCGACGCATGGAACGCCCGGGAGAATTTCTGCTCGGATAGCCGCAGCTGTTCTTGGGTGAGTTTGAGCTTGGAGATGTCGCGGATGACGGTAACCAGGACCGGTTGACCATCAATGCTGACCGGTCGAGCGGAAAGCAGGCCGGTGAAGCGGCTGCCATCGGCGCGCTGGAAGTCCAGCTCGACGTTGCTTTTGGTTCGGGTTAGTAACAGGGCAAGCACCCTGGGGCCGGCACCCGGCTCAACCCACAGGCCGAGTTCGGTGGCGGTATGGCCGACTGCGTCCGCGATTTTGATGCCGAACTGCTCCTCGAAGGTCTGGTTGACCGACAGCAGGCGGCCCTCCGCGGTATCCGCCAGTACGATCGTGTCCGGGCAGTTGTGAAACACGGACGAGAACTTCTGCTCGGAGCGGCGCAGCGCCTGTTCGGCCAGCTTCTGCTCTTGTACATCGATCAGCAATCCGTGCAGAGAGGCTGCTTCGTACTCCTCGCTGGTAACCCGGTTGATGATCGCCCGTACCCACACATAGTCGCCGCTCTGGCGGCTGAGCCTGAAGTCGAGGCTCTGGTGCTGTTGCGCGACGGCTTGCTCGCGAAGATTGTCCAGCACCCGGCGGTGGTCTTCGGGGTGCAGGTGGCAGGACAGAAAGTCAGGGTGCAGCCAGTCGCTGGCCGGGAAGCCAAGCAGGTCGGCAGCGTGCGGAGAGGTGTAGATGAAGCGCAGCGAGGGGTAAGACATTTCCCAGGTGACAACGTGCAGCTTTTCAACAAGCGTGCGGTAGCGGTGCTCCTGCTGGGCAAGCAGCTCCAGCGCTTCCTGGCGTTGTGAAACCGCCCGGCGGCGTAGCTGGTTCAGTGCGTGGGCAGCCAGCAGCAGCACGCAGGATATGAGCAGCACGCCAACCTGCGTAAAGTGCAGTTCGGGTACCGCGCCCATATCTGTGGCACTGCATCCTGCGCCAGTCACTGCCAGCGCTGTGGCAATGCATCCTTTGGCTGCGGCGTTCATTCGGCGGTAAACCTGTATCCATGGTCGCTCGATGTTATTTGGCCAGTTTAGCCCCTGCGGGGTGCAAATGCCCAGTACACGGCCGCTGCGATATGCGCAAACAAAAACGCCCGGCGAGTTGCCGGGCGTTTTGTCTGGAGCGGAGCTGATCAGTCGTCGAGGAAGCTGCGCAGGTGATCGCTGCGTGTCGGGTGACGCAGTTTGCGCAGTGCCTTGGCTTCGATCTGACGAATACGCTCACGGGTGACATCGAACTGCTTGCCGACTTCCTCAAGGGTATGGTCGGTGTTCATGTCGATGCCGAAGCGCATGCGCAGTACCTTGGCTTCACGGGCGGTGAGGCCGGACAGTACGTCGCGAGTCGCTTCCTTGAGGTTTTCCACGGTGGCGGAATCGATCGGGGACTCCATGGTGCCGTCCTCGATGAAGTCGCCCAGATGCGAATCTTCGTCGTCGCCGATGGGGGTTTCCATCGAGATTGGTTCCTTGGCGATCTTCAACACCTTGCGGATCTTGTCCTCGGGCATTTCCATGCGCTCGCCCAGCTCTTCCGGAGTCGGCTCGCGGCCCATCTCCTGCAGCATCTGACGGGAGATGCGGTTGAGCTTGTTGATCGTCTCGATCATGTGCACCGGAATACGGATGGTGCGGGCCTGGTCGGCAATCGAACGGGTGATTGCCTGACGAATCCACCAGGTTGCATAGGTCGAGAACTTGTAGCCGCGACGGTACTCGAACTTGTCCACTGCCTTCATCAGGCCGATGTTGCCTTCCTGAATCAGATCGAGGAACTGCAGGCCGCGGTTGGTGTACTTCTTGGCGATCGAGATAACCAGACGCAGGTTGGCTTCAACCATCTCTTTCTTGGCGCGACGCGCACGCGCCTCGCCGATGGACATGCGGCGGTTGATGTCCTTGATTTCGGAGATGGTCAGGCTGGCGTTTTCTTCCAGCTCGGCCAGTTTCTTCTGGGCGCGTTGAACGTCGCCTTTGAGTGCTTCCAGGCTCTCGCTGTAGCGCGGGCTGTCACTCAGCAGGACGTCTACCCAGCCCTCGTTTACTTCGTTGCCGGGGAAGCTGCGCAGGAAGTCGGCGCGCGGCATGCGTGCATCGCGGACGCACAGTTGCATGATGGCGCGTTCCTGCTTGCGGATCTGGTCCTGGGCATCACGGACGCGGTTGACCAGCGCTTCATACTGTTTCGGGATCAGCTTGATCGGCATGAACAGGGTGGCCAGGGCGTCCTGCTCTGCGACGGCTTTGGGGCTGTTGCGCGGGTGCTTCTTCAGCACCTTTTGCAGCTTCTCCAGCTGTTCCTTGATGGCCGTAAAGCGCAGGCGAGCTACTTCCGGATCCGGGCCGCCGTCGCCTTCGTTGTCATCGCTGTCGTCGTCCGAGTCGTCCTCGTCTTCGTCCTCGTCGTCATCCTTCTTGGTTTCCTTGGTGGAAACGGCGGGGATGTCGTCGCTGTTGACGCCGGACATGCCGTCGTCATCAGGGTCGATATAGCCGCTGAAGATGTCGGTCAGACGACCGCCTCCCTCGACGACGCGGGCGTAGTCGGCAAGGATGCTGTCGACGGTACCCGGGAACATGGAGATGGCAGCCATGACTTCGCGGATGCCTTCTTCGATGCGCTTGGCGATTTCAATTTCGCCTTCACGGGTCAGCAGCTCAACCGTGCCCATTTCACGCATGTACATGCGGACCGGGTCGGTGGTGCGACCGATATCGGTTTCCACGGCAGCCAGTGCAGCGGCGGCCTCTTCGGCAGCAGCTTCGTCGGCGTCATTATCGGCCAGCAACAGCGCATCGGCATCGGGAGCGGTTTCAAAAACCGTGATGCCCATGTCGTTGATCATGCGGATAATGTCTTCCACCTGTTCCGGATCGGAGATATCCTCGGGCAGGTGATCGTTGACCTCCGCATAGGTCAGATAGCCCTGCTCGCGACCGCGGGCGATGAGCTCTTTAAGACGGGATTGCTGTTGCGCTTTTCCGGACATAACAACCCTTGTGGATGCCTAGGTGTGCAAAAAATAAGCTGCGGATTATACCCTGATTTCGCCTGCTGACGCCACTTGAGGCGGGGTCAACCGTCGTTTTTACGGGCGTTTCGTGCGCCCAAGAGGTCTCGCAGTTGTTGCTTTTCCTCGGCAGAGAGCGGTTCGTTGACCGATTTGTCGAGGAGTTGCTCGATTCGCCGCTCGTTTTGCCTGGCGGTTAGTCTGTTAATGGTGTCGAAAAACTGTTGTTCAAGGTTGACGCTCGGGCTGGTCAGTAGCCATTCCTGTTCGGCCAGACGGTTCAACTGCTCCCCCATCGCTGTGCCGTGCCAGCGGGCCAGCAGCTCAATTGTAGTCAGGGCTGGCTGTTTCTGCGCGGCTTCGATCAGCGCCACCAGCAGTCTTGCGTCGTCTTCGTCCTCGTCGGCCATCTGATTGGCCTGTTGGGCATGTGCGGCCAGGTGCGGGTGATGCAGCAGCGTGCGCACTGCCTGCAAAACCGGACTGTCTACTTCCCGGCGGGGTGCCTTTTTCCCGCCACTGAACCCCTGCTGCCGAGGCTGTTCCTTGCGGTCGCCGTTGCGCGGCGTAAATTTGCGCTTTTCGCCGCCGCTTGCCGAGGCGCTGCTCATGGCCTCTGGCAGGTAGTACTCGGCTTCCGGTTCCTCGCGCTCGGACCAGTGGTCCCACGCGTCAAAGGGAATGCCCTCGTCGTGCGCCGGCCGCTCCTGCGCGGCTGTGTGGGGCTCGGCGGCTGGCAACGCTGCCGGCTCGACGGTGTCGAGGTCAATACCTGTGTGCTGCTGCAGTGACTGGCGCAGCAGGCGTCGCAGCATGCCGCCCGGTACCTGCTCAATCAGTGGCAGTGCCAGCGAGGCCATATGTGCTTTGCCTTCAAGGCTATCCGCACCGGCTTCTTCGGTAAGGTGGCGGAACAGGTAATCTGTCAGCGGTTGTGCTTCACGCTCCAGGCGTCTGCGAAACGCGTCTGCTCCTTCTTCACGGACCATGGTGTCCGGATCCTGCCCGTCGGGCAGAAACAGGAAGCGTACATGGCGGCCGTCTTCCAGCACTGGCAGGGCTGAGTTCAGCGCCCGCCAGGCAGCCTGGCGGCCGGCGCGGTCGCCGTCGAAGCAGAAGATCACGTTATGCACCAGTCGGAACAGGCGCTTGAGGTGCTCTTCGCTGGTTGCCGTGCCGAGGGTCGCAACGGCGTTGGTGACGCCGTGCTGGGCCAGCGCGATCACGTCCATGTAGCCTTCGACCACCAGAATCTCGTTCAGTTGCCGATTCTGTTGTTTGGCCTCGTACAGGCCGTACAGCTCCTGTCCCTTGTGGAAGACCGCTGTTTCCGGCGAGTTCAGGTACTTGGGCTTCTCGTCGCCCAGTACGCGGCCACCGAAGCCGATAGTGCGGCCGCGGCTGTCGCGAATCGGGAACATGATGCGATCCCTGAAGCGGTCGTAGCGTCCACCGCTGTCAGGGTTTTCGACCACCAGGCCGGCTTCGATCAGGGCGTTCTGCTCGGTAGTGTCGCGACTGAGATGGGACATCAGGTTGTCCCAGCCAGGCGGGGCAAGGCCGAGGTCGTACACCTTGGCGATCTGACCGGACAGGCCGCGTCCTTTCAGGTAGCTGACGGCGCGCTGCCGTGCCGGGTGCTGGCGAAGTTGCTGCCGATAATAGGCGGCGGCCTGCTCCAGCAAGGCGTACAGCGGGTTGTCCTTGCGTGGAGCGCGACTGCTCTTGCGGCCGTCGCTGCGCTCCTCGTACTGCATTTCCACGCCAGCCTGGCGGGCCAGTTCCTCGACGGCCTGGGGGAAGTCCAGGCGATCGAAGTCCATCACGAAGCTCAGTGCGCTGCCGCCGGCGCCGCAGCCAAAGCAGTAATAAAACTGCTTGTCGGGGCTGACGCTGAACGAGGGCGACTTCTCGTTGTGAAAGGGGCAGAGCGCAGAGTAGTTCTTGCCGGTCTTTTTGAGCTTCAGGCGAGACCCGACGACTTCGACGATGTCGATGCGTCCAAGCAGGTCATCAATGAAGCCCTGAGCAATAAGTCCGGCCATGCTGTCTGCGTTGCCCTTGCGAGAGTGCGCCGTTGGCGACGCGCTGTGCTGTTCGTGGCATTATGCGGTAGCAAAATGCACAAAGACGCAAAAATCCAGCCATTTCCTTTCGGAAGGCCGGACAGATGCGTGTTCCAGTGCTGTTCAGTCTGTTGATGCTGGCGCGTACGCTGCATCGGTGGGCCTGTGATCAGGCCCAGTCAGAGCTGAGTGTCGGAACTCAGTACAGGCGCTCGCGACGACGCTGTTCGCGCTGAACTTTCTTGGCGTGACGCTTTACAGCGGCAGCAGCCTTGCGCTTGCGCTCGGTAGTGGGCTTCTCGTAAAACTCACGACGGCGAACTTCAGCCAGAACACCGGCTTTTTCGCAGGAGCGTTTGAAACGACGCAGGGCCACGTCGAAGGGTTCGTTCTCTTTAACTTTGACGGCAGGCATTTCGTACCTTTCTCAAACGATGGTAGTCATGACCGGAGGCAAAGGTGCCTGCGGCGATTGCATTTCAAGGGACGCGGATGTTACCGCCTTCATCTGGAAAATGCAAAGCCTATGACGCCCATAAAGGTAAAAAACTGGCCTGCGGGCGCTGGGCTGATTATCATGCGCGGCTAATGACATTCACGTGATTCGGGGCACAGGGCCAAGCATGCGCGTTCTGGGTATTGAAACTTCCTGCGACGAAACCGGCATCGCACTGTACGACAGTGAGCGAGGCCTGCTGGCGGACGCGCTGTTTAGTCAGATCGACCTGCACCGGGTATACGGTGGTGTAGTGCCGGAGCTGGCGTCGCGTGATCACGTCAAGCGCATGGTACCACTGATGCGCGAGGTGTTCGCCAAGGCGGGACTGCAGCCGGGCGAGGTCGACGCCGTTGCCTATACCGCAGGCCCCGGTCTGGTCGGCGCGTTGCTGGTCGGCGGCGCTTGTGCGCGGGCGCTGGCGTTTGCCTGGGGCGTGCCGGCGCTGGGTGTGCATCATATGGAAGGGCACCTGCTGGCGCCGTGCCTGGAAGAGAACCCGCCCGAGTTTCCGTTTGTCGCCCTGTTGGTATCCGGTGGTCACACCCAACTGGTGCGTGTTGATGGCATCGGCGAGTACGAGTTGCTGGGCGAGTCGCTGGATGATGCTGCCGGTGAAGCCTTTGACAAGACTGCCAAGCTTATGGGGCTGCCCTATCCCGGCGGCCCTGAGATCGCCAAACTGGCGGAGCAGGGGCGCCCCGGCACCTTTGTTTTTCCTCGCCCGATGACCGATCGTCCCGGCCTGACCTTCAGCTTCAGCGGTCTTAAAACTGCGGTGCTGACCGCGTGGCAGGCCTGCTCCGAGCAGGGGCAGCCGGACCACCAGACACTGGCCGATATCGCGCTGGGTTTTGAAACCGCGGTGGTGGAAACTTTGACCATCAAGTGCCGTCGGGCGCTCAAGCAGACCGGTCTCAAGCGTCTGGTCATTGCCGGCGGCGTGAGCGCCAATCGCCGGCTGCGTCAGCAGCTGGAAAGCATGACCGCAGAACTCAAGGGGAATGTGTTTTACGCCCGGCCGGCCTACTGCACCGATAACGGCGCGATGATCGCCTACGCCGGCTGCCAGCGGCTGCTGGCCGGTCAGCAGGATGAGGGCGGGATCGAAACGCGCGCGCGCTGGCCGATGGAGCAGTTGCCACCGATTGCCGTCAAGGCTTGAAGCGGTTTTCTACCCCGGCCAGCAGACGACCGATGTTGAGCCGGTGACGCAGCAGAATCAGCAGCACCATAAATGTGACCGGTAGCAGCAGTGTCGGGGCTATCCAGGCAAGCGCAGGTGGCAGCGTCAGACTGGCCAGCAGCGACGCCAGTGAGGCGATGCGTTGCCAGTAGAAGGTCAGTCCCCAGACCACTGCTGCGATCAGGGCTGCCGGCCAGCACAGCATTAGTATGACGCCTGCTGCCGTGGCAACGCCCTTGCCACCCTGCAGGCGGTGGAAAATGGGCAGGATATGGCCGCAGACGGCGGCCAGTCCGATCCAGCCTTGCTGCACGAGAGATAGTTCGGCGTAGCGGGCCAGTGCAACGGCCAGCGCGCCCTTGCCGAGATCGCCCGCAAGGGTTGCCAATGCCAGCGAGCGGTTGCCCAGCCGGAGCATGTTGCTGGCACCTGGATTACCCGAGCCGAGCTTGCGCGGGTCCGGCAGATGGCGCAGACGGCTGATCAGCACGGCGAAGGAAACCGAGCCGAGCAGGTAGGCGAT
This sequence comes from Pseudomonadaceae bacterium, assembly GCA_038114645.1. Lineage (GTDB taxonomy): Bacteria > Pseudomonadota > Gammaproteobacteria > Pseudomonadales > Pseudomonadaceae > Halopseudomonas. The sequence goes on along the minus strand of JAYNRF010000055.1, from coordinate 2,442 downwards.
GACCAGCCAGAACAGAAACGGGGTATGCATGCAGCGAACCCTGGGCAAAATGACGTTTGATTGTAGTCGACACGGGAGCAGCCTGTGGATCAGGTTTTTATCAAAGGGTTAGCGGTAGACGCTGTCATCGGTGTTTATGACTGGGAGCGCACCATCCGCCAGCGGCTGGTATTTGATCTCGACATGGGCTGGGACATTCGTCCGGCCGCTGCCGGGGATACGCTCGAGCACACCCTGAACTATGCGGCGATCAGTGAGCGCGTGCAGGGCTTTGTCGAGCAGAGCAGCTTCCTGCTGGTCGAGACGCTGGCCGAGCAACTGGCTGCGCTGCTGATGAGCGAGTTCTCCATTCCGTGGCTGCGGCTGCAGGTAACCAAGCCGGGCGCTGTACCGGCGGCGTCCGGTGGCGTTGGGGTGCTGATCGAACGGGGAGTCAAACCCGCGTGACCATCGTTTATCTGGGGGTTGGCACCAATACCGAGCGCGAATATCACCTGCAACGCGGTCTGGATGCGCTGGCCGAGCTGTGTGGCGAGCTGCGACTGTCGCCAGTGTTTGAAAGTGATGCGGTTGGCGTGCTTGGCAAGCGCTTCTACAACATGGTGGTGGCGGTTGAGACGCGTCTTGATTTGGTCGATCTGAATGCGGCATTGAAAGCGATCGAGGCGGCTTGTGGACGCCGTGAGTCGCCGCAGCCCGGTCGTATTACGCTGGATATCGACGTGCTTTGCTACGGCGAACTGGCGGGTTTGCACGATGGTATTACCCTGCCGCGCCCGGAAGTCACGCGTAATGCTTTTGTACTTTGGCCTTTGGCGCTTGTTGCTCCGCACTCCCGACTGCCCGGCTCGGAGCTGACCTTTCAGCAGCTCTGGGCCGCCTGGCAGGGTGGTCAGGCGCTATGGCCGGTGGCGTTCAGCTGGCGTGGTCGTGAGCTGACGTCCGCTGCGCTGCTGGCGGAGTATCATCCGCGCGCGGCCTTGTAGTCGCCGAGTGCTTCCAGCCGCGCCTGCTCCAGGGCGCGGCCCATCTCCGCACCTTGCAGCCCTTTCTCCAGCAGCGGCTGAATATCTACGGCACGAGCCGCCTGAGCGGCACCGCGCAGGTACTCGGCCTGCGGGTAGGGGCTCTGTTCAAGCCCGGTTCGGCCCTGGGCGTCCGCGACACATACCGCCAGAAACTGCTCGAAGCGCTCGCCGCGCCGGTAAATATCCAGCGCCTTGAATAGCTTCAGCAGGGTCTGCGGGCGCAGCTCCAGCGCGCGGTGGCAGTGGGTGTGATACTCGCAGGCCAGCAGCGCCAGCTCCTGACAGTCGCGCGGTGCCTTGCAGCGCTGGTTGACGGCTTTCACCGCTTTCAGGCCGCTGGTCTCGTGACCGTGGTGCTTGGGCCAGTGTTCAGGACGAGTCAGCCCCTTGCCAAGGTCGTGCAGCAGGCAGGCCCAGCGGGCCGGTAGCGGCAGCTGGTCGCGGGCGGCGATCTGCAGCACCTGCAGAACGTGCACGCCGGTGTCGATCTCCGGGTGGTGCGCCTCCGGCTGCGGAACGCCAAACAGGGCGTCGACCTCCGGCAACAGTTCGGCCAATGCGCTGCAGTCGCGCAGTACCTGAATGAACACATCGGGGCTGGGTTCCATCAGGGCACGGCTGATCTCCATCCAGCTGCGCTCGGCGGTCAGATTCTGCAGCTCGCCCGACGCGCTCAGCTGGCGCATCAGCGCCATGGTCTCATCGGCCACGCGAAAGCCGAGGCTGGCGTAGCGGGCGGCGAAGCGCGCAACCCGCAGTACCCGCAGTGGATCTTCGGCAAAGGCGGGGGAAACGTGGCGCAAGATTTTGGCCTGCAGGTCCTGCTGGCCGCCGTAGGGGTCAATGATCTGCCCGTCGGCGGCCTGTGCCATGGCATTGACCGTCAGGTCGCGACGGATCAGATCCTCTTCCAGGGTAACGTCAGGGCTGGTGTGGAAGACAAAGCCGCCGTAGCCCACGCCGCTTTTGCGCTCGGTGCGGGCGAGTGCGTATTCCTCGCCCGAGGTTGGATGCAGGAATACCGGGAAGTCCTGGCCGACCGGGCGAAAGCCCTCCTGCTGCAGTAGCTCCGGCGTCGCGCCAACCACAACCCAGTCGCGGTCAAAGACCGGTAAACCAAGCAGGTGATCGCGGACGGCGCCGCCGACCAGGTAGGTGGAGTAAGGCTGGGACATGAGCGCTCGTGGTCAGATGGTGGTGGGGCTAGAGCTTGCCGCTTGCAGCAGATGGCTGCAAGAGGCTTAAGGCTTAAGGCTGAAGGCTTGAAGCTTGAAGCTTGAAGCAGTCCGAGTTGTCGCGGGCGTTGGGTTTTTCCGCAGAGTCCCCTTGATTGGCTTGTGGTCGGCCCCACCCTGATTAAGCCTCCAGCCTCCAGCCTCCAGCCTCCAGCCTCCAGCCTCCAGCCTCCAGCCTC
>JAYNRF010000054.1:0-12239 GCA_038114645.1 Pseudomonadaceae bacterium | reverse complement strand
CCAGCTTCCAGCTTCCAGCTTCCAGCTTCCAGCTTCCAGCTTCCAGCTTCCAGCTAGCGGCTTGCCGCTACGCCGTCACACAGCGCCTGCGCTTCAGCCACATCCAGCGTGCCTTCATAGATCGCACGGCCGGTGATGGCGCCGATGATGCCGGGGGCGCGGGCGTCGAGCAGGGTCTGGATGTCGCCGATGTGGTGAATGCCGCCGGAGGCGATCACCGGGATCGAGGTGGCGTTGGCCAGCGCGGCGGTCGCTTCAACGTTGCAGCCCTGCATCATGCCGTCTTTGGCGATGTCGGTGTAGACGATGGCACTGACGCCGTCGGCTTCAAAGCGCTTGGCCAGATCGACAACCTGAATGCTGCTGACTTCGGCCCAGCCGTCGGTGGCAACGAAGCCGTCTTTGGCGTCCAGACCGACGATCACCTTGCCCGGGAAGGCGCGGCAGGCTTCGCCAACAAACTCCGGCTCTTTAACCGCCTTGGTGCCGATAATCACGTAGCTGACGCCGGCCTTGACGTATTCCTCGATGGTTTCCAGCGAGCGGATACCGCCGCCGATCTGGATCGGCAGGTTCGGGTAACGGCGCGCAATCGCAGTGACCGCATCGCCGTTGACCGGTTTGCCCTCGAAGGCGCCGTTGAGGTCAACCAGGTGCAGGCGGCGGCAGCCGGCTTCGACCCATTTGGCGGCCATGGCGACCGGGTCATCGGAGAACACGGTGGCGTCTTCCATCAGGCCCTGGCGCAGGCGCACGCAGGCGCCGTCTTTCAGGTCGATAGCGGGAATGATCAGCATGTCTTTTTCCTTTGGAAAAAGAGCTTCAAGCTTCAAGCTTCAAGCTTCAAGCGGTCTGGCTTGTGGCTTGCAGCTTGTGGCTTGTCGCTCGATGTTTACCAGCGCCCATCCCAGGCGAGAAAGTTGCTCAACAGCTGCAGGCCGTTGGTGTGGCTTTTCTCGGGGTGGAATTGGGTGGCGAATACGTTGTCCTGGGCCAGTGCGGCGGCGAAGTCGACACCGTAGTGGCAGCGCCCGGCCAGTTGGCCGCTCTTGTCCGGCGCAGCGTAATAGCTGTGCACAAAGTAGAAGCGGGCATCCTGCTCGATGCGGTGCCAGAGCGGGTGATCGATGGCCTGTTTGACCTGATTCCAGCCCATGTGCGGCACTTTCAGGCGGGTGCCGTCGGCCTCCCTCAGTTCATTGCCGAAGAAGCGCACCTTGCCCGGGAACAGGCCGAGGCAGTCAACGCCGCCATTTTCTTCGCTGTGCTCCAGCAGCATCTGCATGCCGACGCAGATGCCGAGCAGGGGCTTTTCCCTGGCGGCCTGACGTACCACACCATCTAGTTCGAGCTGGCGCAGCTCGCTGACACAGTCGCGAATGGCGCCAACGCCTGGCAGCAGCACGCGGTCGGCGGCGAGGATGATCTGCGGATCACTGGTCACGTCGACCTGGCGGGCGCCGGCGTGTTCCAGCGCCTTGGCAACCGAGTGCAGGTTGCCCATGCCATAGTCGATGACGGCTACATGACTGCTCATGGTTTACAGGCAACCCTTGGTCGAGGGGGTGATGCCAGCCATGCGCGGATCTTCCTCAATCGCCATGCGCAGTGCGCGGCCGAAGGCCTTGAACACGGTCTCGATCTGGTGGTGGGTGTTGACGCCACGCAGGTTGTCGATGTGCAGGGTGACCTGGGCGTGGTTGACGAAGCCCTGGAAAAACTCCATGAACAGGTCGACGTCAAAGCCGCCAACGGTCGCACGGGTGTAGGGTACGTGCATCTGCAGGCCGGGGCGGCCGGAGAAGTCGATCACCACGCGCGACAGCGCCTCATCCAGCGGAACGTAGGCGTGGCCGTAACGGCGGATGCCTTTCTTGTCGCCAACAGCCTTGGCGAAGGCCTGGCCGAGGGTGATGCCGACGTCCTCGACGGTGTGGTGGTCGTCGATGTGCAGGTCGCCGCGGGCCTTGATGGTCATGTCGATCATGCCGTGACGGGCAATCTGATCGAGCATGTGCTCAAGGAAGGGAACCCCGATGTCGAAATCGGCCTGGCCGGTGCCATCAAGATTGATGGCGACCTGGATCTGGGTTTCCAGCGTGTCGCGCGCGACGCTGGCCTTACGCTCAGCCATGGGTGTCTCCGCTGATGGATGCATTCAAAGGCGTGCATTATACGTGCCTGCCAGCCAGAAGGGCTACCGGTGACTGATGGCCTCTGCCAATCGGTGTTATAGACCGGGGCTGTTGCCGTCGCCGTACTGACGGCACAATGGCAGCGAAACAGGAGGAGTGCGGCGCGTGGATGTCGATCTGGTGGTCATTGGAGCCGGGGTTGTCGGGCTGGCTGTCGCCCAGCGCATGGCGCGTGGCGGGCGCAGCGTGCTGGTGCTGGAGCAGGAAAGCAGCTTCGGCCAGCACTGCTCCAGTCGCAACAGCGAGGTGATTCACGCGGGCATCTATTACGCGCCGGGCTCGCTCAAGGCGCAGCTCTGCCGACAGGGGCGCGACCTGCTGTACGACTGGTGCCGCGCCCATGCGGTGCCGCATCAAGCCATCGGCAAGCTGCTGGTGGCGGTAACCGAAGACGAGATTCCCGCGCTGAAACGGTTGCAGGCCAATGCCGCGGCCAATGGTGTCGAGCTGCTCTGGCAGCGTGCCGGCGATGTCGCTGCGCGCGAACCGCAGGTGCGGGCGGTGGCCGGGTTGTTCTCACCGTTGACCGGGATCGTCGACAGCCACGCTCTGATGCAGTCGTTCGAAGCGACTCTGCAGAGCCACGGCGGTGAGCTGTGCTGCAACACGCAGGTTGACGCATTGGAAGCGATTAACGGTGGTTTGCGTGTAACCGGTACCAGCGCAGGCGAGTCCTTCGTCGTCAGCGCCCGGCAGGTGGTCAACGCTGGCGGGCTGTTCGCGCAGCAGGTGCAGGCTGCCGCCGGTGCGGGTGAGATTCCGCCGCTGCAGCTGTGTCAGGGGCGCTATTTCAATTACAGCGGCCGCTCGCCGTTTTCCCATCTGGTCTACCCCATGCCGGAAGCCAACGCGGCCGGGCTCGGCGTGCATGCGACGCTGGATCTTGGCGGGCAGCTGCGCTTTGGCCCGGATGTGCGCTATCTCGATCAACTGGATTATCAGGTCGACGACGGTTTGCGTGATGCCTTTGCCGCTGCCATTCGTCGTTACTGGCCCGATTGCGATGCCCGGCGGCTGCAGCCGGCTTACGCTGGCGTGCGGCCGAAGCTGTCTGGCCCGGGGGAACCGGCTCGGGATTTCGTCATCCAAGATCACAACACGCACGGTATTGTTGGGCTGGTCAGCCTGCTGGGGATTGAGTCGCCCGGGCTGACAGCCAGCCTGGCGCTGGCCGAACAGGTCGCGGCCAGGCTGGATGCCGTGTAGGCTGCACGCAGGCGGCGCGGAGGCCGCAAACGACAAGGAGAGAGTATGAAATCCTTTGCCAAGGTATTGGGGATGGTGCTGGCAGGCATCGTCATTCTGGTGATCGGCGCGTTGTTCTTCCTGACCCGGATGTTTGACCCCAATGACTACAAGGACGACATTCGTCAGGCCGCGCGCGAGCAGGCCAATGTCGAGCTGACGCTGGATGGTGATATTGGCTGGTCGCTGTTCCCCTGGCTTGGCATCGAGCTGAAGGACGTAGGTGTGGCGCCGGTAGACACGCCCGATCAGCCGCTGGCCTCCGTAGGTACCCTCGGCCTGGGCGTGAAGGTATTGCCGCTGCTGCGCAAGCAACTGCGCATGAGCGATGTCATTCTCAACGATATCCAGCTGCAGCTGGTGCGTAACGATCAGGGTGTTGGCAACTGGGAAAGCGTCGGCCCGCAAGCCAGGCCGGAAACGGCAGGTGCGGGAGGCGACGGTGCTGCCGGCGAAGAGTCGGCGGACAGTGGCAGCAGCTTCGATATCACCGTCGAAAGCGTGCGGGTGACCAACGCCAGCGTGCGCTACGAAGACCGCCAGAGCGGCCGCATCCTGAGCCTGGATGAAGCCAATTTCATGACTGGCGCACTGATTCCCGACGAGCCCTTCGACGTTGCTTTTCAGGGCTTGCTGACCACCGACCAACCGGCCATGCGGGTGCGAGTGGATCTGTCCTCGGTGGCGACCCTGCAGCCTGAAAGCAAGCGCTATCAGCTCAGCGCTGTGGACCTGAAGGTCGACGCCAGCGGCGACCCCTTTGGTGGTCGTGCGGTTAATTTCCAGCTCCAGGGCGACGGCATTGTTGATCTTGGCGAGCAGATTGCCGAGCTAAGCCAGCTGCGACTGTCGCTGGCTGACATGCGCGCGACTGGCCAGGTGAAGGTGACGGGGCTCAGCACTGAGCCGCAACTGACCGGTCGGCTTGACGTCGCGGCCTTCGATGCCCGCGACCTGCTGCGTGACATCGGCCAGGAATTGCCGGAGATGGCAGACCCCGGTGCGCTGTCGAGTGTGGCGCTGTCGGCCAACCTCAAGGGCGATGCGAGCAGCGTCATGCTCAACGACCTGCAGTTGGTGCTGGACGGCTTTGCGCTCAACGGCTCTTTGGGTATCGCGGACTTCGAGCGTCAGGCGCTGCGCTTTGACCTGAGTGGCGACAACCTCAACCTGGACAACTATTTGCCGCCACGTGAAGCCAGCGAAGGCGGCGGCGGCTCTGGCGGCAGCCGTTCGCAGTCGGCGCCGGAGGAGTGGAGTGATGACAAGCTGCTGCCGCTGGATGCGCTGGCGCGGCTGGACGTCGATGGCAAACTGGCATTGCAGCAGGTCACCCTGACCGGGCAGACCATCAAGCCGTTCAGCCTTGCGCTCAAGGCGCGTGACGGGCTGGTGCGTCTCAGTCAGCTCGACGGCGGTATCTTCGGCGGCACCTTCGCCGCCAGCGGCAGCATCGACACCCGCAAGACACCGGTCAGCAATGCGCTGAAAGCCCAGCTCAAGGGCATTGATTCGGCGGCGGCGCAGCAGGCCTATGAGGTGCCGCAACAGGTGCGTGGTCTGATGGATCTGAACCTGGATGTCACCACCGGCGGCAACAGCATGCGCCGCTGGATGAACAGTCTGAACGGCTCCGCCAACTTCAAGGTAGACAACGGCGCTCTGCTCGGCGTGAATCTGGAGCAGCAGGTCTGCCGCGCCATCGCGCTGGCCAATCGCAAGTCACTGAGCGGCGAGCACGGCAGTGAAGACACTCCCTTCGAACAGCTCAGCGGCAGCTTTACCATCCGCAACGGTGTGGTCAGCAACCGGGATCTGGTCGCGGATTTGCCCGGCTTGTATGGCAAGGGCAAGGGCGAGATCAATCTGCCCGACCAGCGTCTGGACTATCGCCTGGGGCTGTTGCTGGAAGGGGATCGCAGCGAGATGCCGGACGAGGCCTGCCAGGTTAATGAGCGCTACGCCGATATCGAATGGCCGATCCGCTGCCAGGGCTATCTGCACAATGCCGGCAGCAGCTGTGGTGTCGACACCGAGGGTGTTGGCAAGATCGCCGGCAAACTGGTTGGTAATGAAGTGCAGCGCAAACTGGAAGAGCGCATTGACGATTCTCTCGGCGACAAGGCACCGGAACTGCGTGACGCCATCAAAGGGCTGTTTTCACGGTGACACCTGAGGTTTTCGCCCAGCGCGTGCTGGCATGGTATGACGAGCATGGGCGGCATGACCTGCCCTGGCAGCAGGATATGACACCCTATCGGGTCTGGGTGTCGGAGATCATGCTGCAGCAGACGCAAGTGGCGACGGTGATTCCGTACTACCTGCGCTTTATGGCCGAGCTGCCGACGGTCGAGGCGCTGGCGGCGGCTGATGAGGATCAGGTGCTGCACTTGTGGACCGGGCTTGGCTACTACAGCCGCGCGCGCAATCTGCATAAGGCGGCCAAGCAGGTCGTTAGTCAGCACGGCGGCGAGTTTCCGCGCAGCGTCGAGGGGCTCTGCGAGCTGCCGGGTATCGGGCGCTCTACCGCCGGAGCGGTGGCATCACTCAGCATGGGCATTCGGGCGCCGATCCTGGATGGCAACGTCAAGCGGGTGCTGACTCGCTTCGAGGCCGTTGACGGATGGCCGGGAGAGAAGGCCATTCATGACCGCTTGTGGCGCATGGCTGAAGCACTGACGCCCCAAAACAGGGTGGCTCACTACACCCAGGCAATGATGGATCTCGGTGCGACCCTGTGTACCCGGAGTAATCCGTCCTGCCTGCTCTGCCCGCTGCGCGATGGCTGCAAGGCACGGGCGCTGGGCGAGCCGAAGCGCTTTCCAGCATCCAGGCCGCGTAAGGTCGTGCCGGTGCGCAGCTGCGTAATGCCGCTGCTGATGAATGAAGAGGGGGCCGTCTGGCTGCAGCGACGCCCGTCCAGCGGTCTCTGGGGCGGGCTCTGGTGCCCACCGCAGCTTGATGATGAAGACGAGTTGGCCGATCTGCTCGCCAGCTTGCAGATGGCCGCCCATGAGCGCGAGGCGCTGGCACCGCTGCGGCATACCTTCAGTCACTTTCATCTGGATATTCAGCCGCTGCTGTTGCGGGTCTCTCGTCGCGACGGCGTGGCCGAGGCCGGACAGGTCTGGTATAACCTGCGCCACCCCGATCCGCTCGGGCTGGCCGCGCCGGTTAAGAAACTGCTGCGCCAGCTTGAAGCGCGGATCCCGTCACTGGCCTGAGAGGAGTTCGTCGATGACACGCATGGTGATGTGCCGCAAATACAATAAGGAGCTGCCGGGTCTGGATCGGCCGCCCTATCCGGGCCCCAAGGGTCTGGCGGTGTTCAACGAGGTTTCACGCAAGGCGTGGGACGAGTGGCAGAAGCATCAGACCATGCTGATCAATGAGCGTCGTCTGAACATGATGGACCCCGAGGATCGGCGCTTCATTCAGCAGGAAATGGACAAGTTTCTGGCCGGCGAAGACTACGCGCAGGCCGAGGGCTACGTGCCCCCCAGCGAGTAATCTGCAGGTAAGCGGCTGAAAAAGTGGAAAATATTTTTCAGAGCGCTTGACAGGTCGAGGCGCAATCTATTTAATGGCGCCCACGTTGCCCGGGTAGCTCAGTTGGTAGAGCAGGGGATTGAAAATCCCCGTGTCGGCGGTTCGATTCCGTCCCCGGGCACCACTATTTAAAAAGCCCGCTGGCAACCCCAGCGGGCTTTTTTGTTTTTAGTGATTCGAGGTGTCTGGTATCGGGGTTGGCAAGGGTTTTGCCTTGAAAATGCCCGCAGTGACCGAAAGCGTTGTCTTGGTCATGGTTGGCAGCTGTGCTAGGTTTGCCATCAGTACGACATTCGGATGACCGCAGAAGGAACTGTACCCGACGGCTTCGCACCACAAGTGCGCTAGCCCCATACCTGACGGCCAAAACAGCCTGGTGGATATTGATACGTGACTTCGCCCGCTCTGGAAGTGCGCAACCTGCACAAGCGTTACGGCGACCTTGAGGTACTCAAGGGCGTTGATCTGGTCGCCCGCGACGGCGACGTCATTTCAATTCTTGGCTCTTCCGGGTCCGGCAAGAGTACGATGCTGCGCTGCATCAATTTGCTGGAGAACCCCCACGAAGGTCAGATTCTGATCGCTGGCGAAGAGCTCAAGCTCAAGCGCAGCCGCCAGGGTGATCTGGTTGCCGCGGATAACAGCCAGATCAACCGACTGCGCGCCCGCGTCGGTTTTGTATTTCAGAATTTCAACCTCTGGCCGCACATGAGCATCCTCGACAACATTATCGAGGCGCCGCGTCGTGTGCTGGGTCAGTCAAAGGCTGAGGCGGTTGATGCTGCTGAAGCCTTTCTCGAGAAGGTAGGGATTGCCGACAAGCGTCATGCCTTCCCGACACAGCTTTCCGGTGGTCAGCAGCAGCGGGCGGCGATTGCCCGTACGCTGGCCATGCAGCCGCGCGTCATCCTGTTCGACGAACCAACCTCTGCGCTTGATCCCGAGATGGTGCAAGAGGTGCTGAACGTGATCCGCGCGCTGGCGGAAGAGGGGCGTACTATGCTTCTGGTAACCCACGAGATGGGCTTTGCCAGGCAGGTATCGAGTGAAGTGGTATTTCTGCACCAGGGTCAGGTCGAGGAGATCGGCACCCCTGAGCAGGTATTCGGCAATCCTGTTTCCGAACGCTGCCGACAGTTCATGTCAAGCCATAAGTAAGGAGTCCTTCCATGAAGCAATACAAGAAAGTCTTGCTGGCAGCAGCCACCGCGTTGTTCGTGAGTGCTCCGGCCGTTGCTGAAAGTCTGCGCATTGGTACTGAGGGCGCTTACCCTCCCTTCAACCAGATTGACGCCAGTGGCGAGGTTGTCGGCTTTGACCTGGATATCGCCAAGGCCCTGTGTGCCGAGATGAAGGTCGAGTGCACCGTTGTTACCTCTGACTGGGATGGCATCATTCCGGCGCTGAACAACAACAAGTTCGATTTCCTGGTCGCGTCTATGTCGATTACCGACGAGCGCAAGCAGGCGGTTGACTTCACCAACCCCTACTACACCAACAAGCTGCAGTTCGTTGCGCCCAAGTCATCCGACTTTGCTACCGACGAAGCCAGCCTGAAGGGCAAGACCATCGGTGCGCAACGCGCGACCATCGCCGGTCAGTGGCTGGAAGACAACCTGGGTGACGTGGTGGATATCCGCCTGTACGACACTCAGGAAAACGCCTACCTGGATATGAGCGCAGGCCGTATCGACGGTGTGCTGGCTGATAACTTCGTACAGTACGAGTGGCTGCAAAGCGACGCTGGTGCCGACTTCGAATTCAAGGGCGAGCCGGTATTCGACAACGACCAGATCGGCATTGCCGTGCGCAAGGGCGATGCCCTGCGTGAGCGCCTGAACGCCGCGCTGCAGACCATCGTTGATAATGGTACCTACGAGACCATCAACGCCAAGTACTTCCCCTTCAGCATCTACTGATGACCAGTCGGGCCCTGCGGGGCCCGACCTGGATGTATACCCATGCCTGATCTTCACGGTTTTGGTCCAGCCCTGCTCGAAGGGGCCTGGATGACCATACGTCTGTCACTGGCAGCGCTCGTGTTCGGCCTGCTGTTCGGCCTGCTCGGCGCGTCTGCCAAGGTGTCGGACAATCGCGCTGCCCGCCTGTTTGGTGGCTTCTATACCTCGGTCGTTCGCGGTGTTCCCGAGACGGTCTGGGTTTTGATGATGTACTTCGGCACGGTGTCGGCGATGAACGCCATCGGCGCCTGGTTTGGCAATCCCAAGCTGTCGCTCAGCCCTTTCGTGGCGGGTACGCTGGCGCTGGCGCTGTGCTTTGGCGCCTACGCGACCGAGGTGTTCCGCGGTGCGCTGCTGGCGATCCCCAAGGGGCAGAAAGAAGCGGGTTTGGCGCTGGGCATGTCGAACCTGCGCATTTTCTGGCGCATTACCTTGCCGCAGCTGTGGCGCGTCGCGTTGCCGGGGCTGGGCAACCTCTATCTGATCATGCTCAAAGACACCGCGTTGGTCTCGCTGATCACCCTTGAGGAGATCATGCGCAAGGCCCAGACGGCGGCGAATGCCACCAAAGAGCCGTTTACCTTTTATCTGCTGGCCGCGTTGATCTATCTGTTCCTCACGGTCTTTATCATGGCCGCGATGCACTGGTTCGAGCGTCGCGCCAACCGCGGTTTTGTGAGGACTGAGCTATGACCTGGGCCGAACGTTGGGCGCTGGTCGAGCGCTTCCTGCCGCAACTCTGGGACGGCACGCTGGTTACCCTGCAATTGGTTGGGCTAGCTGTGGTTATCGGGCTGTTCTTTGCCATTCCGCTGGGCCTGGCCCGCGCGTCACGGCACTGGTACATCCGTGCACTGCCTTACAGCTATATCTTTTTCTTCCGCGGCACGCCGCTGCTGCTGCAGCTGTTTCTGGTCTATTACGGTATCTCCCAGTTTGAAGTGGTGCGCAAGAGCTTCCTCTGGCCATATCTGCGCGAGCCCTACTGGTGCGCGCTGATTACCATGACCATGCACACCGCCGCCTACATCGCCGAGATCCTGCGCGGTGCGATTCAGGCGGTGCCACCGGGTGAAGTGGAGGCCGCGCGGGCGCTGGGCATGTCCCGTCGGCAGGCGCTGCAGTACATCATTCTGCCGCGTGCCATTCGCATTGGCCTGCCAGCCTATGGCAACGAAGTGATTCTGATGCTCAAGGCCAGCGCGGTGGTCTACACCATCACCATGATGGACATCATGGGCGTGATCCGCACGATCAACTCGCGCACCTATCAGTACGAGCTGTTCTTCCTGGTGGCTGGGGTCATGTACCTGCTTATCACGCTGGTGTTTACCCAATTGTTCCGTCTGGTCGAGCGCTGGCTCAAGGTCGATGCCAGCCGTCAGCAGCGCTGACATCCTCAGGTGGAACTGCTCGCGCGGTTCATTGAACTGACCGACTGGCTGCAGCGCCATCAGGCGCTGTGGCGAGCCCGGCCCTTCACCACGCCAGTCCTTGAATGGGAAGCCGATTGCCCCGCGCTGGCCAAGTGGCTGCGTCAGCGCTCACTGGCCGACGCCGAGGCGGCGCAACTGCAACCCGCGTTACTGCAGGGCGCACCGGAGCCTTTTGCTCGACTGGCGGCCGAGGCAGCGGCGCTGTGCGAACTGCCGCGCTGGAGCAACACATTTTCTGAGTCCGTGCCTGAGCTGCTGCACCGACACATCCCGGGGCGCAAGTGGCAACAGATCACTCGTTTCGCCGCGGTCACTGCCGCGCATCTGCCTGCAGCACCGCAGCGCTGGGTCGACTGGTGTGCCGGCAAGGGCCATCTCGGGCGGCTGCTGGCCTGGCAGAGTGGTTGCCCGGTCTGCTGCCTGGAACGCGACGCCGAACTCAATCATGCCGGCGCTGTGCTGAGTGAGCGACTGGCACTGAGCGCAGAGCATCTGGACACCGATGTTATGCAGGCCAGCTGCGCCGAGCAGCTGCAGCCAGACGACACTCTGGTCGCGCTGCATGCCTGTGGAGATCTGCACCGGCAGCTGATAGAGCAGGTTGTGGCGCGTGACTGCCGGCAACTGGCGCTTTCACCCTGCTGTTACAACCGTATCGCGGGCACGACACATCAGCCGCTGTCACGCGCAGGACGTGCGGCCGGTCTGGTGCTGAGCCGGGATGAGCTGGGGTTGGCACTGCAGCAGACTGCCACCGCCGGCGCCCGTGAGTTGCGCCAGCGCGACCGCTCGATGGCCTGGCGGCTAGCCTTTGATTACTGGCAGCGCCAGGAGCGAGGTGTGGACAACTACCTGCCGACACCGTCACGCGCGCCCGGCCCGCAACCGCAATCGCTTGAAGACTTTTGCCGCGCGATGGCCGGTTACCACAACCTGGATTTGCCTGCTCCGGCGGACTGGCAGGCGCTGGAAGCGCATGGCTGGCAGCGGCTGGCCGAGGTGCGCAACCTGGAGCTGGTTGGCGCTCTGTTTCGGCGTCCACTTGAACTTTGGCTGGTGCTGGAGCGTGCTTTGTATCTGCAAGAGGCGGGCTACCGGGTCCAGTTGGGTGAGTTTTGTGCACCAACGCTGACGCCGCGTAATTTGCTGCTCTTGGCTCAACGGGATAACTGACAGGCCATCACCAGTCTGTGAACGGCTTGCGCACAGACTTATCCACAGGGTTTGCGTATCCCCGGTTATCCACGCCTTCTGTGCATAACTGTGTTGATGACGCTGGAGTAACCACGCCAAAGCGAGAGTTCATGCGGGTTTGCAGCGTCAGGTCAAATGTTGATCAGTTGTTTTTGGCTCATTAAAACAAGGGCTTGCGAGGTCTTTGTGAAGTACCGGAAGAAAAGTCATGCACAAGTGTGTATACAGTTCTTAGGGCAAAAATCGTTGGATAAAAGGCGCCGATGCAACGCTGATCTCTTTACACAGGAATCTGGCGATATATAATGCACCCCGCGCCGGTATAGCTCAGCTGGTAGAGCAACTGACTTGTAATCAGTAGGTCCCGAGTTCGACTCTTGGTGCCGGCACCATACAAATCAAGGGCTGCAGCGATGCTGCAGTTTTTGACCCCGCATTCAGATGTTCCCGAGGTACAGTTTCAGTACAGTCGTACTGATCGCCACCTCGGAGAACAGCATGGCAACAATCGTTAAAACCCCCTCTGGTACCTGGAAAGCCCTCATCCGCAAACACGGATGGCCTTCCACCTCTAAGACATTTCGTACTAAACGCGACGCCACCGACGAGGGTGTGCAGAATTCTGTGTAACCGGGGATGGGGTTACTACTGTGGCAGCC
>JAYNRF010000053.1:0-12872 GCA_038114645.1 Pseudomonadaceae bacterium | reverse complement strand
TTTTGTGATGGGCGTATTATCGCCGATTTCGGGGAGTTATTCAGACCTTCCCTAGGTAAAGATTATGCCCAAGCCCTTGCGGCATAAAAGCGATTCGCTCGTAGAGGGTTTCTCTATGGGCAATATTTGAAATGGAGTCGCCAAGAACTTGGAGGTCGCCATCTTGAATTTTTTTGACACCCGAAATAAGTCCCAATAGGCTGGATTTTCCTGCCCCGTCAGGGCCAATGATTCCACAACTGCTGCCCAAAGGTAGAGAAAAGCTAAAACTGTCTAAAGCTTTCTGGCTCCCATAGTAATGGGATACTTTATTTGCACTGAATGCTGAATTGTTCATGCTTTACAGACTTTTCGGCCAGGCTTGATCAGATGTGCGTAGATAAGCCGTTGCAGGTATGCCAGCTCTTAATGACTTTGAGATACTTTTTTCATCGAGTACAATTTTCACGCGAAATAAAAGTTTCTTACGCTCATCAAATGATTCGACTTCTTTCGGCGTAAACTCTGCATGGGACTCTACAAGGACTACTTTTGCTTTGTACTGAGCCGCGGGTGAAGAGTCCGTAACAATAAATGTTTCATCACCAATACGAATGGCGCCTGCATATTCAGTGGGTAGATAAACATTGAGGAAAAGATAGTTAGGGTTGATCAGGATGAATAATGGGCTTCCGGATCCAACAACCTCACCCTTTTCAGCAATGCTAGATTGAACGATACCGTCAATTGGTGATATTAAATCGTTGTCATTGATCTCTGCTGTCAACTTTCTCACCGCTGCCTCCGCAGCGGAGAGTGAAGCTTCAGCTGATGCTTTTGCTGCTTGGGCGGCAGTGACGGTAGCTAGAGCAATGTTCTTTCTAGCGAGAGCTTGGTCAATCATCTGTTGGCTAGCAAACCCATGCGTACTGAGTTTGTACGCACGGGAATAATCACTCTCAGCTAGCTTTAGATCACTGTCTAAACCCACTAAACTTGCTGCATAACTTTTAACGGTCTGCCGTAAGCTATCAGCTTCGTGGATCGATTGCTCTCTGGCGTGAATCAGTGTTGCGCTATCTATGCGGCCCAATAGTTGACCCTGAGTGACATACTCGCCTTCATCTGCATGAAGTTCAGATACGCGGCCAGGGTTTTTCGCTGAAACATACGTCTCTTTAGCTTCCAATCTGCCCTCGGCAGGAATTATTCCGTCCGGTAGTGTGTTTCCAAAGTACTTAGGCCAAAGAAAGATGATTTGCGCTATAACTATCAGAGATATTGTCAGTGCAACCGTGATCTTGCTGAAGCGTAATTTTAGTGACATTTAGGTAGCATCAATAACGTGTGGTTTCAAGTTTGCGCCAGACCGGTTCTCCAGCAATCCAGGTCTCCAACGGCTCTGTTTTTTCATCAAATGGGTCGCCACTGCAAATCGTAAAGTTTGCTTCGCTATTGATATACAGGCCATGGGGCGCAAGCCCAATTGACTTTGCTGCCTTGGAAGACATTGCCCAGATTGCCTCTGACCTAGTCAGTGCCTCATCTAGCATCAATGTGCTGCCATCATGTTTCTTTCGGTCAACGGCTCTTCTTAAATTATGAAGTGGGTCATCGTTTCCACATGGTGCGTCTGAGCTAATGACAACTTTGCCTGAGCTTTTCAAGAGGCTCTTGGTAGGAAAGGCACGCATCACACTAGAAACACCTTGTTCTTCAATCGCGGATGCGTAATAGGGAATGAATCCTGGTTGAATACCAATGTAGGCGTTTGAGTTGGCTATTTGATGAACTTCACTTTCATAGAGAGCCATAACATGCTCTATTGAGGCATGAGGCGGATTCACTTCTTTCAGTAGTTGACAGGCCTGTGTCGCGGCTTCATTGCCGAGGGCATGAATCTTTAATGAAAATCCCATATCGACATATGCACGACATGTCTCTACCAAAGAATCAATGTTGTTAAATCTTAGATAGGGGAGGTGTGCATGAAAGCCTGAGATTTGAACTTTTGGTTCAAGCAGACGCCTGAGCGGTGCGGCGCTCAGATTAATTGCGCTGCTATATCCAGCTTTGAGTGCGCTTCTGATCACGATGCCTAGCGGTAGACACGCGGCGCAACGGTTAGCGCCATCCAGAAATATTTTTACAGACTTTTGGCCCCACTTTGGAGGAATAAATTTTTCCAGCTCGTAGGCTTCAGCCAGCTCAAATAGTCCTTTTTCGCTTGTTGCTGACCAGTTCAATCTTAGGGCAGTGAGAGTTTGGAGTTTTGCTAGGCTTTCTTGAGCTTTAACTCCTAGCCCTGGATCGTGTAATGCGACAATGCCTTGTGATAGCGTTCTCTCGGCCTCTTTGTCCAAAAGGGATTCAAACTCTTCCTCAGAAATACTCTTGAGGACGTCTTCAACGACACAGTTCAAAACGCGGCCAAATGCAGCTTCCCAAATAAGGCCTGTCATGATGCCTTCTTTACGATCTACATCCGTACCAAAGTCTGTATTACCGAAAACTATACCACTGCGCACCAAGGCCGCACTTGACGCCATACCTCGGTGAAGCGTGACATCAATCAATAAGACCTTTCTTCCGTTACTTACGGCATCGAGTTTATACCGACTGATTGGGCGTGAGTCTTTCCATTTACTGTGGTCAACAAATGTAAAAATCGTCCACTCATCAGGCGCCGATATAGAGGTCAGATATGAGATCTCTTCAAGTGCTTCAGTTGCAGATTTCCATTGAGCCCCTGAGCGCATTTTTGGAAGCAGAGACATGAAGTGAAAATGACGGTGCGCATCAACAAGACCAGGTAGCATATGAGCACCAGCCAAGTTGAGCATGGGTATCGGATAGTAGGGAGGGGGTGATCCTGCACCAATTTGTTCAATCTTGCCTGCTGCCACGCTCACCCACCCCAGGGTTGGTGAGTCTTGTTCTGGTAGCCAAAGCATGAGGTTGTGCAGAATAAAATGATCCATGTGTCGCTCGCGATAATAGTTATTTTAAATCTATTACGGAAGCCGCACTGGCTCAATTGCCATTACACGCCATATTTAGGTACTGGCGTTCCGACTCCATTTGAGGAGGAAGGCGGAGACCTGACTTTCCAAGATCTGACGAGTATTCGTCCACCCCAATTCAGGAACTAGAATAGCAATGCTGATTACGCCATGGATTGATGCAAGGAACGCCCGAAAGTCTGTCTCCTGAACGTTAGGGTGCATCTCATTAGACATTTTTGAGACTACGCGATGTTTGATGATACGCAAGAGATCAATAACTTCAGGTGACTCGATGAACATCCCGCCTTCATTGTCTGGTTCGTCTGTAACAAGGAAGAGTGCTTTAAACGCGCTGGCATTTTTAAGCCAATAATCAACAAAAAAACATGAAAAATCTAAAAGTGTTGATGCTTTGGGGTATGCGGATAACTCAATATTAAGGCGAGCTAGGTCTTCAGCCCAAACTGCCCGCATAAGGGAAATTTTACTCGGGAAGTAGGTGTATAAAGCCCCAGGTGCCATATCCACCTCTCGGGCTATTGATCTTAGCGAGATCAGATCGACATCATTAGCCTGGAAAAGATTGCGGGCTGTGTTCAGTATGAGTGACCTTACCGCCAGCTGCGCTGTCTCGCTCCTTGCCCGTGTTTTTTTAATCATAGGCTCTATATCGGTAGTCTTTTGTTTTGCTTTATTCATCAGCTCTTATCTTTGAAGGCGCGGGGCGTAATGCCTGACCAGCGTGTAAATGCTCTCGTGAAGTGGGCGGGATCAGAGAAGCCCAAACGCGATGCCACTTCGGTTGCTGACATGTTTTCAATTGTCAACGCGTCAATGGCTCTTTGGAAAAGGGCTTGATCGCGTATTTTTTTAAAGTTTGCCCCATCTGCTTCAAGTCTCCTTAATAGTGTGCGGGTCGACAAATTCAAGAGTTTGGCTACATTAATCATGTGCCTATAATAAATGGGATCATTATAGATTATTTTTTCGATCTGGGTGCTTAAATTTCTCCTGCAACTTATCGTGCACTGTTTGCTTTCTGTTACGCGGGCTGGCTGTGTCGCCGGGAAATAATGCGCGCCTGTTACTACGGCAGTTGAAAGGCTCTCGAAAGCCGAATTTAAGAGTCTTGAGCTAATTTCACTACACATTGTATTTCGTGGGTGTCTATTTGGTTCAGTCTAGTATGGTCAGGCGCACGGCATTTCCAATGCGTGGTTGGATCTGCGTGCGCCTGACTTTTCAAACAGAGGATTTACTGAACACCCATTCTCCTCAAGTTACCTGGCGTCCAAAATTTTTCATCTGGAATCGCAACGCTGAAGTCTCTGGGGATTTTCTCTTGGTTCTTAAGACCAAGTGCTGTGTAGGTTCTGCTGGCCAAGTCATGGTAGACAGTCAGTTGGGGTGAGATTGTCGGTACTTCATAAGAAATAAGTGTGTGCGCAATGTTCACCCGCCACATCTCGCCGCGACCGTCGTAATTCTCGCTCATTACTACAGCCCAGCTGTCTTCATCTAGGTAGAATCTACGCTTGCTGTAAATATGACGTTGCCCTTGCTTGAGATTAGCTTCCAGTACCCATACGCGGTGTTTTTCCCAGCGCGCATGTTCTGGATTGATATGCCCAGGTTTGAGTATGTCCTCGTATTTCAAGGACTCACCGGCTAGTTCGTAAGAGTTATAAGGAATGATCTTTACGGCTTTGCCTACGATTTTCCAATCGTATCGGTCTGGCGCACCGTTCAGCATGTCTGCTTCATCACTGTAGTAGCCATCTTGCGGAGTGTCATATGCTAAGGTTGGAGCGCGACGGACACGGCGTTGGCCTGCGAAGTAGGCCCAAGCACGGCGTGCTTCCTTAACTTGGTCAACAGTTTCGTGTACAAGAAGAATCTCACCTGCTGACCTAGATGGCGGTAGCAACTTGTTAACGAAATAAATCAGTACGTTATCAAGTTCACTTGGATCATCTTTACGGTAATAGTTTACTAGAACCTTGTTCTGCTCTCGCAGCAGTGAGAACTTGCCCGATGCATCTACAATGGCAGTTCCGGAGGTGTCTTCGTAATAAACGCCTTGCCAGCGTGCAATGTGGTTCCAGAAGAGGTCTAAACCAGATTTTGGAATAGGGAAGGGAATGCCACCAATAGCGCCTTCGATTCCGTTACCGCTTTGAACCAGTTTGGCACGTGTAGTATTGAGCTTGGTGTTGCGGTACACCTCTTCAGGTGCGGACATTGTTCTGTGTGTTGGGTACAGATTAATGCTAAAGGTGTTATACGATTTGTAGAGGGCTTTGACACCTTCGGAAAGGTACTGCTCATAGCTACCCAAGTTATTGTGATCAATAACAGCAATGGGCTTTTCACCACCGAATGGGTTTGTGTGGAATTTTCCACCATTTTGATTGATCGGCTTCTTTTCTAGGCCGCCAGTCCATTCAGGAATACCTTCTGCCGGATCTGCGGCTCGCTCAGCACCAAACGGCGTGAGTTCAGGGCTGTCCAGTTCCGCTGCTGCAATGGCGCCCGAGAGTGAGATTAATGTTGCTACAGCTGAGATTTTTATAATTTTCACTGTGTTCACCTCAGAAATTATATGTTGCATTGAAAACAATATGGTCACGATCTTGCATTGGGTTCAGCTCTTTAGCGCCCCAATAGTTGACGTAACTGACCTTGGTCTGGAATTTCTCGCTAAGGTCTAGGCCTAGCTCAACCGTCACAGATTTTCTGTCTTCAACAAAGTTCTTGGTGACAACTGGTGAGTAGCCTTTAATGTCCTGTCTGAACGTCAGGCCTGGCTTTAGATCTATACCAGGAAAGATATTTTCAACTTTTCCGGCAAGATTGATGGTGTGACCATAGGCTGTCTTAGTTAGATAATCGAAGCTCTCGTCATCCACCAGGCCGCCTGGTATGTAGTTACCGAAGATTTCATACACAATAGT
The DNA here is from genome assembly GCA_038114645.1 of Pseudomonadaceae bacterium. GTDB lineage: Bacteria > Pseudomonadota > Gammaproteobacteria > Pseudomonadales > Pseudomonadaceae > Halopseudomonas. Next base: position 6,934 of record JAYNRF010000053.1, on the reverse strand, counting down.
TAAGTCGTCAAGCCCGTAGGTCGGCCCAACGTTGTGTAGAATTGAAGCAGATGTGGTGTAGAATTCATTTCGGCGATATAGCTCAATGCTGCCATTTTGTGTGATATCGCCAAAACTACCTAGGTTAATACTTCCGCCGCTTGCACCACTCGACAGCGCGCCAATAGCCAGATCTTCCAGCTCGCCAGACATGGAGCTTTCAATGGCTGCGTTTGGCCTGTAGGTAATCTCACCTGCGATGTTCGTATCGCCAATGTTTCCGGAGACCGTTAATCCGTAGAGATGAATGTTCTCTGGATAGATCAGGTCATACGTGGTGGTATCTAGGTATTCAAGCCCATCAACAAGAGCGAAGTCTTCAGGTGCTGCGGCCAGACCGCACAGTGCACTGAATTTGTTGCCGCCGCCCATACTACACGCTGCGCTTTGGCCACCATTGGCGCGAAGGAATGGGTTGCGGCTGTTGTAGTTGATGTAAAAAAGCGACACCTCGGTGTCGTTCAGCTCTTCGCTCAGGTAGCGCAGAGCGACACCAAATTGACCGTTGTCCGAGGCTTTATCATTGCTGCCTCTCCTGATGCCGCTGACTACGCCGTCAACACCATTGACACCGGGCACGAGGAATGCCGGTATCCCCATGAGACCCAGATCTGGCCTCAGGTCGATGATCGCGCCACTAGATCATGGGCCGAAGATGTCCTCATCGCTGTAAAAACTGCTATTGGGTATGGCCTGGTTGCCTTTCCATTCAAGTGCAGTGAAGCCTTCAACGGACAGTGTTTCGGTTAAGCCGAACTGCGCATAGGCCATGTTGACCGGCAACAGGGCTTCTTTAAACTTAGCGTTTGGAGTGGCAAGCTTAGATACGTTATACGGGTTGATAACATTCAAGCTGTCCCCGTAATAAATGCTTTCCCCCCAACTGACAACTTGCCGCCCAAGGCGGAAAGATGCCGGAACACCACCAACTTCCATGTTGTGGAAAATGTAGGCATCCAGAAGCTCTGCTCTCTTGCCTACTTCATTTTGAAGCGACGAGGGATAGTGACCGTTTCCCGTGTAGTTGCGCTTATCAAAATCCTCATTGTCCGGATTTTTGTTCATGATTTCATAATCATACCAAGCACTTCCACGTATCAGGGCGCCGCTTTCATTCGCTTCTATTAAAAGGTCTGCTGTAATCTTGGTCTCTTTTGAGAACCACCCTTTGTTGTAAAGGGCTGAACCATCATCGCTGTTGATCCGAGGGTCGCTTTGATCTGCTGGGCTTTCCTCATAGTCACTAATACGATAGCCCGCACTAGCTTCAATGGTGCCATTAAGCGTTGCTGACACGTCGTCGCCATCGTAGATATCAAGTGACATCGCACTGTTTGAGTATGCAAGTATCGCAAGTGATGCTATTGTAATTTTTTTCATTTTTATTATTTCCAGAGGCTTCGTTCTTGCCAGGCATCTTCCGCTTTCAGAACATTTTTAACTGTAGCGATACCGAGTTGCTTAAGCGGTTGTACGGGCCAGCGAATTGGTTTCCTGTTGACGAACCAGGTATTAGTTCTTTTGCTTTCAATGCCAAGTGCTAGTTCGGCTAATGTTTTGCCACTGTATTGCGTGAACGAAACACCATGTCCGGTGCAGCCGCACAGGTATAGTGTTCTTTCATCTTTGTAGAAGCCCAGGTTGGGTGTCATGTCCAGCGTGACTGAAACCGGGCCGCCCCAGCGGTAATCAATCCGAGTGTTTTTCAGTTGCGGGAACATTGTTTTAAGGTGGTATTCCAGCGTCCTCCAATACGACTCGTTACTGTCGTAGTTCATTTTGTTTCCGATAGAGGTTTCGACATTTGCCCCGCCAAAGGTGATTCGACCGTCTGCTGTTGGTCGGAAGTAGTGCACCATGTGACGGTTCGTTTCTATCCCGTAGCGCCCTTGCCAACCAATGCTGTCCCACATGGATTGACTTAGTGGTTCAGTGACAATTTGATATGTCCAAATCGGTGTCTGGTTCCGATTAAATGCACCCATCTCCGGGATCAGGTGGCCATAAGCATTTGTGGCAAGAACAACCTTCTCTGCTTTAACAGAGCCTTCGGCAGTTTTAACGATTACACCCGTAGAAGGGTATTCGACCGATTCAATCAGGGTGTTTTCGTAAATTTTCACGCCAAGGTTTGTACAGAGCTTCTTCCACTCTCTGACTTGTTTAGCCGGGTTCAGAATTCCACAGCGCTTCTCATAGAAACCAACTTGGAACACGGGGCTCTTAAGCTCTTCTTTCAGCTTTTCCGAATCCCACCAGCTGAACGATTTCTCGAAGCCAAGCTTGCAGTAGAGCTCATATTGCTTTTTGAGTCTTTCACTGTGCTTTTTGGTCAGTGAGACTCGTGCAAAACCATTGTGCTCGTAGTTGCTATTGAAACCTGATAGCTCTACAAGCTCTTTTACGTAGTCAACAGCATCTTCCATATATTGATGTGCCACTGCTGCGTTCTCATTGCCGTGCATAAGACTCGTAACTTCCGGTTCAAAACCGAAAAGAGTCATAGAGAAACCACCATTTCTTCCTGACGCGCCATATCCAATGACGCTTCCTTCAATCACAACTACATCAACATCCGGATTGAATTTTTTAATGTGAGCTGCGGTGGAGAGGCCAGTAAAGCCGCCACCAACAATCACAATGTCGGCTTTTATGTGTTCTCTCAGCTTCTCGTTGGCCTCGTAAGGCCCATAGGTGTTCAACCAGAAAGACCTGGTCTCGGGAGAGCCCAGCTGGCTGTAATCAATAGTCATTCTCAAAACCTCAACTGAACGCGTTCACGTAGCGGAACGCGTTCAGTTAAATCTTGAGCGGAGTAGCTGTCAACCCTTTGTCATGATTTTCTGAACGTGTTTGCTTAAGCTGTGTTGAAGCGTATCTTTTAGGGCGCTAACACCCAGTCGGTTCAGTGTTCGAGTTGCGGATTCCACGCTGACTCGGACACCCATTCCACGCGCATCCGGACAGTGATTCCACGCTGATCCGGACACTCATTCCACGAGCATCCGGACACCGACTCCACGGTCATCCGGACACTTTTCTGGCAGGCAGCCACGCAGGATTTATTCACTACCATCGATCTCTTTTTCGAAGCAGAGAGGTCGTTGTGGAGCGTTTATCCATGCGTAAAATCCGAGAGGTGTTACGCCTCAAGTTCGACTGCGGCCTGTCCGTGCGCAAGATCGCCCGCAGCCTGGGCATTGGCCACAGCAGTGCCGGTGATTACCTCTGCCGTTTTGCCGCCAGCGGCCTCACCTGGCCCTGTTCGTTGTCCGATGCCGAGTTGGAGCAGCAACTGTTCCCGCCGGCCCCGGCGGTTGCCAGTGAGAAGCGGCCTTTACCCGATTGGGCATGGGTGCATGCCGAACTGCGCCGCCCCGGGGTGACCCTGGCGCTGCTCTGGCAGGAGTACCGCCTGAGCCAGCCTCAGGGCTTTCAGTACAGCTGGTTCTGTGAGCACTACCGAGCCTGGCAGGGCAAGTTGGACGTGGTGATGCGTCAGGAGCACCGCGTCGGCGAGAAGCTGTTCGTCGACTATGCCGGCCAGACGGTGCCGGTTATCGATCGCCACAGCGGCGAGATCCGCCAGGCGCAGGTGTTCGTCGCGGTGCTCGGCGCGTCCAGCTACACCTTCGCCGAAGCCACCTGGTCGCAGCAGCTGCCGGACTGGCTAGGCTCCCATGCCCGCTGCTTCGCCTTCCTCGGCGGCGTGCCGGAGATCGTGGTGCCGGACAACCTGCGCAGCGCGGTGAGCAAGAGTCACCGCTACGAGCCGGACATCAACCCCAGCTACCGCGATCTGGCCGAGCACTATGGCGTGGCGGTGGTGCCGGCGCGGGCACGCAAACCGCGCGACAAGGCCAAGGCCGAAGTCGGCGTGCAGGTGGTCGAGCGTTGGATCCTCGCCGCACTGAGGAATCGGCAGTTCTTCTCCCTGGATGAACTCAACACGGCCATCGCCGGGCTGCTGGAGCGGCTCAACCAACGCCCGTTCAAGAAGCTGCCGGGCTCCCGGCAGTCGGCCTTCGACAGCCTGGATCGTCCGGCGCTGCGCCCCCTGCCGGAGCAACCCTACGTCTACGCCGAGTGGAAGAAGGCGCGGGTGCACATCGACTACCACGTCGAGGTCGATGGGCATTACTACTCGGTGCCGTATCAACTGGTGAAGAAGCAGCTGGAGGTGCGCCTGACGGCGCGCACCGTCGAGTTTTTCCACGCCAACCAGCGAGTGGCCAGCCACCTGCGCTCAATGCACAAGGGCAGGCACAGCACGCAGGCCGAGCACATGCCCAAGAGCCATCGCGAGCATGCCGAGTGGACGCCGCAACGGCTGATCCGCTGGGCCGAGCAGACCGGGCCGAACACCGCCGGCGTGATCCGGCACATCCTCGAACGGCGCATCCATCCGCAGCAGGGCTACCGGGCCTGCCTGGGCATCCTGCGCCTGGGTAAAACCCACGGTGAGGCGCGTCTGGAGTTGGCCTGCCGTCGCGCCATCAGCCTCGGCACGTGCAGCTACAAGAGCCTCGAATCGATCCTGCGCCAGGGGCTGGAAAACCTGCCGCTAGCTCAAACCAACCTGCCGCTGCTGCCGGACGACCACGCCAACCTGCGCGGATCCGCCTACTACCACTGACCCCAAGGAATCCCACCATGCTGCCCCATCCGACCCTGGACAAGCTGCAAACCCTGCGCCTGCACGGCATGCTCAAGGCGCTGAATGAACAACTGAAAACCCCGGACATCGACAGCCTGAGCTTCGAAGAACGCCTCGGCCTGCTGGTCGACCGCGAGCTGACCGAACGCGATGACAAGCGCCTGAGCAGCCGCCTGCGCCAGGCCCGGCTCAAGCACAACGCCTGCCTCGAAGACATCGACTACCGCAGCCCGCGCGGACTGGATAAGGCGCTGATCTTGCAACTGAGCAGTGGTCAGTGGCTGCGCGACGGCCTCAACCTGATCATCGGCGGCCCCACCGGTGTCGGTAAAACCTGGCTGGCCTGCGCCCTGGCCCACCAGGCCTGCCGGGAGGGCTACAGCGTGCGCTACCTGCGCCTGCCACGTTTGCTGGAAGAACTGGGTCTGGCCCATGGCGACGGCCGCTTCGCCAAGCTGATGAGCAGCTACGCCAAGACCGACCTGCTGATCCTCGACGACTGGGGCCTGGCCCCGTTCACCGGCGAGCAACGGCGCGACATGCTGGAGCTACTGGACGACCGTTACGGCCAGCGCTCGACCATCGTCACCAGCCAGATGCCGGTGGACAACTGGCACGAACTGATCGGCGATCCGACCCTGGCCGATGCCATCCTCGACCGCCTGGTGCACAACGCTTATCGGATCAATCTGAAGGGTGAATCAATGCGCAAACGGACGCAGAAATTGACGACGCCAGCCAACCCGGACTAACAATGCCACCCCTGCGTCGCTGCGCTCCGACTGCCTGTCCGAATGAGCGTGGAACAGGTGTCCGGATCAGCGTGGGCTGAGTGTCCGAATGGCGTGGAATCCGCATTCAACCTTAAAGATCACATCCCAGCCAATCACCTTCTGCGCAGCATTGATCGGTGTCTCGATCTAAGCGACCTGCGCCATTACCTCGCCGATTTCAATAGCCCGATTGGGCGTCCTTCGATTGACCCTGAACTGATGATTCGTATGCTGATTCTGAGCTATTGCTACGGCATTCGCTCCGAGCGGCGACTGTGCGAAGAGGCTCATTTGAACCTGGCGTATCGCTGGTTCTGCCGGTTGAGCCTTGAAGATGAAGTCCCAATCACTCGACCTTTTCCAAGAACCGACACGGCCGTTTTTGGGGACAGCGATCTTTTTCGCTGGTTGTTCAATGAGGTGTTGCGTCGCTGCATGGATGCGGGTTTCTAAGCTTACTCCACGAATAATCTGATCGATACCGAGCACGGCGTGATCATGGATGTGGAGCCGACACCTGCTCATCGAACCGCAGAAGTCGAGAGCACCAAGAAAATGATCGATCGGGTCGAAGCGCAGTTCGACATCAAGCCAGAGCGCCTCATTGGCGAAACCGCTTACGGTACTGCGACGATGCTGGCCTGGATGGTGGAGGAAAAAGACATCGAACCTCACGTGCCGGTGTGGGACAAAACCGAGCGCAAGAACGACAGTTTCTCGAACAACGATTTCCAATGGATTGAGAGGCAGAGGAGTACCACTGCCCGGCCGAAAAGGCGATCATCCCCAAAGCCCTCGGCGGCCAGATCGGGAACACCCACGGCATGGCACTAGGTCCAGAACTCGTTGACCGCTCGCGACTAAGCCGTCGCGTGTTCGGGTCACAGATGTGGCCGTGAAAAACTCAATAACCGGGTTTCTGCGGACTTTCCCGCTACCTCAACTAAAGTGGGTAAGGCGGCACTTGGAATAGCAACGACCGTATTCACTGCCAAAGCCTATGGGCATTAAAAACTGCGGCGCGCATCAACAGCTTAAAGCACTACTTTTCGGATAGATAAACCAACTTTCAGGATGTTCGTAATTAACGCACTTACTACCCATACCTATATAGAGCATGATCAATCACTAGCACCAACGTGGCGCAAAGCGCACGGCCTGAACATTTGTTACGAAACTTCCCGTTTTTACCTTCCGGGTAACATATTACCAACAAGCGTATTAGTCTATGCCTATCTAAGCAATAACTGCTATTGCAACCAAGCAAATGTAGCACGATGCGCCTCGGGCGCCGATGCGTCACCAGAGCCCTTGCACGAGAGGCCGCGCTTTTGCGGGTGGTGCTATCCGTGACAAGGTGCGATTTTTGCTAGCCAAATCCTCAATACTTCCTGTGCGGCGCTTGAAATATCCCGCCGCGTCAGGATAGTTGTCGTGTGAGTTGATTCGATGAGTCTTGGTCGGT
>JAYNRF010000052.1:0-13459 GCA_038114645.1 Pseudomonadaceae bacterium | reverse complement strand
CGATTAGGAGAAAATTCTACTTCTGACGAGGACTGATTTCAGGGGGGATTACCCGCTGATCGACACTGAGATTAAGCCCATCCAAACTGTCGATCAGATCGTCCTCGCTCTCGACCAGAACACGACAGACGCGAAACCATAATTGACCGTCACCCGTCAGGTCCGTAGCGGTATCAACAAGAAATTCAAAACAGTAGTCAGAGCCGGTTTCTGGATCCGGCTCGCCTAACAGGTCTAGATAGAGATGACGAGTGGGAAAAGCACCGTTGCTTGACCACCATTTACCTGGCAGCTTCCACGAATAGGAGCCCCGGAGACCGATGTTGAGCGCAGTCATGCGCTGCTGGCCATCTAGAACCGCAACAAGCTCACGCTCAGGTAGATTTTTCAGTAGCGCACAGTGGTAGTTGTCTCGCTCGTGGTAGTCACGAACAAAATCGTAAAACTGGTATTCCTGGCGCTTCTCAGGCGCTATACGCCAGAACAGGAAGGTGCCGAAGGGGTAGCCTTGCAACAAACTGTCGAACAAGCGGCAGATCTGCTCTGGCCACCAAACGAACTCACGCTGGATCGCAGGCAAGATGTATTCCTGAGACGCCACCTTGTCCAACAGCTGCTTAATCGTACCACCTGGTTTGTACATACAAACTCCCTAGCATTACCGGTTTTACCCAATGTTCGAATGCGACATACGCGCAGCTCTCAGAAATCTTCCACGGGCATTCTTTGGATACTTTCGCGTGCGCTTTCGCGAGAAAGTGTCGGCAGGGCAAACTTGACCAGTAGCGTTGACTCATACTCGTCCTCATATACAACCAGCTCAGCCAGCCGAGCTGTTTCGGGAGCAGCAAACGCAGCAGCACTAGCTGTGCTGAACCGCCGCACGACGTCAACGGATTGCTCGATAAACGTGTAAGTAAGCTGGCCCTGGCTAAGCCCCAGGGTTTCGTAATCGTTCAGTCGGCTCTGAAACTGTTGCGAGTTTCGACTCGCTTGAAGGGTTTCAAGCAAGTCCAGCTGATCGTTGGCGCCACGCATCGAAATGAGAGTAAAACCACCTGCCAAGGCTCCCATGAGCTTGACATACAGGTCATAGTCAAACTCGGCAACAAGCATAACCTCCGCCAAGGCGCCTTCCGTCGGGCTCAGCACCGCACCGAAGGGGTACCCCAGAAACTCGACATCATCTATGCAAACAGCCTTGGCACCAAAATCTGCCGCACAATCGTAGAAGCCTAGCTCTTGGCTAAATGAGGCTATCGGGGTTTTGTAAGCCCAATCTTTAAATAGCTTCGGTTGCTCGGCAGAAGCCGATTGAGAGGCCATCAATAGGCCGGAGAGTGCCGCAATGAGGATGCGCATATAAAGTCCCTTTCAAGTTTCGATGCGTACAAGCAGCGCTGCATCCTGACGCCACCGTGACTGCTATTAGAAAATCCGAAGATCCTCACTTTATCTATCGCAAGGCAATGGGTAAAGCAGTTGACGCTTGTCGTCATTTTTTCCGAACTCGCATAGGCGATGAGGTCATCCATGACCAGGGGATCCATCCCTGCCCACTCCCAGCTGGCACAGTTGGATGATATGTCGCGTTAGCTGACAGACCAATAATGGTCATGCATACAGGTCAAGTTTTCAGGCAGGTGCTGGAACCTGCGCATCGCTCCTTGTACACACGCTACTTGGTCGCTTACTTAGTCGGTTACTTGGTCGCGACCTGCCGTGGGACAGCGATTTTGCGGATGCCTGATCATCGGCCACCGCTGAGAGGCCTTCGGCAACGCACTCGCCCTTGCATCAATCCGAATCAACATGCCATCTTGATTGACACGTCTTCACAAGCGACGCTTATGTGTCAGCTTTTCAAGCAGGTAAGGACACCATGAAACGCAGCAACACCCCCGAATCCGTCCGCTGGGATCTTGCCCTTCGCTACCGTCTGATCGAGACGGTTGCCTGGTGGGAAGGTCGGTTGACCACACAGCACCTGATGCAGAGCTTCGGTATCAGCCGTCAGCAAGCGTCCAAAGACATCAACACGTACATCACAGAGCATGCCCCGAAGAATCTGGAGTACGACAAGCATCTGAAGGGCTATGTACCGAGCAAGCGATTCCAGCCGCGCTTTATCGACGACAGCGCCAGCGCTTACCTGCATCTGCTTAATCAAAGCCACGACCGCGCGCCGCACATTGAAGGCCTGGCGCTGGCCTATGCGCATACCGAGGTGCTGGATGTGCCGGACAGATCGGTGCGCCCGGAGGTGTTGCGGCCGTTGCTGAAGGCCTGCCGTGCGGGCCAGCGACTGGAGTGCGACTATGTGTCGTTCACCACGCCCGATGGCGAAACGCGCTTGATCGCGCCGCATACGCTGGTATTTACCGGCATGCGCTGGCACGTGCGCGCCTACTGCGAGAAGAACGGCGACTACCGTGATTTTGTGCTTAGTCGGTTCCGTGGTGTGCCTGAGTTGATGGATGACCTGTCTGACAATACGCGCGAGGCGGATACAGGATGGAATACCCGCGTCGCCGTCATCATTGAGCCAGACTCACGTTTGAAGGCTGAGCAGCGGGCCATCGTGGAGGCGGATTACGGCATGATCGACGGGCAACTTGAAATCCAGACCCGAGGCGCATTGGCGCAGTACGTATTACAGCGCTACCAGATCGATCCGACCAAGGTGCACACCAAGCCCACTGCCCAGCAGATTGTGGTGGGTAATCTTGAGCAACTGCAGCCGTGGTTTTACAAGTAGAGGTCACAGTCGTCCGGGCGACCATGACCCAACCCGTTTAACTGCGCCCCTCAGTCTTCAGTCAGCGTCTTGCAAGCCGTCATGAAGAACCTCCCCGGCTGGCCATCAACCATCTCGACGTAGCCTTCGCGCCGCTCCTTGCACCAACCTGCATCCCAATCAGCCGCAAACCGTCTGAACTCGGCCTCCTCTTCGCACTGCGCGAGAAATTCCTGCCAAGCTGTGTTGAGGTGCCCGAATGGCAGATCAGGCACCGCACCAAGCGGGTCTGCAACCCACTCTCGGGCTTCGATTTCGGCCACGGTGAGTGACTCCAGCAGATGATCCCCGGCTACAGCGAACTCAGGTATGGGGTCGTCCGCCTCAAACGGTCGATCCACTAGAGGAAGCAGAAGCAGCACCGGCCAAATCACACTACTGATCAGAATCAGAGGCAACCAGCGCCGCTTGGGTGGCTGCCAGTCCGGGTCAAGGGCCTGCGCTACCACCTCGGTTATTGGTGGGGCCTTAGCGTATGCTCGCGCGCCATTGATACTGAAGCCGATACCGACCAGCAGGCCAACGGCGAGATACAGGTAAAGATAGATCACTCCTCTGCCCCCTCTTGCACGCCCGGCCTCGGAAACACGGTAAACGCCCCCACGCCATATCCCTCAGGTGCATCGGGGGTGTCGGAGACGCCGTTGTGCTTCTCCATGGAAGCGACAAGCACACCGCGCTCAAAATCCAGCAGCAGATCGCGCTCGTAAATACTCGCGTAACCGGCATGAACGTACTTCAGCAGCTTACCGCGTGGAACCCTGATGCGGCCGGAGTACCAATGGGCGAAAACCCGCTCCGGATACCCCGGAAACACCGACTCCAGTGACGCATCCTCGCCATTACTCAGCCAACCCTGTATCGCAACCAGGTACAGCCGGTCGTCCAGCAGCTCCCAGGTGGCAACATAACCACGCATGAGCGCCGTGGAGCTAGGTTCAAACTCAGGATAGGCACCGCCCAAACGAAAGTAAGTGCCGAGCGGAGCATCGCAGATGGTCATCCGCTGACCCTGGTAGAAAAGCAGATCGCCGATCTGAGCAGTCATCAGGCCTCCGATGGCGGGTCAGGTAATTCAGGCACGGAGAACGCCGCGGCGCCGAGCAGCAACGCAACCCCAAACATGAACAACCCCATACCCCAAGACTCGGTAACACCCAACCAGAGCCCGTAGCCCATGGTCGCCAGCTGGAGCATCAGAATGCTGGCGTTGAAGATGTACTTGATCAGCATGTTCATGCCGCAATTCCTCCTACCAAGAACACAGCCCGATGAGGCTCATGACGCGACGGCGCTTACGCTAACGCTCTCGAAGCAACGCCGGCCTTGATGCGCTCGATCACCAGATATCTGAACTCTGCATGTCCATAACCCGCGCGTGGATGCGCTATGCGGTAGCAGGTGGCACCCGCTGCTTCAAACTCCCAGAGCTTGCCCGGAACCAGCTTATCTTTAGCGGTTTGGTACCCGCCGAAGTGATCATTGAACAGGCTCCGAATAACCTCATCGGCGCCTTTGATGCCCGAAGCAAACACGATGTAATCCGGCTTCAAAAGCCGAATCTGGGTTGCCAGTAGCTGCCGAGAGACAGAGACGACCTCATTGAACTCACTAGCTGGTCGTTTTCTCGGGCTCTTCTTGTCATAGTCCCAGGCAAACAAGTTCGCGTAGATCAGCGCTCTTGGGTGCAGGCCAAGCTCCCGGGCCAGTCGGAAGTAGTACTGCATAAAACGGCTTCTGGACGTCTCGACGACCTTGTCGCCCTTCAACTTGAAGTGAGTTCTGTAGCGCCCAAAGGACTCATCTACTACCTGTGCGACCGTAACACTGCCCAGCCCCGCAGCCCGTTTGATCGTATTCTTGTCGTTATCAGTATTCCAACCTGCCGTCTCACGACCGACCAGCATGACTTTCGTCTTAGCGGTCCAATACTCCTCAAACGGATCAGGCAGAAACACACCCGAGTACTTGTCTTCAGCCAGGTTGAACTGATCAATCTGCAGCCCCTGCAGAATGCGCACGTATTCCTGTTTCAATGCATCCATTCGTTACGTCCTCTATCCATTTTCAAATTCGTCGTCGACTAGCCAGTCAATGCTCATGGCGCCTTGGCTTATGCGCACGATACCCTTTTTCCAGCAAGATTGACCGCACTGCGCGCGATACTGAATGAGGCTGTCCAGCAGCTCCATCAAGTACAGTTTGAAGCCTGACTCTCCTGCTCGAACGAACCAGTCGCCCTCAGTCGACCAGGACGCGTGGCTCAGGCGAGCCTCATCATCGGCAGCGAAGCGAACCTCGCAACGGCCATCCGCATGCTCGGGGAACTGCCGAAGCAGCATTCCAAGACGCAAGGATTCGAAGTCTGGATCAAACTCGGTTTTGTCTACGGTCATGGTATGCGGTCCTTCCGGGCAGCTGCCAAGTGGCTCATTTGGACAGCATGACAGCCTGAGCGACAGACTCTGTCGCATAGGAGTGGATACTGACATCCAAGCAGACAACAAGGAGACAATGCTCAATGACGATAGCCTTGGAATTTCTGAACTTCATCATTCCAATCTCCGTGATCGAACGGAAATACACCGGTGGCTGGCAGCAGTGCAGGACGGACTACATCGGTGAAGCCGACGGCCCAGCACGGCATGACGATCAGCTGTTTCGGCTTGGTGCCATGGATCCCTTCAGCATGGGGCTTATGGTCAACGAGTGGGAGGAAATGGGGTTTCAGATAGAGCGCAAAGTGAAAGGTGAGAGCAGATGGAACCACGGCTGCATCATTGGGGCCGGCGAATGTGCACCCACCCTACCCTGCGTCTGGTTGATGGTCGCTGACGATGGCATGTCAGCCTGGATGAAACCGGGGCATCTGTACGAAACGAACCTCAGTAATCGCAGCTAAGCTTAAAAGCAACCATGCTCTAGTGGGCCTGGAGCTCTCGCAGGCCCAGCGCGACACCAATTCACCAACCCGGATAACGCCGACGCAACTCGGCCTCACCACCCGTCTCATACCTCGCCGGAATGTCGACCAGATCCAGAGCCACCTGCGTAATCACATCACGCAACTCCAGCTCCTCCAGCCAGCGTTCCGGAATAGCTTGCGGGCCGTAAATCAGGCCAAGCAAATTACCAGCGATCATCCCGGTGCTGTCGCTGTCACCGCTGTGATTGACGGCCATGATGATGCCGTCTTCGAGGCTTTCTGCCGCCAGCGCACACCAGAGCCCGATGGCAAGTGCTTCGTCTGCAACCCAGCCGCCGCCTAGATCAGCGATGCGCTCCGGGTTGGGCCGCACGCCCTGCTGGTGCAAGCGCAGCACGTATTCCACAAGTCTGCGGGTTTCCTGCATGCCGGGTTTTCCACCATGTGCCTGCAAGGCAATCACCACCACCTCGGCCAATGGCAGCGACTGACGCCAGAGTCGATTCAGAATATCGGCAAACAGACCCGCTGCCAGATAACCTGTCGGATGCCCATGGGTCAGCCGCGCAGTCTCACTGGCCACCTCGAAAGGATTGGAAAAAAAGGCACAGGGTGCCACGCGCATAACACCGCCACAGCCCTTGCTGTCATTAACCGCGAGTTCACCGAACACTCGGCTTTCCATCAGTGCAGACAGACAGGTATTACCCGGTGCACGCCGGGACCACAATTCCGGCTGTTCGATCAGCCAGCCATCACGGCACGGGCTCAACGCAGGTTCAACTCCCTGGGTGAGCAGCCAACGCTGCAGCGCATGGTGCACAACCGCAGGCACATGGCAGCTCCCCGTTTCACGCTGACGTACAAAGGCCCGCAGCAGCCCCTCAGCGGTGAACAGCATCATCTGGGTGTCGTCGGTTACCGCACCGCGTCGGCCATAGATCGGCGCCATCGAACGAATACCCCAGTTACCGAAACCGCGACGAATCTCGTCCCAAGACAGAAACTCGACCCGCGCTCCGAGCGCGTCACCGGCGGCACCTGCCAGCAGGCTGCCGAGCACACGCTCAGCCTGAGGCGACATTGGCGCTGGCATCGACCATCGCCGGTCACGCCCACACACAGAAGCATGTGGCACAGTGCACTCGCCTTCGTCACCGCCTTCAAGCGCAATACGCGGATGGCCGCATACATCGCGCTGCAAATAGCGCAGCAGCAGTTCCTGGCGTTGTGCGGTAGAAAGCGTGTGTGGGCTGGTCAGGGTTGCGTTCATTCAGTCACTCCGTGGTCATTGCTGAGTGACATGCTAGATTCGACATGCGACGATTCATGTCGCTGCGATTAGACACAAGGACTTGCAATGAGCCAGCACGATACGTTGATGCGCCACCTCGCCCTCCTGCGCATGATTCCCCGGCACCCCGCCAAGCGCGCGACCACTACCCTGCACGAGAAGCTCAGCGAAGAAGGGTTCACCCTGACGCCACGCTCCTTGCAGCGCGACTTGGAACGGCTCTCGATCTGGTTTCCGCTTACCTGCGACAAATCCGAAAAGCCCTATCGCTGGTCCTACGTTGCCAGCTACGCCAGTGACCTACCAGCGATGGATACGGTCGAGGCTCTGGTGCTGGTCATGGCAGAGCAAGGATTGGCAGACAAGCTGCCGCCCTCCGCACTCAGCCACATTAGCTACCGCTTTGAGCGCGCACGCCAACACCTTGAGAGTCTGCATGCAAATGGGCTCTCCCATTGGAGCAAGCGCGTTTCCAGCATTCCTGAAGGCAAGTCTCTGATTGCTCCAGAAGTCAAAGCAGGCATTTGGGACGCGGTATCGGATGCCTTGCTCAATCAGCAGGCTATCGAAGTGGATTATCTCAGCCGCTACAAGCGGGACCTCCAGCACTTTATCGTTCACCCGCAAGGGCTGGTGACGCGTGGGCAGATAAGCTACGTACTTGCCACCATCAACCAGCACGATGACATCCGTCAGTTGGCGCTGCATCGCTTTCAGGCGGTAAACCACAGCGGCGAAGCGTACCGGCCACATCCGGACTTCAACGTGCAGGATTACATCACCGAAGGCAGCTTTGGCTTACCAGTCACAACAGACCCGGTGGTGCTTGTTGCCCAGCTGAACAACCACGTTGCCTGGAAGCTGAGGGAAACACCTGTGAGCGATGATCAAACATTGTCTGAACCCGACGCAGATGGCTGGATTGAGTTACGCGCAACAGTACCGAACGACCAGCAAACCCTCTGGTGGATTCACGGCTTCGGTGCAGGGTTTCACGTAGTGCAACCGGCTGAGTGGCGAGATCATCAGGCGGAACAAGCGGAGAAGATCTTGTCCCAGGCCAGAAAGAACGGTTATCAGCCTGCGCAGCAGGAGGTGACGTCATGAGTTACGAACGCCTCAAGCAGCGCCAACGCGCCGAACGCCATACCCACAACGAGAACCTTGCACTGCGCACTCACCGCTCACTCAGCTGGCTCAACCGCGCGGAACAAGCAGAGGATCTCGACGGCCAATTCATTTTTCTGTGGATCGCTTTCAACGCCGCCTACGCCACAGAAATCGATGAGCGCCTGCGCCTGAGCGAGCAGGAAACCTTCAAGGCCTTCCTCAACAAGCTGTGCGAACTGGATCAGCGGAACACACTGGAGAAGCTGGTGTGGCAAGCATTCCCCGGCAACATCCGGGTGCTGCTGGACAACCCGTTTGTGTTTCAAAGCTTCTGGGATTACCAGAACGGCAAACTCAGCCACGAGGAATGGCAAGATCGCTTTAATCGCGGTAAACAACGCGCCAAAACCGCACTCGGTTCCCGCGACACAGCCACTGTCCTGGCTGTGGTGTTCAGCCGGCTCTACACGCTACGCAACCAGTTGATCCACGGCGGCGCCACCTGGAACGGGAAGGTCAACCGCGAACAGCTGCGCGACTGCGTCGCCATCCTCGGCCAACTGGTACCACTGGTGATCGAGATCATGCTGGACAACCCGAATACCTTGTGGGGTGATGCGTGTTATCCGGTGGTAAAGGGCTGAGCCTGCCGCTGACAGGGGCGATTTAGCCTCCCGCCCCGTCCGCAGTAAGCGCAGCGAACCATTGGGATTGCTGCAAGCGCGCCTTGGTCGGAAGGCATCCCTCTTCATCATCCCAGTGCCCCGGGTCAAACTCCTGAGCAAAAAAGCGCCGCAGTTCAGCCTTGAAGGTACCCGCCAGTTCTGACCGAGCCACAATTCCTTCCAGCAGCAGCTCATCGGGATACAGCCGCGTGACCCGCAGCAAAACACGCGTTGAATCCTCGGTAGGATTCACAGCCAGCACAGCCGTCGATCCTTCCTCATCAATCTCGATCATGACAGGAAGGTCACCCTCGTCGACCTCCCGCCCCCAGGCCACCAGATCATCAAATGGATCAAACACGTTGGACAGATCCATCACCGCGCTGCAATCAGCCAACGACATATGCAACCTTGCCCAACCGTATTGGCCCATTTCGAACAACACACCCACTGGTGCATCGGTGATATCAGGTCGCAAGCGAAACCAGCGAGGCAGATCTTCGCATGGTCGAAACAGCCGAGCTCCGTTGTGAGCTGCATCGCGTAGCCCTATATGCCCAGTGTTGCCAGACACAAAGAATGGCGTCAGCGACGTCCAACGAGCAGGATCGACTGTGCCGGAAACGGGATCAACACCATTGAACCACTCCACCAGCTCGCCATAGCTACGCCAGCCAAACGGCGCGACAGCACGCAGCTCAATGGCGCCGGCCAGATCATCAAGCACATCCACGACGCATGAAAATGATATTGCCAGCCGCGGAATCAGACCAGGCCGTAACTGCATGGCAAAGAACTCATCGGGATCGTGACCGTCAAGCAGCAGCAGATCGCCACCAAACGCCAGATCAAGAAGCTGCTGCACGGCAACCCGACGCGCCGACAACCCTTCATTCGATCTCACCGCAGCAGGAATGGCCTCAAGCGCTCGGCGCACAGTCTCATCCCGACAGTACTGCAACGGCAGCAGCAACCCTACACGTGACGCGACGCCGGGGCGGTCTCCACCAGTCAGTGCTCCCAATGCGAACAGGCCAGCCCGTATCCCCGACGCGCAGCCACGAAAGCTCCGCCCAGACAAGCCATACTCCGCGAGATAGATACAAGGTAGAAGCGCTTCAGCGGTAACCGTCCGGGCAACACACCTCCTCAATTCCGCCTGGTAGCGGCATGGTGTCCACCTGTTTTTGGTGGACACCATTTCAAGCCCCTTGCGGAGGAACTCCCGTGCCAGGCCTACGCCGCTCCTATCCCAAATCCTTCAAGGCCCAGGTCGTCGAGGAGTGCAGCCAGCCCGGTGCCTCGGTTGCCGGCGTAGCCTTGAGTCATGGCCTTAACGCCAATCTCGTGCACAAGTGGATTCGCCGCCAGCAGGCACAGCTGCCTGCTGTACCCTCCAGTTTTATTCCGATCCCTCTCGTCCCGAGCCTACCTGCTACCCCGAGTGCTGCCGACATGGCCATCCAGATCGTTATTCCTCATCGGGTCGGCAAGCTGTCGGTGCAGTGGCCGGGCAACGACCCTGAAGGTTGTGCTCGTTTCCTGCGCGAGCTGCTGAAGTGATCCGCATTGAACGCATTTGGCTCGCCACTGAGCCTCTGGACATGCGCGCCGGCACTGACACAGCGCTGGCCCGCGTAGTCGCCGTATTCGGGGCGGCGCAGCCGCACTGCGCCTACCTGTTCGCCAACAAGCGCGCCAACCGGATGAAGGTGCTAGTGCATGATGGTGTGGGCATCTGGCTTGCCGCACGGCGACTGAATCAGGGCAAGTTCCACTGGCCAGGCGTGCATCGTGGTCTGGAGGTCGAACTCGACGCTGAGCAACTCCAGGCCTTGGTGCTCGGTTTGCCATGGCAGCGAATCGGTTCCAGCGGCGCAATTACAGTGCTCTGAACCCCGCTTATCAGCTGTTGCAGTGACCGTGCTTTGGTAAAATCCACGGCATGACTTCCTCGCCCAATCTCGACCAAATGACGCCCGAACAACTGCGCGCCCTCGCTGCGCAGTTGCTGTCCAAGGTCGACACCATGGGCCGAGAGAGCCGCCGCGACAAGACAGTCATCGAGCAACTCTCTCACGAGATCGCCATCCTCAAGCGGCACAAATTCGCTAAGCGCAGTGAGCAAATCAGTCCGGCGCAAGGCAGCTTGCTGGATGACTTGCTCAACACCGACCTCGAGGCTATCGAGGCAGAGCTGAACGCGCTCCGGCCTGAGCCTGCCGCAACCTCATCGCGCCAACAGCCCAAGCGCGCTCCGCTGCCATCCCAGTTCCCACGTACGGTCATCCGCCATGAACCGGAGAGCACACAGTGTGCCTGCGGGTGCCAACTTCAGCGCATCGGCGAAGATGTGAGCGAGAAGCTGGATTACACACCTGGCGTGTTCACCGTCGAGCAACATGTGCGTGGCAAATGGGCTTGCCGTCAGTGCGAAACACTGATCCAGGCGCCGGTACCAGCCCAGGTGATCGACAAGGGCACTCCCACCGCCGGCTTGTTGGCCCATGTAATGGTGGCCAAGTTCGCGGACCACTTGCCGCTGTACCGCCAGGAAAAGATCTTTGGCCGTGCAGGCTTGGTCATATCGCGTTCGACGCTGGCGCAGTGGGTAGGCCAAACCGGCGTGCAGCTCCAACCCTTGGTGGATGCATTGCGCGAGGCAGTGCTAGCTCAAGACGTTGTACACGCCGATGAAACACCGGTGCAGGTGCTGGCACCCGGCGAGAAGAAAACACACAGGGCTTACGTCTGGGCCTACTGCACTACGCCGTTCTCAGCACTGAAGGCGGTAGTCTATGACTTCAGTCCCAGCCGTGCTGGCGAACATGCGCGTAACTTCCTGGACACCTGGAATGGCAAATTGGTCTGCGATGACTTCGCAGGCTACAAGGCTGGCTTCGAGCAGGGCATCACCGAAATCGGTTGCATGGCGCATGCGCGGCGCAAGTTCTTCGACCTGCATGCCGCCAACAAAAGCCAGCTGGCCGAACAAGCGCTGCACTCGATTGGCGGGCTGTATGAAGTCGAACGGCAAGCCAAAGACCTGAGTGACGAGGATCGCTGGCGAATACGCCAGGAAAAGGCCAAGCCCCTAGCCGACACCTTGCATACCTGGATGCTGGCCCAGCGCGAGCTGGTGCCTGAAGGCTCGGCCATCGCCAAGGCACTGGACTACAGTCTCAAACGCTGGGTGGCGCTAACGCGCTACCTGGATGATGGTGCCGTGCCCATCGATAACAATGCGGTCGAGAACCAGATCAGACCGTGGGCGCTTGGCAGGTCAAACTGGCTGTTCGCTGGATCGTTGCGCAGCGGTAAACGGGCTGCAGCGATCATGAGCCTGATCCAGTCAGCTCGCATGAATGGCCATGATCCGTACGCCTACCTCAAGGACGTGCTAACGCGGTTGCCGACGCAGAAGGCTAGCGAGATCGAGCAACTGCTGCCGCATCAGTGGATGCCGGGCTGATCGGCGCAAGGTGTATTCCCCGTACGCTTACCTTCAGCGCGCCCCTGAAGACAGCCAAAGGTTCGACGGATCTGCCGTTTACTCATCATCAGGGCCCCATAAGAAGCATGTTTTTGCTGAGGCTGGCCCCTGCCCCTGACTGATCTCGCCAGCGCACAACGCTGCAGCCCCGACAATTTGCAATTATTGTCGAGCACCAGCACCCTGGCGCAGCTAAAGTCCCCCACAGACCTAAGTCCGCTGAACAAGATAACTGCAGGATGCGACAGGCTTTGTCGCTAGATGCAGACTTCGCGGAGGATGAGCCAACTGCTGCCCGAATATGGGCAGCTAGGGGAAAAGCCTATCAATCATCGATCGCATCAGTGTCTGATAAGGTTTGCAGGCTGCTTACTAGGAGCTCGCCCTCATCGCTCAAGAGCATCTGACGGCTGTATTCACTTACACCGAAGCGAAGCTGAGGCTCTGTGAGTGCGAGTCAAACACAAGGATCACCACTTATCGAGGCAAGCCCCAGTGCCATCAGTAAACTTTCCGAAAAGTATCATCACGAGGTCAACAAATATCCAGATCGCTACTGGAATAATAAGGATCATCACAACACCCAGGAGGGCGCTGAAAACTTGGGGTGACAAGAAAAATGCAATCGCCAAGAGAGGAAGTGCCCCGCCCCCTGCCACCAAGAACTGGAGCAACGCAGTTTTATTCTTCCCGACATAAAAGCGATGCAACCCAAATACCCCAAAGAAAAAACAGAGAAGAAATGCACTTGCCATTTTCTTATCGCTCGAAGCACTGGCACCGGAAGCGTTCCCAACAGCTGAGATATCGTCAAAGGAGGCCCCTGCCGGCAAGCGCACTCCACTTGACAACAGCTTGCGCCTTGCGATCAGCTCGTCAAAAAGGTTGTGGACATTGCTCAGCCCTACCAGCCGCACTTTAACTCGCTCTAGCTGAGAACTGTCGGCATCCTTATAGACAGATTCCAGGAGCCCAATATAGCGTCGTTGCCCGGCCGGATCAGCCTGCTTAGCCAGAATTGTCTCTATTTCCTCCAGCTTTTTTTTGACCTTAGCCTGAACTGCTCCACAAGAGTCGCATGCCCATAGGTCCGTACTATTACTTGAGTTAGACAGCACTCTGAATCGCCCCGGATTTCCTAGACACTTTCCAGGCTCAGTAAATGTTGCCTTTC
>JAYNRF010000051.1:0-14285 GCA_038114645.1 Pseudomonadaceae bacterium | reverse complement strand
TAGTGGGCCGTATTATGAGGCCAGGAGGTGTCTACGAAACTAGGGGCGATTCAAATCTAACCCCCTGCAACTGCCCAATACGCATCCGGGTGCGTGCTGGCCAACCCGGTCAGCACCGTATAACCAGCCTAACGCTGCCGCGCTGTATCCATGCTGACATCCATCAATGGTTTTGCCACCGATGATGATATTAGGCCAGCTCAGCAACTTATGATTTTGAAATTGCCATGTTTTTTTGCCATATTCGACAAGCCCGTCGTGAGCCTGTGCTGTCGCCAGGACACCACGGATTGGCCGCCAGGCTGTTTCAGCAACAGCAGAGACTACCGAATGACCGCGGATGCAGACTCCACCGAGTTAACCAGCAACACATTACGTTCCCTGTTCGACTCCGTCGGCGCCTATGTCTAAGCCAAGGACTGCAAGGGTCGCTACATTTATGCCAACAAGGCGGTGGGCGCGCTCTTTCGGCGCCCTGTTGAAGAGATCATCGGTCTGGATGACAGCGCGTTCATGGACCTTGGCTACTCAGACTCGCTGATTCGCAATGACAATGCGGTGCTGACCAAAGGCGCCGAAATACATGAAGAAGAGCCGATGCTGCTGCTGCATGAAAGCAGCCCCAGAATTTTCTGGACCATCAAAGTTCCGATCCGCGACGCGCAGGGCAGCATTATCGGCCTGAGTGGCATTTCCTCAGAACTTGGCGATGGACTGCGCAATACCTCGGAAGCTATTCGTCACAATCATCTGCTCAACACGATCCTTTCCAACGTCGATGCCTATATCTACGTCAAGGATTTTGACGGAACCTACCTTTACGCCAACCAACAAGTCGTTTCGCTGTACGGCAACGCCAACGACGACATCGTCGGCCGTACCGACATGGACGTCCATCCGCCTGAAGTGGCTCAGCGGTTGATGGAGCTGGATCGTCAGGTGCTGGAATCCCAGCAGCGCCAAACCAGCGAAGAGCTGCTGCTGGACAGCTCAGGCAAACTCAGAAATTTCTGGTCAATCAAGATGCCTATTGGCCTGCCTGGTCACCCCAATGCGCTGATTGGCTTTTCATCCGAGATTACCGAGCTGCTGGCGCTGCGCCGCGACGTCGAGCAGGCGCGCACCGTTGATCCGCTGACCGGGCTGTTCAATCGCGTGGCCCTTGAGGAAGCCGGCGAACGATACATTGCCGCCAGCGACCAGTCCGGACAGCTGCCCGCGGTTGTAATGATCGACCTTGACCAGTTCAAGTATCTGAACAACACCCTCGGGCAGAGCGCCGGCGACGAAGTACTGCGACAGGCCGCGGAGCGACTGGCCGCCAGCAACTGGATCAATGGGCAACTGGCGCGGATTGGCGGCAATACATTCGCCTTGTTGCTGCCGCGTACCGGCAGCGCCGCCGAAGTAGCCTCACTGGCCGAGCGCATCAGGCTGCGCCTGAATGAGCCCTTTCTGCTCAACAACCAGCCGTTCCAGCTTACCGCCAGCCTCGGCATCGCCCTGTTCCCGGACGACGGCGACAGCGCAACCGCGCTGCTAGCCAATGCGGAGTCCGCGATGTACCACGCAAAGGAACTGGGCCGGAATCAATGTTGTTTCTACTCGCCTTCGCTCGGCGCTGCCGCCAGCGAGCGATTGGACCTGGAACGCGATCTGCGCGCCGCGCTGAGTGCCGATCAATTCGAGCTGCACTACCAGCCAACGATCAGAGCGCTTGACGGCACCGTCATTGGCGTCGAGGCCCTGCTGCGCTGGAACCGAACCGGGCACGGACTCGTGCCTCCGGACCGTTTCATCCCACTCGCCGAGCAGCTTGGCCTGATCGTCCAGATCGGAGATTGGGTCATTCAGCAAGCCTGCCAACAGATGGCCTACTGGCGCGATCAGGGGCTCGCAATCCCGATTGCGGTAAACCTCTCCCCCGCGCAACTGTCACATCCCTCACTGATTGAGCACGTCGCGCGGTTCACCCAGCAGTTCGGTATTCAGCCCGGCATGCTGCACATGGAAGTAACCGAGTCCATGATGCTAAGCGACCCCGAAGAGGCCATACGTCATCTACAAGACCTGCGCGATTTGGGTGTGGACTTGTCGATTGACGACTTTGGCACCGGCTACTCGTCGATGGCCTATCTGAAGCGACTGCCGGTCAACAAAATCAAGCTGGACCGCAGTTTCATCCAGCAGATCGCCAGCGACTCGCGCGAAGCCGATTTGTGCGCTGGCATCATCGCCCTCGCGCACAAGCTGGGGCTCGCGGTGGTTGCCGAAGGGGTAGAGACACGCGAGCAGCAGGACATTCTCGCAGCCATGGAGTGCGATATCTTCCAGGGCTACCTGTTCAGCAAACCATTGCCAAGCGACGAGGCAACTCGCTTTTTGCGCTGTTCCAGCAACAACCCGGTGTAAAAATAACGGCGACTCAACCGCCCCATGGAAAAACCACTGGCAGCCAGCTTTACTGAGGACAACCAGACTGAGAAGGAAACGCGCATATGGACAACCTCGCGCTGCAATGCCGCTGCGGCCAGATCAAGGGCCGCGCGATAAAGGTCTACCCCAGCGACGGTACCCGCGTTGTTTGCTACTGCCGTGACTGCCAGGCCTACGCTCAGGCGCTTGGCGTTGCAGACCTGGTACTTGACGCCCAAGGCGGCACCGACATCTACCAACTTCCCCCGGCACGCTTGCAGATTCATCAGGGTAAAGAGCAGATTCGTTGCCTGCGTCTGACCGAGAACGGCCTGTATCGCTGGTACGCTGGCTGCTGCAATACCCCCATTGGCAACACACTGTCAGCGCGTATGCCACTGGTTGGCCTGGTCCACTCCTTTATCAGCGACGTCAACGCCGCTGCCAAAACCGGTCCGGTGCGAGCGCGGGTTAATCTTCGCGGCGCTACAGGTGAAGTCCCGCGAGCGGACGTGAAAGCCGCACCGGCAAAAGGCTACGTAGGCAAGTTGCTGCTTAAAATCGCAGTTTGGAAGCTCTCCGGCAAAGCCAGACCAAACCCGCTGTTCGTCGGCAACAAACCGATCTCGACACCACGCATTCTCAACACCGAGCAGCGCTCATGAGCCCGCTTTACTCGCACCTGCGGCTGGCCACCACAACGCTTGGTCAGCCGCATCGCCCGGATTATGGCAACTCGCAGGGCATGCCGTTGGTGAAAACCGCAAGCTGCCACACAGCAGCAGCAAACAACTCCACTGTATAAAACTGAACGTTTGGTCCATTCCAGACGCTCCTCTATCATTTGCTGGCAGGGTGCCATGAGGGCGCTTACCAAATCCGATATGGATATTCATCAATGGATTCAAGTCGCAGGCTGCTGTTGTTTCTTCTGATCCTGCTACTCAGCGGCAATGCCCTTGCTGAGGCTCGCGTCGTAATCGACTCTCCCGTCGTCAACCTGACCGATTTTCGTATCGGCTATTACATTGATCACGGCCGAGAGTTGAGCTACCACGAAGCCCGTCAGCAAACCTTTACCGAGACCAGCAGCACCACGACACTGGGCACCAATGCCCGTGTTGCCTGGTATCGCATCCCCATCGACAATCAAACCAGCGAAGCTTTGGTTCTGGACGTGCAGCTGCCACACGCCTATCACGTCCAATCTGTGCAGTTTTACCTGGAGCGCGACGGTCAATTGCTGGACAGCGAAGAGCTGGATCTTGAGCGCGTCGAAGACAGCAACCTGATGTTTCGGGGCAGCGCGGTCTATCCGATCACTCTGCCCGCCGAAAGCAGTACTGTTCTGTACGTACGCAGCTACGCCTATTCACACCAGTGGTTTGCACTAGAAATTCTCGATCAGGACCACTCACGCCGGGCCCTGGTCGGGGTCGCCAACGACATCGCCCTGCTGGTAGGCATGATGCTGGCGCTGGTGTTTTATAACGTGCTGCTCTACTTCGCCACCAGCAAGATCGAGAACATCTACTACTCCTTCTACCTGATCTCTGGCCTCGTCTGGATAGCGCTTTCTTACGGCCTGATTGCCAGCCTGTTCGATGTGTATGGCTCCAGCGTGTTCATGCTGAACATCTCGCTGATAACCATGCCAATCTTCCTCTTGCTGTTCATGATGGCGATCTTCGAGACCCGCCAGCACTACCCAACCGAGCACCGTTTTCTGCAACTGGTTCTGCTGCCGCTGGGCGCCATGTTCGTGTGGGGGCTGTTCGATATCTCCGCTGCGCTCAAGCCGGCGAGCAGCATGGCGCTGGTCATGATGATCGTTACCCTGTCGGTCAGCGTGTCCCTGCTGCGCAAGGGCAATCCGCTAGCCAAGTATTTCCTGATCGGCCATTTACTCTTTGTGCTGTTCAACACCTTGGCAGTGATCTTCTACAAGGGGCTGATCGAACCCAATTACATAGCCAGCCACGGCGTCGGTATTGGCATCATGTTGGAGGCATTGATGCTCGCGTTCATCATTTCCCATCGCATCAAGATTCTCGAAGGCATCCGCGCATCCCAGGACGAACTGAAGCGCCAGGCCTCTACCGACCCGCTGACGCGCCTGCACAATCGTCGCTATTTCTCTTCGGAAGCAGACTATCTGCTGCAGCTGTGTGCGCAGCAGAAACAGCCGATGGCGCTCCTGATCGCCGACATTGATCACTTCAAGACGGTGAATGACTCCTGGGGGCACCCTGTCGGCGACAAGGTCATCGTGCGCATCGCGCAGACACTCAAGAATTGCTGCCGCAACCGTGATCTGCTCGCTCGTTTTGGCGGTGAGGAGTTCATCGTTCTGCTCCCGGACGCCGACATGCAGCAGGCGCTGCTTTGCGCTGAGCGCATCCGTGCGGCAGTGGAGAAAATCAAGTTCGACGTCGGCGCTGATACTCCCCTAAGCGTTACCGTGAGCATAGGCGTAGCGCAGATCAACCCCGCCACGGACAGCATACCGAAGGCCGTCGACCGCGCTGACCGAGCGCTTTATGACGCCAAACAAAGCGGTCGCAATCGGGTCAGCCAGACTAGCTGACCTTCCCCGCCATCTGCACAACGCGCGGAACCAAACCGCGCTGCAGGTAAAACTGGCTGCACTCAATCAACTGCATGAACACTCGGCCAATCTCAACGACCCTGGCTGAACTTCGGCATCAACGCGTTAAGCAGCAATTGGCCGAGCACGATGTGCGCTATTACTGCTCGCCGAAGCGACGGCAATAAGCAACGCTGTGAACAAATTTAAGCCGCCCCCTCCTGCCGTGCAGCTGCTTGCAGTACCATTAACAACGGCTGCGCAGCCTCTAGGTCGGGCGTTTCAGCCATCAACCCTGTAAGCGATATGGCGAACCCCCTTCATGAAGCGCATCAAGCTGGCCCTGATATTGTTGTTGCTCATCCCTAGCGCAACCTGGCTATTGGCCGATACGCTTTGGCCCACACCATTCACCTATTTTTCCTTCCGTGGTGTATTCGTCCAATACTCCGGCGTTGTCGGCATTGCGCTGATGAGCGTTGCCATGATCCTCGCGACCCGTCCTCGCTGGCTTGAGCCGCACCTCAATGGTCTGGACAAGATGTACCGGCTGCACAAGTGGCTCGGGATTGGCGCGCTGTGTGTAACGTTGTTGCACTGGTGGTTCGCCAAGGGCACCAAGTGGATGGTCGGTTGGGGTTGGCTTAGCCGCCCGGAACGGCGCCAGAGTGGCGGTTCGCAACAGGCTCTTCCGGTCATTGAACAATGGTTCCGTAATCAGCGAGGACTGGCCGAGTCGATTGGTGAATGGGCGTTCTATATTGCGGCAGCGCTCATTCTGCTGGCCTTGATCAAGGCATTTCCCTACCGCTGGTTCAAAAAGACCCACAACTGGCTGGCCGTGACCTATCTCGCGCTCGCCTGGCACAGCCTGATTCTTATGAAGTACCCCTACTGGGCGCAGCCGGTTGGCTGGCTGATGGCCGCATTGCTTTTCGCCGGTAGCGTTTCCGCTATTTTGGTGCTGACCAGGCAGGTTGGCCGCAGCCGGCAAGCTCACGGCCACATCAAGGAACTGACGCTCTACCCCGGAGTGGATGTGATTGAGGCACGCATCGCGCTGGATGAGCATTGGGCCGGCCATGCGCCGGGGCAATTTGCTTTCGTTACCTCCCGCGCCGGAGAAGGCGCGCATCCCTATACCATCGCCTCAGCCTGGAACCCTGCGCAGCCGGAAATCAGCTTTGTGGTCAAATCCCTCGGCGACTGGACCAGCCAGCTCAAAGAGTGGCTGAAAGTGGGCATGCAGGTCACGGTCGAAGGCCCTTATGGCTGCTTCGACTTCGCTGACCCAGCGCCCCGCCAAATCTGGGTGGGGGCCGGCATCGGCGTCACCCCTTTCATCGCCCGCATGAAGCACCTCGCGCAGCAAGGCGGCGAACATGACGTCGACTTCTTTCACGTCACCCGTGACTACGACCAGGCTGCGATTGATCAACTGACTGCAGATGCCGCGGCAGCTGGCATACGCCTGCATTTGCAGGTCTCGCCGCGCGATGGGCGACTGACGCCCGAACAGATACGCCACGCGGCCCCGCACTGGCGGCAGGCAAGCCTTTGGTACTGCGGCCCCGCCGACTTTGGCCAGCGGTTGCGCGATGATTTCGCCCAACACGGCGTTGCTCCCAAGCACATGCATCAGGAACTGTTTGAAATGCGTTGATCTTGCCAGTCGCCGCAGGCATCCTCAGGTCATGCCTGCGTGCGGCACGGGAGCATTTTGAACGCATGAGAACCACCGGACTCAAGCCCATTGCGGTGTTTGAAGCCAGCAAAGGTGTGCTGGCGTTACTGGTTGCTTTCGGCATACACGAACTTGCCGGCGACAACCTGCAACAGTTGGCCGAATCCCTCGTCACCCACCTGCACCTCAACCTCGCGAGCCATCTACCCAGCATATTCCTGCATGCCAGCAGCGCCCTGAATGACAGCCGACTGGGCCTGATCGCCGCTGGCGCGCTGATGTATTCACTGATCCGCGCCATTGAGGCCTGGGGGCTTTGGCACGCGGTGCGCTGGACGGAATGGTTCGCGTTGTTCAGTGGCGCGATCTACCTCCCCGCCGAACTCTACGAACTGGTCACGCAGCCAAACCTTCTCAGCGCCGGCCTTCTCTCCATCAACCTGATTATCGTGCTGTATCTGTACCGCACCTTGAAGGTACAGCGCGCGGACCACTCAACCTCAGCTCAGTAACCCACAGTAAACCCGCTCCGCGTAAACCGCGGTACCTCGGCCTCATCAAGCAGCGCGACCGCAAAGTCCTCCAGACTGATGCGTGAAGCCCCACCGGCGTCAGTCACCAGCGTATCCGTGCCCAAACGATAACTGCCGGAGCGCGTACCCGGCTGTAACAGCGCAGCAGGCGAGGCGTATGTCCAATCGGCCACAGGTTCACTCAGGCAACGTTCGAACTGTTGCTGGCATGCTTGAGCGATTGGAATAATCTCTGCTGGCAGAAACCCTGGCGCGGTCAGTACCGTCTCAGCGTTTTGGTCCGACAGGCGCAGGCGCGCAGCCCCGCCGACGATCAAAACCCGCACACCCGCATTTGCAGCGGCGTCCAGCACCGCTGCGGTCAGCTCTGGCAACACGGCTTCCTGACCATCCGCTGGCCGCAACGCGCTGATGACCAAGTCCTGCCCTGCCAGCAGCGATGCCAGATCACCGGGCACCTCTGCCACCTGCGCGCTCGCTTCAGCAGGAAGCAGGTGACTGCTCGCAGCGCTGCGCACCTGCGCCGTCACCTGATGCCCCCGCGCCAATGCTTCTGCCACCACCCGACGACCGACTTCACCTGCAGCACCCAACACAGTAATTTTCATTTCTATCCCCTTGAAAATTAAAAAGTTAGCGAACGAGCTTTCCCGCCGTCAGCAGTCCAACACCCAGCGCGATAAGCACTGCGCCAGCCACCAGCCCCTGCGGCGGTGCTTCGCCCTGCAGCAAAATGGCGACCGGCACCGCCGTCAACGCGCCGACCGAACCAAGCAGACTTAACAGCACCGGCCCGCCGGTTCGCTGCAGCACAAACAACAGCTGAAACATCCCCGCAAACACCAGCGAGTGCAGTGCAATCAGCAACAGTGGCAGCGTGGTGTCCAGGCGTACCGTAAGCGACAGACTCGGTAAGGCCGCCGCAAACAGCAGCAGAACGCTGGCAGCGATCAGCATGCCCGGTGCCAGCGCACTGGCAGACACACCGGCAGGCCAACGCAGGGTGCGATAGAGATTGCCGATGGCCAGCAACAAGGTGCCAAGCAACACCGGCACGATCCACAACCGCTCCCCTCCCACGCCAGAGAACTTTCCGGCAGCCAGCACAGCGGCACCTGCGAGCGCAGCGAGTACGCCTGCAGCCCTAACCGCTTGAAATCGCTCGAGCTTCAATAACAACGCGCCGGCGTAGGTCAGGACCGGGGGCAGGCAGATCAGCAAGGCGACAAAGCCGGCACCGACATGCGGAACCGCAGAGAAAAACAGCAGATTGGAGCCCGCCACGCCAACCAGCGCTGAGACAACGTAGTACTCCACTGCTCGCCTAGTGGTTGGCGGCAGCTCACGCCGCCGCAACGCGCCGAGAAACAGGATCAGCGCCGCACCGACGACGGACCAGAACAGAAAGGCCAGTGGCGACAATCCAGCCTCACCGGCGACCTTCGCCAGGTTTGTCGACATGCCCAAGAGAACGCCGCCACCCAGCAAGCTGAGCAGCGGGACTGTCCAGCTTGGACGCACTACCGATTGATTGGTTATGTCTGAACTGATCACAGTGACCTCCGCATTTATCTTGACGCCAAGATAAATAATCACAATCTTGACGTCAAGATAAACCTGTGAAAAGCTGCGCCAATGGACCACATAGACCGCATTCTCAACCAA
Organism: Pseudomonadaceae bacterium; assembly: GCA_038114645.1. Taxonomy (GTDB): domain Bacteria; phylum Pseudomonadota; class Gammaproteobacteria; order Pseudomonadales; family Pseudomonadaceae; genus Halopseudomonas. Next base: position 5,401 of record JAYNRF010000051.1, on the reverse strand, counting down.
TGGCGCCGCGAGCGCCCTGACCTCGACGTGTCCCCGATGGGAACGATCGGACGCATCAAACTGCTCAACCTGCTCCTGATGCAATCGATGGAGAAAACCTGGTCTGAGTTTGGCCTGAACGGCGCCAGCTTCGATGTGCTGGCAACCCTGCTGCGCTCTGGTACGCCCTACGCGCTGTCACCCGGAGACTTGATTGCCTCAACTATGGTGACATCCGGGACCATGACCAATCGCATCGATCAACTGGTCAAGCTGGGGTTGGTGGAACGGGTGAAGAACCCGGAAGACGGGCGCGGCTTCCTGATCTCGCTGACGCCGGAGGGTCATCAACTGATTTCCAATGCCGTGACCGCGCATGTCGAAACCCAACACGCGCTGGTTGCACCGCTGCCGCCAGAACAGCAAGCGCAGCTCGATTCATTGCTGGCCCAGTTTCTCAAGGCGCTCCAGGATTCCTGATCCTCGCACCGCCGAATGACACCAGCCCGGCAAAATAACCAGTACCAATAGTGCTTGAGCACGCTCCCTTTTGCTGATATCCCATCACCTCGACGCGGCCTGCGGCCCTGTCTGGCGTATCGGCTGCATTGTGACCCCGCGTCGGAAACCACCCAACTGGGAGACATCACCATGACACTGCACGAAGCTGATTTTCTTGCCCGCAAGGGCATCAAGCCAATCACCATGCTGACCGCCTACACTTGCCCGGTTGCCCGCGGCATCGACGCGGCAGGCGTCCCGGTGATTCTGGTCGGCGATACCGTGGGTATGGTCGAGATGGGGTTCGAGAGCACCCGTGATGTAACCCTGGAACACATGGAGTACCACATCGGTGCGGTACGCCGAGGTGCGCCCAACACCCATATCATTGGCGATCTGCCGTACCTGACCGATACCGACCCGCAAATCGCGCTTTCCAGCGCCCGACGTTTGGTGGCCGCAGGCGCGAACAGCGTCAAACTGGAGGGTCCCAAGGCCGAGGTCATTCGCCATTTGGTTGCCAACGGCATCGCCGTAGTCGGCCATACCGGCCTGACACCGCAGACGGCGACTTCGTTCAAGCGCGTCGGCACCAGCGACGCGGATGCGCAACGTATCATCGATGAGGCGAAACTGATCGAGGCGGCTGGCGCCTTCATGGTCGTACTGGAGCACATCCCCTACGCGCTCGCAGGCGTCATTACCCGCGCCCTGCGTATTCCGACGATAGGCATCGGCGCCGGTCCGGACTGCGACGGCCAGGTGCTGGTCATCAACGACGCGCTGGGGCTAGGCGACTACTGGCCGCCCTTCTCCAAGCAATATGCCCACGTCAGCGACACCATCCTCAAGGTCGCCCGCGACTTCACCGCAGAGGTCGAATCGCTTGAGTTTCCCAACAACATCATTCAGCTGACCGGGACTGGTCGTCGCTGACTCTCACGGTTGACGGGCTTAGGCCCGTCACCTCGCCCGGCGTCTTTACACTCGTTTGCAAAATCCCGCTTGGCCGTCCGAGCCCTCAAATGCCATGATCGCGCGCTCCTCCCTGCGAGACGCGTCATGCTTACCCTGTTCTTCACCGCTGCGGCATTGGGCCTGATCTTTAACGCTGCACCCGGCGCGGTTTTCGCCGAAACCGTACGCGAAGGCGTACGCGGCGGTTTTCGTTCGGCGCTAGCCGTGCAAGTCGGTTCACTGGTCGGTGATGCGACCTGGGCCATTCTCGGGCTCGCCGGTGTGGGCCTGTTGCTGCAGATGCAAGCCTTGCAATTACCGATTGGCATAGCAGGCACCGCCTATCTGCTCTGGCTGTCCTGGGACTCATGGTCTGCCGCCAGCCAGGAGTTCATGATCGACGGCGCCAGCAGCCATACCGACGCTCGCCGCGCGTTGCGCTCGGGTGTGCTGCTCTCCATCACCAATCCACAAAACGTGGCGTATTGGGCCGCGCTCGGCAGCGCCATGGGAGCAGTCGGCGTGGCGGAACCGACGCTGACGGACTACAGCCTGTTCTTCGCAGGGTTCATGGCATCGTCGCTGGTGTGGTGTGTGGTCTGTGCGGCTATCGTTGATCGGGTATTCCGCAATACAGGTCAGCGCTGGGCCAGGCTGACCTATCGCCTCTGTGCAATCGCGTTTTTGCTGCTGGCCTTGTCATCGATCAAGAACCTGCTGCAGACCAGTTCTGCTGGCACAGCCGCCAGCAGCGAGCAGGCGCTGGTCCAGTCAATCAGTCACGGCAACGCAAGCATGCCGCCCCAGCACTGAGCATTTATTGCACAATTTTTTTGTAACCCCACTTGGCGATCGGCGCGACAAATGACACTATCGCGCGCCTGAATTCACCGGAATCGCCATGCTTACCCTGTTCTTCGCCGCCGCTGCCCTTGGTCTGATCTTCAACGCTGCGCCCTGCGCGGTCTTTGCCGAAACCGTGCGCGAAGGCATCCGTGGCGGTTTTCGCTCGGCGTTCGCAGTGCAGATCGGTTCACTGGTCGGCGATGCGACCTGGGCCATCCTTGGTCTGGGCGGGGTCGGCCTGCTGCTGCAGATGGAAATACTGCAAATTCCGGTTGCGATCGCCGGCGCGGCCTATCTTCTCTGGCTGTCGTGGGAGTCCTGGTCGAGTGCGGATCAGGAGTTCGCCGTAGACGCTCAAACCGGCACCTCATGCCGCAAGCGTGCACTTCGAGCAGGTGCAGTATTGTCACTGACCAATCCACAGAACGTCGCCTACTGGGTCGCGCTTGGCAGTGCCATGGGCGCGGTCGGCGTCAGCAACCCAACGCTGACGGATTACGGGATGTTCTTCGCTGGCTTCATGGCAGCATCTGTGGCTTGGGCATTTGTCTGCGCCGCCATTGTTGACCGGGTATTTCGTAACGCAGGCCGCCGCTGGGCGCGACTGACCTACCGTATTTGCGCCATCGCGTTTTTGGCACTGGCTTTGGCGTCGATCAAGAATCTGCTGCAGCCGGGCACTGGCAGTATCGCCGCATCAGTCGTTGCGACGGGTGCAGCCAGTCACGGCTGACCCGCTTGCCAAGGCGACTCGGCGCGCGCCAATATCCGCACACACCCGAAGCAGGCCCACAGTCAGCTGGTCTGACGCTTTCCCTCTCGAGTAGCCTCCATGCACCCAGTGCTGATCTCCATTTCGCTGCTGATCTGCAGCAACATCTTCATGACCTTCGCCTGGTACGCGCACCTCAAGGAGCTGAACAACAAGCCCTGGATCATTGCCGCCCTGATCAGCTGGGGGATCGCCCTGTTTGAGTACCTGTTGCAGGTGCCAGCCAACCGCGTCGGTTATACCGTGCTGTCGGTCGGACAGCTGAAAATCATCCAGGAGGTGATTACCCTCTCGGTGTTTGTGCCATTTTCGGTGATGTACCTGAAGGAGCCACTGAAGCTTGACTATCTATGGGCCGGGCTATGTTTGCTGGCTGCGGTGTACTTCATGTTTCGAGACAAGCTGGGTTAACCTCCGCGCTGATTTGGCCTAAGGTAGCAAGCCCCGCTATCTGGCCTGCAAGGAACGCTCGTGCTGATCCCGCTACTGCTCAATCTGATCCTGCTGTTTGGCGCGCTGGTGCTGTTCTTTGCCGCCTGCGGCGTCGCCAACAATTGTGACAACCTGAGTACGCTGGAAGACAAAATACTCAACAGCAGCCTATTGGTGCCCGGCCCGCTGCACCTGGTAACCCTGCTGGTCATCGCGCTGGATGCGCTGTCCCTGCTGCAAATCAGGGATCCGCGCTGGCTGTACCTGCCTGTTGTCGTGAGCCTTGCATACTGGATTAGTGTCATGACGATCAACGCGCGTAAAAACCGGTATATGCGCAGCGATTAACGCCGTTGCACTGGTGCAATCGAAGCTATGTGACTGAGGGCTTTTCGCGATCACTTTTCACCATGCCGCTTTACACTGTATTTTCATACAGTAGAATACAAACAGTCAGATCGGCCACGCCGATCACTCCACTCGCCAACAAGCCAGAGGTGCGCATGGCCGTTGAAATTGTTTACCGCAGCAGCAGAGACCCGGAGCAACTGTTCATGGATAAAGCCCAAGCCGATCGTCATGACAAGATGCTGGAACTGGCTGAAACGCTGGGTGAGGTACTGCAGAAAGCCGTTCCACAACTGGGTGAACAGCTTGCCGAAGAGGTGAGTATCTACATGGCGCGCAATCGCGAGGTGTTCGCCAAGGCGTTCAAGAGTAACCCTGAGGCCCTCGCCGAGCTGGAAGAGCCCGGCGCGGCTTGAGCTGAGGTTACTGGTACATCCAGAAATTCGGATGTACCAACTCCGGCTGCGCTGGCTGCACCGCCGGTCCGCGTTTGATGATGCGCTTGAATATCCCCATGGTGTTGCTCCCTTGCTGGTGGTCAGGACATGGGGAGCATGATCCGTCAGCCCCGCTGTTTTCGAAAACCAATTAGCTCTATCTGGTTTATTGAAAAGAACAATACATCCAAGACGAAAACTGCTGGCGCGTATTGACTGGCCTCGCCTCACGCTGGCTGCGGTGCAAAGCAAAAAAAGAAGCTCCCTGCCGTCATACTCGCAACATGCAACACTGCTTTTCCACTCGCCTGCTACGCTGACAGAAACGCAAGAATAATAGCGTTGCGCCATGCCCCGCCGGGAGCACCCGCCATGAATATGCTGCGCCGCTTTTCGATTCTCCAGCGTCTGATTAGCGTCACCGTGCTGGCGTTAGTCATCGTGCTGGGGCTGATGACCGCTTTCGCCATCGACTACCGCAACAGCCTGCTCGACGGCCGCGCCATGAAAACCCAGCACTTGGTTGAGTCGGGGCTCGGCGTGATCCAGTACTACTATCAACTGCAGCAAAACGGCGAGTTAAGCGAACAGCAAGCGCAACAGCAGGTGGAAAACTCGCGCTCCGCGCTGCAATCCATCGCGGAGTCGGTCGACACCATCACCGACATGACCAGTCAGGTCGCGGCGGCGGCCGAGCAGCAATCACGCACCAGCACCGAGATATCCGCTAGCCTGAGCCAGCTCAGCAACCTGGGCGACCGTGTGCTGCGAGAACTGCAGGGCACCGAGGTGAATACCCGTGAGCTGAGTAAACTGGCGCAGCAGCTTGAACAACTGATAGGCCAGTTCAAAACAAGCCGTAGTTGAGCGATTTGGAACAAACAGGCTGTCGCGCAGTTGCACAGAGTATTTATTGCACCTGCCTCGAGCATCATGCAGCCAATACAAAGCATTCAGAAGGAACACTTCCAACTCAGACAAGGTTTCTGCCACATCACAATCCCGATCGCCACATCCCTGCAGCGCCCATTTGAATGCACAAATTAAGCAGCCCGGGTGCCATCAAGCACGGCTTGGGGGGTGTACGAATTTTTGTGTAACCGGCTAATGAGCGACACTGTCGCTCCGA
>JAYNRF010000050.1:0-16367 GCA_038114645.1 Pseudomonadaceae bacterium | reverse complement strand
GGTTACTCCTTCGAGGTGATGCGGGCACGAATGCTCTACACCACGAAGCACAAGAAGAAGGCACCGACTGCGAAGGTCTCTCCTTTCTACAAGAAAACCATCGGTTACGGACTGCCGGACTTCGCAGAGGAACTCAACTACGGAGTCGATCTATCAACCATCTGAGGGTGGTATCAGATTGATGGGGTGAAGGTGCCCCATCAACCATTAAATCCGTATACCCTTCATTTTTTTGGATTTCCGGCAGTTGGTGTGTAATGGGTCTCAAGCAAGCAGCGGAATCCCAGCCTCGCAGACAGGCCGGGCTCGCGCCTTCACCCCCTACAGCACAGGACACCGAGAAATGACTGACGCCGAATGGAACAAGGAAGCAGCTCGACTCAAAGGCGCCGTAACACGCGCAAAGTCGAAAGCGAAAGCTGCCCCCATGCTCGCAGAGAAGATCGCTGCGCGCGCGGTGCAGAAAGAAGCCGAAGAAGCATTGCGCTTGCACAGGCTGAACTACTACGACCTCGTAGCATAATGGTCTCAGGATGGGCGCCTAGCCCGACTCGGAAGCCAGCTTGAACGGGTAGAGGAAACCCCCCATGAAAATTGAGACGCCCCAAACAACCTTGGCAGGACGCTACAGCGATGCTGAGCTGCAGGCCGAAGTGGCCGTGACACTTACCCGCACCGACCTGGTGATTCTGTCCTGGGGGCACGAAAGCGTGTCCTTTGTGCCAGGCAGCGAAGAGGCAGCGGATTTTGCCGCAGCTGAGCGCAAAATTGATCAGGCGCTGGCACGAAACGCCGGCGATGCGGAGCAGGTATCGCTGACTCTGCAGGACCTGCTCATTCTCAGCTGGGGTCACGAGTCAGTGTCCTTTACTCCAGGCTCGGACTCCGAAGCTGAGTTCGAGGCTGCTGAAGCGAAGATCGACAAGGCGCTTGCCGGCTTGCGTAACCGGCTTGCTGCCATCGCGCAAAGCACGACCGGTGACCCCGTTGCTGCTGGCCAGGGATAGAACGAGGAAAGCATGAAAAAGGAACGCCAAATCACCATCACAGAATTCTTCTGTGACGTATGTGGCCAGGAATGCGGGAACTACGCTCGACGCATTGACGCTGACGGCACCGAACACCATGCCTGTTTACAGCACAACGACCAGTACGATGCGCAATGCGTTGCCGTGCTTGATCAGCGCCTGCTGGACGCTGCGATCGCCAGACGCGATCAAGCCAAATCCTGAGAAGAGTCCTTTCCATGCCTAAACTCACCAATCACTTGTTCCTCCACACCACGTCAGACGGCTTGAAGTATCAGTTTGAGAGCGAGATTCACGTAAACGTCGAAGGCGAGTTCAGCTGTACAGTGCCCGAGTATCTAATGGACACGCTGACCGCCGTAGGCAAAGAGCGAAGCAAGCAAAAGGGGACGGCGTTCTATGCCAAGCAGTTGAAGGTTAACCACCGCGCCTTCGCACAATCGAAATCGGACTTGATCCATTATGTCGACGAAGCTCACCGCCAACACTATCAGGCGGAAGTGACGCACGACCTGATCATCTGCTACGACTGGTTTGCCGAGGTGAGCTACTGGCTTAATCCTGATGGCACCATGTCGGCCAATGGCTCTATGCCGGACGCTGCGCAGCGGCATAATGACGGCACTGGCGGGAACTGGGTTGAGCACCGGTCAAGGAACGGTGCGTCCATCAGCTCCACCAATACCGTACATCACTTCTCAGTGGGCTTGTTTGCCTCCGTCGTCAAGCGCACCTCCCACACTCGCCACAGCGGCACCAACGTAACCTGGGAGCGCATTTCTCAATTCGGCAACCGGTCTGACCTGGGCGAATGGGGCTTTAAACTGACGGGTCTATGCGGGATTTCACCACCCAAGTCACCAGAGCACCTACGGCAGATGCCCTACACCGAAGATGCGGCCAAGTTCTTCTACGAGAGCATGATGGCCATGTGCGAGATGGGGCACCGCTTTAAGGCGTTTTTCGGCGACGAAAGCAACGTGATGGCCGCAATTGAGGGAAATGGACAGTTCCTGCTGGGAGGCCCAAGCACCGCGCCTGGTGGGCAGTCGGACACCACCAAGGAAACGCCCGAGGGGTGATATTTTTAAAGGACCATAGAAAACGGTCGAAAATGCAGGCTTAGGGGATAAATCTAGGTGGGTAGCGGAGCGGAGATGCAGAATCCGGAGCCGATTGCTGTTTCGGAAATGTACGGGATAACCATCCCGGAAAACAAGAACTTTGTGCTAGTCAGGATGTTCTACGTCGTCGCGAAAGGCAAGCGGTCGATGAATCGCACCTTCACTTACTACTCGGAGCAAGGGAAGCAGTCTGCAATAGCGCTGGCGAAAACGGCGCGGGATCAGATGCTAGAAATACCCGCTGTTCAGCAGTACCTGCAACAGCACTATTTGGCCGGGACGGTTGCCGGCGCCGACAGCCCAAGCAAGGTGCGCAAATCCAACTCCGGACATTCTGAGCGCGGCATTCAGGGGCTCAAAAACATCTCCATCACCTCGGTGCGCCGGGTGCTTAAAGACAACAGTGTCGTTACCCGATGGGACGTGTCAGCCAGGGCCTTCACGGGTGCCGTTCCTGCAGTGCAGTACCGATCGTGGGGCATTCGCCGGCATGGCCTAGTGCGCGCTTTGTGGCTGGCCTCTACCTGGCAGGCTCAAATCGAGCAGCGTCAGGCGCCGAGCGCCGATCTACTTGAGCGTGCGCGAGAGGATGTATTGCGGCGCAAAGGCGATCAGATGAGGTCCGACATTCCCGGAGACTGGGAGCAGCGGTGACTGCCCCTACCCTACCCAAGCCGACAGCGACCTTTAGCGGCCCTTCACTCACCCATGCAGGGGGCCACAACCCCACGGGGAAATTGCCTTATGAACGTGCTTGAGCACCTACTGGTCTGTGCGGCAGAAGAAAGCGGAGAGGTCGGCCAGGCGGCGCACAAAGCCCTTCGCTTTGGACTGGATGACCATAACCCTAAAACACTGAGAACCAATCGCAGTGAAATTGTCGCTGAGGTGAACGACCTGCTTGGCACCTTGGAGCTTATCCAGGAGCAGGGGATCGAGCTCCCTGGCCTCTTCGATAGAGAGGCGATAGAAAGCAAGAAGGCCCGAGTTTTAGCCTGGATGAACCATGCCAAGGCCAATGGCACCCTCCAGCGGTAACGAGATAGAACCTGCTAGGCAAGCTGCTCAAGCAGTACCGGAAGAAACGGGGCATGACCCAAGCTGAGCTTGCTGCGCTTGTGAGCATGAGCCGCGCAACCGTTTCAGGGGTCGAGAACAACACGATCATCGAGGTCGGCGCCCGCAAGCTCGAAAAATTGCTGCTTGCCGTTGGCCTGCGCCTCAGTGCAGAGCCCAATCGGCGCCCTACGACCGCTGAAGCCGTGCGCATGCGAGTCCACGACTAAGCAGAGCCTTGGGGTGTGGCCAAATGATCGGCACCCGATTGGTTTCGTGAGCGTTGGTGTATACTGTCCCTGTACTCAGTCAGACCACTTAATTCAGGTGATCAACATGATGCAAGCCACAGAAGTTCAAAAGCGTCGCGCCAACCTGGCCCATGTTACCGCTACGAACAACCTGGAAGGGGTTCGCGTCAGCCGCTTCATGGCCAATAAGCTGCAGGATTACGCCAAGGGCATTATCTCGTCCGCTGAGGTTGTTGCAGCCGCGAAAGCCAAGTACGGCATTCGTGATTGATCCTTCCTCGCCCTCCTTCGACGACCACTATTACAGCGAAGGCTACAGTTACGACGAAGACCCATTCGTCGACCATAACGGCGTCCTCATCAACAAACTTGGCCTCACCGACACCGCCGAGCTGAGCGCAGCTGAAGCCGATCTTTCCTCTGCTCGCTTATTGACGCTCCAAGATAACCCTATACAGGGTGATTTCACGCTGGAGCACCTGTGCTCTATCCATCACCATATTTTCCAGGACATCTATCCGTGGGCAGGCCAGCCGCGCCTCGTTGATATTGGCAAGGGCGGGACTATGTTCCTGCCCCACAAGCTCATTCGGGAGCGCTTCGACGCAGTATCCGAGAGGCTTGCCAGAACGAACTATCTTGCAGACCTGGCCGGCATGCCTGAGGAGTTCAGTGTAGAAGCTGGCGAGGTGTTTGCAGAGGTCAATCTGATCCACTCATTCCGCGAGGGCAACGGTCGGGCTCAGCGCGAGTTTCTTGCCCTTCTGGCAGCCCGGGCTGGATTCAAAATCGACTGGAGTGGTGTGTCCAAGCAGGCAATGATCGAAGCCTCTGCCGAAGCCCGCCAACTGACCGACCAAAGCACAAGGAAGCTCATCCGCCTGATCCTTCTGAATGCCTCACCAATGGTGGAATGAGAGAGCATTGCTGTGCTGCCGCTGGCCGCCATCCCGGATATCGAATACCGATCCCTGTAGTCGCCCTCCTCCTCCTTTGATTTATTTCGGCTTTGCGGTGATTGGTGTGTAATGGCTATCAGATTCGCACCTACCGGGTGCCACCCTATCCCCAGCGCCTGGAGGCGACCATGCCAGCATTCAAAGCAGACTCTGTTGTTACCTGGACCAGCAGTGACTCGGACAGCAAAGGCCCCGTGCAGGTTAAAATCCTCGGTGAAACGGAGCCCAGCCGGTTCGATCTTGAGGAGGTTGGCCAGATGTACGACATCGAGCTGCCTGATGGCACCCAGACCGCCGCATTCGAAGACGAACTTTCGCATTCGTAAACCCGGTAAAGGAGTATTAGAAACCCGTGAAGAAGCACACCAGCATTCCAGAGATAGACGGGCTTTTCTGGTACTACTCGAACACTGAAGCCAAACCCCGGCCCGTGCTGATCAATCAGGCCCGCTGGGGCCTAAAACTCAGATCGTTCAACGGCTCACTGCAATCTTGGCTGGACAAAGGGGAGTACCTGATTGGCCCGCAGCCGGCGCCCGCTGCGCAGGACAGCGAGAGTGACGACGATGCCGCGCAACTGTAAGCAGAAACAAGGATTCCAATCATGACCAAGCTATCAGCTCGCCCAGACTATGAGGCCTTGGATGAGCATGGCAGCCCCTACCTGCGTAAAGCCCGGATCATCGGCGAGCTTGATGTATCCGCGCGTCGTGCGGCAGTCAACGCAGCGCTGCCCGTGATCGCTCGTAAACTGGAGCTATCTCCCGTGGGCGCTCTGGCCATGGGCCTGCCCGTCTACACCGCCTTCGGCCTGAAGTCCGCACAGGCGCGCCGGCACAGCCAAGCACCGCTACTACTGACGATGGCCATCGACCTGAGCTTGGACCTTGTGCCTTTTTACAAGGCCGCAGAGCCAGAGCAGATCAAGTAAAGTGATGCCTCGATGCTCATGGCGGCACGCGCAGTCGGAGACCGATCATGGCCGCTTGTCGCATCAGCCATGTATGGTATGGGAAGGGTTTTACACATGATCTGGTACAACTGGGTAGCTCTGGCAGTGCTGATAGCCTGCGTCTTCATTTACAACTTGCTGGCCCCCTCCAAGAGGAAGGCAAGCTGTCGGTTCTAGTGGGTGTAGTGGTTTCCATCCACGTCGGGATCTTTTGCGTTTTTATGTTTATTTTCCAAGGGCTCGATTGGCTGGAGGCGGCAGCACGATGAACGAAAAAGACGTACTGCAGCAACGCGCGCTCATCAAAAAAGACGTCCGCAGGAACGTCCGCATGGATCGCATATTCAGCGCGCTCGGCACAATCCCGCTGGCGTCGTACATCGCATCCATGCCTGAGCCCGTAACAGTCGATAGCCTTATCCTTGCTGGCTTCCTTGGCACCCTCCTGGTCATTGTGCTGCTTTCCTGCTACTGGAACCTCCTTCGCGACCTACCCCCGCGCCTTCGGTCTACGATATTGCTGTTCACTACCAGCATGTGGATTACGCTCACAGTGGGCGCGCTCAGCTGGGTCCCTGCTTACATTGCTGCGCCTGTCGGCACCATGGTGGCCCTCCACATGGCCTACCTTCGATCAACAACTTACCGAAGGTATTTGATGGCAATGGCCGCATTGCTGGAATCGAAAGTCGAGGCGAGACTGATGGCTTGACGGGGTCACGGGCTGATAGAGGCCCTTCGCATCCCAAGTCCGCCCCGATCCAGAGACACACTTCGCCAAATGGAATTCATCGGAACGATAACTCCACTTCCAATCGCAAGCAGAGGCCACATTGAAAAAACGATACGACCCCAGTCTCCGAGGAGAGATCGAGCGCAAGCTGGACTTTCTCTGCAGGTTTGATTCGGCAATAGGAACCATCCTGGTGGCGCCGCTCGCCTATCAGACCTTAGAGCAGCTGGGCAGCGAAGGGGGTGGCCTCAGTGCGCTTATCTCAAACATGCTCACTCTCGCTGCTGTTATCATCCTGGCTAACATCCTGATGCCGCGAGAAATCACCGGTCAGTGGCGAGCAGGCATTCTGATCGTGACCGGAGGCGTGTGTGCCGCGATGCTAGCCCTGGCCCAGGAACTGCCCCCCCTTCCCTTCGCTACGGTACTCCCCCTCGCCGCTCTCTGGTTCATGAATTTCCGGGCTCAGTCGACCATGCACCTAATCCGCATGAGGGCTTCACTCGCCAACATCTTTGCCAGCCACTAACGCCTGGATGCCGGAGGATCCGTACTCCTACGAATCCTTGACCCCCGCATCTGGCGGGCCAGCAACACACGGGGTGTTGCACTGACTCAGATAAAAGATCTGACTGGCAGTTATGGTCTAGCCAGGTAACTGCAGCAAGATAGCGTGTCAGAACTCATCCCACTCGATGCCTTTTGCCTTGAGAAAGTCGGTCAAAGGGCCGTATGTCGACCCCCACTTGTTGGCTGCGATGACGAAGCTGTCCTTGCCGCCCGAGTCCAAGCAGCAATGGTCAGTGCCAGGGATGACAACCATCGGGGATTCCTCCTCCAGCCAATCAGTGTAATGCGCAGGCGCCCCTTGCTCTTGCGCGGCCCGAATTTCTTCTTCGGTTCCGTTCTTGATGTAGGTGACAACAAGTCCAGCTTGCTCCCCTGCACTGCGATCAAACGCAACTGTAAGTCCCACTTTTTCTAAACCTCCGGTTCACTCGGCGAACGGCCTTGATGGAGCCATGATGAAGCATGCCTCCAGTCGTGCAAGTAAGGCGCTCCCGGTCGTAGCGCCGCCGGCGAGGCCAGCCCCACCCCATGATCCGCTTCCGATCATCGGCAACACCCTCACCAAAGCTCGACCCAACACGCCCGCCTGCCCTGAGAGGATTACTTCGAGATTGCCCTGCTTGGTGTGTAATGGCTGGAAATACAGACGAACGTCGCGCTACAGGCAGTTGACGCTCTGCTCTACAGCTAATACGAGAGAGCCCAAGATGACCTTGAGCCTGAATGCCCCATACGAAACAGCGGCGCCGGCTACCTTCCAGCCGATAAGCCTGAGTCGGTTACCATTCACTAAGCGCTGATGATGTCCGGCCCACGCTGACAAGGGAGTAGTAAATCATGGTTACCAAAGGGTCAATGACGCTGTTTTTCTCTGAAAAAGACCAGCTGTCGAACTGGTTCATGTCGGAGTTCGAAGTTAAGGGAGTGCGCTTCAACTGTGTCGAGCAATTCATGACCTTTTGCAAAGCGAAGCTATTCCACGACGAGCGCACCGCCCAAGAAATCATGGCCGCGCCTCATCCACGGCAGCAGAAGGCACTCGGACGCCGAGTTTCCGGCTACAACGATGCGCTGTGGTGCGATAGGCGAGTCCAGATTGTCGCCCATGGCTGCTACGCGAAATTCTCTCAAAACCCCGAATTGGCGAGCGTGCTTCTTTCCACCGGGAGCACGACATTGGTTGAGGCCAGTCCGTATGACCGTATATGGGGCGTCGGGCTTGCTGAGAGCGATCCCCGAATCCTTGACCCTCGCAACTGGCGGGGCAGTAACTTACTGGGTGTTGCACTGACTCAGGTGCGGGACAGGCTGGCCACGATGGCGGCACCAAGCGACTGCAGATAAGCCAGGCGCCCGCGAGCATTGCAAGGCCACATGGTTGGCTGGACTTAATACGTCAAGATCACTGGCGCAGGAAGCCACTCCCGGGGCTGGTGTTAATATCAACTGCAAAGCTGCCAAGCACGAGCACGCAACTCCAGAAACAACGGACTGAATTCACATGGCCAAACTTATTCGCGCGGTACTGATCGACTCGATAAACCGTGGAAGCAACATTGAAATCATGCTGGATAGCAATACCGCCCTCACTGGGACCAACGGTATAGGGAAAACATCCTTCCTCAAGCTGCTGGCCATTTTCTACGGTGCACGCCCTGGCCAGGTCGTTAAAGCAGATGGCAGCAACAACCTGAATTTTGGCCAGTGGTACCTACCGCATGAAAGCAGCTATCTGATTTTTGAATACGAGAATTACGAAGGACAGCGCTGCTGTGCGGTCCTGCATCACAGCAGCGGCAGTTACTCGTATCGTTTGATTGAAGGCGCATGGCACCAGGATCTGGTGTATCAAGACGCCGACGCGGGCGTGCTGGTAAAGCCCGGCAACCTGATTCATCACTGCTTGCGAATGCAGCGATCATGCTCGCCGGAGATGACGCAAACCAGCTACCGCTTGATTCTGCAATACAACACCGGCAGCAGTGACATGACAGAAGTCACTGATAAGGCCCAGCGCAACCAGATAGAAACCCTGCGCAAGCGATTTTCGCTGGCACCTCGCCGCAAGGAGGTCGCCGGGATCGACACAATCACCCTGACGTTGATCGACGGCGGCAATAACTTTGAAGGCCTGCGCAAGATTATCGCGGACATCCTGCAGCAAGATAACGATGACCCTGCCGGCGCCCTATCCAAAATTCAGCTCTACAGCCTCAACAAGCTGGTTGAAGATCATGAAGCCTATCGGATGTATGAAAGCGACGTCAGGCCAAAGATCGACAGACTGGACACGTTGCTTACAGAGTACCGCTCCAAAAGCGAGCAGTTGAGTAAGGCAAAGCGCAGAGTCGAGCTAAGTACAGAGCAAGCGCTTGATGAGAAGGAACTCGTAAACGAAGAGCTCGAAGCCCAACGCAAAAACCGCGACGCCTTCGAGGAGAATTGGGAGGCCCAGCGGGGAAAGCTGGAACATGCCGTGAGCGAAGCCCAAGTAGCGTTCGGCACAGCAGATAAGAAACTCAAAGACTTGGAGCGCCAGGAGGCCGTCTACGCTGACATGCAAATCGAGGACATGGTCAAGCGCTGCGAACGCCAAGCAGACCGCACCGCTGAGCGGGATGCTAAGCAGTCAGAGCTGGCCGGCCTTGAGCGTGCAGGTTCCAACGTTCGCCTGGACTATCAGCAACGGATTACGGACGTTAAGGACCGGTGTGCAGCACGAATAACGGCTGAAAGCAGCCGAGAAAAACCTCTGCGAGAAAGAGCTCAAAGCGAAATAGCGAAGGTTAGAAAACAGTACGACGATGACAAGGCGAGCCTGGAGGAATCCAAAGCTAACGCCCTCGCGCCTTACGAAGAGCAGTTGAAGAGACTAGCTGATGAGCAAGGCAGCATATCCGGCGAGCTGAAAATCACCCGGCAACTCAAAGTTCTGCCATCTGATCAGCAGGAAATAGACCTGACCCGCGACCAGATTGATGCCAAGTCCGAAGAGCTAAAGGTCCTGGCTTCTCAGGAACGCGAGCAAAGCAAAATCGGTGGCCGATACCAAGACGCTCAGAGGCAGCTAGCCAGCGATAAAAGTGCCCTGGAAAAGCAGCAAGCCTCGGTGCAAACAACCTTGGAGTCCCTGCAGGCGCAACTGAACGCCAGCCAAGCGACCCTTTTGGGGTTCTTGCGCCGCAATCACCCAACCTGGCAGGACAATATCGGTCGTCTCTTGCCTCCGGCCATTTTAATGCGTGACGACCTCAATCCGGAGATTGCAGGCTCCGCAGATCAGGCGAGCCTTTTTGGTGTAACGCTAAATACTGCGCTGCTACCCACCCAGACCCTGGCCAACACTGATGAGCTCCGAGCCAGCATCGCTGAGGCGGAATCTGAGCGGCAGCACCTTGATGAATTGGACGCGGGCCTGACAGCCAAGGCGAAGCAGCTGCAGGCTGCGAAACGGGAGTTCGATGAAGAGGCCCAACAACTCCGACGGTTGATGACCAGAGAAGAAGAAGATCAGAACATCCTGCGCAGCCAACTTGAAAGCCTGCTTGATCGTGCTAGCGAAAACCGACAACTGCACATCGAAAGCCTAGAAGAGCAGCTTAATCAGCTGAGTGAATCGCATGACCAGGCACAGGGTAAGATTGGGGAAATCAAAGCCGAATACGGCCGCCACTTGCTTCACCTGACTACGACCATGAAAGGGGCAGTGGGAGACCTGGAGGCAGAGCTGGAAGCTGAGCTTGAGCAGATTGAAGAGCTGAAGGCGGGCATTGTCGAGCAGCAACAACGCGAGGTTGATGAGTTAGAGCGAAACATGGAGTCGGCCCTATCCGATGCCGGCGTCGACGTTTCCATTACCCGCAAACTCAACAACGACCTGAAGGAGCTGAGAAAAGAACTCTCATGGATCGAAGAAAATATGTCGCGGGTCGAGGCTTTCAAGCGCTGGAAACGCAATGAGTGGTCCCAGCGCGGGGAGCTTGAACGCCAGTACAATGAGGCCAACCGTAACAACGATTCAGCCAAGCGGCAGAAACAGAATTTTGATGACCGCACCAAGACGGCCAGAGCAAACTTCAAAGCCCAGATCGACAAGCTGGAGCAGCAGCGAAACCGGATTGCAGACAGCCTGCACATTCTTGGGCGCCTGAACGAATCGCTCGAACATATCCATTCCGATCCTGCCGCCCTGCTAACGCCAGGCCAAACAGCGCAAGACCTTGATCACGACATAGACCTGATCAAGCGCGCCCAACGCGAAAAGCAACGGAATGGCTCAACACTTTACGGTGAGGTGATCAACCAGTTCCGCTCCCGACACAAGAATAGTCCGCATGCGATGCACATTGAGGGTATCGTCAAATCAGCACGGGAGGCAGCGGAACACTACGACAATGCCTGGTTGCATGGTGCGGATCAGCTGGTAACCGACATGCCGCAGTTTCACGAGACTCAGCGCGACAAACTCATCGGGATGGCATCGAGCATCGGGGAATCGGTATCCGATGGGCGAATCAAGCTAGAAGAGCTAAACGAATCCATCCAACGCCTAAGCCGAGACGCAACGGCCCGAGCCAAGGTCGTCGCAGAGTCTTTTGTCAGCCTTGATATAGAATCGGTCAAGATTCTCTCCAAAATCCGCGACATGGAGTTCTGGAATGACCTCCAACACTTAGATCATCAGTATCGCCGCTGGCGGGCGCTGGGGGATAACCAGCTTCCTGGCGACAGCTATATCAACGCACTTGAGAAAATCATCGCCTGGCTCAAGCAGGATCGACTGACCACCAAGATCACAGATTGTTTCACGCTTGAAGTCGCGCTATCAGATTCAGGGCGCCAGAAACTCATCACCAACGACAGCAGCTTCAAGACCAGCAGTAGCGAAGGTTTGAAGGTCGTGCTTCAGTGCATGCTGTTTGTCTCGCTGTTCGAGCTGCTGCGCAAGGACGCTGATCTGCAGATCATTTTTCCGCTGGACGAAACGCTACGCCTTTCTGCGGAAAATTACATTCCATTGCTGCAAGCGCTGAATGAGCGCCAGATCGTATCGGTCGCAGGGTTTCCAGAGGGTTCGCCGGAGATTCTGGCTCACTTTGAACACAGCTACGAGTTCTACCGGGAGCGCCCAAGTGCACCGCTGGAGATACGCCAGTACGTCAATCCCGAACCAGACGAATTGGACGCACTTCATGCAGCCTGGGCAGAACAGGAGATCACTGCATGAGCGCGTATTCTGGTGCGGACCTGCGTTTAACCTGTCATTTGCTGCTTGGGCAAGTGTTCATTTGCCCAATGACCTACCCGGAGCTGTTTCAGCTGCTGCGTGAAGATGACTTCGCCAAGGAAATAAGCCAAGTCCTCAATCCGCTCGGGTATAGCCTCAGTCAAGTCGGTGACTCTGAGAGCCCAGAAGTGTTTTTTTGTGCCTTGCTTGATGTGGAGGACTCGCGTCAGCGTCAGCACGCCGAGAAACGACTCCTGGAAATTCGGGACCAGATAGGGGCATTTATCGAGTTCTTCCGGCTGGTGGATAACGCCGGCCAGAGTAGCGTTGTCAGCGGCGGCGAGGTTTCGTTTTCAAGGCTGCTCACCGCCATCGAGAACCACCCGCCCTATCTGGACCAGCTGCGCGATCTACAAGGTCTCAAGCTATTTGAAAGCTCTCGCAACGCCAAGGACCATGCCGACAGGCTATCCCGTGTTTTGAAGGTCATGCAGGACCAGGGCTACATTGTGCGGCGAAGCACGGACTCAACCGTATATGCCTTCACCGGGAAAATGGCCTATCTACAGCGAATCATGGGTTGGCTGGCCGATCACCACCAAATTGATGTCATCAAGCCTGAGGATCGCTCTGCGTTTCAGGAGGGGCTTCTGTGAACGCTGATGACTGGCGGCGGCTAGGGAAAGCCCTGCAGGGTAACGCCGAGTTGCTGCAGGAACTCGCTCAATCCGATGAGCACGGCGTTAACATGCCGGAAAATCCGAGCAGCGACCTTGGCTGGTTGATTGCAAAAGGTCTGGTCGACAACGATGACGGTTCGCTGTTCATCAGTAGCCTGCTGCTCGACATAGGGGCCTACGTCTCCATGCCGGGCTTCGAGCGGGCCGCTCCAGACCTTGAAGAGGCAATGATTGCCATTACCCACCATTGTGAGGGGTACCTGGCAGCCAAGAGAGAGAACGCCAAGGACGATGCTGAGCGCAACCTAAAGCGCCTTGGCCATACCGTGCGCCAGATCACCCACCACCTTCGCGATGAGTCCCTATCGGCACGAAACTACATCGAAGGCTTTGTGGGATATTCCTCCAGGCCATCGGAACGGTTGCGTGACATTCAGAATGCTCAAGGCCGACTTAAACGGCTCCAGCAGAAGTTAACACCATTTAGCTTGCACAACCTCAGACCGATCACACGCGGCGACAGGGAACTGCGACGCCTCCTAACCCGAGAACAGGCCTTCTCGCTACATACTGCCATTGTGCGAAGGAGATCGGACTTCGAAAGCCTCATCGGCAGGCTAGATGCCCTTAACGCGACTGTGCGAAAGCGCAACGAATTCCGCCAGCTCATGCAGGCTGTTGAAGGTTACCTACTCGCTGGCAACAGTCTTGACCTGCTGGCGTTGATGAATGATCCAAAGAGCATGCACATGCTCACTGCTCCACCCATGAGCCCTGCCGGCATGATTCCGCTTCCTGAGTATGCCGGGGAAGAAATAGCCGCCTTTGAGGCCATGTTGAGCGGACTGCCGCCCCCACGCGAGCGGCCCCATGTGGAGCAAACTGAAGACGCGGATACCGGCTCTCTTCGGGTGCCGGTGGCCACGTCTAACAAAAAGGCTCTACAGGTGCCCTTTGCTCGCCCGCACTTGTTGGCTATGGCCAACCAGCTGAAAGTAACTGGCCAGCCGCAATCTGCTCAGGCGTATTGGTTGAGGCACGGGAGCCCTGACGTGGAAGTGCGCCACTGGCTGTATGCATTGAGTGGGTATTACCTGCGCTTGGCTGCCGACCTGGGCGGGAAACACCGGCTCCCTTATGGCTTTGAGGCACGCACCAGGCCCCATAGCCCCCACTCAGGATCACGACTGGTCTATGACCTAATCATGGTCAGAAACGACCAAAGGGCACGATATGCGACAGCTGGGTAACAAGCAGACACTCAAATCCATTGAGGCCGCCCTGGTCGAAGCTCGATCCCAGCTGGCTTTGACAGCCACCTGGCGCGACCTGCACATTGGGTATGACATTGGAACCATCAAAGGGAAGCGGTTGCTTTTATCCTCGGCAGACCGAGCCGCACTGAGAGAGCTGGTGAAGGTGCATTGCAACATCGACCTCTTAGCCGGTGGCGGAAGTAGCCTAAAACAGATCAGCGGGAGTGATCGAACGGCCCTGAGCCAGCAAATACCAAACGAGAAACTGTCCGGATTACCAGTTGCTGCAGACATGGTGCTTTTGGGTAACCCACGGGGCGTTTTGTCACTGCCGAGCGGAGTCATAAACCTTGCGCCGGGGATGCTAGTCAGCTGCCATTACGCACAGTTGCATGGATTGGAGCGGATTGTAGTAGTTGAAAACCTCTCTCCGATGTACGCCTTAGCGAATTATCATTGGCCCGGGGATACCGCAACCGCCGTCATGCTGTTTCGTGGTTCACCACAGCATTCTCCGGCAGCTGTCAGCAAAGCCCTGGAGGGCGTCAGAGAAGTTTTTTGCTTTCCCGACTACGACCCCCAAGGGCTACGCAACAGCTTTACGGAGAACGCCCGATTGTCGGGCCTCATAGCCCCGTCAGAAGCTACTGTCGAACATCTTTTGACCATGGGTCTAAATAAGACCATCGAGTTCGAGAAGCAAGCTGATGCTAGGTCCTGGCTGAAGAATCATCGACATGAAGACGCCTTGGTCGCCCCTATGCTGTCACAGCGTATAGCTTTGTCTCAGGAGGCAATGGTCGGATGCGAACTCCATATTCGAAGAATTGAACCCACTGCGACAGAATCGAAAGTCGATTACAAGGCGGAGTAACACAAATGCAGAAAACCCCCAAAGAGATCGACATTGATGGCCTGGTAAATGACCTGTTCGATCGAATCGACGCCAGCCTGGATGAGAGCGATGATTCACCTGCTGCGATGGAGGCGATCTTGATTAACCAGGCCTCACTCATTCAGGAGATTGCCCGGGCTTGCGAGAGGACAGAGCTCTATAACAAATCGCTGGAGCGCGCTGCCGCGTTCAAGGGGGAACTGGAGGCCAAGTCATCGCCCGATAAACGCCTGATCACAGCCTGGGGCTGGCTGCTCAACCGAGTCACCGAAGCTCCAACCTCGATACATCGCCGAGGCTCTATTCGCCTGTGTATGCCGCTGGTCGCCGCCTACCTACCTTCCAATACTGGGCTTAGCCATGCCGCACAATGACGCCCTGGACCAGCTCCGCCGGCAGCTTCGCAACGCCAGGCAGCGTGCCCGTTATTGGTCGGGGAATCCCAGCGCCCGTGGCTTTGGCTTCAGCCCTATTACGACAGCCACTGCCGACGCAGACGCCGCGTATGAGATGGCCATGGACGACTGCGCGGCACTTGCCGATGAGATCCAGCGGATTACCGGGAAGCGACCTCACACGCCAGATCCCAAGCAGGACTTCAAAGATAAATTCTCCAAATCAGTTCTTCCTATGCTGGCGGCGCGGTCCTGAGGCTAGGCGCACCACCAGCAGTGCCGGCGCTCCAACCTTTCTTCGGGAAATCGAGCGCCCCGGTAGACTACTGGCAAGACCCCAAACAACAGTAGGAGCTACCCATGGAAATTGAGCTGTGCACTCGCTGCCAAATCGAGCTGGAACCATCACAAATCGGTTTGTGCGATTCGTGCCAACATGATGACGAGACCTCGGATGAGGTGGAGCCCACCGAATAGGGTGGGCGAGAAGGAGAGAAAGTCGTGCTCAAGCACCTGAGAATCATCCATTGGCCTATTGCCTTCCTGGCCGCCACTGGCCCCCAAAAGCGTTACCGATAAGTGAGGCCATGGAATGGGTGTAAGCAACTCAGCAAATGCCTACTGCCGTGTGTGTGGCGCGGAGTTCAGTCTGTTCACGATCTTCAATCGAGACATGCGCGGATTCTGTAAGGCATGGCGAGCCCGACACGAGAGAGCCTGTAAAGATAGGACGCCTGCCCAGCGTCGAGCCTGGGCGAAGAAATATGCCGGCCTCGACTCCACCGAAAGCTCCATTATCGTCGACCTGGAGCACCCAGCGTTCCTTGATTAAAGGTCGAGGTGGCAGCGCTGCTGGACCTTCCAACGACACAGGCAATTGCCCGCCATCAATCTCCATCGAAATTGGCTGTGCAGTTCATTCGTCGGGCTGTTTGGGTCAGCCTCCATCCTTTTTCTCTAGGACAAAAGCGAGTTTCATCAGGCCCATGACGATAAGCCCCACGATCGTGCCCGCGATGGTGCCCGCGTCGAGGCCAGCGTCCCAACCAAAGATCAGGCCCACCAAGCCGCCTACGACCGCGAACACAACGGCAAACGCCATGATGGCAAACAACGCTATAGTTGCGCGCTGGAAATGAGGCTCTTGATCAGCTTCTTTGTTGTTGTCGCAGTAGGGACACACCTTGCTGTCAATGGCCATTAATTTTGACCCACTTTTGGCCAATAAAATTGACCCACTT
>JAYNRF010000049.1:0-17334 GCA_038114645.1 Pseudomonadaceae bacterium | reverse complement strand
CAAGCGAGCCGCGCGGCATGCCAGCGGGCCTACTTCTGAACCCACAACACAAGGAATATGTATTTGTCCATGTGCATTTGCGGTGGTTGGGCCTTGGCCATGCCGTTTGAACGTAGCGTACCGGCTTACGCGAACGCGCCGCGTTTGGGGACACCGCGCACTGTATGTTGCAGGATCAGCGCTAAAAGCAGTGCCGCAGTTTCAAACACCAGTAGAAAGTTGGCCAGATCATTGGGCTGACCATCCAGGAGCAGGCTCGATACCCGCCCGGCAACCAGCCCGCCGAGAAATGCCGCGCAAAACCACAGCGCGTGGCGGGTGAGCGCTGGAAGCAGCGCACCAGCCAGCATCATGGCGCCGAAGCTGAAGTGCATGCCGCCGTAGATGGAGCGAATTTCGTTGGTCGCGGTAACGGTTGTTGGTGCGAGGTCGAGGGCGGCCATCGCCGCCTCCGGGTTTATCGTCGTGTTGATGCCAATTGCCATGAAAGCCAGTGCGTTAAGGATCAGGAAACCTTTGGCAATCGTCAGCATTTCGGTGAAACCTCTTCGTGTCGTTCTACGGTCCAGGTATGGATAGGTTCGTGGCCCTCGCGCTGCCACGCCGGGGGCTTCCATAAGTGCTTCAGGCGTTCGCCCAATGGGCCCGGCGCCATGACATCGCGAATCATGTCGACGAATTCATGCAGATTCAGTACGAACCAATTGTGGCTCTTGATCTGCCGCGGCGTACCGTAAACCACCTTTTCCTCTTCGGGTTCGTAGGTGCCGAACAGGTGGTCATACAGCATGATTACGCCGCCGTAGTTTTTGTCCACATATTGCACATTCCGGCCATGGTGTACGCGGTGATTGGAAGGCGTGTTGAACCACCATTCAACCCACGGGTGAAGTTTGGGTATGGATTCGGTGTGTACAAACCACTGGAAGGCCAGGTTGGCGCCGAGCAGGCCGAGCATCAGCTCCGGGGTGAAGCCCGCCAGGACGGCCGGCACATAGAACATCCAGGTGCCGACGATGCCGTTCAGGATGCTCTGCCGCGCGGCGGTCGACATGTTCATGATCTCGCCGGTGTGGTGCGAGACGTGCTGGGTCCAGAACCAGCGCACGCGATGGGCGGTGCGGTGATACCAGTAGTAGCACAGCTCCTGGACGAAGAAGGCCAGGATGATGGTGCCGACGTTGATCGGGATGGTATAGAAACGGTGGTCCCAGACCACCGTGAACAGGGCGGCAACGAACAGCAGGTTCATCAGGCCGCCGGATACGTAGTAGCCCACGCCGAGCGAGAAATTCGCCAGCACCTCGCGCGTCCAGAATGGCTGCCCCTGCCCGGTGTTCCAGCTGCCAGTTTTGCGGCGGAAATACAGCCATTCGAACAGGAATGCACTGCCGAAGACGGGGATCATCGGGATCAGAATCATCTCGTTCATGGTGGGCGGGCGACCGAACAGGGCCGTCATGGCTGCTACGACCGGCTGAAATACTGTTTCCATAAGGGTTTCCTCGTACCTGTTACCACTTGCTTCAGAGGTGGGATGGCGAGTATTTTGTGCTTTTGACTGGTTATGGTCTTGACAGTCGCCTACTATTTTTTGACATGGCGTGCCAAGAGTTTCGGCAATGAGTCACAGCGTTCTGGTTTTCGCGAGGATCGCCCACATCCTGACCCGCTTCATGGAGGCGGAGGGTGTTGCCTGCGCGCCGTTGCAGTACAAGCTGAATGCGGCGACCCGGGCCGAGCGCATCCCCATCGAGCAGTGGTGGGAACTGCTGGAGCAACTGGCCGAGACCAGCGGCGATCCCCTGGTCGGCCTGCGCGTCGGTCGTCACGCCAGGTTGCAGGACGCTGGCGTGCTCGGCTATCTGGCGGCCTCCTGCGCGACGCTGGGTGAGGCCTTGCAGCGCATGCAGCATTATCAGGCCCTGCTGCAGAATCTGTCCTTTGTCTGGCTGCGCGCGGACGGCCCCCATCTGCATCTGGGCTGGGCCGGCGATAAAGGCCCCTCGACCGATGCGTCGAATGATGTGCTGGTGTCCGGCATGCTGACCGTGCTGGATACCCTGGTATCACCACACCGGGTTCGGCCGGTGCAGATCGAATTCCCCAGGCCGGCGACCGCAAACCGGACAATCCACGAGCGAGCACTGGGCTGCCGGGTGCATTTTGGCGGTGACACCCTGGCCATTACCATCCGGCTTGCGGATCTGGGCTTGCCGATCAACAGCCAGGACGCGCATTTGCGTCAGCTGCTGGATCAGCAGGCAGCCGCGATGCTGGAAAGCCTGGCCCACCCCGATGCGTTCCTGATCGAATTCCAGCGCGCCATGATGCGGGGGCTGGAGGAGGGCGCGCTGAGCATGCAGTGGCTGTCGCGGCAGCAGCAAACACCGGTTCGTTCGCTGTACCGCGCCCTGCGGCAACGTGACAGAACCTACAAGGGCATGCTGGATGAGCTGCGCCAGCAACTGGCCAAACAGTACCTGGCCGACCCGGCCTTGTCGCTGAGCGAGATTGCGCTGATGCTTGGCTATTCGGAACAAAGCGCGTTCAGCCGCGCCTTCCGGGGCTGGTACGGGGAGACGCCGCTGCGCTACCGAAAGAAGCCGACGGGCGGAAAGTGCTGAAAGCGCCCACCTGTTTGAGTTACCGCATCAGCTGGTCAGTCGCGATTGCCGTTGCGCCGCAGCCAATTTGGTGACGTGAACTTTCACCATCGTGACGCCCAACGCCGAAATTAACCGGCGCGGCGAAGCCGCGTCCGAGTTGAATGCCTAGTTATGTCTGCCATTTCAATAAAGGGGTTCTAGGGATTTTCCGTCCAAAAACGACAAAGTGCTCTGGAGGCCACGCCGTCCGCGGCCTCCAGAGGGGTATTACTTTTTTGGCGCTTCACATAGCCAGTCACAATAAATCAATCACTTAGCAGTCTGAATGTCGCATTTGGACGGAAAATCCCTAGAACCCCAAGGTCGTACAACTCACACGCCGCATTTCTGGCCGAATCAAGGTCTAGCTTCCAGATCCATACCGTCCACTGAGAAACCTGCCACTCTGAAGCATCGCTCCCCCAGCGTTTAACTATCGCTTCTACGCCCGCACGAAACTCCGTATACCTAGCTAGGAACCGTTCTTCTGCACTGAGGCTCAGTGTGATGTGGTCCCAGTGAACGCCTATGTTGCTCTTGAGGTTTCGTACCTCTACATAAGGCAGGCCATTGCTGGTGCAGTGATGAAACCAGTCCCGGGTCTCGGGCGTGCTTACATTCGTGCGCTTTCTCTCGAGGTACTTCTGAGTAATCGCCATGCAGGATCTCCGTTTGAGGCATCAGTGACGGTAAGCGGCAAAGGGGCAGGGGATCAAGTAGGACAGATTGTAGATGAGGGGTGGACAAGGTCATGCCCACCCGCACAGGGATGGCTCAGAGCTCGTCGGGGGCGTCACTCAGCATAAAGCGCTGCATGAGCTGTAAGGTGTTGGCTGGTAAGGACCGGGTCACACGAAAAAGGCTCTTACTGAGCTTGGCCACATTGTCGTGGTCCGCAAAGCCATCAGGGACCACTGTGTCGTCAGTAAACTCCAGTTCGTGCTCATACGCCAAAGTGCGCATGAAAAACGGAGAGATGCCGGCCAGTTTGGCGGCTTGGGCGCGGGTGTTGGTCTTGCCCAGCTCGCGGAGATGATCAATGAACGCGTTCGTTTCTTCGTTATCTCGACGTCGTGCGAGTTCTGCTAGCGCGGGTGAGATCTTGTCTGAGTCGAGTGAAGTTACCGGCTTACGCGTCACTATGGAGCGATGAACCAGGGCGGCGACGTGAGATCTTTCACGCGCGATAAGCTCGCTGCTAATGCGCTTCGAGCGGGTGCCGCTAGTATCAAGAAAGGTGATGTCATTCTGTTCGGCCAGCTCCTGAAGAGAAGGCATGCTGATCCGATGAATACTTGCTACCTGGCGAAGTGTAAAGTTCGCACTGAGTTCCCTGATATTCTCTACAACTTTCCGTTGGCGTGCCTTCATCGGGTCCAGATTCGATGAAACTGCATCCGCCGTACACTCAAGTACCTGCCGCATACTACTCCCCCCCACATCCCTAGTGTTGCCCGGTCCAGCCAGGTGTTTGACGTCCTGGTCAAAAACGGGTCATCGCTCTGTCTGTCTTATCCGCTCCGTGCCAATAAGGCATCACAGCAGACAAATTTTTATGCCTGAATACCCATCATGGGGCTCCAGAATGCAAGCATTTTGGCATCACTCAACTCATTAGGCAACGCTTTGACGCCGGTTTTTTTGATGAGCGGTACACCAATTATGACACCAGAGGCGTGCTGGGGGTCACAAATCTGACCATTAAGTCAGCAGGCAATCTCAGCCCCCAACCTTGGGTTTGAGAAAGGTTCCCTACTTGAGTGGATTCCAGAAAAGCGGTCGTTAAGATCATTTTGGAATGAAGAAATCCGCGCCAGACCGGGTCGCGGACGCAAGTCCAAACCAAGAAAAGGAATACTCAGTGGCAAAACTCGCTCATAAAACCGTACTGGCCATCGCCATCGCAGCTGCCGCCAGCAATGCCAGTGCATTGACCGTGACCGCCAACAACGACGACATGGTCTACGTGGCTGCGGACTCTCATGATGAGATCCGGATTGAGGGAAGCGCCGAGCTGGTTGGCTCTGGTGCAGCTGTTTCTGTTGGCACCGTGACCAACAACATCACCAACGACGCATCGTTCACACTGACAGACAGCTCTGACCCGGGCTTCATCATTTACGGCGACAATGAAACATCTGAGATCGGCGGCAGCATCGTCAATAACGGCCTGATCGACATCACCGGAACGTACGTTGCCGGAATGGAAGTCGTCGGCGTTGAAGTCGGCGCAGAAGGCGTAGTTGATGATGCTCTTGGCAATATCGTGAACGCTGGCACTATCCGTGTTCGTGACGACCGTGGCGCCGGCGACCCTGACCTGGAAGAACTGGACTACCCGACTGCCGGCCTCCTGATCACCAATACCGAGATCACCGGAGACGTCATCAATAGTGGCACTATCGACGTTCAAGCCGATGATGCGCATGGCATTTTGGTAGATGCCACTTCAGGAATCTTCGGCGCGCAGGGCTTCGTCGATATCGGCCGTGACGTAATCAACTCCGGCGACATTGTTGTGAGCGGCGCTCAAGCGCGCGGCCTTGAGCTTCGCGATGTAAACCTTGGGCTGGACGAGCAGCAAGTCGGTACCGACGTTGAGAACACTGGCCTCATCCGCGTGACCGGCGATGGAAGTGTTGCTCTGCGTCTTGATGAAACTGACTACAACCGCGTCTATAACTCCGGCACCATTTCCGCTAACGGCGAAGGCGCCATTGGTATCGAGATTCGCGAGTCCCTGAGCAACCAAAATATCGAAGTCGGTACACCTGCAGAGGGCAGTGATCAGATCGCTGACTTCCTCGTTACCAATGGCATCGTCAACGACGGCTATATTTTCGGCGAAGAAACAGGCATTCGCATCACCAACGACCTGTTCAACTCCGACCCCGGCGAGACCAGCAACTCCGAAAACCTGTACCGCATTACCCAGAACGCCGGTGGCACCATCATTTCTGGTGGCTCAGCGATCGACGGTAACTTCCAGTCGAATCTGTATCTGAATGGCGGCCAAATTTTCGGCGACATCGAAGGTATCCGTCGCGCGTTCATCAACGGCAACGTACTGGTCTCTGCCGAGCTGTTTGAAGCCAACAACGTCGATGTGGTTTCCGGCACTCTTTATTTGGCCGAGCTGCACACTGAGTTCACCGGCGACATTACTGTTGCCGATGGCGCTACTTTGGCCACCTATGTCGGCGACGACACCAACGCAGGCCAAGCGATTGTTGCCACCGATGGCGTGATCAGTCTGGCTGACGGTAGTTCGCTGACTGTCACCACTGGCCAAGGTGAGTTCACCCGTGAAAAAACCACGTTCGTGCTGCTGAGCGCCTCTGAGCTGTTTGACCACGGTGCCAACGTCCGTGCAGCAACTCCGCTGCTCACCCTGACCAACGTACAGACCACCGGCACGTCGATGACCGCAGACATCGCGCTGGCCACCGGCGAAGAAGCAACTGGTGGCCTGGAAGATATCGGTCTCGACCAGAATGGTGTTGCCGCAACTGCTGCGTTCCTGGATGGCGTACTGGCGAACATTCCGACTGACAGCGCGCTCTATCAGCGGTTCATGAATGCCAGCGACGCAGAGTTGCGTATGCTGGGCGCTCAGCTCCAACCGGAAACCAACGGCGGCGCTCAAACCGCATCTCTGAACAGTGCTGGCCTGACTCGCTCGGCCCTGACCAGTCGTACCAACGCCCTCGGCGCCAACGCCGGTGACACCTTCATCGAAACCGGTGTTTGGATCAAGGCTCTGGACGGTCGCACCGACCAAGGCTCCCGTGGTGGTATCGCAGGTTATGACGCTGACTCCAAAGGCCTGATCATCGGCGCCGACGGTAAGATCGACGACCAGACCACTATCGGTCTTGCGATCGCTCATATCGACACCGACGTAGCTTCCGACAACGGCAATAAGACCGACGTATCCAGCACCTCCCTGAGCGTTTACGGCTCCTGGGTTGAAGGCCCGGTCACTATTGACGGCAGTCTGACCTACGGCATGGGTGACAACGACGCGAAGCGCCGTGTCGCCGGCGACACTCTGAAGGCTGGCTACGACTCTGACACCCTGTCTGCGAACCTGTCCGCACGTTATGACCTGCAGCTCGATGGCAACCTGATGGTCGCTCCGGTTATCGGTACCCGCTACACCCGCGTAGATATCGACGGCTACACCGAACGTGGCAGCGCCGCAGCCCTGACCACTGGTGATCAGCGTCTGGAAGTCTTGGATATCGGTGCCGGTCTGCAGCTCGATGCCGACTATGGCGCGTTCAAGCCGTCCGCTCGCATCATGGCCTATCGCGACCTGATCCAAGACGACACCGACACCACTTCCTCCTTCGTTCTGGGTGGCAACACCTTTGCAACGTCGGGTATCGAGTCCAGCAAATGGACTTATGAAGCCGGTGTAGGTGTTGAGTGGAACAAGGACAACCTCAGCCTGAGTGCAGCATACGACTACACCCGTAAGGCTGACTTCCACGCAGGCACCACCAGCCTGACCGCTCGCTGGGAGTTCTAATCCACTGCAGTACCAAGACCCGCCGCGAGGCGGGTCTTTCCTTTCTGGATAACCCAAAGCTCGCTTATGCGGGCTTCGTCGGTACCAACAACCACAGCCGAGGCGTGTATGAGCCGTTTTAACACCGGTGACCCAGCCATAATCCTTGGGAGCAAGAACGCCCCCGAGATCAACGGATGCTACGTCACCATCAAATCCTTCCGTGGGGTTTGGGATATCCCCGGGTTTGGCAGCGATGAGGTGTACTACGTTGAGCGCGATGGTTTGGCTCACCACTGCAGGGGCGGGATACTGTTCCCGCTTAAACCCAAGACGGGGATCGAACTGACCAGCCTGACCAAGACCGAGCGCAAACCAAAAATTCAAATGGCCAACGCTTAAAGCCTATGACCAACCTTCTCCGCAGCCTCATCATTGCCAGCCTATCCGCGACTGCAGCCTGTAGCCACGTCCCCTTGAACATTCAGGCGACGGCACAAGGCAGCGCCTTACACGCTGAGGTTCTGGATGGTCGATCGTACCGCCTGCAGGCTCTTGTACCTCGGTCAGGCCACTACGAGCGTCTTCGCGTCTATATTGAGGGCGACGGCCGCGCATGGAAAACAAGCAGGGTCGTGAGTGATGACCCAACCCCAGGGCAGAGCCTTGTGCTGGATATGGCCGTCAATGATGACGTACCGGCAATCTATCTAGCCAGGCCATGCCAATTCATAAGCAGCCCGGGGTGCAGCAAGCAAGTGTGGACGTCTGGCCGGTACAGTCAGACGGTGATTGATGTGTATTTGGCAGTGCTGGACACGCTGAAATCCAAGTACGGGGTTTCGGACTTTGAGCTGGTAGGTCACTCCGGAGGCGCAACCGTCGCTTTACTCGTTGCAGCACAGCGCCGTGACGTAGGCATGGTCCAGACACTTGCCGGGAACGTTGATCACGCAGCGTGGACACGGTCCAGAAATCTGCTCCCCCTGCAGGATTCGTTGAATCCCACTCTGTACGCACAGCAGCTGAGGGCTGTTCCACAGCGCCACTATGTAGGCAGAAACGACAGAATCATCCCTGCGTCGGTACTGGACAGCTACATGAGCCAAATCAAACCGGTGTGCAGCCAAACAGTCATTGTCGATGGTGATCACCACTCTGGATACCAGGCAGAGTGGTCAGCATTGAAGGATCAGTCATTGGACTGCTCCAGGTAGATACGGGGGAAGGTGGCGGCGCCACTACGCCGCGCCCCTCCTTCTGCCGACCTCAGAGGGACGTTCAGCCGATAAAGCTTCCTTGGTCGGCATATCCCAAGGGTTTGACATCCACGGCCGCCAGACGCGCTTGAAGCGCACGCTTACATGAGTAGGCCTCACCGCCATCCATCAGCCATGCGCCAAGCCGGCGTTCAAGCCAACCCTGCGCAAATGCAGCGCCATCCTCAAGGCCAGCACTCAGATGTGCCTCAACCTGATCATTCCTCGGCGCCAGCAGAACGTGAATAGATAGCTCGTCGCCGGCAACAGCCGACACAGATACGACGGCCGGGAGATCTCCATCAAATGTGAAGCGGTACTGCCCCTCAACGCCGTCGTTGTTCTGCGGGTCAGCGCCAGCCCACCAATCCTCACCGGGCGAAAGGCCAAACAAGCCTTGCTCCATGCCGGCATTGATGGCGGCAATCATTAAGTTCCGCCAGCCCCGCCAGCGAACACCCCGATTGCTGTTGAGCGGGAAGGTCGAGAATGGCGAATACGACCGATCCAGCTCCGGCAGCAACCTCAGATCCTCGGATGGGTTGTAGCCCAGTTGGCGCAACCGCTCAATTGCACGTCGGTTGCTCGGCTTAGTCGCTTCGGTGGTCTTTCGGCCTGCAAGAGAGGATCTCAGAGCAGCATGAGTTCGGAAACCCAATGCGGCAGCGACGGCCTCGCTCATGTGCGCGGAGCGAACCCCTTTGAAACGGCGTTCAGCTTGCTTTTTGAGGTTACGAATTACAGCTTCGGTAACAAAGTAGGTAGGTTCAGACATGCCAGATTCCTGATTCTAGGTCGATGTCTGCCGATTACGCACCGACCGGAGGAAGGGCACGGTCACTGGATTCGATAGCACGGAGAGAACGTCGTTTAACCCGGCAGTAGGTTCAGCATGACGCGGCTGTGACTCAATAATAGTGCCACAGGCCAGTGTTGCAACCCATTACCGAACCAGGTTAGCGAGCGCTGGTTTCTAAAGCATGCAGCTGAGGCTTCCAGACCGGTATTGAAGCCCAAGCTGGGATCTCGAGAGCCCCCTGCAGGCTTCGTTTCAGACGCTGTTCTGGGCCTTCAAAAGTATTGGTATAGTCTGCGCGCTCGAAAGGGCTCGAACGTGATAGGGATTTTTTTCAGGAGCAGTAAATGTCAGGCGAAGATGTGAAGGGATTGAACCCGGTATATGTAATCCTGTTTTGCTTGGGTCTTGTGCTGGGGGGGTGGGTGCTTGCAGTGAGTTTGAACGTTGAGACTGAATCGAAGTCCCCCTATGACTCAGCGCAGCCAGTTTCAAGTTCTGACCTGGAGCAGTGCTTGTCATCAAAGAGCAGCTTGATCGGAGGGATGAGAGACAGTCGCTTCGAGGATTTATGCCAAGGGAAGTCGTTCCAAGCGTACGCCTTTGTAAAGACCTGCAATGGCAACAAGTGCGAGCTTTCCCTGAATGATCCGCTGGGTGAGAAAGCCAGCGATCATAGTATCTTCGACGCCCACATAGTCGATGGCGAAACATTGAGCGATGAAAAATCACTGATTAAAGGCCTCATCAACGGCAGGGGATGGAACAATCGTGCTTTGGTAAGCATCTACCAGCAGGAGCCGGCCGCCCTGACGCAAAGCGACCTCAGGTCGCGGGAGCGGGTTATAGGGCGCGCAGCGATCGAGCGTGATTACCAGGCGATGCTTCGGGATAGCAGGTCCGACGAAAACGCAGCCATGATGGAATATGCCGATGAGAATCACGCACGGCTAGCGGCCATGTCCCATGAGTTCAAAATCAATCCGAATGGTGCAGCGGGGTTGGCGCAATACAGCTATCGCCTGAAGAACGGTAAGCGGACTACTTGCTGGAGAGGTTTCCGGGGCAATGTATTTGTCTATGAGTGCGAGGAGTTTTGAGTAAACGGCTAGCGCAGGGTAGAGCGAGGATGCCTGACTGGTGCCGGGCCAAATACAGAAGAGTTCAGCGATCCCAAAAAAGGCGCGTAAGCGCCTATTTTGGGCCGGTGAGTTTTCCACATCTTCCCTGACTACTGCTCACCAGCTGACTACACGATTAAGTGCCAAACAATTGTCGTCGATTTGGGGGGGTAGTAGCAACCGAGCGCCCGTTGTCCTCAACCTCTGTAACGACACGCTTCAGCACAGAAGGGCGGTCCAGAAGTAAAGATCCATAGTTCTTCTTGCCCGGCAGGTAGCGCAGGGCTGACTGCTCTGATCCCCAGCCAACATGGTCCATCAATCCCTTGATGTCCCAATCATTCTTCGATGCCCAATCGGCAAAGCCTTTACGGAAAGAGTGAGTGGTGAACTTCACCTTGTTTTCAAAAAGCCCCTCAACCGCACGATTCAGTATCCCCTCAATGCTCCGCTTGTTGATCCCTGATTCTGAAATCCCCCCCCAGCGATCGACCTTTCTAAACAATGGCCCTTCAAGCAAGCCCGACACGTCAAGCCAGCCCTGAACAGCATTGACCGGGCAGTAAAGCTGCATGGCCGGGAGAACAAACTCACGCCCGTTGGAGTGCACATCGTTCTTGAAATGCGGGAGGAAGAACCGAAGCTCTTCATCTGGCAGGACCACGGTTTCCTCAATCCGGATTCGTGATACTTCGTCCGAACGCAGCCCTTGCCAAAACGCGGTCAGGAAGAGGGCTAGATCCCGGTGAACCTGCAGGAGCTTAGGCCTGTCTTCCATACGGATGGCCTTGATTTTGTCTTCTTCCAGTCGGTCGCAAACAGCACGCAGGTGATCAAAGGTAAAGGGTGGGGCAGACTTCTGAGGGGCGTTGTAGATCTTTGCCAAGCCCTTCATCACCTCTTTGACTTCAGGCGCCTTAGTTGGGTCATGGAAGCCTTGTGAGCTATGCCATTTAGAAAGGGCGGACAGGCGAACCCTTGAGGTCGATACGGATACCTTCCCAGCGTACTTCGCAATGTAACGAGAAATTGAATCCGGCGATGCCGGCAGTAGCCCACCCCAGGTATCACGGTAATGGCGAATAGCAGTCAGGTATGTTGCATGAGTGCTGGGAGCCTTTGCAGCTTCGCGTAACTCCTCAGCACTGATTTCCGGTAAATCAGCGTCGAACATATCTCTCCCATGGTGGTGCTTGAGCTGGGAGCAAGTATCCCAGTTCAAGGCGTGTGGCACCACTCAGCCAAAGAATCAGCCCCCTGCAGGCGCAAACATCAGAGACCGCGATGCATAGAACTTCTGATAATCCTCATCAGATAGCATTGCGACCTCGGCGATCGACTGGATCTGTTCAATCGCTTGCTTGGCCGAAGAGTCGAATTCTGTATTCCCCGATGAGCGGGTCACTTCTACGACCTTGAGAACGCCCTCACGATCTAGCTCGATCTTCAGCACAGCTTTCAGCCCGGTCACGTCTCCAGCAGGCCGGCGCCAGTTTTCAGAGATCCGGCGAGCCATGATCGTGTCTACCTGCTCAGGTGAAACTGGATCGCTGGGTACCGCCACGAGCTGGATTGGGGATTCGGAATCACCCAGCTCAAGGCCTGCCACATCACCAAAGGGGTTGTCGTCCACGGGCGCGGGTAATTCACCCGTCGATCCCGCTGCACCTGAAAGCTCGACCTGGGCGATTTCAAGTGGCGCCTCTGGCACGGCGTTGGGGGTTACGTCAGCAGATGAAACTGAGCCTGCTTCATTGTCTTGGTTGAATGCAGCAACGAATGCTTCTTCGTCGATATCAGCCACCTGAACAAGGGCAGTAAGGCCTCGATCGAGCTCACTGATGCGTTGCTTGCTGTCCTTCAGATCGGTTTGGATCAAATCAAGCTTGGACTGAAGGTCCTTCACTCCGGTGGAAAGATCCGCCTGCTGGGCGAGTACCAGCAGGCCAACAAGGGCGGCGGTTGTAACTGAGATAGCGAAAGCGCCCAAGGCGAGGACGAGGGATAGGTAACCGGTTCTGGATTCCACAGCGTAGCTCCGTGATTAGCAATACGGAAAATCTACGCTGGAAGTACCATCGCTTCATCCCAACCCGTTGCAGTTGCTACCCCTCAGAAAACGTAGGTGAGAAACCGCTGGCCAGTCTCGGTATTAAAGAAGACCAGATGATGGATCAAGAGTGGGAAGACATCATGAGGAAGCTCGGCGTCTGGCAGGTCAATGGTCTGCGCAAAAACCTCGGTCCCAAGTGTATTGGTCTGCCTAGAAGCATCAATCCAGGAAACCGCCACTGGGTCATCGACCTCAATGGTGGGCTCGCCTTCGAAGTCGAAACCAAGAATCAGAAGCTGAGTCCAGGAGGGGAAGTCTGTTTCGTAGGTCCCCCAGAGATTGCCAAGGTCCCGTTGAGGGCGAATATTACCCAGCGTGAAGAGCTTGCGCTCAAAATCATAGGGTTCAATCCCAAGGTTGTTCGGGACCTTGAAGCGCACAAGCCTCTGGCCACTAAACTCATCTCGACGGTCAGAAATTAGCTCTTTCAGTCCCGCGATAGCTGCTGCCTTCCCAGAATCCGATATCGACTCTTCATGCAGCTTGGATAGCAAAGCAAGCTGCATGATATCGTCACAGATATGCCCGTGACGTTCCGGCTTATAGCCAGTCACCAGCTCAGCATCCAGTGACGGTGATCTCTCATTTGAATGGCGGAAGAAATAAGAATTCGCACACTCGGACAGGTTCAAATAGTCAGCCTCATTTATCTCGGGCGACTCACGTGCAGACAGAGTAACGAAGCTGATCAGAGAGGCTACCAGAAGGCCGGCAATCGAAAGGGATTTCAGGGACAGCGGATTTACAGGGGTACTCATGTTCGATTCAATTTCAGTGCAAAACGTTAAAACTGACGTGGGCTGGCACCACGCATCTAACACTGTTTAACTATACCCACAAGGGTGCAACCTAGGGTAGCTACCTGTGAAGAAGGAGTCTAACCATGGGTTCTACAAACAAAACCCAACCAGTCACCTCTCATGCCGATAATGAGAATGGCGAGCGCAGCCACCTTACCCGCGAGGCCTTGGCTGATGTTGACTCCGCCCGAGTTCTTGACCATCAAGACGTCCAGTCCTGGGTCGAAGGATTGACTCCTGATGCCACCACGCCGACGCCGAGGCCGACGCCCAACAAATGTTGAAGTGCTCCGGTAAGTTTTGCCTTGTCAGCTGTACCTTAAACACACGCAAGGAAGGCGGTGAATGCTTTCGCGCAGCCCGGTAGCTGAGCACTCTTATGAACGAGCCTTCCCATGGCAGCTTTGTGTCCAGCCGCCTTCCAATGCAGTTAATCAATCCTACTTAGTGGAAATCATTGATGGTTGGGAGTACGCTTAGTTAGTTCGGGATGAACATCTTTTTGTGTTCTTTGATATTCCTTTTAAACGAGACTTACTATGTCAAAACTAGCTGCATTCCGTGAACTTGAAAAACAAATTGCCGAGCTGGAGGCGAAAAAAGAGAAGCTGGCCAAAAGCGAAGAACTGACCAGTGAGCTCGAGTTCACTGACAAACTTAAAGCGCTAGTTGCCGAATATGGTTACTCCCCCGAGCAGGTCATTAGCTTGCTCAACCCGAATGCTGGCACCTCCAGCGAAGGCAAGACTCGTCGCGAGCGTACAGCCAAGACCTATGTGAATCCTCACACTGGTGAGTCAGTCATCACCAAGGGTGGAAACAACAAGACTCTCAAGGCGTGGAAAGCTCAATACGGTGAAGAAGCCGTAAAGAGCTGGGTACAGTAATCACGCTGCCGGCGGTTCGCCGCCGGCAATTCTGTCTACGGCCCAAGCCCTCACCTACAACAGCATCCCTGACTTGCCTCAGCGATTCAATGCGCCTTGTACTTTTTCACCCCATTGGTAGCAATCGAAAATCACGTTTTGAGTATCAAGCTCTAGACCGAAAAAGATAGAGCCCCGATACCTCTCTATCCAATGACGAACATCAGCTCTTGGCTGCCCTGCCACAATCATTTCAGCACTGCTGATGGCGTTTTTTTCCGCCTGCTCGAAAGCCGGAAGCATCAGATCTAGTTCAATGAGTCGGAGCCTAAACCGCTCGTGATATGAGAGAAGCTTCTTCTTAAAATCCAGATTCTGAGTCAGCTTCTCTCCAGGCGTTCGCATCTCTCCCACATCCTTTACGCTGGCGTACAGGCCGACCAGCATAGACTCATACTGCCCCATCACCTGACTAAGTTTGCGGCGCTGGTTAAATGTGAGTTTTCGTGGGGTCTGATTCGCCTGCAAGTCCATTTGGGCTGATCTCCTATCGTTTGTATCGAGGGTTATTGGGGTTGAGCTGATCTGAGTGATTGTCTGCTGCCGCTTTGTAAGCATCGTTATTCGGGTTCAGGGTATTGCTCCGATCGTCATTGCTACCAGGAATCGTCAGGTGCTCGTTCGGGTAGTGGTCTCCAGTACCAAGCCCTGCTTTAACTCGCTTCACCCAGCCAGGGAAAGACGTCGCCGGCCTGTCCAGCATGTATAGGTATCGCCAGAAGTCGTGTTTATCCCCAACATCGAATCCAATGTTGGCCTGCACCGAAGTTGCGAAATGATCAACCTGACACATGCAGGGCTCATCTGGTTTTGCGTATTCGCACGGTTTCCGGATGAGGTAGGGCCTAACGCCACCGAGTGCCTCACACAGGGCGTTGACTGTCTCGAATCTTTTGGGTCTCCCATCCTTCCCCCAAACATGTACGCCTACAGAATAATGCATTGGAGGCAGTAGCTCGTCCCTATACTGGCCTTGCGGCCGAAGCAGCTCAGTTACACGTTTCCAGTTTGGGTAACCCGCTTCAGAGGCGACTTGATCTAGTGCGAAAGCAAGGCTGCATCCTGTTTCGTTGCGGACCTTCTTTGCAGAGCGCTTGAGTTTTTCGACGGCGGTAGCGGTGAGGTGTGGCTGTTGCATGCGAGCTCCAATAGCTGAAGCGGAGATATCCAGTGCCCACTGCTGAATTCCGCCAATTGGAATCAACGCAATATTTGAAGTGCATCGTCCCGGCGAACCAGGTGAGCCAAGGTGGGCAGCACGCGTCGATGAAAGCGCAAATTGATAATACCTGCTTCGTGCCACGTTGCAACAACCTCCTCCTGTGAGCGCACCCCATTAAGTCGCCCCCCGCTATCCGATCGACACACCTGCGGTTCCCCTTTTGATCTCGTTACGTGGTGCAAGGCTGTGTAACGGCGATGTATGGGATCTCTTTCGATATTGAGGCAATACCTGGCTTTCAGGTTGTTACACATTACTGGTGCCCTGTTACGGGGATATCTCTATCTCAAGCACCCTGAGCGGGTATAAGGCGCGTTAATAGGTAGTACCGGAACATTGATTATTTGGGTACTATTCATTTCAATTATTTGTGTTATGTTACGTTACACCGTTATGTAACAGTCTGAAATTTTAGGCACGCAGCCGCACACACCGAATCAGCCCGCCGGGCGCGCAAAAACAGCGCGGCCGCAAGCGCAGCGAGGAATTGGCGATGGAAAACACTGAAAATAGGGAGGCAGTCAGCCTTGAAGAGGTGGCCAGAGCCCATGCTGAGCTGCTGGCTGACGGGATTGAACCCAGTGTGAGAAAGCTGCGATCAAAAATCGGTCGCGGTTCCTATACGACCATCTCAAACCTGAAGAAGCAGGTGGAACTGGGCGGCACAGGGCCTGAAGAGCATGTGAAGCGGTTCGCTCCGGAGTTGTACGCACTCTGCTCGAGCCTGATCGACAATGCCGAACAAGTGGCCACAAC
The DNA here is from genome assembly GCA_038114645.1 of Pseudomonadaceae bacterium. GTDB lineage: Bacteria > Pseudomonadota > Gammaproteobacteria > Pseudomonadales > Pseudomonadaceae > Halopseudomonas. The sequence goes on along the minus strand of JAYNRF010000049.1, from coordinate 1,180 downwards.
AACCTTGGCCAAGCGTGAGCATGAGCTCGATGCACTTGAGGCAAGCGCGAAAGCTCAGATCCAAGATGCTGAATCCAAGGTTAGCAGACTCCACAGAGAGCTGCAGCAAGAGCAAACGTATGTGTTGGAGCTGAAGGCGAGCATCCGATCGCTGGAGGGACAGAACACTGAGCTCGCGCTGGAAAAGCAACAGCTGATCGCCGAGGTATCAGAGCTCCGGACCAAGCACCAGGAGGCCGTAGCCCGGGCTGTAAGAGCAGAGGCTGATGCCGAAAGAGCGCGAACCCAGCGGGACCACTATGAAGAGCGCATGATGACTCAGCGCGAACAGGAGCTTGCCGCTCATCGACTGCAGCTGGACGAGCTGCATATCCGCCTGGACGACTCTAGGAAGGATGTGACCCGGCGAGCTGAAGAGGCCAGCAAAGCGCAAGAGGCCCTACGCTCACTGCAGCATCACCACCTGAGTGTCCGTAATGATGCAGACAAGCTATCTAAGGCACTTGAATCTGCACGAAACGAGCTTAGCGATTCGAAGGTAATGAACGCCGAGCTGGCGAGCCGGATCAGCCAGATGGAGGAAAAGCTCGCAGATGCTTTGATGGCGCATGACAAGACCAGAGAAGAAGCATTGCTACTTCGTCAGGACTGCACTGAGCTGAAGGACGAGCTGCAGAATCTGCATAGCGTGAGGGTAAGCGCTTCGAGCGCTGCAAACCAATGCGTCCAGGCAGTAGCAGAACTGGTTGAGCGTGGCATCGCTGAAGAGGCGAGTGATCATACGCTCGGGAGGCTGCGGACAATTGAATCGAGCCTCCACAGCATCACAGAGGCGCTTGAACTCGCTACGGCTTCCTCTGTAAGAGTGCTGTGACTTGCTCGATACCATCAAGCCAAGCCCCAGTGTCTGCGCAACGCCATGAAAGGAGCCGCTTTAACCTGTTGATGTCATCTACAAGATTCCGGTGGTAGATGGGCTCATGATGGGCTATGCGATTGCGCAACTTTCGAATCTTGTCGAGATCGTCAGCAATTTGAAGACGTCCATCGCTGACTGATGTCCCCGCTGGCATGCCGGGAAAGAGCTTGATCAGGTGCTGATTCCATAAACGATCATCATGCCTTTGAGGGTGTGCAGAATTCTGTGTAACCGGGGATGGGGTTACTACTGTGGCAGCCT
>JAYNRF010000048.1:0-17537 GCA_038114645.1 Pseudomonadaceae bacterium | reverse complement strand
CGTTGGCCAGGTCAACACCGGAGTTGTCCGCCTTGACGCGAACCTTGACGTTGTAGTCAACGACCCGCTTAACCGCTACAAGTACCTTCATGATTGCCTCATTCAATGTGTAGCCAAAACTGGGCCGGCCAGAATCGTGACCATAAGATGAAGATCGTTCACGTTCAGACCAGATAGAGCCCGCCGTTCAAAAGCTCTCTATCATGACTTTCCAGGCACAGGCGGTCAATAGGAGCAATTCGACTAAAGGTCTAATAAACGACCAAAACGCCATCTTTGCGTTGGAGCGGAAAACTCGGGCTGTTATACTCCGCCGCTTAATCGATCACGCAAGATCATCAAAGAATCGATACCTGTGACGGGCCTAGAGTTTAGGAGAGAGATTGTGGAACGCGAATTCATGGAGTTTGACGTTGTCATCGTAGGTGCTGGCCCCTCTGGCCTGGCAGCTGCATGTCGAATCAAGAAGCAGGCTGCTGAAGCCGGTCAGGAAATCAGCGTCTGTGTCGTAGAGAAAGGCTCCGAAGTCGGCGCTCACATTCTCTCTGGTGCTGTATTCGAGCCGCGCGCTCTGGACGAACTGTTCCCTGACTGGAAAGAGCTGGGTGCTCCGCTGAACACGCCGGTGGTTCGCGATGACATCTATATGCTCACCAGCGAAGAGAAGGCCACCAAGCTGCCTGACCTGTTCGTTCCCAAGACCATGCACAACCATGGCAACTACATCATCTCCCTCGGCAACCTGTGCCGCTGGCTGGCCGAGCAGGCCGAAGGTCTGGGCGTAGAGGTTTACCCGGGCTTCGCCGCCCAGGAAGCGCTGATCGACGAGAACGGCGTCGTTCGCGGCATTCTGACCGGCGATCTGGGTGTTGACCGTGAAGGCAATCCGAAAGACGGCTTCTATACCCCGGGCATGGAACTGCGCGCCAAGTACACCCTGTTCGCAGAAGGCTGCCGCGGCCACATCGGCAAGCAGCTGATCAATCGTTTCAACCTGGACTCCGAAGCAGACGCCCAGCACTACGGCATCGGCATCAAGGAAATCTGGGACATCGATCCGGCCAAGCACCAGCAGGGTCTGGTTGTGCACACTGCAGGTTGGCCGCTGGACATCGTTGGCACCGAGAACACCGGTGGCTCGTTCCTCTATCACCTGGAAAACAACCAGGTTGTAGTCGGCCTGATCATCGATCTGTCCTACTCCAACCCGCACCTGTCGCCGTTTGATGAATTCCAGCGCTACAAGCACCACCCGGTCGTCAAGCAGTACCTGGAAGGCGGCAAGCGCGTGGCTTACGGCGCACGCGCCATCTGTAAGGGCGGCCTGAACTCGCTGCCGAAGATGGTCTTCCCGGGCGGCGCACTGATCGGTTGCGATCTGGGCACTCTGAACTTCGCCAAGATCAAGGGCAGCCACACTGCCATGAAATCCGGCATGCTGGCCGCTGACGCTATCGTCGAAGCCCTGCAGGCTGGCCGCGAAGGTGGTGACGAGCTGAACAACTACGTTGAAAGCTTCAAGTCCAGCTGGCTGTACGAAGAGCTGTTCGCAGCGCGTAACTTCGGCCCGGCGATCCACAAGTTCGGTCCGCTGCTGGGTGGCGCATTCAACTACATCGACCAGAACTGGTTCGGTGGCAAGATTCCGGTCACCCTGCACGATACCAAGCCGGATTACGCGTGCCTGAAGAAAGCCTCCGAAGCTGCCAAGATCGACTATCCCAAGCCGGATGGCGTGCTGAGCTTCGACAAGCTGTCTTCGGTCTTCATGTCCAACACCAACCATGAAGAAGATCAGCCGATCCACCTGACGCTGAAAGATCCGAGCATCCCGCTGGAGAAGAACCTGCCCCTGTACGACGAGCCGGCACAGCGTTACTGCCCGGCCGGTGTATACGAAGTCGTCAGCAACGACGACGGCAGCAAGCGCTTCCAGATCAATGCGCAGAACTGCGTACACTGCAAGACCTGCGACATTAAGGATCCGTCCCAGAACATCAACTGGATCGCGCCGGAAGGCACGGGTGGCCCGAACTACCCGAACATGTAACGCGCAAGCGCTACAGCGGCAAGCTTCAAGCCGCAGATAACAAAAAACCGGCCCTCAAGCCGGTTTTTTGTTATCTGCGCGCAGCAAGTACCAGCAGCGCCACGCACTGAGCCGCTGCACTCAAACCAGGGCGCGTGCCATCGGCTCATCCGGCTGCGGCAGCACGTCTACAGCGACGCTAAGGGTGTGATCCCCTCCTCCGGTCATGACACCCTTGAGCGGGGTGACATCCGCAAAGTCGCGCCCCCAGCCAAGCACGATGTAGCGCTCATCCGGCACGCAGCCATTGGTTGGATCCAGCTCAAGCCAACCCCAACCCGGCACAAATACCGCCAGCCAGGCGTGGGTCGCGTCGGCACCCAGCAGTTTTTCCTGACCCGGCGGTGGCGAGGTCTCCATGTAGCCACTGACATAGCGCGCAGCCAGCCCCATCGAGCGCAGACAGCCAATCCCGAGATGGGCGAAGTCCTGGCACACGCCCCGCTTGCTCGCCAGCACCTCGTAGAGCGGCGTTGCCAGCGTAGTGAACTCAGGATCGTAGGTGAATTCGCTAAAGATGCGCTGATTCAACTCCAGCACCGCATCCACCAGATTACGCCCCGGAGAGAAACTGCTGCGCGCATACTCCGCCAACCCCGGGCTTTGAAAGATAAAGGGAGAATTCAGCGCATACAGCCGCGCATCAAGCGCATCTCGATTGGTTTGACGCGGATCGGCGCGCAGCTCCTGCACCGCCTGCTCCCAACTGATATTGGAAAAGATGTCGGCGCTGGCCCGAGGGCGTGTCACGATTTCGCTGGTAACGCTGACATCCAGGCTCTCATGAAGCGACTCGATAGAGAAATACACGACTCTATTGCCAAAGAAGTCGGTGCGCTCACGCATCCGATCCGGTACCGGCGTAATGACCAGTTGCGTGTTGACGCAATCCTGCCAGGGCAACACCCGCGGCAGAATACGCGCTTCGTTGTGGCTCAGGGTCACAGCGCCGCTGTACTGGTAGTGCGTGGTATGACGTAACAGGTATTTCACCTTGCGTCCTCGCCTCAGGGCTGTCCGGTGTAGTGCATGCTGACCAGCTGACGCGGGGCCTCGACATGACTGAAGTGACTGTGAGACAGCGCATTGGAAAGCTCTGCCATCGGCTCGATCAATTGATCCAGCAGGTTGCTCAATGCCTCGCGGGCCGCGGGCGAACCTTCAAGATCGGTGAGTGTTTCGATATCCACCAGATGCAGGCAACTGGTGGCCTGAATGATCAAGCGTTGCTCCAGATTGCGATACGGCGAACTGCCCGGTGACGGCAGTTTCGCTATCTGCCGGCCGAGCCGCTTGAGCATGTAACCGACCGAGCGCGGGTTGGTCTCATCAAACAGCAGCAGGTCAAGAATGGCTAACGGATGCAGCTGTGAACGATAGCGCCGGCGATAGACCGTCAGGTTGTCGGTGGTTGCCAGCACCACTTCCCAGAGCGGGATACCGGGCTCATCGGCGTCCAGCAGAGCCAGTTTCAGTAGTTCCAGCGAACCCAGAGCACGTTCGATAAAGCGGCCGATATCGAGAAAACGCCAGCCGTAATGATGCGGCATGGTTTCGTTGCACAGCCCGAAGAAGGCCGCCAGGTCCAGCACCATGGCTTCCAGATGGCGCTGCCCTACCACCACACCACGAGCTCGTGACATGCTGTTGAAGTGCTGACGCAGGCTGTTGATCGCGCGCCAGGTGTCGTCACCCAGATGATCACGCACCGCCCTACTGTTACGCACAAAGTGGCCAAAGATGACCGGCAGCCCTTCTGGCAAATCGTCTGCAAACAGCTGCAGCAACCGATCACGGGTAACGATGTATTCACGTGGGAAACGACTGTTGTTCGGCACACTGTCGTTATTCAACGCTTCAGGGTCGAGTGCAATATCCAGCGCACGCAGCAAGTCCGGCATCAGCTGAGACCCGGTTTCCTGCCGATCATCCTGCAGCAGACGCGCCAGCGCTTCGCGCAGCAGGCGCCCACGGGTATCCAGTCGCTCGCCATAACGCCCCATCCAGAACAGGCTTTCGGCGACGCGGCATGGCAGGTCCTTGCCGTCGCGGGTAACGACAATCGGCCCGAGCGCCTGTCGCAGCAGGCTGATGTGCGGCTGCGGCACTGGCGCCATCACCCAGACGTCCTTCACCAGCCTGCTCTTCATCAACGGTGCGCCCGGCTCACCGACCCAGGCCAGGCCACCGGGCATCACGCGGTAATTACGTTCGTTCACCGGCTTGGTCAGATCATCGGGCTCGACCAGGCTGAAGAAGCGCAGCGTGGCGCTCTGGCGCTCAAACGTCTTGGTCTGCGGATTGAACCCGGGCGCAACAGCAGATGCTATATGCCGCTGGGCGGTAAATAGATACGGATGGCGTTCCATGCTGATGCGCAGGTCACGCAGCGCCTCAAGCCCCATCTGGTCTGCACGATAGATGCGCCCCGGCTTGCTGATATCACGCAATACCCAGCCATCCAGCTCAGCCCGCACCTGCGCCAGGGCCGCTGGCTCGCCACACCAGAGCGTTTCGCGGCACGGCAGCAACAACTCTTCGCCCAATAGTTCACGGCAGAGCGTCGGCAGGAACGCGAGCAGCCCCGGATGCTCAAGCACACCTGAACCCAGCGCATTGGCGATGTGCACATTGCCACAGCGCGCCGCCTGCAGTAGACCCGGCACGCCCAGCAACGAATCGGGGCGCAGCTCCAGTGGATCACACCAGGGGTCGTTAATCTGACGGAGAATCACGTCAACCTGCTTGAGGCCGCCCAGTGTACGCATGGCTACCTGACCATCGCGCACAACCAGATCGTCACCCTCGACCAGCGAGAAGTTCATGTAGTTTGCGAGCCAGGCATGCTCGAAGTACCCCGGACTGCCAGGGCCGGGCGACAGCAACACAATATTTGGCTGCTCGCGCTGGGTACTCGCCAGGCTCGCGAGGCAGCGATGCTGGGCCTGCAGGAAGCCGGCAAGACGCTTGATTGGGGCGTCTCGGTAGAGGCTTGGCAACGCGCGCGCAAGCGTAATGCGGTTTTCCAGCGCGTACCCTGCGCCCGCTGGCGATTGGGTCCAGTCAGCCAGCACCTGCCAGCCACCACTGCTGTCGCGGATGATATCGGTGCCATGAAAAATCAGCAGCGGGCGTTCAACCTGCTGCGGGTCATCCGCCGCGGAAAACAGGAAACCCGGGTGGGTGTAGATCAGTTCAGGCGGCAGCAAACCTTCGTTGACGATCCGCCGAGCACCGTAGAGGTCATCAAGAATGTGCTCCAGCAAGCGGCTGCGCTGACGCAACCCAGCCTCCAGCACTTCCCACTCCTCGGTCGGTATAACCCACGGCACGCAGTCCAGCTGCCAGGAGCGCAGCTGCCCCGGATCATCCTCGTAAGGATTGAAGGTAACGCCATTCTCATGCAGCAGGTTCTGCGCTTCTTCAGAACGCGCAGACAGCACATCCGCACCAAGCCTGGTGATGTCTTCAAGCAGTCCTTGCCAATGGGCGCGCGGCTGACGGTCATCATCCAGCAACTCGTCGTGGCCGCGGTGCCCTGGATACTCCCCGAGAATGGCATTGACTGCGGGGTCCAGATTGCCAAGGTGTTGCATTGAACGTTTCCCGATTCAGGCTGACAGGCAGCCGCGTTAGCTGGTGGCCAAGGATTATAAACCAGTGCTGCCAACAACCGCGCGGCGCAAGTCCAGTGTATGCGGATACTCCTGCCCCGGCGCCTGCTGCACGTCACCCGCCTTACCCTGACTATGGCCGTATTCCCAGAATCGCGCCATGCGTCTGGCCTCTGCTTCGTTTGCGTTGACCGGGAAGTGCTCATAGTTGCGTCCGGCCGGATGCACGACGTGGTAAGTACAGCCACCCACCGAACGACCATTCCAGTTGTCGATCAGGTCAAACACCAGCGGTGCCTGGACGGCGATCATCGGATGCAGCGCAGACGGCGGCTGCCAGGCCCGGTAGCGCACGGCCGCGACCATCTCACCGGGCACGCCGGTCGATTGCAGCGGCACCTTGTAGCCGTTGCAGGTCAACTGGTAGCGCGCCGGGTTAAAGTCATGCACCTTAACCTCCAGCCGCTCTACCGAGGAATCGACATAGCGGGCGGTGCCGCCACCGGCGACTTCCTCGCCCAGTACGTGCCAGGGCTCGATAGCCTGGCGTAGCTCGATGCGCGTATCGCCATACTGCACCTCACCTGCATGCGGAAAGCGGAACTCCAGAAATGGCGCAAACCACTCGTCACGAAAGTTAAACCCGTGCCTGCGCAGGTCGCCGAGCACGTCACAAAGATCGCGCCACAGGTAGTGCGGCATCATCCACTTGTCATGCAGCGCCGTACCCCAGCGCGCCAGCGGCTGACGGTAGGGCTCCGCATAAAAGCGGGCGACCAGCGCACGAATCAGCAACTGCTGCATCAGGCTCATGCGTGCATGAGGTGGCATTTCAAAGCCGCGCAACTCCAGCAAACCGAGCCGCCCGGTCGCGCTGTCGGGTGAATACAGCTTGTCGACACAGAACTCGGCGCGATGGGTGTTGCCCGTGATGTCAGTCAGCAGGTTGCGCACCAGACGGTCAACTAGCCAGGGCTGCGGCACCTCGCCGGATGGCATCTGCGCCAGCGCGATCTCCAGCTCATACAGTGCTTCGTGCCGTGCCTCATCGACCCGCGGCGCCTGACTGGTCGGCCCGATAAACATGCCTGAGAACAGATAGGACAGGCTGGGATGGTGCTGCCAAAACGTGAGCATGCTGGCAAGCAGGTCTGGCCGCCGAAGAAACGGCGACTCGGCAGGCGAGCGGCCGCCGAGGGTGACGTGGTTACCGCCACCGGTGCCGGTGTGGCGGCCATCGAGCATGAACTTCTCGGTACCCAGTCTCGTCAGCCTCGCCTCCTCGTAGAGGATTTCGGTGTTGCGCACCAGCTCCGGCCAGCTGGCCGCAGGCATGATGTTCACTTCGATGACCCCCGGGTCCGGGGTGATCATGAATTTCTCGACACGGTTGTCTGACGGTGGCGCGTAGCCCTCGATGCAGACCGGCAGATCAAGTTCCGCGGCGGTGTGCTCGATACAGGCCAGCAGTTCCAGATAGGACTCCAGCCGCGCCAATGGCGGCATAAAGATAAACAGCTTGCCGTCACGCGGCTCGATACACAGCGCCGTGCCGATCACTCCGCTGTCGATCAGCTCCGGGCGCTGTTCCTGCCAGTCCTGCCCCGCAGCGACGTGATGCAAACTACCGTGCCCCGTTTCATATACTGCGCTGTAGCGGCTGGCGATCTCCCCGTGCATATCCGGCAACGGCATCTGATCTTCAAACAACGACGCGGGATGGGCCTCCTCGCGGCGCGCGATCGGCAGCGCCGAGAGCGGCAAGCGCAAGCCCATCGGTGAGTCACCCGGCACCAGATACAACTGCTCGCGCCGCAACGGCCAACTGCCACTCAGCCAACCGCCCTGCTCTGCCGCCGTCAGCGGCAGCGTGTAACCAACGGTGGCATCAAGGCCACGTTCGAGAAGGCGCGCCAGACGCAGGCGGTTGTCGTCGTCCTTGAGGTTTTCACCGCGCAGATCAACATCGATAGGCTGGGTCCGTTCCAGCCACAGGTAGTAGTAGGCGTCTTCGAAGCAGGGAATCAGGTGCTTGGCCGACACCCCGAGGCGGCGCGTCAACGCCTGCGCAAACTGCAGCGCTTTGGCGTCGTCCGCGCCATAGTCACGATCCATGTCAGCCAGCCAGCGGTCGTCCTGCCACATGGGTTTGCCGTCTCTGCGCCAGTAACAGGCTAGCGCCCAGCGCGGCAAAGGCTCACCCGGATACCATTTGCCCTGCTGATAATGAATCAGTGAATGGGGCGCAAAATGCGGGCGCAGACGCCGCAACAGGGTCTCGGAGAGCCCTCTTTTGGTTGGCCCTTGCGCAGCAATGGTCCATTCTGGTGCATCCATATCATCAATGGAGACGAAGGTTGGCTCGCCGCCCATGGTCAAGCGCACATCGAGCGCCTGCAGTTGAGCATCAACCTGTTCACCAAGGGCCAGAATTTCTGACCACTGATCGTCGTTGTAGGGTTTGGTTACCCGAGGGTCTTCATGCACCCTGGTGAGGCTCATATCGAAGGAAAAGCTCACTTCACAGGGTTCGGTTGCACCGGTGATGGGCGCAGCGCTGGCCGGCTCGGCGGTCGCCGCCAACGGCAGGTGACCTTCGCCTGCCAGCAAGCCGGAGGTCGGGTCCAGCCCAATCCAGCCGGCACCTGGCACAAACACCTCGGTCCAGGCGTGCAGGTCAGTGAAATCGGTTTCGGTGCCGGACGGGCCATCCAGTGCCTTTACATCCGCCGTCAACTGAATCAGATAGCCTGAAACAAAGCGCGCAGCCAAACCCAGATGACGACAGATATGCACCAGCAGCCAGGCCGAGTCACGGCACGAGCCGCTGCCCAGCGTGAGCGTCTGCTCCGGGGTCTGCACGCCGGGTTCCATCCGGATCATGTACTGAATTTCATTGGCCAGACGCTGATTCAGCGTGACCAGAAAATCCGTAATCGAGCGCTCTTCACGGTCAACCTTGCCGATCCAGCCAGCCAGTTTCGGGCCCGCTTTTGGCGTTTCCAGGTAGGGCGCCAGCTCCTTTTTCAGCTCGTCCTTGTAGTCGAAAGGGAACTGTTCGGCGTATTCCTCGACAAAAAAATCAAAGGGATTGATCACCGTCATCGGGGCGATCAGCTCCACCTCGATAGAGAGAGCGGTCATCTTCTCGGGAAACACCAGTCGCGCCACATGGTTGCCGAACGGGTCCTGTTGCCAGTTGATGAAGTACTCGCCTCCGCTAATCTTGAGGCTGTAGGCATCGACTGGCGTGCGGCAATGCGGCGCCGGACGCAAACGGATGAGATGGGGCGCAACCGAAATCGGCTTGTCGAACTCGTAGTGGGTTTGATGCCTGAGTGCAACGCGAATAGTCATGGTCCGTTATTCCATCAGTTGTGCGATCAATCCTTCCAGCCGGTCAGCGAAGCAATGGCTGTGCCAATCGGCGAGCGTCCTATTTTGTTAACACGGCTGAGTGACAATTCGTCGAAGGCGGCCTGATGACCATGCCCCGATCCAGTGCATCTGGTATGGCAATTGCAGGTTACACAGCATCCCTCCCCTGGCGAACAGAGTAGCTGAATGAGCAAAGTAAACTGGGACGATTACACATCCAAAGGCTTCTACGACGAACTGATCAAGGCACCCGGGCAGCCGCGCGCGGAGGCGGAACTGCTGTGCCAATACCTCGCCAACCTCGACGCCCGCGAGCTGAGCGAGCACAAGACGGCGGCTGAAGTTGCCATCCAGCTGATGGGCATCACTTTCACCGTCTACACCGAAGGCAACATGATCGACCGGGCCTGGCCTTTCGACATCGTGCCGCGCATCATCCCGTTGGCCGAATGGCAAAAGACCGACGCCGGTCTCAAGCAGCGGGTGCAGGCGCTCAACATGTTTATCGACGACCTCTACCACGACCAGAAGATCGTCAAGGACGGCGTGGTGCCGCGCGAGGTGCTGGCCCAGTCGGTCAACTTCCGTCCGCAGTGCGTCGGCATCTCCACGCCGCATAACGTCTGGGCGCATATCTGCGGCTCGGATCTGGTACGTGACAAGGACGGCACCCTCTACGTGCTGGAAGACAACCTGCGGATGCCGTCCGGTGTGTCCTACATGCTGGAGAACCGCAACGTCACCAAGCGCGTCATGCCCGACCTGTTCGCCACCGGCCAGATTCAGCCGGTCGACGACTACACCGCGCAACTTTACGACATGCTCGCCTCGCTCTCGCCCCGTCCCGGCGACGACCCGTGCATCGTCATCCTGACCCCCGGCATCTACAACTCGGCCTACTACGAGCACTCCTACCTTGCCCAGCAGATGGGCGTGCAGCTGGTTGAGGGTACGGATCTGGTGGTTGGCGACGACGACTGCGTCTACATGCGCCGCATCGACGGGCTGGCACGGGTCGACGTGATCTACCGCCGAGTCGACGACATGTTCATCGACCCCGAAGTGTTCAACCCCGAGTCCATGCTCGGCGTACACGGTCTGATGCGTGCCTGGCGCAAAGGCAACGTGGCACTGGCCAACGCACCGGGCGCCGGCGTGGCCGACGACAAGGTGATTTACGCCTTCGTGCCCAAGATCATCGAGTACTACCTCGGCGAGCAGCCGCTGCTGCCCAATGTGCCCAGTTATCTGTGCATGTTTGAAGACGACCGCAAGTACGTGCTCGACAACCTCGACAAGCTGGTGGTCAAGCCCGCCAACGAGTCCGGTGGCTACGGCATGCTGATTGGCCCGCACGCCAGCAAAAAGGAACGCGAAAAATTTGCCGAGCTGATCAAGGCAGACCCGCGCAACTACATGGCCCAGCCGACCCTGAGCCTGTCCACCTCGCCGACCCTGTGCGGCAACAATCAAATGGAGCCACGCCACGTCGACCTGCGGCCGTTCATCCTCTCCGGGGAGTCAACCTGGGTTACCACCGGCGGCCTGACCCGGGTCGCGCTTACCAAGGGATCACTGGTCGTCAACTCTTCGCAGGGCGGCGGCAGCAAGGACACCTGGATCGTAGACCTGGCGGGGAACTGACCAATGCTTTCACGAGTTGCCGAAAACGTTTACTGGATGGCCCGCTACCTTGAGCGCGCCGAAGACACCGCTCGCCTGCTGAGCGTGAACAGCCACCTGCTGCTCGACCTGCCGCGCGCCACCAAACTCGGCTGGGCCGAAATAATCGCCATCACCGGCAATGACGAGCTGTTCGACGAGTTCTACCCTACCCGCGACGAAGCCAGCGTGCTGTCATTTATGTGCGGCGACCGCCGTTATCCCGGCTCGATCCTCAGCTCGCTGGCCGCTGCGCGCGAGAACCTGCGCACCACGCGCGATGTCATCCCGCGGGAGATCTGGGAAGAGGTCAATCAGCTGTATCTGAGCGTGAAGGAGCAGGTTGGCTCGGGCATCACCCCGCGTCGTCGTGACGCTTTCCTGGGTCGCGTCATTCGCAGCTGCCAGACCGTCAACGGGCTGATTGAAGGGACACTCAGTTACACGCCGGTCCGCTCTTTTCTGATCGTCGGTCGCCAGCTCGAACGCGCAGATATGACCACCCGCATCATCGACGTGCGCTCGGCCAACCTGCTACCGCGCAATGACGACGATCTGAAGCCGTTCGAGACCCTGCAATGGATGAGTGTGCTCAAGTCGCTCACCGGCTATCAGATGTACCGTCAGCACGTGCGTCTGCGTATCCGCGGGCCAGACGTCCTCAGCTTTCTGCTCCAGGACCGGCTATTTCCGCGCAGCGTTGCCTGCTGCATGGATCGGCTGGTAGACGCGCTGCAGACGCTGCCGCGCCACGAGCTGGCACTGAGTGAAGTTGAAACCTGTCGACAGAATCTGAGCAAGCCGGACGTCACCCTGCTCGCCGCGGAACCGGATCAGCTGCACGCCTTTGTCGACGAAATCCAGATCGACTTTGACGAACTGCACGCAGCCATCAGCCAGACCTACTTTGCCCAGCAGGAACTCAGTCAGAGTCAAAGCGCGAGTTGACCGCCGCCCCCGTCGCCACAGTGCAGTCACTGGGCGGCGGGAGGGTCAGATCAGGCAGCAACGATCGGAATCAGGCCCGGACGGGTCGGATTGGAGGGCAGCGGGGGCAAGCCGTGGGCGGCTCTGGCGCGCTGACAATCCGGGCTGTCCAGCCCGTTTTCACCGTGATAGGGGAAATCACGGCAAGGGCTCGGGCGCTTCTCGTAGATACTGCAGCGCACGCCCTCACCAACCGTCCCAAGCAACCCCACACAACGCGGCTGAGGCTGATTGGTACCCTGCATGCAGGCACGGTACGGCGTTATTTGTTCTGTTAGCTGGGTGGGTACGTCACCCCCTGGGGCACTGTCGGTTTCTCCCCAGTAAAAAGACACCCTGAATGTGGCGCAACACGCACCGCAGTTCAGACAGGGCGAATGGTCGCTCATTTCATCGCAATCCTCTTGTTGCTTCGATGCGCGCTGTTTTACTCCGCGCCGTGACGCCGCACAAGGGGGCCAAAGGAGTCGCCCAGACTTTATTTTGTAACCGCCATCACGACCGCGCATGACACGCCATTTGACGCACTGTGCGCCTTCATCCGCACCGCCCGACAAGCTACTATCGAACGCTCATGAACAAGACGGATAGATCCATGGCAAACAGCAACTGCATCGCCGGCGTTGACCTGGAACGGCTCTCGCGCATCGGCACCCACCTGCAATCGGCCTATATCGACGCGGGCAAACTGCCGGGCGCATTGACACTGGTCGCGCGTCGCGGCGAGGTCGTCTATTGCCAGGCCCAGGGCCTGCGCGACGTCGAACGCGGCCTGCCGGTCGAGCGCGACACCCTGTTCCGCATCTACTCGATGACCAAGCCGATCACTTCGATTGCGCTGATGCAGCTGTATGAGCAAGGCCGTTTCCTGCTCGACGACCCGGTACACAAGTACATTCCCAGCTGGAGCAACCTGCGGGTCTACAAAACTGGCAGCCACCCGCAGATTCTGACCACGCCCTGCGAACGCCCCATGACCATTCGCGACCTGCTGACCCACCAGTCCGGTCTGACCTATGGTTTCATGAACCGCACCAACGTCGACGCCGCCTACCGGGCACTCAAACTCGACGGCGGCCCCGGCCTGACCCTCGACAAGCTGATTGACGAGCTGTCACGCCTGCCGCTGGAGTTCTCACCGGGCACGGCGTGGAACTACTCGGTATCTACCGACGTGTGCGGCTATCTGGTGCAAGTGCTGTCCGGCCTGAGCCTGGATGACTACTTCAAGCGCCATATCTTCGACCCGCTAGAGATGACCGACACCTTCTTCACCGTCCCCGCCGACCGCATCCCGCGCTTCGCTGCCTGCTATCAATTCCAGCCTGGCGGCAGCTTCAGCCTGCAGGACGACCCGCAGGACTCCAGTTTCACCAAAGCCCACGGTTTTCTGTCCGGCGGCGGCGGGCTGGTCTCGACCATTGATGACTACTACCGCTTTGCCCAGGCACTAGCCAACGGTGGCGAGCTGAACGGCGCCCGCATCATCGGCCGCAAGACGCTGGAGTTCATGCGCATGAACCACCTGCCCGGCAACCAGGATCTGCCCGGCGTGTCCGTCGGCTCCTTCAGCGAAACGCCCTACGACGGCAGCGGCTTCGGCCTCGGCTTCTCGGTCAAGATCGACGTCGCCAAATCGCAAACCAATGGCTCCATCGGCGAATACGGCTGGGGCGGCATGGCCAGCACCAACTTCTTCGTCGATCCGGTTGAGGACCTGCTGATGGTGTTTATGACGCAGCTGATTCCGTCGTCGAGCTATCCGGTAAGGCAGGAGTTGCGGGCGATTATTAATGGGGCGTTGGTGGATTGAGATTTGAAGGCTGCTTTGTCGTATGGCACTCGCGCCGCTGGATAGTCTCGACCCATTGCAGTTCGTCGTTAAGGCTGATTGCCAAGCTGGCAGGTGATTCGCTTTTCGCCTTTACGGCGAGTTAGGGGAAATGCTTGCCCATTTCCCCTAACAACCCCTAGGGCACCCCGGCCGCGCGGCCCTTCGGGTCCGCTGCGTTGCTCGGGCCAGCGGGGGCCGGCAGAACTCGGCTCTTCGAGCCTCAAACAGGCTGCCGTCCTCTCTCCCGCCGGCCCTGCGCTACTCGCCCGCGCAAACGGGGAATTCTAGTCCGCGCTGCGGCCTATGTTTGCGTAGGGGCGCGGCATGCCGCGCCCGACTCACTCGAACACCAATCCGTCACCCAATCGTCACACTCCCCTGCCACCATCAGGCTTCCCCACGCCCGAGGGCATCATGAGCGACGCGCAACACCTGATCCAACGTCATCTGCCCGAGCACGCCCAGCTCGAAGCCTTGTTGCATCAGGCGGCACGTCATCTGCGCGTCACCACCCCACTTAACGTGCCGGTCAACGGTCTGGATATCCCAATCCGGGTGATTGAGCTGGGTAGTCGCTCGCCGCAGGCTCCGGTGATTGGCTTTTTTGGTGGCGTGCATGGGGTTGAGCGGATCGGCACGCAGGTGCTGATTTCCTGGCTGCACAGTCTGGTCAACCGGCTGGACTGGGACGATCAGCTACGCGAACAGCTGGAGCGGGTGCGGCTGCTGTTCATGCCGATGATCAACCCCGGCGGGATCTGGCATCACCGGCGTAGCAACCTCAACGGCGTGGATCTGATGCGCAATGCGCCGGTCGATGCGATGGGGCCGGTGCCCTGGCTGGTCAGCGGGCATCGCATCAGCCGACGTTTGCCGTGGTATCGCGGCAAGCTGGGCGCACCGATGGAGGCCGAGTCTGCTGCCGTGGTCAGGGTCGTCCAGCAGCGGCTGCTGTCTGCGCCCTTCTCGATGAGCGTCGACTGCCACAGCGGCTTTGGTCGCCGCGACCGGCTCTGGTGCAGCTACGCGCGCAGCCACAAGCCGATTGAGCACATCGCCGAGGTGCTGAGCCTCAAGCAGCTGTTCGAGCAGACCTATCCGCACCACCACCCGTATATCATCGAGCCGCAGTCGATCAACTACACCACCCACGGTGACCTCTGGGACTACCTTTACGATCACGGACTGGAACACCACCCAAACAACCTGTTCCTGCCATTTACGCTGGAAATGGGTTCATGGCTATGGGTACGCAAGAATCCGCGACAGATGTTCGACTACTTTGGCTATTTCAATCCGGTCATCAGTCATCGCAAGCGCCGGGTGTTGCGCCAGCACCTGCCACTGTTCGAATTTCTCACCAGCGCCACCCGCTGCTGGCAAAACTGGATTCCCACCCCGCAAACCCGTGATGCGCTGACCCAGCAAGCCATCGACCTGTGGTTTGTAGACAAGCCTTAACCATCCCGTCGTCAGCCTGTCACACCCCGCTGCCACCCTTCTGCTCCAGCCAAACCATCATCAGGAGCAGGGAATGAGCGGACTCAATCGGCGGGACTTTCTTCGTGCCTCGGCACTGGCATTCGGCACCGTAGTCGTGTCCAGCGGACTGCAGGGCTGTCTTTCCAGCAGCTCATCCAGCGACGCTGCACGCGAGCTTGCCTTCCATCACGGCGTTGCCAGTGGCGACCCGCTGACCGACCGCATCATCATCTGGACCCGCGTCACCCCGCTGGATGGCCGCAGCGCCGATATTCGCGTGGGTTGGGAAATCGCCACCGATGCGGCCTTCACCGACCTGGTGCGCAGCGGCACGGCAACGACCAATGCAGCACGTGACTACACCCTCAAGGTTGATGCGCAGAATCTGCTGCCCGGCACCACCTACTACTACCGGTTCAAGGCTGCCGACGCGACCTCGCCGAGCGGCAAGATGAAGACGTTGCCCGCAGGCAGTGTCGATCAGGTACGTTTTGCGGTGATGTCCTGCGCGAACTATCCGGCGGGCTATTTCCATGTCTACGCAGCTGCAGCAGCAGAGGCGGAGCTGGACGCGGTCGTTCACCTCGGCGACTACATCTACGAATACGGCAACGGCGGCTACGCGACCGAAGACGCGGAAACGCTCGGCCGACTGCTGCCCAATAATAACGCCAGCGAGATCCTGTCGCTCACCGACTACCGCCGCCGCTACGCACTGTACCGCACCGACGCAGACCTGCAGTCGCTGCACGCGGCAGCGCCTTTCATCGCGGTATGGGATGACCACGAAGTCGCCAACGACACCTGGCGTGAAGGTGCGGAGAACCACAACGATGGCGAAGGTGACTTCACCGCGCGCAAACTGGCAGCGCTGCAGGCCTACTTCGAGTGGATGCCGGTGCGCCCGGTTGCCGATAACGACGAAGAAACCATCTATCGCCGCTTCGACTTTGGCGATCTGGTCAGCCTGCACATGCTCGACACCCGCATTATCGGCCGCGATCAGCAGTTGGACTACGCCAACTACATCGGCGTCGGCGGTTTTGACGCAACCGCCTTTACCGCCGATGTCAGCGACAGCAACCGTACCCTGCTCGGCCAGACGCAGCTGAACTGGCTGCAAACCCAGCTCGCGACCTCGACCGCGATCTGGCAGGTGATGGGTCAGCAGATCCTGATGGGGCGCATGCTGCTGCCAGCGGAAATGCTCAGCGCCCTGCAAAATCCGGGATCAGGCGATCTGACCACGATGCTGACCGAGTTGGTCACCATCAAACTGCGCCAGCAAGGGGGCGACCCTACCCTGACCGACGCCGAGATCGCGCGTATCGAAACGGTGATTCCGTACAACCTAGATGCCTGGGATGGCTATGCCTACGAACGCGAAGTGCTGCTGGGCACCGCCCGTGGTCTGAACCAGAATCTGGTGGTACTGGCTGGTGACACCCACAACGCCTGGGCCAATAACCTGGCGACATTGAGCGGCGATGCGGTCGGCGTCGAGTTCGCGACCGCGTCCGTCAGCTCACCCGGGCTGGAGGAATATCTGGGGCTTGCTGCAGCCGAGGTTCCCGGCGCAGAGCAGGCGATCACCACGCTGGTCGATGGTCTGGAATACCTGAATGCCAATCAGCGCGGCTATCTGGTCGTCACCTTCACCGCCAACGATGCGATCGCGGACTGGCGCTTCGTGGATACCGTCAAATCGACCGGCTGGAGTCTGGACACCACCCGCGCCAAGAGCCTGCGTACGCTGCCCGGCGCGGCCAACCGGGTGCTGATGCCGACCCTTGCCTGAGTATCAGTGGTCGACCTTGCCGCGCAGCTGCTTGGTCTGACCGCGCTTGACCTTGCTGTCCACCCGTTTGACCTGCGAATTGCGGGTCGGACGGGTTGGGCGGCGCTTTTTCTGCACCACACCCGCCGCCAGAATCAGCTCACGCAGCCGGTTGATGGCATCCTCGCGGTTCATTTCCTGGGTACGAAACTGCTGCGCCTTGATGATGACGACGCCGTCGCTGGTGATGCGTGAGTCAGACAGCGCCAGCAAGCGCTCCTTGTAGAACAGCGGCAGGCTTGAGCTGTTGATATCGAAGCGCAAATGAATCGCGCTGGAGACCTTGTTGACGTTCTGACCGCCAGCGCCTTGCGCGCGTACTGCAGTCATCTCGACTTCCCAGTCGCCGAGTTGAACCTGATTGGAGATGAAGATCATTGCGGCACCCTGCCGTTGGTTAACAGGCTGAAACACCGGCGCTCCCGCGCAGATGTCAACCCGCGCAGCATACGCCGATGCCGCGCGGCAGGCAAAACCCGATCAGGCGCGGGCTTGCTGGACGAAGTTGATGATCCAGTCGAACATCAGGTCGCTGTCGACGTCGGCGTGCAACGACGCCTTACCAGCGCGGACCCTGGCCGGAGGAATAGTCAGACTACGCGAGGGTGTGCAGAATTCTGTGTAACCGGGGATGGGGTTACTACTGTGGCAGCC
>JAYNRF010000047.1:0-18827 GCA_038114645.1 Pseudomonadaceae bacterium | reverse complement strand
TGGGTGGGTCAAAATTGTTGGCCAGAGGTGGGTCAGATTAATTGGCCGTTAACAGCGGCTGTCTTCGGCATGCTCTTCTATGTCCAATTGGCTCAGTAGCCAGGTATAGCATTGAGGCTGTGGAACGTGGGAGCCCAGAAACGGCTGATCAGGCCTCACGAAATAAAAAATTACGCCCGTGGCTAATCCTCTGAACCAATCTCAGAGGACATTTCCATGCGCATCATTCGTCTCAAAGCCGTGATGGCCATGACAGGGCTGGCACGCTCAACCGTGTACAAGTACATCGCTCTTGGTGAGTTCCCCAAGCCTGTTTCGCTCGGTGGTCGGTCTGTTGGCTGGCTGGAGGAAGAGGTCTGTCAGTGGATACGTTCCAAGGTAGAGGCTAGAGCAGCATGAGGTACGACAGAAGGCATGCCCTACGGGGTGTGCCTTCTTTTTTATGCGAGTAACTGCTTCGTCGTGTTTTCCAAGGTTTGCCTGGGGTGTATTGCTATTGATTAAGGAATCTTTGGTGGTTTAGTGAGTTATTGTCTTCGGTAGCTTAGTATTATTATTTGTATTTATTTATTTATTTGTATTGATTGATTATCTACTGGGTTATAGGTGTTGGTGATATGTATCCTATGAGTCACAGTGCGTCAGTTGGCAAGGCCTGTAAGAAGCCTTGCCATTGATGAGGTGTCTATCTGAATGAGGCTGTGTGGGTGTTGGCCAAACACAGCCATTGAGTTTGTAATAAAAAATTACATTGAGTGCTCATGGTGTGAAATAAACACACTAGGAGCTCCTGAAATGCGTCATCCATTTAATCACAATCTCACTCTGACTGATGCCGCTGAGTATCAAGGTCTATCGTTAATGGCCCACAAAGGGCCTTTTGTTGAAAGCTATCTCCAAGCATTGCTCTCAATCCTAGAGCAAGCGATGGCTAGTCACCCTAGGCTATTCGTCATTCGTTTTGACTTACGCTATCCGCGGGATATGCAAGCGGATCAGTTTACGGGTAACGAGGTTATTACTCGATTCTTTTCATCACTGAAGGCCAAGATTAAACACAATCGTAAACAGGCTAAGGGTAATTGCGTTTATGCACATGAAACAGATGTTCGTTACGTATGGGCTAGGGAGTTAGGGCAAGACGGTAAGCCTCACTACCATGTCTTGCTGATGCTCAATCGAGATGCCTATCATGCCTTAGGCAGTTACCGATCTAGCGATATGAATACCTATAAGCGGATAGTGGCTGCTTGGGCGAGTGCCTTGGGTTTAGCTAGCGCAGATGATGCTGAGGGGTTGGTGCATGTGCCGGCTAACGGGGTTTGGTATTTGGATCGAGATGATACGGATACGCTAAACGATGTTTTTCACAGGGCTAGCTATCTCTGTAAGGCGGATACCAAGCATTACGGCCAAGGCTCTCATGGCTTTGGGGTGAGTCGTGCTTGAGCTTTTTGAGTGCTTAGGCATCACTTAGCATTAGCCACTAAAGTACTTTGCCAACGGGTCGTGTAGGCAGGCGATAGCAAGGTCTGCCGCATGGCCCAGTCGGCTGTTTTAGCCAGTCGTGCCGGTTGTAAGGTGCCGCGTCCCCAGCGTTGGTTGATGGCATCCAGCGTGCTCATCAGTTGTTGGCCTTGGTTGACTGGTGTCTGGCTGAATAAGTCCGGCGTGTAGTCGGTATGGCTGCACAAATCACTCAGTAATACTTGGGCTTTGGCGTAGCTAAAGCCTTCGCGGTAGACCTGCTCTAAACCCAACAAAGCGGTTTTGATGATTAGGCGGCTGTCGTCAGTTGGGTAGGGTAGTTGGCAGAGAGTGCCGTTGGCGTATTTCGCTTCACTGGGGTTGAACATGCCGGTGCGAAGACTAACCCGCACTTGGCGGCACAGTGAGCCTTGTTGGCGGAGTTTCTCGGCGGCGCGGCTGGCAAAGGCCGTCACGGCATCGGCAATCGGTGTGAACTCGCGTAGGCGTTGCCCGAATGAGCGGCTACAGCAAATCTCCTGCTTGGGCTCAATCACTTGCTCAAGGCTCAGGCAGGGTGTGCCGCGTAGTTCGCGCACGGTCTTTTCCATCACCACGTTAAAGCGCTTACGCAGCATCCACACATCCGCTTGGGTGAGCTCCCAGGCGGTGTTGATGTTGAGGGCTTTTAGCTGAGCGCTCAGGCGTGAGCCAATGCCCCAAATATCACCGACTGGCGTCATCCGTAGCAGCTTGTTCCGCCGCTCCGGGTCGCGTAAATCGACCACGCCACCAGTTTGTTGTTGCCAGCGTTTAGCCGCGTGATTGGCGAGCTTGGCCAGCGTCTTGGTCGGGGCAATACCAATGCCGACCGGAATGCCGGTTTTCTGTAGCACCTCGGCGCGTAGCTGACGACCTAGGTTTTCCAGCGGCTCCGGTAAGCCAGTCAGTTCGGCAAAGGCTTCGTCGATGCTGTACACCTCGACACTGGGTAGGCGGGCCTCAAGCATGCTCATCACCCGTTCGCTCATGTCGCCGTACAGGGCGTAGTTACTGCTGAACGCGACAATGCCGTGACGTTTCAGCAGTGGGCGCACTTCGTGAAAAGGCGCGCCCATCTTCACCCAAGCTTTGGCCTCAGCAGAGCGTGCAATCACGCAGCCGTCGTTATTGCTCAGCACCACAATCGGTGTACGGGCTAAGTCGGGGCGAAATACCCGCTCGCAACTGGCGTAAAAGCTGTTGCAGTCGATCAGCGCGAAAACAGGCTCAGGCATGCTGGCGATGATTGCGTAGGCTGTTGGTGACCACACCCCAGATCAGCAGCTCATCGCCTTCAAGGATGTAACGCGGGGAAAAGCGCGGGTTTTCAGAGCGCAGTAGCCACTGGCCTTGCTCGCTGCACAGGCGTTTTACAAACACCTCGCCATTCACGCAGGCAACCACAATGTCACCGGGCTTAGCTGTTAAGCCACGGCTGACAATCAGATAGTCCCCATCGTAAATGCCCACGCCGGTCATGCTGTCACCGGCGACACGCACTACGTAGATATGCGGCGCGTGCAGATCGAGTAGCTCATCGAGCGACAGCTTGTGCTCCATGTGATCGAGCGCCGGGCTCGGGAAGCCAGCGGGCACTAGGGCGGTGAAGTAGGGCAGTAATACACCGGACGGTTCAAGGGCGCGAATGAAAGACACGTTGCTCATGGATTGCTCAAGATTGCTGTATGGATAAACAGTATTCGTGAGCCGCCACTGTGACAAGGTGATTTCGTCGGCGCGAGAGCGACAGGTTTGAAAAGTTGACAGGTTACCGGGTACGTTTGCCTAGCCAGTAAGCCATCAGTGGCCACAGTGTTATGCCTATCAAGCCGGCGATGAGGCAGAACCAATGCACCTGCGTCACGCTGAGTAAGCTCAGCCAAGGGTTTACCAAGCTAAAGGGAGCAAAGGGGGCGAGATCAGCGTGCATCAGCGCGTCTAGCAGTACGTGACTGTAAGTACCAATAAACGCGCTAATAAAAGTCACACGCCACGATAGCGGCACTGTCTGGCCTTGGCTTAATGCCCATAGCCCTAAGCCGGCTAAGTAGCGCCCGCTTAAAGCCGCAACAACGGCCAGTAAGCTCGCGCCCAACAAGGTATGGCTAAACCCGTGCAAATGCCCTTCACCGGTTAGCAGCACCAGTAGCGGTTGCAGGTCCATCACTATCTGCGCCCAGCCAAACACCAACAGCGAAAAGCTGCCTTGCAGCAGTGCCTTAATCAGCAGGCCGGGGCCCATGTGAAAGGGTGTGAAAGGCACGCGTTAGCCCCACAGGTTGTTGCAAATACGCTGCACCGCCGCGTTGGCGCCGTGCACGTCGAAGCGTTGCGGATCAAACTGACCGCCAATCCACTCCAGAGCATCACGGCCTTCGTCGCTGTCGGGGTGTTGTAGCGCCTCTAAAAAGTGTAGATAGCCCGGCACGCCGCCGACGTCTTCTGGCGGGCAAGCGCCGGCACCGTCTAACACCTCGCACCACGTGCCGCTGGATTGCCACGGCACGGTGTCTTCCAAGGCAATTACATGCTGCCACGCATCGCCAAAGTCGTAGACATAGCGCAAACGCACATCGGGATTGAGTACGCGGCGCAGCTTAATTTTGCGGTCATCACGCGTGTCTAAGTCGCCGTATTCGTCTGGCTCGGCATAACGGTGCAAGCCGGTGTTGAACTCATGTAGATGGCAGCTGTGCCAGCCAAACGCCGCCTGAATAAAGTGATGCAACTTACGCAGCGTGCAATCCGCACTGACCTGCAAACGACGCCACACAGGGTAGGGCAAGTGCAGGGGCTCTAGTTGAATATGCAGGGTCATTAACGTGGGCTGGGCTGCCATGGGTGTCCTGTACGATGGCGGGGTGGTGGCAAAGCTTACTGCGCGGCTGGCATCACTGATACAGCCAGGTTTGCAGCGCCTCTAAGTTGGCCACCACAATCTGCTGAGCGCTGGCTTTGCTGTGCACCTTGGTAGGGTCGATGTGATAGCGCTGCAATACGTACTGCACCAACGCGCCGCGCGTCTCAATCACCAGCTGGCCATCGTGCATGCCGTAGTCGGTGGCGATGATGGCTTGTTGCTCGGGGCTTAGGCGTGAGTCGGGGGTGATCAGCACCTTAATCGGCGTGTTCCAGCCTTCGTCCTGCTCGCGGCCATATTCGCTGCTGTCTTGGATCACATCAGGCACACCCCGCAAGCGGCTCAGTACAAAATCGCGGTAGGCGCGGTTCTTCTCGCAATATGCTCGCACATGCCAGCGCATGCCGGTGTACACCAGCGTGTGCGGGGCGATCAGTCGGGTTTCCACCTCGGGGCTGTTGAGCGATACATACTCGCACTCCAAGCGCAGGCCTTCACGGCAGGCGTGCAGCAGAGGGCGCAGCACTTCAGGTCGCACGCTGCGATCAGGCACACGCAGCACTTCGGTGTGTGCATAGGCCAGCGCTAAGCCTTCGATATGCGCCGCGCGGTCGTGGTTTTGATTCAGCAGATGCAGATACGCACTCGCGCTGTCGTCGATGAACAGCGGCTTGAAATGCTTACTCGGCACATAGCCTTTGATGTGCTTGTCATATGTCAGGTTTTTAGGCGCATGCTCGGTGATGTAAGTGTTGATGTCCTTTGATGCCTGCTGCCTGCTGATGCCAAAGCTCTGCATCAGGTGATTGGTGGTCAAGCGACCTTCCCACCAAGCGATCGTCTCGATCAGGCGATAGCGAAGGGCTAAATCCCACCGTACTGACTCGATAGCTTGCTTGCGTTTCATCGTGACTCCATCTGCGCGAAAAGTTTACCTGTACAGGCAAACACTCTAGATACGTCGTGCAAGGCTACATATCTTGATAGCCAGAGACAAGCAGGCTGAATCGGTATGCAATCGATAAACAATGATCTGAGCGTAAGCGTCAGCTAAAGACACTAATTGGGAAATGAATCTATGCAAAGATCGTTCAAGTCCGCTGGTTTCATGGTGCTTTAGGAGAGTGAAGATGGATATCTTGAGAGCGGTTCGCGGATGCGTCCTTATGCTTCTGTGCGGCGTATTGCTTGTGCTTGCTGTTTTGTTTGTATTGCCGGAGGAGGCGCCCAGCGAGCTCAGCATCCACCTGCATGAAAAAGGTCGGCTAGATGTGGGGGCTCCCTCAGAGGGTTTTTTCTACTTACTGGGACTGGCAGCAGAGCAGGGTGAAGATCCTGAGACAGTTGGACGACAGCGGGTGGAGCATTACCTGCAGTACTTACAGTCTTTGCAGGAAGGGGCATCCGAGTATGCCGAGCGCGAGTTCATGCCGATGGCAGTGGCACCGTTGAACGGTTGCTCGCTGGCGAGCAATGCCTGTGTTACTGAGCTTCTGAATGATGAACAACAGCTTGGTGGGCAGTTGGCGCAGACGGCCCTGATCTTCATGCGCTATCAGCGGTTGATGGCGCTGGAAGGGCATCACAATCCACTGGAGCCAGGTGTGGAAGAGCCTATGCCGTCCTACGGCCATCTAAAGCAGGGGAATTTGGCTTTGCGCCTGCAGGTGCTGAAGTCCATCGCGCTTGGGCAACCTGATCAAGCTGTGACGCAGTTACTCCTCGATATCACGACACTGCGCAAGCGGCTGGCAGAAGAGAATACCCTGCAGGGAAAGGCAGTCTATGCAAGGTTGGCTGCTGCGGATATCGAACTCCTTATGACACTGCGGCAACAGGGAGTAATAGGCGAGCTTGCGGAACTGCCGGTTGTCTCTGCTGAGGAACAAAGTCTGATCAAGCCGCTGGCAAGGGAGTACGTGATCTTCGAGCACCTGCTTGCCCCGTTGGTAGAAAATCCGCACCTAGTGAGCATGGATATAGCCATCCCCGCCATGCATCGGCGGTTGCTAATCAAAGAGCAGCGCACCCTCAATCAGATGGCAGAGCTGACTCAATCCGTGCAGGCAGACGAGCAAGCTTCGGTCATCGCTAGGGCCAAGCCGTCGCTGGCAATGAAGCGCTGGTTGAACGTGCTGGTTAACCCAGTGGGTACTCAGTTGGCAGCGCTGGCTGTGCCATATGTCGAGCCCACCCAGCGAGCATTGAGTGATCTGCAAGAGCAGATAGAGCGGTTTAATCAGCACCAGTCGCAACCCATAAATGGCGTAAAAGCAGCAACCGTTTTCGTGGGAGTTAATCCGTAAGTCCAAGGGCTAGGATTCGCGGTTGTTTGCTGGGCACACCCGCGACTTCTACCTCGACAACGGCGGACTGTGGAACGCGTCGGTCGACGGCATTGATAGGGATCTGGATAACGATGGAGTGCGGGATGAGTGGCTCACTAACGGCTGCAGTCTGTGCCGAATTGACTGCCGATGGCGAGGGTTTGGAATTGCTCGTGCCCAGCTACGTGGCGCGACAGGAGAATGTCATGGCCTGCATGGGTGAATTGGCGCGTATGCGCGAGTGCTTCCCCGGTGCAGTCGAAGGCGCCGGGCTAGTGGCCCTGCCTTGGTACGAGGGCATCGAGCAGTTGATGGAGTCGGTCAATCTTCATCCTTTTGAAGATGCAGCTGGCTACATGCCTAGCGGCCACCGCCTGAGCATTCCGGGCGTACACATCCGTTTGGAAAAAGGTAGCGTAGTGGCGCGCCGCGAGCGCATCAGCCTGACGCTGCATTAATAGATGGCGATGCATGCCTCAATTATTGAAGAAATGCTAGATGCGCATTGTGTAAATGCTGCTGGTTCGAGGTGTCTCACTTCGTTATCATCATTTTTAGCATAATTGCTTGAGCCATTTGGAGTAGGCCCCCTCGTATGCCCGATATCGCGCTAAAAGACGCTTCGCCTAATCAGCGCGAACGACTGTGGCAGATCGACTTTCTGGTGCGTTTTCGTGGGCAGGTGAGCCGGCAAGATCTGGTGCAGCGCTTTGGAATCGCACGGTCTAACGCAACACGCGATTTCACTCTGTACCGGCAGTTAGCACCGGCAAATCTCGACTATGACCATCGCGAAAAGGTGTATCGGCGTACTTCGGTGTTTAAACCGCTTTTCACCTACGACTGTGAGCACACCCTGCAAACTCTGAGCCTTGGCCAAGGAGTCGGCTTAGAAGCTTGCGCTCAAGTCATAGTGGTTGACGCTGCGCCTACCCTTAATCAGCCTGATCTTGAGACGCTGGCTTCGGTATCTAGAGCCATTTATGCCGGCAAAGCGTTGAGGATCAGTTATGTGTCAGTCAGTAGCGGAGAGGCCATCCGAGAAGTTGTTCCTCACAGTCTCGTCAATACAGGTCTGCGCTGGCATGTCAGAGCGTACTGCAGAACTCATGCGCAGTTTCGCGACTTTGTACTAACCCGAATTACCTCGAGTGATGAGGTGCCCGGCGGCACAGACGAAGCGGTTGAGTCCAGAGGGCAGGATAGAGAATGGAATCATGAAGTGGTTTTGGAGTTGGTACCCCATCCCAACGCTCGTTATGCCCGCGCCATTGAGCTGGACTATGGGCTGAAAGCTGGCCAATCCATCCATGTATCTGTACGGGCTGCTACTGCTTGCTACCTCTTGCGCCGCTGGGGCGTCGATTGCAGTCCTGATGCACGCCTGAATCCGGATGAGTACCAACTGGCACTGCGCGATCCCCAGGGTGTCGCGAAGCAGGCCAACCTCGCCATTGCCCCCGGTTTTACCCTGGAGACAGTTCGTCCATGAGCAGTACCTCTGCACAGCAGAAGTTTGGTTTCAAATTTGGCCGCAATGGCGCGCACTCAGCACGCACCATGATGTTTGCTGAAATAACGGAGCTTTTTCATGGGCGTGAGGTTGATGCTAGCGCAGCGCAGTACCAGGAAGATATTGAGCTCTTTAATGTCCTGCATAAGCCCACTGAAAAAGCCCGCAAATTGACATGGCGCCATTTGGTCGATTTGTACGGCATGAATAAGGAGGTCGTGCTCTTTCGTACCTTCCGCCGCCTGTGGGAGAGCGATGAGCGTGCACGTGCTTTATTGACCTGCCAAATGGCCCTTGCTCGCGATCCACTGCTGCGACTCTCGCAAAACAAAATCGTGGGATTGGCCCCAGGCCAGCTGCTGCCGCGTGAAGAGATGGAGCAAGCTTTCGAAGAGCAGTTTCCTGACCGCTACAGCCCGGCCATGCTCAAGTCCTTGGCTCAGAACGTGAACGGTACCTGGACCAATGCGGGCTTCCTGCAAGGTCGCAGTAAAAAACACCGTGCCGAGCCCGATATTCGCCCGGTCAACGTCGCCTTTGCACTGTTTCTTGGCTACTTACAGGGCGCCAGTGGTAACCGCCTGTTCAACACCGAATGGACCAAGCTGTTTGGCTGCCGCCAAGAGCGCCTGCTAGAGCTGGCCCGTCAGGCCAGTTACAGCGGTCTGTTGAATTTCAAACATTCCAGCGAGGTCGTGGAAGTCACCTTCCCCGACTACCTGACCAAGGAAGAGGAGGGCTGGCTGCATGAGTAACCGCCTAAACCGTCTGCTGAAAAGCTACAGCAACCACATCAGCCTGCCATGGATCAGCGGTCTGGCAAACGAGCAGCGGGTGCTTTTTGCCGTCTACCACAAGGAAGACGAGCTCAGGCTGCGTGCCCGTATCGAAGAGTTTCGGCTGGCTACCGAAAGTGCCGGCCACCCATGGCTGGAGCTGGATATCACTCGGTTGTTTCCAGACTGGATGGCACAGCAAAAGTACCGCGAAGACTATTTCGAGGACCCGGACAGCCTCACCCCGAAATACAAAACCTTCGCTCGCCAGTCAGTTACGGACTTGGCTGAGCGCATCAAGAATCAGGCCGACAGCAACACCCTGGTGGCCTTGGTTGGCTGCGGCACGCTATTCGGCTTTGCCTCGGTCTCTGATTTCGTTAAGCAGCTGGCCGAGCACGTGCCCGGGCGTCTATTGGTGCTGTTCCCCGGCGAGTACGTCAACAACACCTACCGCCTGCTGGATGCCCGCGATGGCTGGGGCTATCAGGCCACCGCCATTACTGCAGACAACTGAATACCGGCACACATTGCCGTTTTGAATTGAATAGCGCCAATGCGCACAGGGAGTACGCCCAGGATGTTGAACCGCGAGATTTACGACCTAGACCCGCAACAGAACCGGCTGGAAAACAACGGCGTTGCCGAGGTCAAAGACGACCAGTCCCAGCAGGCCCTGAAAACTCTGCGCTATGAATTGCAGACCTTTGTTTGTGACGGCGAATACCAGGCGGGTCTCGATAAAATTCTTTCCGCCTACCTGCGTAACCTGGGTGATGGCCACGAACAGCCCGGCGTGTGGATCTCCGGCTTCTTCGGTTCGGGCAAATCGCACCTGGCCAAAATGCTTCGCGCCCTTTGGACCAACCAGGAGTTCAGCGATGGCGTAGCTGCTCGCGACATTGCCGATCTGCCTCAGGAGATCAAGGATCACTTCAAGGAGCTGAGTATCCAGGCTAAGCGCCACGGTGGCCTCCACGCCGCTTCGGGCACTTTAGGTGCCGGCGCCAACAACAATGTGCGCCTGGCGCTGCTGAACATCGTCTTCAAGTCCGCCGGCCTGCCGGAGCAATACCACCAGGCGCGCTTTGTGCTATGGCTGCATAAGCAGGGCATTTTCGATCAGGTTAAAGCCCACGTTGAAGCAGCAGGCGACAACTGGGATGACGAGCTGGAAGACCTCTACGTTTCCAGCAGCATTTCACGTGCCTTGCTGGCTATTGACAGCACCCTGGGCGATGACGTCAAACAAGTGCGACAGCTGCTGCGCGAGCAGTACCCCAATGTGCAGGATGTGACCAACCAGCAGATGGTCGACGCCATCTATGACGCCCTAGTGAAGGACGGCCAGTTCCCGCTGACACTGGTTGTGCTCGATGAGGTGCAGCAGTACGTCGGCTCGGACCCAGAAAAAGCCCACCAGGTGCAGGAAGTCGTCGAAACCTGCTGCAAGAGCTCCAAGTTCAAGAGCAAGATGTTGTTCGTGTCCACTGGGCAGAGCGCACTTTCAGGTATGGCTAACCTGCAGCGTCTGCTCGGCCGTTTCCAGATTCCTGTGCAGCTGTCGGATACCGATGTCGAATCGGTGATTCGCAAAGTCATCCTGCGCAAAAAAGCCTCGGCTCGCCCGCACCTTGAGCAGGTCATGCAGTCCCACCTGGGCGAAATCTCCCGTCAGCTTCGCGGCACCAAGATCGAACACCACCGTGACGATGAAAAGGTCATGCTGGCCGACTATCCGCTGCTGCCGGTTCGTCGGCGCTTTTGGGAAAAGGTCCTGCGGATTGTTGATACCACCGGCACCGCCTCGCAGCTGCGTAACCAGCTCAAGGTTATCCACGAAGCTGCCCAGGCCACTGCCGATCAGCCCCTGGGTCACGTGGTTGCCGCTGACTTTATCTACAACCAGATCTCGGTCAACCTCTTGCAGACCGGGGTGATCTCCAAAGAAATCGCGGAAACTATTGGCCGCTTGTCAGCCGGTGATGCCGACGAGAAGCTCAAGTCACGCATCCTTTCCTTGGTATTGCTGATTGGAAAATTGCCCACGGATCCGACCGCAGACTGTGGCGTGCGCGCCACTGCCGACATGCTCGGTGATCTGCTGATTGATGACCTTAACCAGGGCAAAGACACCATCCGTACTCAGGTACCTAAGCTGCTGCAAGAGCTGGCTGACGATGGCCTGGTTATGCCCATGCAAACCAGCACCGGCACCGAATACCGCCTGCAAACCCAGGAAAGCGCCCAGTGGTACGACACCCTCCGCCAGGAAGAGGCCGACCTGCGCGGTAACCTGCAGCGGGTTGAAAACATCCGCGTCGATCTGCTGCACAAGGAGTTGCGCCGTCAGATCGCTCAGGTGCGCCTGACCCAGGGCAAATGCAATGAGCCGCGCCAGGTGTTGCCCTGCTTTGATGCGGAACTGCCGAAGGATGCCAACGAGAAAATCTATGCCTGGGTTCAGGATGGCTGGGCGATTGATGAAAAAAGCTTCATGACCGAGGCTCGCAGCCGCAACCCCAGCGAGCCGACCATCTTCATTTATGTCCCGGCTCGTAACCGATCCGAGTTGACCAACGCCATTGCCGCTGAGCACGCCGCCCAGGCCACCCTGGACAAGCGCGGCATACCCAACACCGATGCCGGTAAAGATGCCCGCAGCGCCATGGAAACCCGCCATCGTGATGCCCAGAAGCAGGTGCAGGCACTGTTGCGAGAAATTTTCGAAGGCGTACAGGTGCTGCAAGCCGGCGGCAACGAGGTGGACGGCAATAGCATCAGCGACCGGGTCGAAACCGCCGCCAAGGCCTCACTGGTCCGCCTTTACCGCGAGTTCGACCAAGCCGACCACCCAGCCTGGGGCAAGGTCTACGAGCGCGCCAGCAAAGACGGCGGCCAGAACGCGTTGGAACTGCTCGGCTACAGTGGCGATGCCGAACAGCATCCGGTCTGTGCCGCGATTAAGCGCTTCATCGGCGTCTCGAAAAAGGGCAGTGAAATCCGCGAGCACTTCCTGGCCGCGCCCTATGGCTGGCCCCAGGATGCCATTGACGGTGCGCTCTATGTGCTGCTTTCCAGCGGCATCCTGATCGCCGCCGATAGCCGCAACAACCCGGTCACCGCCAGCAGCCTTGATCGTAAGCAAATCACCCAGGCCAGCTTCCGCCCGGAAAGCATCACCATCCGCCCGGTGGACATGATCAAGATCCGTGGTGTGCTCAGCAGCAGTGGTATCGAGTGCCAGCCGGGGGAGGAGGCCAACAAACTGCCACTCCTAGCCGAGAAGGGTCGTGAGCTGGCCAAGCGCGCCGGTGGAACTGCGCCATTCCCGGCAGTGCCAGATACCAAGGTCTTTGACGAACTGGCTCGCCAATCCGGTAATGCCCAGCTCAAGCAGGTACTGGATGAGCAGGACGCCATCAAACAGGCCATCAAGGACTGGGCCGACACCGCCAAGCGTATTGACGCTCGCCGTGGTGACTGGACGCTGCTGACCAATCTGCTCGACGCCAGCCGTGGCCTGGCCTTCCACGCGCCCATTCAGGCCGAAGCCGATGCGATTAGCCAGCAACGCTCGTTACTCGACGACCCTAACCCTGCCACCGCGCTGATCCAGCAACTGGTCAGCAAACTGCGTGATGCTATCCAGTTTCATGTTCAGGCTTATTTGGATCGCCATGCCTACTGCTTGGATCAGCTGCAAGCCGATAGCCACTGGCAGCAACTGAATGATCAGCAGCAAGGCGCCATCCTGGAAAAACGCAAACTGCTGACCCTGGAGCAACCCACGCTAAACGATGCCGATGCGATTCTCGACAGCCTCAGCGAGGTCAGTTTGGAGCAGTGGACCGACCGCACCGACTCCCTCGCCAGCAAGTTCGACAGCGCTCGCCTGGAAGCCGCCGAACTGCTGCAACCCAAGCTGCAACGCATCAGCCTGCCGCGCAAAACCTTTGAAAGCGAAGCCGATATCGACGCCTGGCTGGCCGAAGTCAAACAACAGATTCTCAGCAAACTCAACGATGGACCGGTGACCTTCTGATGACCCAAACCACACACCGCCAGCCCCTAGACAAAGCCCTGCGCCGTGCGCTGGAAGCTACCGTCGTCAAAGCCCGTGACATCGCCGAAACGGCCGCCAGCCAGGCGCTTACCCGCCTGAGCGTGGGGGAGGCCAAAGCGGCGGACTACCTGAATGACCAGCAACGCCAACTGCGTACCCGGCTGCGCGCCCATGGCCGCCAGTTAGGTGACAGCAAACAGGCCAACGGCCAGCAAAGCCTGAACAAACTGATCTCCGAGGTGGCCTACGAGCATTGGCACCGCATGTTGTTCGCCCGATTTCTGGAACAGAACAACCTGCTGATGTATGACGAGCACACCCCGCTGACCTTGGCCGAATGCAGCGAACTGATCCAGGACCCGGACACCCTGCGCGATGAGCTGGAGCGCCGCTGCAACAGTGGCTGGGAACTGGCCGGCGTACTGGCTTCGAAAATGCTGCCACAGATCTTCCGCATCGACTCGCCGGTATTTGCCCTGGAGTTTGCCCCTGAGCACCAACGTGAGCTGGAAAAGCTGGTCACCGGCTTGGACCCGGAGACCTTCCAGGCCCAAGACAGCCTCGGCTGGGTCTACCAGTTCTGGCAAAGCAAACGCAAAGATGAGGTGAACAAGTCCGAGGTCAAAATCGGTGCCGACGAACTATCGCCCGTCACCCAGCTGTTTACTGAGCCCTACATGGTCAGCTTCCTGCTGGATAACAGCCTGGGGGCCTGGTGGGCCGGTCAACGCCTCACGGGCCACGATTGGCTAGCCGCCCAAAGCGAACAGGAGTTGCGCGAAAAAGCCGCCATCCCTGGCGTGCCGCTGAGCTACCTGCGATTTGTCAAAGACGAGGCGACCCAACAATGGCAGCCAGCCTCCGGCACCTTTGACGCATGGCCCAAACAGCTGAGTGAAGTTAAAGCGCTTGACCCCTGCTGCGGCTCCGGTCACTTCTTAGTCGCGGCCTTCCTGATGCTGGTGCCTTTGCGCATGCAGGCTGAGCAGCTCAACGCCTGCCAGGCCATCGACAAGGTGCTCAGTGAAAACCTCCACGGCCTGGAACTGGATCAGCGATGTGTCGAGCTGGCGGCCTTTGCCGTCGCCCTGGAAGCTTGGCGCTACCCCGATGCCGGTGGTTACCGCACCCTGCCAGAACTGCATCTGGCCTGTAGTGGCCTGTCCATCGCTGCTGCTCGCGATGAGTGGAAAGAACTCAGCCGCAAGGCCGGCAAACAGAACCTGACCATTGCCCTGGACTGGATGTACCAGACCTTCCAGGATGCACCGGTGCTCGGCAGCCTGATTAACCCGCGCCGCAGCAAGGCTGCGCAGATCGCCCAGTGGAATGAATTGCAGCAACTGCTGGGTGAGGCACTCACTCAGGATCAGGCCAACCAGCAAAGCCAGGCCGACGGCGAAATATCTGCCCTGACCAATCGCCTGGAGGCCGGCATCGTCGCCCAGGGCTTGGCCAAGGCTGCTGAGCTGCTGGCTGGCCAATACACCTGGGTCATCACCAACGTGCCATACCTGGCACGAGGCAAGCAGCACGACACGCTCAAGGATTACTGCGAAACCTATTACCCCGAGGGCAAGAACGATCTAGCCACGGTGTTTCTCGACCGTTGCCTGGAGTTCTGTGAGCAGGGTGGTACCGCCAGTATTGTCTTGCCGCAGAACTGGTTGTTCCTGACCAGCTACCGCAAGTTCCGTGAAAAGCTCTTACAGAACGACAGCTGGCATTTGATTGCTCGTCTTGGGGCACAGGCCTTCCAGACCCCAATGTGGGACTTCAATGTGCAGCTACTCACCCTGAGCCGTGGCAATGCCGCAGGTCAGTCGGCGGATCTGCTGCACAGTGGCGAGCAGGGAAACTGGATTCGTGGGGTGGATGTGTCCGCACCGCGCACGGCGGCGGAGAAGGCGGCGGGGTTGTTGGCGGATGACGTGAAGAGTGTGGAGCAGGGGAGGCAGTTGGGTAATCCAGATGCGCGAATTTCGCTCGAGCTACAAGATAACGACTTGGCGCTTTTGAATACATTTTCTGAATGTTATCAAGGTTTGCGTACAGGGGAAAAAGAACGATTTATTGTTCTCTTCTGGGAGCTTGATAACCGCAGGAAACAATGGGATCTCTTTAGAAATAGTAATAACGCCGCTACTGCGTGGGGCGGGATGCACGAGCTTGTTCTCTGGGAGTCTGGCTCTGGTCAACTCCACGAATTTGCATCGGAAAGAAGAGAGATGCTCCATGACATGCACGAGTCCGGAAATAAAGCGTGGGGAAAAAAGGGTGTTGCAATAAACCAGATGCGCCAATTAAAAGCATCGTATTTCACTGGGGAAAAATTCGATGGAAATGTCAGTGTAATATTCCCAAAGAAGGAAAATGATTTACCGGCTCTCTGGTGCTTTTGCTCGTCCTCGGACTATAACGCCGTTGTTAGAAAGATAGATCAGAAACTCAATGTTACCAATGCAACGTTGACCAAGGTTCCGTTTGACCTTAGCTACTGGGCAACGGTCGCCGAAGAACAATACCCCAACGGCCTACCCCAACCCTATACCAACGATCCCACCCAATGGATCTACCACGGTCACCCCTGTGGCTCGGTGATCTGGGACGAAGACAGCAAATGGACAGCCCACGGCGATCTGCGCGTCGATGAAACTGTGCTGCACGTCGCCGTCGCCCGTCTGCTCGGCTACCGCTGGCCGGCAGAGTTGGACCCGGAGATGGAGCTGGCCGCCGAACAGCGTGAATGGGTCAATCGTTGCCAGGCACTGGCCGGTTTTGTCGACGACGACGGTATTGTCTGCCTGCCGCCGGTGCGTGGTGAAAAGGCCGCCGACCAGCGTCTGGAAGCCCTGCTGCAAGCCGCCTACGGCGATGCCTGGACCACCCCGCTGAAAAACCGCCTCCTCGACGCCGTCGGCAGTAAATCCCTCAGCCTCTGGCTGCGCGATAAGTTTTTCGAGCAGCACTGCAAACTGTTCCAGCACCGGCCCTTTATCTGGCATATCTGGGACGGCCTCAAGGACGGCTTCAGCGTACTGGTCAACTACCACAAGCTCGACAAAGCCGGTCTGGAACGCCTTATCTACACCTACCTGGGCGACTGGATTCGCACCCAACAAGCCGGCCTGGCCAACGGCGAAGACGGCGCCCAAGAACGCCTTGCCGCCGCCGAAGCCCTGAAGAAAGAGCTGGAGGCCATCCTCGAAGGCGAAAAACCCTACGACATCTTCGTCCGCTGGAAGCCCCTGGCCGAACAACCCATCGGCTGGAACCCCGACCTCAACGACGGCGTGCGCCTCAATATCCGCCCATTTCTTTACGCCCGCGATGTCAGCAAGAAAGGCGCCGGCATCCTGCGTTGGGCGCCCAATATCAAGTGGACCAAGGATCGCGGCAAGGATGTCGAGTCGGCTCCCTGGTACACGCTCGGCCTGCAGTACGACGAAGGTGAAGGCGCACGGATCAATGATCATCACCTGAGCTTGGCGGAAAAACGGGTGGCGCGAGATAAATGATAAAGTCCAACTCAGTGATAACTTGCTCGAATTGGAGCCTATAAATGCACGTTTCTGAGCTTACGCTAGTGAACTTTAGGGGGGCCGAGGGTCTTCCGATTTGTCTCGATGAGCACTTAAACGTGTTTGTAGGGATGAACGGCTCCGGTAAGTCCAGCATTCTCGACGCTACTGCCATTATGTTGTCTTGGCTGGTCAACAGAATACGTTCGACTTCGGCATCCGGCCGCCCTATAGGGGAGACGGATATTCGCAATGGCTGCCCTGCGGCCACTATCGAGATTGTTTGCCATGACGAAAGCTATTTCAGCTGGAGTCTAGCTAAAGCGCGTTCCGGCTACAGTCGTAAAGACCACATGTCTATCTTGCTTAGTGCGACAGAACGTGCCAAATACTACCAAACTATGATTTTCGACAGTCTGGGTGAGGTAAATGTCCCAGTATTGGCATATTACCCAGTCAACCGAGCTGTATTGGACATCCCTCTGCGGATTCGCAACAAGCACCACTTTAGCTTGCTAGATGCCTACGATGGCGCATTGACCAGTGGAGCCAATTTTCGAACTTTTTTTGAGTGGTTCCGTGAGCGGGAGGATCTGGAAAATGAAAATCGCCGCTATCAGGATGACCTGATCAAACCTGAGGGGTATGCCTTTCCTGACCCCCAGTTAGAGGCTGTTCGAGGGGCGTTGTCGATCTTCATGCCGGACTTCAGTAACCTCACGGTAAGGCGTAAACCCTTGCGCATGGAGGTTGAAAAACAAGGCCAACGCTTGACTGTCAACCAGTTGTCAGATGGTGAAAAGTGTCTCATGGCGATGGTTGGCGACCTGGCGCGTCGACTGGCGATTGCTAACCCGGTGCGTGAGAACCCGCTAGAAGGTGATGGTGTCATCCTGATCGATGAGATCGATCTGCACCTTCACCCCAAATGGCAGCGGATACTAATTCCCCGTTTGCGTGAAGTATTTCCGAATTGCCAGTTTCTGGTATCGACCCATTCACCGCACGTGATCACTCATATTCAACCGAAGCACTTGCATCTATTGAAAATGGAAGGTGGTGCCTTGGAGGTTGTTGCTGTCGCCGAGTCCTACGGTAAAAGTGTGGATCGCATCCTTGAGGACATTATGGGGCTTGAGACCACCAGGCCTGATCCTGTTCACCATGACTTGCAACAGCTGCACGATCTTATCCAGCAGGGGGATCTTAAGAAAGCTCAGGCTGAGCTGGCGGCCCTGCATGAAAAAATTGGAGCTGACCCAGCTTTGGTTAAAGCGTCCGTACTGATCAAGC
This sequence comes from Pseudomonadaceae bacterium, assembly GCA_038114645.1. Taxonomy (GTDB): domain Bacteria; phylum Pseudomonadota; class Gammaproteobacteria; order Pseudomonadales; family Pseudomonadaceae; genus Halopseudomonas. Next base: position 962 of record JAYNRF010000047.1, on the reverse strand, counting down.
GCAAGGAGCTGATCGGCAGATGAAATACATTGTCAAAGGACCTGAGCCAGACGTTTTTGCCGCTTGGAAAGCGCTTGAGAATCCAGACTGGACGCCAGCCTATGACGATCTTAGGGGGGCAGAAAAGCAAGCAGTTAAGGCTGCGCTAATGCAAGAGCAGGGCTATCTCTGCTGCTACTGCGAACGTCAGCTCAGCGAAGATGACTTGCATATCGAGCACTTCAAGCCGCAGCATCTGGCCGACGTAGATCCGCTGGATTACGCCAACCTGCTTTGCTCCTGCCAGAACCGGCTAGACAAGGGAGTGCCGCGCCATTGCGGTAATCTGAAAGGGGACTGGTTTGATGCTCACTTGCTGGTATCGCCTATGTTCCCGGACAGTGAGGCGCGTTTTTCATACACCGCTGATGGCCGTATTCACCCGAGCGCAGATGACCCTGCTGCATTGGCAACGATTCAACATCTTGGGCTTGATATTCCCAAACTCATCAGTCTGCGTTCTGCGGCAATTGCCCCATTTTTAGATGAAGACCTGAGTGATGAAGAGCTGAGTAGGTTTGTTGATGGGTATCTGCTTAAGGACGCTGAGGGACGTTATTCTCCATTCTGGACAACTATCCGTGGCTTGTTCTGTGGTGCAGTTGAGGTGGTTAATTGACTGCTGAAAAGGAGTTTCGAAAAGTGAATAGTGCGCGATGATCAAATCCGTCTTCAACTACCCGGTCTCCACCCTGCTCGATATTGAAAGTGGGGTAATTTATGCCATCCCGCGCTACCAGCGTGAATACACCTGGAGTCGGGCGCAGTGGGATGCGCTGTTCGACGATTTGCTGGAGAACGAGCCAAATTACTTTCTTGGCTCGATCATTTGCATCAATCAGTCGCAAGATGCTTTGTCGGTACAAAGCCGGCGATTTTCAAGGTAGTTGTCGCGTGAGCGTGTCACGCTGCCTTTGATGTTT
>JAYNRF010000046.1:4606-19376 GCA_038114645.1 Pseudomonadaceae bacterium | reverse complement strand
TCGGAGCGACAGTGTCGCTCATTAGCCGGTTACACAAAAATTCGTACACCCCCGAGTCCGGCTGAAGTACGCCTTTATCAGCCAACTATCCGCTGACTACTCGGTTCGACGCCTGTGCCTGACGTTGAAAGTACATCCCAGCGGTTACTACGCTTGGCTGGCTGAATCGAAGTCGGCACGAGCCAAGGACGATCAACGCCTGCTTGGACTGATCAAGCACGCGTGGCTAGAGAGCGGCGGAGTGTATGGCTACCGCAAAATCCACGACGACCTGCGTGAGCTTGGAGAAGCATGCGGCAAGCATCGTGTTGCTCGACTGATGCGTCTGGAAGGGCTGCGCTCACAGACAGGGTATCGTCGTCGACCGGGCCGCTATGGCGGTAAGCCTCCAGCGGCCTCACCGAATCATCTGGAGCGTCGGTTCAATGTCACCGAACCCAACAAGGTCTGGGTCACGGACATCACCTACATCCGCACTTATGAGGGCTGGTTGTATTTGGCGGTGGTGCTCGATCTGTTCTCGCGGCAGGTAATCGGTTGGTCAATGAAGCCGCAGATGACCAGCGACCTGGCTATTGATGCCTTACTGATGGCCGTTTGGCGCCGCAAGCCAAAGCAGGAGGTGATGATTCACTCCGACCAAGGTAGCCAATTCAGCAGCGGTGACTGGCAAAGCTTCCTGAAAGCATATAACTTGCTTGGTAGCATGAGTCGGCGTGGTAACTGCCATGACAACGCTGTAGCGGAAAGCTTTTTCCAGCTGCCGAAACGGGAGCGACTCAGGCGAAAAATCTACAGTACCAGGCAGGATGCCCGTGCTGATGTGTTCGACTACATCGAGATGTTTTACAACTCAAAGCGCCGGCATGGTTTCAACAACCAGCTGTCACCGGTAGAGTTTGAGAAGCGACATTTACTGAGCCTGGAAAGTGTCTAGGGAATCCGGGGCGATTCATAGTGCTCTTGGCTATCTCAGCCCAGAGAATTTTGAATTGAAGAACAGTGCTTAGTGAAGTGTCCACTGTTGCTGATACGGATCATTCTAACAAGGAGCTGTAAAATGGGGAAGCGTAATGCTCATATAGTGAATGAAGAGGTTGTATTTGCAGATAACGAAGAACTTGTTTCCACAACTGATATGCGCGGTGTTGTTACCTATGCCAACTCCATTTTTTGCAAAGTGGCAGGCTTCACCATCGAAGAGCTAGTGGGTAAAAACCATAATATAGTGCGCCACCCTGATATGCCCAAAGCAGCGTTTGCCGATATGTGGCGACATCTAGAGGCAGAAAATGCATGGCGTGGGGCGGTAAAAAACAGATGTAAAGATGGTCGCTACTACTGGGTGGATGCATTCGTTACCCCAATATTTGAAAATGGTAAAAAGGTTGGGTATCAATCGGTAAGACGAAAGCTTAAGCCTGAATACAGGCACAGAGCCGAGCAGCTTTACGCAAAAATTAATGCAGGGAAGTCACTTTCAAACGTACATCAGTTTTTTACAAAGTTCAATACCCCCCTGTTTTTACTACTCTGTGCAACAACGCTCTTCGCCGGAACATACTTTTACTGGGCTAATCTACTCTTAGTCTTACTGCCTTTCATTCTATTTTTTGAGCAAATCTTCCAAACGCCAGGGTTCTTTAAGTCCCTTACCAGCAACTATGACAGCGTTTCACGTTTAGTTTTTTCTGGAGATGTCCAATCAAGCATTGCTGATTTTCACTTGAAACTGTTAGAAGGGCGCATTACTACCATTATTGGACGTATTGGTGATAGTACCAAAATCCTTGAAGGAGGAGCGGAGGCTTTGTTAGTCGCGTCAAACAAAGCAAAAGAGGGTGTTCAACAAGAGGCCTCTGAGTTGCATCAGGTTTCTACCGCTGTTGAAGAAATGGTGCAAACTATCGAAGAAGTTGCAAGAAATACCGCTAGCACGAGTCAAAAAGTTGAAGAGGCGCATGCCGATTGTGCCAAATCAACAAAGTCAATGGATCATACCTTGAACGAAGTTGAAACGCTTGCGACAGAAGTCGCTAAATCGGCTGACGCCGCGGCAGAGCTTGCCACTGAAGCAGAAAAAATCAGCAGCGTTATGCAAGAAATACAGGGTATAGCTGACCAAACAAACTTACTTGCTTTGAACGCCGCAATTGAAGCTGCAAGGGCTGGAGAGCATGGGCGAGGATTTTCTGTTGTGGCTGATGAAGTTAGGGCGTTATCTACCAGAACTCATCACGCTACACAGCAAATTCAAAGCTCTATTGCGGACATCCAGAGCACATTACTGAACTGGGCCGACAAGATGAACCAAGGCAAGGTCGCCGCTCAAAATTGTGCGCAAGAGACAAAAGCCACTCAGACCTTAGTCAAGCAGGTGTATGACTCCATTACCGATATTTCAGATTTGGCTGCGCAGATCTCAACTGCAGCGGAAGAGCAAAGTGCCGTATCTCAGGAAATAAGCCGAAATATTGTCAACATCAGCGTTGCCTCTGAAAGTAACTTAGGTCAAGCCGAGTTAGTGGAAGGCGAGTCAATGGCGTTGAAAGAACGAGCAGATAAGCTCTCATCCCTCGGCGACTCCTTTAGGATTAGATGAAAATGCCTTTGCATCTCAGAGAATTCTCTTCAAGCCTCTTTAGCGAGTTTCTGACCGAAAACAGAAGTGAAGTCGAGTCATCGCTGAAAAGACTTAATCAGGCGCTGCAAGCCGACTATGTGTTTATCGCTGTGCTAGATGATAAGTCAGACATTGCTGCTGCACATGTTGTGCTTAAAAACAATGAACCCTATGAAAGCTTCGCTTATGAGCTTGCAGGTACGCCGTGTGCAGATGTTCGAACAAATTCTAGTTGTCTAATTTCAAATGAGGTCTTTGCAGCATATCCAAACGACCCAATGCTTGTTGAGCTTGGCGTACAAAGTTATTTTGGTATCCCTATTCGTTGCAGCGATAAAACCATCGGGCTTTTTGTGGCGCTTTCGCGTGAGCAAGAAGGAGCGTTTGAACAGAGTCGATACATTGTTGAAATTTATATATCACAGTTGGAGGCAAGGTTAGAGAGCGAATGGCGTCGACGCAGGTTGGAGTCGTCTGAATTGCTGTTAAACGAAGTGTGCTCTATGAGTGAAGTCGGAGCATGGGAGTTTGATGTAGCAACAGCGTCGCTTTATTGGTCAGATGAGGTTTATCGCATTTATGGCGTGCCGGATAATATTGAACTGACTGTTGATTTTGCAATGTCTTTTTTTGACAAAAATGATATTGCGCATTTGCAGAATCTTTTCCGGACGGCGTTAGAGAATGGCCAGGATTATATCGCGGATTTTAAGTTCACTGATAATTACGGCCAAGAAAAGTGGATTAGAACAAACGGTAAAGCTGAGAAAGGCAGCGATGGCAAACCTAAAAGATTGTTCGGGGCTATAGAAGATATCAGCGAAGAGAAAAAAGCTCTTGATTTAGAAATGAGCACCGCCAGATATTTGAGAGGGGTGTTAGACAGCCTTAATGATGCCGTAGTTACCATTTCAGATTCTGGCGAAATCGTTAGTGTCAACGAGCGAGCGCTGAAAATGTTCGGCTACACCAAGGGGGAATTAACAGGCCAAAATGTAAAAGTGCTTATGCCTGAGCCATACGCATCAAGCCATGATGGCTATATGCGTCATTACCAGGATACTGGGCATGCTCAGATTATTGGTGTGGGTCGACAGCTTCCTGCGCTGCGAAAAAATGGTGAAGTTTTTCAGATGGAGCTTGCGTTATCTGAATATAAGTATGGCGATAATTTATATTACATCGGGATTGTCAGAGATATCACTGAGCGAATTTTAGCAAACGACACAATATACAACCTTGCGTTTACTGATTCGATTACCGGTTTACCTAATCGTGCCTTATTAGAAAAAGATGTCACGGATTTGATTAACCGAACCGCGATTACCGAAAACTTCTTGTACTTTGCGTATATTAACGTTGATGGTTTATCTAATCTTAATCTTGCCTATGGAAAACAAACGATCAACCAACTCCTAAAGGTTTTGTCGCAGCGTATTTCAGCCGTGCTCGGCAACAGGTTCTTGATATTCAAGCTCAAGGTGGACGGGTTTTTTATTGTTTCAAATGTAAGTCAGCCAGCTGAGGGCATCGGTTTACTGGGAAAGGAGCGAGTGGAGGCGGCGCTTTTAGATCCTAGCCTATATGAACTTAATCTAAAAGATGAGTTGGTCTCCTTGTCGGCCTCAATATCTAGCATGATATCCAAAATGACATCAATTAAGTTAGACAGTGTAATTGACTCGTTAGAGTTTGGCATGAAAAAGGCTAAGAGGCATAAACCTTTTGGGCATTTCTTTCTAGGCCCCGTCGCCATTGAGGAGTACTCAAGACAAAAAGCCATAAAACTGGCGATTCATAAAGCTATTTTGAATGATGAGTTTTCAATTGTATTGCAGCCGCAATACAGAGGGCCATGTACAATTACATCATCTGAAGCGTTGGTTCGCTGGACGTCCAGTTCTTTAGGGTTCGTTAGTCCCGCAGAGTTCATTCCTATCGCTGAAGAGACCGATGATATCGTTTTAATTGGTGACTGGGTTATCGAAAAGGTTTGTCAGCTATTAGCAGGGTTGGCTAAGAAATCTGTCGAAACGCGAGTGGCGATAAACATTAGTGCCAAGCAGATTGTACAAACTGATTTTGAGCAGAAACTAAAGGAGTGTACGCAAAAATATGGCGTCTCACCTAGCTCGTTAATGCTTGAGCTGACCGAGACGACACTGGTAAGTGATATTGACCTCGTAAAACGAAAAATGAAAACCCTAACACAAGCAGGGTACTCCTTTTCAATTGATGACTTTGGTACAGGTTATTCAAGTCTGAGCTATATCAAAGAGCTGCCGATTTCTGAACTTAAAATAGACAAGTACTTTGTAGATGGTATCGGAAAAGCCGAGGGCGTTGCAGCAACAAACATTGTCAATGTTGTTATTGATATGGCTAAGGCATTAAAGCTTGAAGTCGTTGCTGAAGGTGTGGAGACACAAGATCAATTAAATTACTTAATAGGTCGGGGCTGTGATGTCATTCAGGGGTATCTGCTGTCAAAACCAATACCCGAAGCTCAATGGATCGAGTTGGTTATTAAGAGCGCCGCTAATCATGAGTGATCCGTACCAACACTTTTGGACACCTTGCTAAGTGAGTACAATCGCTTAACGAGGTGAATAATGTCAACAAAGAAATTCCGCAAAACACATACCGCTGAATTTAAAGCTGAAGCCCTGAAATTGGCTGATAATATTGGTATTTCTGCCGCAGCCAGAGAATTAAAACTACATGAGTCTCAACTTTATAATTGGCGCTCTGCAGCGGAGAAAAAGTCTGTACAGATCAAGTATTCACCTGACACCGGCCCCGTTCCGGGGCTGAGTTAAGCAGCGTCCTCCGTGGCCGGTTCTGGCTGCTCCACAATACCTTCGATGAACGCTTGGCTTGGCGTTCTGCCGTTCATCATTCGCCCCTGGTGGGGCCGCTCGTAATTGTAGTGGTGCAGGTATTTATCGAAGTCCTCCTGCATCTGTTCAACGCTCTCATACCACGTCGTACGCCCTGCTACACGGAAGTGCTCGTCGAGCAGCGTGCGGTGTAGTCGCTCCACAAATCCATTGCTCTGTGGGCGTCGAACACGCGTGGTTCGGTGCTCGATCCCTTCGAGCTGCAGGAACAGTTCGAAGGGATGGTTATCGGGCCTCGCAGTATTCGCGGCCGTTATCCGACAGCACGGTTTCTATCCTCACGGCGTGCTGCTCGAAGAACGGCAGCACATCGTTATTTAAGACATGGACAGCGGTAACCGGCATCTTGCTCGTGTACAGCCTGCCAAAAGCAAAACGGCTGAAGCAGTCGATGACGGTTTGCAGATAAACCTTGCCGACGCCTTTGAGCGTGCCGACAAAGAACGTGTCTATCGCAACCAGTTCGCCGGTGTGATGCACCTCAATCTGCCGCTCCCGGAACTCAGGGCTAAAGCGTTCCAGCAGGCGAATCTGCTCATCGCTGAGCTCCAAGGCACGATCCTTTTGCTCGCGTTCTAGTCGCAACAAACGGTCATGCTTGGACAGCAAGTCATGCCTGCTCCAGACGCCTCGAACGCCGCCTGAGCTAACCGTGATGCCGCGCAGGGCCAGTTCTTGCGACACCCGTAGTGGGCCATGGGTAGGGCGTTGCAAGCTGTAGTCCAGAATGGCTTGCTCAATCTCGGGCGACACCCGATTAGGATGCGCGCCTTTGCAGCCCGGCAGCTTATCCAGCAGGCCAGATGACCCGTATGTTTGGTAATTCCTGCGGATCTCGTAGAACTGCTGGCGGCTGTATCCCATCACCTTGCAGGCCTTGCTGACGTTGCGTAGCTCTTGCGCCAAGTCCAGCAGGCTGAGCTTGCGTCGTGCTATTTTCTCCTCGGTGGTCATGCGTGCTTCTCCAGGTTGCGGACAGGTAGGGGTACCCGTTTCATAACCCGGTTCGAGGCCGTATGACCACCACCCCTGACAGTGGTCAACTGTCAGGTGAATACCGTATCAGCACAAATTTTGTTTTCGATGTGCTGACTTCAGCGCGCTCTTCCGTACTTGTTAAATCTATTTGCCGGATTGCCGACTCAATGAATGCCGTTGTTGTAGCTGAAGGCGTTGAGAGTGAAGGCATCTCTAGATGGTGTGTGGACAACGGCATTCAACACCAACAGGGCTATTACTTTAGCAAGCCTATTCCTTTTAACGAGCCCCTTAAGATTATGTAGTAGCTGCCGATAAGAATGGGACCTTTTGATAAATGAATTTTTAGGGTGGGCGGTTGCAGGAGCTGAGTGCAACACGGTTATTGAATTGACGCAGGAGCATCATATTGCATAGCCAAGGCTTTCTGCATCACTTCGCTCATGACTTCGATAGGACATTTGAAATCGAAGCGCTTACGTGGACGCATGTTCAGTTGAAACGCAATGGCATCCAGTTCTTCTTGGCTATGTACCGACAAGTCAGTGCCCTTGGGCAGGTACTGGCGGATCAGGCCATTAATGTTTTCGTTGCTGCCGCGCTGCCAAGGGCTGTGCGGGTCACAGAAGTAGATCGCCACACCGGTTCTCTGGGTGATCTCGGCGTGCTGTGCCATTTCCCTGCCCTGGTCGTAGGTCATGCTCTTGCGCATCGCCAGCGGCATGTTATTGAGGGCGGCGCTGAAGCCCTCCATTGCCGAGGTCGCCGTCGCGTCGTTCATCTTCACCAGCATCAGGTAGCCACTAGTGCGCTCCACCAGCGTACCTACAGAAGAGGCGTTAGCCTTACCCTTAATAAGGTCGCCTTCCCAATGCCCCGGCATCAGTCGGTCTTCAACTTCCGGCGGGCGCAAGTGAATGCTGACCATCTCTGGAATCTGCCCGCGCCGATCCACACCGCCAAGGCGTGGTCTACGTGTCATCTTGCCTTGGCGCAAACAAAGGATCAACTCCTTGCGCAGCTCACCGACGGGCAGGGCATAGATCGCGTTGTAGATCGTCTCGCGACAGACGTAGGCATCTCTAAGACTGGGTATGTTCATACTGCGCAGCTTGCCGGCAATCTGCTCGGGAGACAAACGCTGGCGCAGCATATGGATCACCAGTTCAAAGCGCTCACTACCTGGCAGCAGCTTTCGCATGGGCCGACAAGCCTGGCGGCGGACCTTCATCCGCTGCTGAGCCACGCGGGCCGAGTAGCTGCCAGCTGCATCTCGATTGCGGCGCATCTCTCGGCTGACCGTCGAAGGGGATCGGTTGATCAAGCAGGCAATCCTGCGCAAGCTGAGGCCTTGGGCATGACTAACTTGAATGGTGGCACGCTCTTCAACGCTGAGTTCGGAATAAGACATAGGGCAGCACCGTACCGGAAAGGTCAGGTGTTGCACTCAGTTTTTGCCGCCGCCCATCAGATTCGTCCGCCAAGATCAAATGGAATCGCCCCCATGAAAAAGCCGCAATGACTTGGACCGTCAAAGCAATCGACAAAAAAATCATGCTTGAAGGCAGCATCATAATCGTGAGCACGATGATTATGATCATGTTTGGCCTGTGGGTAGGCATGGGGTACTGGGTCCTAGGGGCAGTAATTCCCATGATTTTCATCTTTCACAAACAAGCCATGCAAAAAACCGTCTTCGTCTACCGCGCAACCGACAAGCACCTGGAGGTCTGCCGCTGGCAAGATATTCCGGACATGGTCTTTATCTTCCTCCGCGTACTCCCCTTCCTGATGATCGGCATTGTGTTGATGCTACTGGTCAGCAACCCGGCGCTGTCCATCGTCGCACTGGCCGGCCCTGCGCTGGTGGGGATAGGGCTGGCGTCAGTCGGCGGTGACTCCAGCTACCAAACCTATTGGCAAGACTTCCAACACAACGAGTATCTATGGAGCGATGTGCTTGAGGCCATGCTCGACACCAAGCAAGGCTTGATCCGAATAACCCTGCCCTACGAACTACCCGCAGAGTATGCCGCGCAAGTAGAAAATCCTGAGCAATTCAACCGGCAAGATGTCCGGCTGTACTTCCGCGAAGACCAGCAGGAGGATGTAATTGAAATGGTCAGAAGACAGATACCAGGCGTCGCTCTGACGCCCGGTCGGCAGCTTTACGAATGGTAACCGGCCTCAAGCTGCGACCACAGAAAATCTCCGATCACCCGAAGAGCCCTGCCCGTAGGGAAGGCAAGGCAGAGCCACGAAGATCAGCCAGGCAAATCGGGATGCGCCAATACCTCTAGCGCAAAACCCGAATATGGCAGGTCACTTCTTCCCGGTCGGTATACAGCTGCTTGCAGGCAATCTCTGCCTTGATCCCGGCCTCGTCCAGCGCGTCCTGAATGTGTGCCAGGCACTGCATTACTTCGGGGTATCGCTGTTTCATCGGCAGCTTGAAGTTGATGATCAGCTCTCGGCAGAACTTCTGCGTAATCCACTTCGCCGCCAGCGCACTGCTGCGCGCAGGCTTGTCGACGATGTCGCAGACCATCCAGTCAACGGTGCGCTTGGGTTTGAACATGTAGCCGTCAGCCTGCACGTGTTCAACCTGCCCGCTGTCCATCAGACGGCGGTCCATTGGGCCGTTGTCGACGGCAATCACCTTCATCAGGCGGTTGACCAGTTGCCAGGTCCAGCCGCCGGGGGCGGCGCCCAGATCGACAGCGGTCATGCCTGCTTTCAGGCGGCTATCCCAGTCATCACGCGGAATAAAGTGGTGCCACGCCTCTTCCAGCTTCAGGGTCGAGCGGCTGGGTGCTTCTTTCGGCACGCGCAGGCGCGGGATGCCCATCGGCCAGGGTGCGCCGTTATCAGCCCATGACCAACCTACAAATACCTTCTGACCACTCTCGAAGCACAGGTGCAGGCGCGGCAGTTCGGTTTTGTTCGGGCGCACGAAGCGAGTCTTGGTCAGCGCGCGTTCCAGCGGCCCCTTGAGTTTCTTGGTCAACGCGGCGAGCGCCTTGCCGTCGTTGGTATCGGCGGTTTCCAGCCAGATGAGAGAGGCAATCGGGCCTTGGGCGCAGGCGGTGATGATCGGGCTGACGCGGTCTTCCGGGTCCAGGTCAACCCAGCTGCCTAGCGCCCATTGGCGAACGAAGATCAACTGCTGGAAGTCGATGGCCTGCATCAGCTGTTCGGCCTCGCCTGTCTGCGGGCAGACAAAGCGGACAAGCGCGCTACCATCCTGCGTCACGGGGTAGCCGGCAATGCCCTGCTCGTTGGCCAGTTCCTGCATTTCCGCAGCGGCTTCGCCCTCGAAGCCTGGACGGCAATGTAGTAACAGTTCCTGCATGATTCGCTCCCGAAAGGTAATGGGGCGCTACTCTACAGGCAGACCGTCACAGGTTGAAGCGTCAGGCGGCGATACGCGACGAGTTGTCGAGCTGCCCTGCCAGTTCAGCAAGCTGATCAACATCGGAGGCGGCCAACCACAGCCGCTGGCCGAGCCGCTGATGCACGCCAACCAACTGTGCCACCAGCGCTGACGGCAGGTCAGACTCTGGCAGCACCAACGACAGCGCCTTGTAAGCTGGTAGCCGATCCAGCACCGCCACCAATTCACGCTCAGGGTCGTGCAACTCGACCTGCAGGGCGTCTACCGGAAGGCTGCAAGCCAACCCTAGATTGTCGACCAGCGCGCCCCCACTGACCGCCAGCAGGCGCTTCAGCGCCGTACGCTGCAGACGGTTGTAGCTGCGCTCGCAGGCGGCAGCCCACACGGGCGCCAGTGGCTGGGCCAGCAGGGGTTCGTCCAACTCGACCCATTCCACGCCGTGCTGACCGAGCGCGAGCAGAAGGTCATCATAGGCGTCCAGCAAACCATCCAGCTGCTCCAGCCCTGCTTCGCGCCCTTCACTGATCGCCCACAGCACTGACAGCGGCCCCGCAATCACAGGCTTGACGTTGAAGCCGGCAGAGCGTGCATTGGCAACCCGCTGCAACAGCGAGTCAAACGGTGGCCTGCCCTCTGCTGCCGTCACGCTGACCCACGCCATACCGGCCTCAACCTGCTGGTGCCAGCACGCTGACTCTTGCGCGGATGATGTGATGGGGCCGGTTTGGTGCAGCAGCATCGGGCGTCTCCTGTCGGGTCAAAAACTGTGGACCATGCTCGCGCGCGGCAATCACTGAATCAAACTCATAATGCTCATGCTATAGTTCGATTTTCCTCATGCAGACTACATCCCGCCGCCATGCTTGAACTCCGCCACCTGCGCACCCTGACCACCCTGCGCGAGGCCGAAAGCCTTGTTGAAGCGGCCGAGCGCCTGCATCTGACCCAGTCGGCACTGTCGCATCAGATCAAGGATCTGGAAGAACGTCTGGGCATGAGCCTGTTTGTGCGCAAGAGCAAACCCGTGCGATTCACCAGCGCAGGCCTGCGGCTGCTGCGCCTGGCGGACGCCCTGCTGCCGCAGGTGCGCCAGGCCGAGCGTGATATTCAGCGCCTCGCTGGCGGACAAGCCGGACGCCTGCACATGGCAATCGAATGCCACAGCTGCTTCCAGTGGCTGATGCCGACCATTGACCAGTTCCGCAATGCCTGGCCGGAAGTGGAGGTCGATTTTGCCTCCGGCTTCTTCTTCGCCCCGCTACCGGCGCTGGCCCGCGGCGACCTGGATCTGGTCGTCACCTCGGATCCGCTCGACATTCCCGGCATTACCTATGTTCCGCTGTTCACCTACGAAGCCCTGCTGGCGGTTAGCAACCAGCACCCGCTCAGCACGCGGCAGCACATCACCCCGGACGATTTGGCCGGTGAAACGCTGATCACCTACCCGGTCGAACGCGAGCGTCTGGACGTGTTCAAGCAGTTTCTCGATCCCGCCGGCGTCGAGCCGGCCGGCATCCGCACCGCCGAGATGACCGTCATGATGATGCAGCTGGTTGCCTCTGGCCGCGGCGTCTGCTGCCTGCCCAACTGGGCGCTCGCCGAATACCTGCACAAGGGCTACGCCAGTGCTTGCCGGCTTGGACCGGAAGGTTTGTTCGGCACACTGTATGCCGCTGTAAGGGAGGATATGATGCCCATGCCCTACCTGCAGGACTTTCTGCTGACCGCCAAGGACACCTCCTTCTCGACCCTCGAAGGCGTAAGCGCCCGCGCCACTGACTGAGCCCATTCGGGTGAGCTGGCACCGTGCCGCATCTCTGCAATTCTGGTGCTTTTGCATTATTAACAACAACTTGCCAGTGATAGCTGAAAACCATGTCATCTCAATATTGAGACAAACCGCCCGGATAACCCATCCGGGCGACTTTACCGCGTTGCCCCAGCCCCTACCGTGAGTCTGCTGCGCGAACCGTGCAGTTATTCCAACAACAACAGAAAAAGGACTCTCAGGATGAACGCACCTCTGTTCAAGCTGGCTGCGCTGACCCTCGGCCTGTCACTCTCCACTCTTGCCCTGGCCACCAACCCCGGTGGCGGCGGCGGTGGCGGCGGTACGACCAACCCACCGACTGGCACCGGCTTCCCCGGCGTGAGCAGCTTTAGCGCCGCCGGCCCCTTCGCCACCACCAGCGGCAGCGCCGGTTTCAGCTGCACCGTGTTCCGCCCGTCCACCCTAGGTGAAAACGGCCGCAAACATCCGATCATCGTCTGGGGCAATGGCACCACCGCCTCCCCCGACGACTATGCCGACCTGCTTGAACACTGGGCCTCGCACGGTTTTGTAGTAGTCGCGGCCAACACCTCCAACGCCGGTACCGGCGAGGATATGCTCGACTGTGTGGACTATCTGACCACCCAGAACAACCGCAGCTTCGGCACCTACTCCAACAAGCTGGATCTCAGCCGCATCGGCGCGGCCGGCCACTCCCAGGGCGGCGGCGGCACCATCATGGCCGGGCAGGACTATCGCATCAAAGTCACCGCGCCCTTCCAGCCGTATACCATTGGCCTGGGTCACAACAGCAGCTCGCAGTCCAACCAGAACGGCCCGATGTTCCTGATGACCGGCAGCGCCGATACCATCGCCACACCGTCGCTGAACGCGCTGCCCGTGTACAACCGCGCCAACGTCCCGGTGTTCTGGGGCGAACTGTCTGGTGCCAGCCACTTCGAGCCGGTCGGCAACGCGGGCAATTACCGCGGGCCCGCCACCGCCTGGTTCCGCTATCACCTGATGGATGACGCCAGCGCCGAAGGGACGTTCTACGGCAGCAATTGCGATCTGTGCACCGACAGCAGCTGGGAGGTTCGTCGCAAGGGCATCAACTAAGCCCCGAGCGTCATCCCGGCAGCAGACCGCTGCTGTCGGGATGACGACACTTGTCCGCTTTGCCTCTGGTGTATTCTCTGCGCAGTCCATACAACAACAGAGGAACACCAATGTCTGACTCACCGCTCAAAGTTGCCCTGGTGACCGGTGCCGGCACCGGCATAGGCCGTGCCACCAGCGTCGCCCTGCTCAAGGCTGGCTATCACGTCGCCCTGACCGGCCGTAACGCAGACAAACTGCAGCGCAGCCTTGAAGGCCTGGGCGAGCTGGCCAGCAACGCGCTGGTGATCACCTCCGACGTGCGTGACCCTGCGTCAGTCAAGGCACTGTTTGATCAGGTGCAGGCAGCCTGGGGTCGACTGGATGTATTGTTCAACAACGCAGGCACCGGCGCCCCGCCGCTGCCTCTGGAAGATCTGCCGTTCGAACACTGGCAGGCCACCATCGAGACCAACCTGACCGGCGCATTCCTGTGTACCCAGCAGGCGTTCCGACTGATGAAAGCCCAGACGCCGATGGGCGGGCGCATCATCAACAACGGCTCCATCTCTGCGACCACGCCACGCCCCAACTCGGCGCCCTATACCTCCTCCAAACACGGCATGACCGGCCTGACCAAAGCCACCTCGCTGGATGGTCGTAAATACAACATCGCCTGCGGGCAGATCGACATTGGCAACGCCGCCACCGAAATGGCCGCCCCCATGGCCCGTGGCATACCGCAGGCCAACGGCGAAATCGCCGTCGAGCCGACCATGGACGTCGAGCACGTAGCACAGGCAGTGGTGCGCATGGCCGAGCTGCCTCTGGAAACCAATGTCCAGTTCATGACCATCATGGCAACCAAAATGCCGTTCATCGGCCGCGGCTGAAGCACCGCCGAGACGCACGACAGGAGCGTGTACCCGCCGTGCGAAAGTGCACATTGCCGAGCTGGTGACGCGTGGTTACAAATCCACTCACATAAGTCCCGATGATTCATCATCGGGACACTTTCCTTCTTGGTATCACCATTGCTACCATGCAACGCAATACACGAAGAAGAAAAACCCAAACGCCAGGAAAGCACCGTATGACCAGTCAGCAGACTCCCCTCGCCCTTGCCCTCTCCAAACGCAAATCCGACGAACGCGCCACGCCGATCTCTGCCTTTCGCATGGCCCGCAGCTGGTGGCTTGAAGGCCGCCGTCTGAATCTGTCGCAGCTGGCGGAAGAGCTGGGTATCGGGCGCGCAACACTGATGCGCTGGGTCGGCAACAAGGATTTGTTGATGGGTGAAATCTTGTGGTCGCTGTACAAGCGCATCTACGACGAAGCCATCGCCCGAGCCGAACAGACGCCCAACCTCAAAGGTATCGAGTACCTGACGCAGATTTACGAAGACATCAACATTGCGTTGATCAACGCCCGCCCGATGTACGACTTCCTGCAGGCCGAACCGCAATGGGGCCTGCAGCTGCTGACGGCGCGATCATCAGGGCTGCAGGAGCGCCTGATCAACACCTGGCAAAAGATGTTTGAAGAGGAAATCGCCGCTGGCGAGATCAAGCCGGAAATGGACCCGCAGAGTCTGGCCTTGTACATCGTGCGCATCGGTGAAAGCGCCATCTACTGCGACCTGATCTGCGGTCGCAAACCAGAGCCGGGCCCAGCCACCACCGCCTTCCGTCTGCTGGTCAACGGGCATCAGCGCTAAGACGCGATTCTCCACGCTACCGCCTCCCCGCAACACCGCAACCCCGTAGGGCGGAGAACGCCGCAGGCTTCTCCGCGCACTGGCAAATGAGCCAACGGAGAACGCTGCGCGGTTCTCCATGCTACAGACCCCGCAACACCCCAACTCCGTAGGGCGGAGAATGCCGCAGGCTTCTCCGCGCGCTGGCGAATGAGTCCACGGAGAACGCTGCGCGGTTCTCCATGCTACAGCCCTCGCAACACCGCAACCCCGTAGGGCGGAGAACGCCGCAGGCTTCTCCGCGCACTGG
>JAYNRF010000046.1:0-4506 GCA_038114645.1 Pseudomonadaceae bacterium | reverse complement strand
CGCAACACCGCAACCCCGTAGGGCGGAGAACGCCGCAGGCTTCTCCGCGCACTGGCGAATGAGCCCACGGAGAACGCTGCGCGGTTCTCCATGCTACAGCCCTCGCAACACCCCAACTCCGTAGGGCGGAGAATGCCGCAGGCTTCTCCGCGCACTGGCGAATGAGTCCACGGAGAACGCTACGCGGTTCTCCATGCTACTGCCCCCGCAACACCGCAACCCCGTAGGGCGGAGAACGCCGCAGGCTTCTCCGCGCACTGGCGAATGAGCCCACGGAGAACGCTGCGCGGTTCTCCGTCCTACGACGCCTGCCGCAGCGGCCAATCAATGATGAAGGCCGCGCCGCCCAGCGCCTTGGACGTTTCGACTCGTGCGTAGCCACGGTGCCAATAGGCAATCCGCCGCACGATCGACAGCCCAAGACCATAACCGCCGCTGGCACGGGTTCGGCTGTCGTCCAGGCGCAGGAACGGGGTAAAAATCCGTTCACGATACGCCTCGGGAATGCCGGGGCCGTCGTCCTCTACCGTCAACCGACAGCGTCCATTGGCCACCCTCGTCGAGACCTTTACCCGCGAAGCGGCGTGGCGCAGCGCGTTACTGACCAGATTGGTCAACGCCCGATGCAGGTACCGCGCCTCGGCGTCCACCATATGAGCACGGCCGTGAGACAGATCCTCATGCTCCAGCTGCACACTGGCAGCCAACGGCAGCAGTTCGGCGACCACCTGCTCGACCGTGCTCAGCACATCGACCGGCTGCAGCACCAAAGCCGGTGCTCCCTGCTCAAGGCGGGCGTAGGTCAGAATCTCGTCTACCAGCTTGTCCAGCTCGGTAAGATCACCATCCATGCTATCGAGATAGCGCTTCATGTCCGCTTCGCTGGCAGCCGTCTCGACCATCTCCAAACCAAAGCGCAGGCGCGCGACCGGTGTGCGCAGTTCGTGCGACACAGCGCGAATCATTTCCTGCTGAATCCGCATCATCCGCTGCAGGTGCCCGGCCATGTCGTTGAACGCCCGGGCCAAACTGCCAACCGAGTCGCTGCCGATCGCCTCAGCCCGCGCGTCCAG
Source organism: Pseudomonadaceae bacterium (assembly GCA_038114645.1). Taxonomy (GTDB): domain Bacteria; phylum Pseudomonadota; class Gammaproteobacteria; order Pseudomonadales; family Pseudomonadaceae; genus Halopseudomonas. Next base: position 3,433 of record JAYNRF010000046.1, on the reverse strand, counting down.
GTTGCCGCGCGCAAGATGGGTGGCGGCTGATTCCAGATTCATCAGTCGCTGCTCCAGCTGACGCACCAGCAGGTAGATCAGCAGACCGCTGAGCGTCAGCGCCAGCAACCCCGTCATCAGGAGCATCTCCGGCGGATACTCCTCCATCTGGTAGATCGGCCCCAGGCTCACTACCCAGTTGGTATCCGGGATTTTCATGTACATCATGACCGCGTCGCCATCAGGGCCCAGGCTGAGCACGGTATCGAATTCATCCAGACGGCGACGCTGGTCCGCGTCCAGATCGGTTTCGTTCAGGCGGGTCAGATTCAGCGGAAAGCCAAAACCCTTGTCGCGACGCAGACGCTGCAACCAGGTCGGCATATCCGCTTCGGGGTGACGCACCAACTCATCGGCGATCAAAAACAGCGTTGCGCGCCCCAGTTGTTCGGAGATTTTCTCAATGTCGGCGGTGAGCACCTGCTGCTGACTCAGGTCCACCAGACTGAAGACGCGCACTTCAGACGGCGCGCGACTGAGCACCAGCACCCGCCCCTGAATCAGCCGCGACCAGTTACTCGACTCCAACCCCAGGTCGTCCAACCGACGCAGTTCCAGCGGCACACCGATCAGCCGCATCCACACCGCCAGCGCCTTCTGCCGCTCGGCCTCATCCATCGGCTCAAGGTTATCCGCCATCAACCGGAAGGTGCCGGTGGCCATGCGCTCGCGGTAATCCTCGGCACGCACGTCGTTGATCATCCGGATGCTGACCAGCGCCAGGCACGAGACGGCGACCAGCACCAGCAACATGCCGCCGTAGATACGTAAGAAAATCGAGTTCACTGCTGATCCGGGCCCGGTGCGACAAACAGATAGCCCTTGCTGCGCACGGTCTTGATCAGTCGGGGAAGGTCGGGGTCGTCACCGATCTTGGGACGAATGCGGGAAATACGCACATCGATGGAACGGTCCTGGCCGTCGTACTCGATACCGCGCAGCGCGATAAAGATTTCTTCGCGGCTAAGGATCCGCCCTGCGTTACTGGACAGCAACCAAAGCAAGTCGAACTCGGCGCCGGTCAGCTCGATCAGCTCACCACGCAACCAGGCTTCACGGCGGTCGTTATCAATGACCAGCTCACCAAACTCCAGCCGCGTCGGCACACTCTCTGCCCCTGGCTCACTGGTGCGCCGCAGCAACGCGCGAATGCGTGCCAGCAGCACCTGCGGCCGCACCGGCTTGTTTACGTAGTCGTCGGCGCCCAGTTCCAGGCCGCGGATCTGTGCTTCGTCTTCACTGCGTGCCGTGAGCATCAGTATCGGCCGCAGGAAGCCCGCCGCACGCACCCGCTCACAGATGGAAAGCCCATCCTCACCGGGCAGCATCAGGTCCAGAACGACCAGCGCCGGCTGGGTGTCGAGAATTCGCTGAACTGCCGACCCACCATCCGCTTCTATCGCAACCTGCAGACCCTGTGCCTGCAAAAACTCTGCAATCAGGCCCGCCAGCTTCTGGTCGTCCTCGACAATCAGGATGTAACCGCTGTCTGTCTCCACCCTCGCCTCCCGCTCGCTGAACTACTCAAATCAGCCGGCGATTGTAGCACTCGCCCGGCGCCAGGCCACAGCCCCGACTTGAGCGCACTGGAAACAGTTCTTTTCCGGTTCGGCGACGACGGCCACAGACCCTAGATATAGTGAAAATTATTTTGTCTGCGCAAACCCGCGCCAGCTCTGAGCTGGGCCGTGGTCAAGTTTTTTATGCGATGAAATCGACAGATAATCGCCTTGCCACATCAGAAAACACACACTATCTTGTGCCGAACACATGGCAGACACCTAGATATTGATCAAATAGTCATCAGCGACCACAAGTCGCGATTGACCGTCTGCCGCTTGCTCAGCACGCACGACGCATGCCGGGCAAGCTCAAGCAAACATCTACATATTGTGTTTACGACCAAACAAGGAGCATGTCATGCAGGTCACCCCCTCCGCCGCCGGCGCCGCCACCCCCTCCGTGCCGACAGAAGACCAGCAGAATCCAGACCTGCAGATCAGCGCTCCGGGGCAGCTGCGCGTCATCAAACGCAATGGCACGCTGGTCCCCTACACCGACGACAAGATCCGTATCGCCATGACCAAGGCCTTTCTGGCCGTGGAAGGCAGCCAGGCCGCGGCGTCCTCGCGTATTCGCGAGACCGTCAATGAGCTGACCGATGTCATCAGCGCCATCTTCAAGCGTCGCCTGCCCTCCGGTGGCACCCTGCACATCGAAGAGATTCAGGATCAGGTCGAGCTGGCGCTGATGCGCTCCGGTGAACAGAAGATCGCCCGCGCCTACGTGCTCTACCGCGAAGAGCACGCCCGTCAGCGTCAGGCGCGCCAGAGCGTCGCCGAAGCCCACCCCAGCATCCGCATCACCCTGCCCGACGGCAGCCGCGAGCCGCTGGACCTGGGCCGTCTGCGCACCGTCATCGCCGAAGCCTGCGAAGGCCTGCCGGAAGTTGACGCTAACCACATCGAGCAGGAAACCCTGAAGAACCTGTACGACGGCGTCACTCAGCTCGACGTCAACACCGCGCTGGTGATGACCTCCCGCACCCTGGTCGAGCGCGAGCCTAGCTACAGTCAGGTCACCGCCCGCCTGCTGCTCGACAACCTGCGTGCCGAAGCCCTGAGCCACCTCGAGATTTCGCCGAGTGCGACCCACGGCGATATGGCCGAGCTGTACGCCACCACTCTGCCTGCCTACGTCAAGGCCGGCATCGAGTACGAACTGCTGGACGCCAAACTGGCCGAGTACGATCTGGAGCAACTGGGCGCAGCGCTCGACCACAACCGTGACCAGCTGTTCGGCTACCTCGGCCTGCAGACCCTGTACGACCGCTACTTCCTGCACCGCGACGGCACCCGCATCGAACTGCCGCAGATCTTCTTCATGCGCGTCGCCATGGGGCTGGCCATTGAAGAGCCGCAGAAGAACGAGCGCGCCATCGAGTTCTACAACCTGCTGTCCAGCTTCGACTACATGGCCTCCACGCCGACCCTGTTCAACGCCGGTACCCTGCGCCCGCAGCTGTCGTCGTGCTACCTCACCACCGTGCCGGACGAGCTGTCCGGCATCTACAAGGCGATCCACGACAACGCCATGCTGTCCAAGTTTGCTGGCGGCCTGGGTAACGATTGGACGCCGGTCCGTGCCATGGGCGCCTACATCAAGGGCACCAACGGCAAGAGCCAGGGCGTTGTGCCCTTCCTTAAAGTGGTCAACGACACCGCAGTTGCGGTCAACCAGGGCGGCAAGCGCAAGGGCGCGGTCTGCGGATATCTGGAAACCTGGCACCTGGATATCGAAGAGTTCCTCGAACTGCGCAAGAACACCGGTGACGACCGCCGCCGCACCCACGACATGAACACCGCCAACTGGATTCCGGACCTGTTCATGAAGC
>JAYNRF010000045.1:0-19986 GCA_038114645.1 Pseudomonadaceae bacterium | reverse complement strand
TTTTCATGAAGATCAAGAATGACTTTCCCGGTAATCCGTGATGAACCAAAAAAAAGCCCCGACGGGTGTGTCGGGGCTCGATATATCAGATGTTGCTGTCGAGGAACGCAGCCAGCTGCGACTTGGACAGGGCGCCAACCTTGGTCGCCTCGACATTGCCGTCCTTGAACAGCATCAGGGTCGGGATGCCGCGCACGCCATACTTCGGGGCGGTTTCCGCGTTGTCGTCGATGTTCAGCTTGCAGATTTTCAGTTTGCCGTTGTAGTCCTTGGCAATCTCGTCCAGAACCGGGGCGATCATTTTGCAGGGACCACACCATTCTGCCCAGTAATCAACCAGTACAGGGGTATCGGACTTGAGCACTTCGTCTTCGAAGCTGCCGTCAGTGACATGCACAATCAGATCGCTCATGTGTTTCTCCAGAGGGATAAAAAGGCGGAATTGCCGAATCATAGCACCACCGGATGCGGCTGCGAAAGGCGATGCGCAGTGTCAGCGTGCAGGCAAATGTCATCATGCGGGTGCTAGAATCCAAGCAATTGAGACATGACGGGAAGACTGCATGGCAGACCTACAGCCGAACGATTTTTCACTGGTGGCCGCAATTGATCTGGGCTCCAACAGCTTTCACATGGTGTTGGCGCGGGTTGATCAGGGGGAAATACGGATACTTGAACGGCTGGGTGAAAAGGTGCAGCTGGCTGCCGGGCTGGATGATGACAACATGCTCAGCGACGAGGCAATGCAACGCGGCATCGACTGTCTGCGCCGGTTTGCCCAGTTGATCAACGGCCTGCCGCAGGGCGCGGTGCGGATTGTTGGCACCAATGCGCTACGCGAGGCGCGTAACCGCGGGCAGTTCATCCGCCAGGTACAGCAAGTGCTGGGGCATCGGGTTGAGGTGGTGTCTGGTCGTGAGGAAGCACGCCTGATCTACCTCGGTGTGTCGCATACCCTGGCCGACGACGAAGGCAAGCGGCTGGTAGTCGATATCGGCGGTGGCAGCACCGAGTTTATCGTCGGTGAGCGCTTCGAGTCGTTGCTGCGGGAAAGTCTGAGCATCGGCTGCGTGTCTTTTACCCGCCAGTTTTTCCCCGACGGCAAGATCACTGCCGCCCGCTACAGCCAGGCCTATACGGCGGCGCGACTGGAACTGATGAACATCGAGCAGGCGATTCAACGCCTTGGCTGGAGCGAAGCGGTCGGCGCCTCAGGCACTATCCGCGCGGTCGGCCAGTGCATTCAGGCAGGCGGCCGTGGTCAGGGCGAGGTAACCCGCGAAGGGCTGCAGTGGCTCAAGCGCAAGGTGCTCAAGGCGGCACATGTGGACAAGCTGGAAGTGCAGGGCCTGAAGGCGGATCGGCAGCCGATTCTGCCGGCCGGCCTGGCGATTCTCGAAGCGTTGTTCGACGCGCTCGGTGTTGAAACCATGCATCACTCTGAAGGTGCGCTGCGTGAAGGCGTGCTGTATGACCTGCTGGGACGTCACAGCCACGAGGATGTGCGCGAGCGCACCCTGAGTGCGCTGATGGAGCGCTACCACGTCGACCTGGAGCAGGCCGCTCGTGTTGAGGCCAAGGCTCAGCGCCTGCTGCACAAGGTGGACGCCGTCTGGCAGCTGGCTGACAGCAAGCAGGCGCCGTTGCTGACCTGGGCGGCGCGGGTCTACGAGATCGGGCTGGATATTGCCCACAGCCAGTATCACAAGCACGGTGCGTACCTGATCGAGCACTCCGATCTGCCTGGCTTTTCGCGTCAGGACCAGCAGGCGCTGGCGCTGCTGGTGCGCGGCCACCGGCGTAATATGCCGAGTGCGGACCGGCTGGCCGAGTTCGGTGACGAGGCGGTCAACCTGCTGCGCTTGTGCATGATTTTGCGGCTGGCGATTCTCTACCACCACATTCGTGGTTTTCAGGAGATGCCGGAGATGGCTGTCGAGGCGGGTCACGACGCGCTGGAGGTGACCTTCCCCAATGGCTGGCTGGAGCAGAATCCGTTGACCCAGGCTGACTTCGAACGCGAAGCGCAGTACTGGGCCAAGGCGGGTTACAGGTTGACGGTACGCTGAGGCGAGTTGGCCAGTTTCTCCAGCAGGGTCGCCTGGGCACTGCGGGGAATCTGGTTGCCGCTGGGTGAGCTGAGGACGTAGGAACCGTCCGATTGCAAAATCCAGCTGCGGGTGTTGTCGGTCAGAAACACCTGCAATTCCTGTTTGGCGCGGGTGATCAGCTTCTTGCCTTCGAGCGGGAAGCAGGTCTCGACGCGCTTGTCGAGGTTGCGCTCCATCATGTCCGCGCTGGACATCCAGACCTGCTCCTGACCGTCGTTCAGGAAGTAGTAAACCCGGCTGTGCTCCAGGAAGCGGCCGATGATCGAACGCACGGTGATATTGTGCGACACGCCGGGAATACCCGGACGCAGGCAGCACATGCCGCGCACGATCAGGTCGATCTTCACGCCGCACTGGGACGCCTTGTACAACGCCTTGATGACCTTGGCGTCGGTCAGCGAGTTGGCCTTGGCGATGATGTGTGCCGGCTTGCCGGCCTGGGCGTTGAGCGTCTCGCGGTTGATCAGCTCCAGCAGGCGTTTCTTCAGGGTGAAGGGCGCCTGCAGCAGCTTCTTCATGCGCTGGGTCTTGCCCATGCCGATCAGCTGGTTGAACAGCTTGTGCACGTCTTCGGTCAGCGCCACATCCGAGGTCAGGATGCTGTAGTCGGTGTACAGGCGGGCGTTGCCGGCGTGGTAGTTGCCGGTACCCAGGTGTACATAGCGCTTCAGGTTCTTCTCTTCGCGGCGCAGGATCAGCATCATCTTGGCGTGGGTCTTGAATCCGACCACGCCGTAGATCACTACCGCGCCGGCCTGCTGCAGACGGCTGGCCAGCTGCAGGTTGGACTCCTCGTCAAAGCGCGCGCGAAGCTCGATCACAACGGTGACTTCCTTGCCGCTGCGCGCGGCATCGACCAGCGCGTTGACGATCTCGGAGTTGGCGCCGGTACGGTACAGGGTCTGCTTGATCGCCAGCACGTTCGGATCCTGCGCGGCCTGACGCAGCAGGTCGACGACCGGGCTGAACGACTCGTACGGGTGCTGCAGCAGGATGTCCTGCTTGCTGATCGCCTGGAACAGGTTGTCAGCGCTGGACAGCACGCGTGGCAGGCCCGGACTGAACGGCGGGAATTGCAACTGCGGGTGATTTTCCAGGCCGGTGATCGAGAACAGCCGGGTCAGGTTGACCGGGCCGTTGACCTCGTACAGCTCTGCCTCGGTGAGGCCGAACTGCTTAAGCAAAAAGTCGGTCAGCGGTTTCGGGCAGTTGTCGGCCACTTCCAGGCGCACGGCGTCGCCGTAGCGGCGTGACAGCAGCTCGCCGCGCAGGGCGCGGGCCAGGTCGTCGACTTCGTCCGGGTCAACAAACAGGTCGGCGTTGCGGGTCAGGCGGAACTGATAGCAGCCGAGCACCTTCATGCCCGGGAACAGCTCGTCGGCGTGGGCGTGGATCATCGACGACAGGAACACGAAGTTGTCGCCGCCGTCGCACAGTTCATCGGGCATGCGAATCAGGCGCGGCAGCGAACGCGGCGCCGGAATGATCGCCAGGCCGGAGTCGCGGCCGAAGGCATCGACACCGTCGAGCTGGACGATGAAGTTCAGACTCTTGTTGACCAGCAGTGGGAACGGGTGGGTCGGGTCCAGGCCGATCGGGCTGATAATCGGCGCTACCTGCTGGCGGAAGAAACGGCGAATCCACAGGGTCTGCTTGTGCGACCACTGGTGACGGCGCAGGAAGCGAATGCCTTTCTCGCTCAGCTGCGGCAGCAGGATGTCGTTGAGGATGCTGTATTGACGGCTGACCTGATGGTGCACTGTCTCGCTGATCTTGCCGAGCACCTGCTGCGGTTGCAGGCCGTCTGGGCCGGTCTGCTCGCGGGCAAAGGTAATCTGCTTCTTCAGGCCGGCGACGCGAATCTCGAAGAACTCGTCGAGGTTGCTTGAGAAGATCAGCAGGAACTTGAGCCGCTCCAGCAACGGGTAGGACTCGTCGAGTGCCTGTTCCAGCACGCGAATATTGAACTGCAGCTGCGACAGTTCGCGGTGAATGTAGAGCTCAGGGGCGTTCAGGTCGGGAACCGGAGCGGCTTCGACGACCTTCTCGCTGACCTGCGCCGGACGGGTAACCAGATCGCTGCGTGTGCCGTTGTCGGCAGCCGGGGCGATATCGTCCTTGGTGGTGTCACGGGTGCTGTTGAGCTCTGACATGATCTCCTCGATACAACTACTGACGGCTGCGTAACTGGCGCGCAGCGGTCTTGGCAAAATAGGTCAGGATGCCGTCGGCTCCTGCGCGTTTGAATGCGGTCAGTGATTCCAGGATCACCGCCTCGCTGAGCCAGCCATTATTGATGGCGGCGCAGTGCATGGCGTACTCGCCACTGACCTGATAAACAAAGGTGGGTACCTTGAAGGTCTCTTTCACCCGGTACAGCACATCCAGGTAGGGCATGCCGGGTTTGACCATCACCATGTCTGCACCTTCAGACAGGTCCATGGCGATTTCGTGCAGTGCCTCGTCGCTGTTGGCCGGGTCCATCTGGTAGGTCGACTTGTTGCCCTTGCCGAGGTTGCCGGCCGAGCCGACCGCATCACGGAACGGGCCGTAGTAGGCGCTGGCGTACTTGGCCGAGTAGGCGAGAATGCGGGTGTGGATGTGGCCCGCTGCTTCCAGCGCCTCGCGCATGGCGCCAACCCGACCGTCCATCATGTCGGACGGGGCAACGATGTCGGCGCCGGCTTCGGCGTGCGACAGCGTCTGCTTGACTAGTGCCTCGACGGTGATGTCGTTCATGACGTAGCCGTTGTCGTCGATGATGCCGTCCTGCCCGTGGGTGGTGAACGGGTCGAGCGCTACGTCGGTGATGACGCCCAGTTCCGGGAAGCGGGCCTTGAGGGCACGGACCGCGCGTTGCGCGAGACCTTCAGGGTTCCAGGCTTCGGCGCCGTCCAGCGATTTTTTCTCCAGCGGGGTAACCGGGAACAGGGCAATGGCCGGAATACCCAGCTCTACCAGTTCGGCGGCCTCCTCCAGCAGCAGATCAATCGACAGCCGTTCAATGCCGGGCATGGACGCAATCGCTTCGCGCTGCTGCTCACCTTCAAGGACAAAAACGGGGTAGATCAGATCGTCGGCGGTCAGGGTGTTTTCGCGCATCATGCGGCGGGAAAAGTCATCCTTGCGCATGCGGCGGGGACGGCTGAGGGAGAAGGGACGCTGAACAGGGGAATAACTCACGGGGACTCCAGGGGGTGCGGGCCGCGGTGCACCTGTCTGATTGACGTTATACGTCGAGGTTGTGACGAAAATGTGACAGCTGAAGCGCGAGGGCAGCGTACGGCGGCTGGCCAGTGGGCGCAGTTGCCCGTTGGATGGGAATGCGTTCCGGCGCTCTGACACGGTCGAGCGCGGCATCGGCGGTGCCGCGCAGCGTGCTGAAATCATAACCGTGATGCTCCGAACAGGCTACTCCGGGGCAGGACCATTGCTGCGGCGAAACGGCGCTGCTGGCGTTACGCTGCAGCTGAGACGGAGTGTCGCGCCACGCAGTTCCGGGGCTTGGCTATGGCACAATGGTGCATCTTGGGTTGGGGTGATTTCACATGAATATCTGGCTGCGCAGGGCTCTGGTTGCGGTGGCGCTGCTCGTCTGGGTGGCAGGCCTGGCGTGGGCCTACTGGTGGTTCGAAGGGCGCTACATCAAGGCCTTTGAACGGCCGGTGTTCTTTCAGGGTGAGCAGGTTGCGCCGCCCTTTCCGGTCGGACAGGTTCAGGTGGTGCATGTCTGGCAGTCCAACTGCCCGTGCAGTGCCGGGCACGAAGCCTATGTTGATGAAATGACCGCGCGCTTTGCTGCGCAGGGTGTACGCTTTGCTCGCTCTGGCCAGCATTCGACAAACGGCATGTCGGAGGGCTTGAGTAAGTTGCCCTACTGGCCGATACCTGCAGTGTGGGCCAGCTGGCCGGGAGCGCCGTCCATTGCCATCTGGGCAGCCGACGGCAGTTTGGCCTATGTTGGACCTTACAGCGACGGAGCGCATTGCAGTGCTGACAGCAGTTTTGTCGAGCCGGTAGTACAGGCTCTGCTGGCGGGGCGCAAGGTGAATATCACCCGGCAGGACGCCGTTGCCTGTCTATGTGAACTGCCTGAGCAGGAGAAGTCTGCTGATGTCGACACCCGTTCCAAAGAGTCTCACCCTTGAAGCCCATTACCTGCGTGCTGATCGCGCCATGCTTGGCGTGCTTTGGCTGTGCCTGCTCGGCTCTCTTGGCCTGGCGGCCTGGCACGGCACCTGGATGCAGGCGCTGCTGGTCGGCGGCGGCACCCTGCTGCTGGTGCACCTGCTTTATGCGCTGATTCGTGGCACCCCGCTGTTTCGCTGCGTTGTGGCGGCCGCCTTTATGGTCATGGCGGCGCTGCATATTAATCAGGCGCAGGGTACCGTGGAGATGCATTTCTCGATCTTCGTGCTGCTGGCCTTTCTGATTATTTACCGTGACTGGCTGCCGATTGTGGTCGCCACCGCGGTCATTGCTGTTCATCACCTCGCGTTTTATGCGCTACAGACACGAGAGGCGGGCGTTTGGCTCGCCCAGGGTGTGACCTTCGGCCTGGTGCTGGTACACGCCGGCTACGTGATCGTTGAGGCAGCGGTGCTGGTCTATCTGGCGCGCATGGCATTTAACGAGGCGCGCGAAGGGGAAGTCATGGGGCAGACCGTGGCGCAGATCATCGGCGACGGCAACAGTGTCGACTTGACCCGTCGGGCCGACATGCGCACGCCGATGCTGGATTCCTTCAATGGTCTGCTCGATACCATGAACCACATGGTCGCCGACCTGAGCGGCAGCATGCAGCAGTTGGGGCAACTGGGCCACTCGGTCAGCAAGGGCGCAAGCGATCTGCGTCGGGGGTCCGAGCAGCAGCAGGACAAGACCCGCTATATGGTGCGCGCGATGCTGGAGCTGAGTCAGGCCACCGCAGAGGTTGCACGCAACGCGGCCGATGCGGCGCAGGCATCCAGTCAGGCGGACAGGCGCGCCCAGGACGGCCACGCTGCGATGCAGGAGATCTCCCGTGAAGTCGCGTCGCTGGAGGGCAATATCGCGCTGACCGGCGAGGCTGTCGACGGGGCAGCCCAGTTGGCGGTCGACATCGATCAGGTAGTTGATGTGATTAAGGGCGTCGCCGAGCAGACCAACCTGCTGGCGCTCAATGCTGCCATCGAGGCGGCCCGGGCCGGTGATCAGGGGCGGGGGTTTGCCGTCGTGGCTGACGAGGTGCGCAACCTGTCCCAGCGCACGGCCCAGTCAACCAGCGAGATCCAGGACTTCATCTCCCGTCTGCAGCAGGCATCTGAGTCGGCGCGCAACGCGATGGATCAAAGTCGTAGCTCGGTCCATCGCTGCCTGCAGGTGACGCAGAACAGTGCCGAGATCCTGGCCGGGATTGTCTCCGAGATCGCCAGCATTGTCGGACGCAATACTCAGATCGCAGCGGCGACCGAACAGCAGTCGGCGGTCGGCGAGGATGTAGCCAAGCATCTGCACGAGGTCGAAGAGGTGGCGCTGGCCAATACCGCCGAAGCGGTCGAGCTGGATCGCCTCGCGGCGGAACTGGAGCAGGTGCGGTTGGTGCTGACGCGCGATGCGAGCCAGTTCCGCACCACGCGCTGAGCGCTTACAGGCGGGCGATCAGCCGATCCAGCGCGTTGGCGAACGCCTGCTTGTCCTTGTCGCTATAGGGCGCCGGACCACCGCGTCCGGCCAGGCCTGCGCCGCGTAGTTCGTCCATCAGGTTGCGCACGGCCAGGCGCTCGCCGATGCTGCTCTTGTCGTAGATCTGGCCACGGGGGTTGATGGCGGTCACGCCCCGGTCAACCAGACCGGCGGCCAACGGGATGTCGGCAGTCACGACCAGGTCACCCGGCCGAGAGTGCTCGATGATGTAGTGATCCGCCGCATCCGCGCCAGCGGCGACCGTCACCTGGCGCACGCCCGGGCCCGGCGGCAGCTGTTGGGCGCTGTTGGCCACCAGCACCAGTTCGATCTGCTTGCGCCGTGCCGCTTTGACGGTGACGTCGCGTACCGGGCGGGGGCAGGCGTCGGCGTCGATCCAGATGGTCATGCAGGCTCCTCGCTCAGCTATTGCCGAGTTCCTGTTGCAACGCTTCCAGCTCTTCCTGAGCCAGCAGCCAGTCTTCTTCCAGTTGGGCGATCTGCTGACGGTACTCCGTTTGACGGCTCAGCAGTTCCTTTAACTTGTCCTTGTTGGCGGCCTCGTACAGGCTACTGTCGGCCAATGCGTTTTCCACCTCGGCGTTCAGTTCGCTGACCCTGTTTAGCTCCTTCTCGAGCTTGTCGGCGGCCTTTTTCAGCGGTGCGAGTAGCTGGCGCTGTTCAGCCGCGGCGCGGCGCTGCGCCTTGGCATCTACCTTGGGGGTATCCGAGGAGGCTTCCGGCGCGGCAGCGGCAGCCTGTTGCTGACGGAACTGCGCCAGCCAGCGGGTGTAACTGTCGAGGTCTTCTTCGTAGCTGCGTACGCGGCCGTCGGCGACCAGCCACAGCTCGTCAGTGGTTTCGCGGATCAGCGCGCGGTCGTGCGATACCAGCAGCATGGCGCCTTCGAAGGCCTGCAGGGCAACGGTCAGCGCGTGGCGCATTTCCATGTCGAGGTGGTTGGTGGGTTCGTCCAGCAGCAGCAGGTTCGGGCGCTGCCAGGCGATCAGGGCCAGCGCCAGGCGGGCTTTCTCGCCACCGGAGAAGTTCAGGACAGGCTCTTCGATACGGTCGCCCTTGAAGTCGAAGCCGCCAAGGAAGTTGCGCAGCACCTGCTCGCGCTCGTCTGGTGCTAGGCGGGCCAGATGCAGTAGCGGACTGGCCTTGGGGTCGAGGCTGTCGAGTTGGTGCTGGGCGAAGTAGCCGATGGCCAGATGCTCGCCGGTTTTCAGCTCACCACCGATCAGCGGCAGGCTGCCGGCCAGCGATTTGATCAGGGTCGACTTGCCCGCGCCGTTGGGGCCGAGCAGGCCAATGCGCGCGCCCGGTGCGAGCTGCAATTTGACCTGCTCGAGAATGGTGTTGCCGTCGTAGCCGAGCGCTCCCTGATGCAGGTCGAGCAGCGGCGTTGACTGGTTGCTGGCTTCGCGGAAGCTGAACGAGAAGGGCGAGTCGATATGCGCCGGGCTCAGTTCTTCCATGCGCTCCAGCGCCTTCAGGCGACTTTGCGCCTGCTTGGCCTTACTGGCCTTGGCGCGGAAACGGGCGATGTAGCTTTGCATGTGCTCGCGCTCGGCCTGCTGCTTCTCGAAGGCCGACTGCTGCTGCGCCAGGCGTTCTGCGCGGGTGCGCTCGAACTGGCTGAAGCCGCCGCGGTACAGATGCAGACTGCGGTTCTCGAAGTGCACGATGTGCTCGACTACCGCATCCAGAAAGTCGCGGTCGTGGGAAATCAGCAGCAGGGTGCCTTGATAGTTGCGCAGCCAGTCTTCCAGCCAGAGGATGGCGTCCAGATCCAGGTGGTTGGTTGGCTCGTCGAGCAGTAGCAGGTCGGACGGGCACATCAGCGCCTGCGCCAGGTTCAGGCGCATCCGCCAGCCGCCGGAGAAGTCGCCGACCCGGCGGCTGCACTGCTCGGTGGTGAAGCCCAGGCCTGCGAGCAGGGTGCGGGCGCGGCTGTCGGCGCTGAAGCCACCGTGGCTTTCCAGTTCGGCGTATAGTGCGCCGAGTTGCTCGGCCTGCTCCAGCCGCTCGGCCTCGGCCAGCCGTTGCTGGATGTCGCGCAGGCGCTGGTCGCCGTCGAGCACATAGTCGACCGCGTTGCGGTCCAGCGCGCTGACTTCCTGCTGCATGTGGGCGATACGCCAGTCAGCCGGTACGCTGCAGCTGCCGGCGTCGGGTTCGATCTGGCCGCGCAGCAGGGCAAACAGACTGGATTTGCCGGCACCATTGGTCCCCAGCAGGCCGACTTTCTGGCCGGCGTGCAGGGTAAGGTTGGCGTGTTCGAGCAGTCGCAGGGGGCCGCGCTGCAGAGTAAGGGAGTCGATGCTGATCATGGGGCGGGAGTATATCAGCGCCGCAAGGCGGGAGAAGCACAATGAGTAAGACAACCATCGGCTTGCCGCAATGGGCGCAATGGCTCTACGCCAGGCCGGGTGCTGCGCCACTGCTGTTGGCGTTGCAGGATGAGTGTGGAGAAGACGTGCTGCTGTTGCTGATGACCATCTGGCTGTGGTTGCAGCGCCGTGCGTTACCTGAGGAGCAATGGCGAGCGCTGCAGCGGGAGCAGGGAGCCTGGCGGGAAGCGGTCATCGTGCCTGCGCGCGAAGCACGGCGCGGTCTGGCAGGCGATCCGCAGTCGCAGGCGTTGTACCAGATTGCCAAGCAGGCGGAGGTCGAAGCCGAGCTGAGCCAGTTGGCGCGCCTGGCTGCCTGGCGGGAGCGCAGCGAGTTGACGGCCGCTGGCTTGTCAGTCTGTCTGGCGGGGGCCTGTAAAGGTGAGCTGGAAGGACGCCGCGCCGAGCTGCTGGAGCAGCTGGCGCTGTGTCTTGAACGGCAACTTAGCTCGCTGCAGTAGCGGGCTTGGCTGCTGCGGGCTTGCGTTTGGCCGGCGCGCGGCGGGTGCGCGGTTTGGCGGCGGGCTTTGGCGCGTCGCGCTTTACCAGCGCTTGAGTGACCTGGGTGTCGATGCGATCCAGGCCCTTGGCCAGGCGCAGGGTCTGCTCGACATCGGTTTTCAGCTGCGCAACATAGCTGTCTGCCTGCTTTCTTGCCTGCTTGAGCTCAAGCAATGCCGCCTGCAGGTCGGCAATCTTGCGGCGGGTCTTGCTGGCCGCCTTATTGGGGTCTTCGGCAGTGCGCTCGGCGAGTTTCTCCTCGCTTTGCTTGAGCTTTTCTTCCAGCTTTTCCTGCTGTCGCTGCAGTTTCTCCACGGCCTTGCCTGCATCCTTGACGGCTTTGTCGCATGCCTCGGCGAGGTGCTCGTTCAGCGTCCGGGTCAGGGTTTGCAGCAGGTGCAGCGGGGAGGAGACCTTGTCGGTCGATTTTGGCTTGTCTGTGCTGGTCACGAGCAGATATTCCTTGTGCGCGGATCGCTCAGACGGCGCTGAGCAGATCCTTGTGAGCGGTATGTAGTACTTCGATCAGACAGTCTTCAAGCTCAAAACGTTCATGCAGCAGGGCGCCCAGCTGTTGCAGTCTTTGCTGCATCTGCGCCTCGTCGACGATGCTGGTCGTCTGGCCGTAGCTGTCGTTGAAGGCAACGGCTTCGAGGGTAATGGCTTCAATGCGCGGGTACACCTGATGGGCGAGGTCGATGCCGCGCTGGTCATCGAAATCCTGTGCTTCGCGCAGCAATTGCTCGTAGATCTCGAAGTGGCCGGCGGAGACGTAGTCGACCAGAACGTCACAAAAGGCTGAGAGCGCCGTGTCGGCAGAGTCGGGCGTGGGGGTACGCTGGCGCAGCTGGGTGTAATCCATGACCAACTGGTTGCGTTCGGCCAGCCAGCGGTCGATCAGCTGGTGGACGCCGCCCCAGCGTTCCTGGGAGGTTGTGCAAGTTTCCAGCATCTTCCACCTCTTTTGGCAGTGTCGGCTCTGCCGACATGTTGGGTGTGAGTCATTCCCGGGTCGCAACAGAATAGGCCAGTCGGTGTTGCCGCATCAAGGCTTCTGATGCGGCGCCCTGTGCCGGCTCAGTCGACCTTGCGCAGCACCTGCATCAGGCCGAACACGGTGTAGCAGATGAAGGCGATGAGCGTGCCCTCGGCGATGCTCAGGCCAAAGAAGGTCCAGGTCACCTCAGCACACTGCGCGGTGCCACTGAATACCTGGCTCAGGACGTCCCAGAACGGCAGCGTCTCGAGCATATAGTCCAGCGGCAGAATGCATGATGGCACCTGATCCGGCGGCAGGTGCTGCAGCCAAACCTGGCGGCCGGCGGTGGCCGCGCCGAACAGGCTGGCCAGTGTCACCAGCACACCATAGACACGCGCGCCAGTGCGCTTGCCGTTCTTGGGGCTGGGGTTGTGCAGCACGGCGGCGAGGCAGATCAGGCCAACCGCGATGACGGCGATGCGCTGGATGATGCACAGCGGGCAAGGCTCAAGACCAACGACGTGCTCCAGATACAGGGCAGCGGCCATCAGCAGAACAGACACAATCAGGGCAAGCAGGTACAGGGGGCGAGAGGCCGGCAGGGTCATGCGTGGTTCCGTCTTGGTTCGGGGTGCGGACGCCTACCTTAGAGCATGCGCTGGTGAGCGCACAAGGTCAGATCATTGCTTTGCACGGCGCAGGGGCGGGGCTTGGCGGTTGCCGGGCCTTGAGGCCCGGCGCAGGTGCAGATCAGGCGGTGCCTGCAGCCTCGGTAGCGCGGCGCTGTTCGGATTGGGCGAACAGGGCGTCGAAGTTGACCGGAGACAGCATCAGGGGAGGGAAGCTGCCGCGCAGAACCAGGTTGTCGATGGCTTCGCGGGCGTACGGGAACAGAATGTTCGGGCAGAAGGCGCCGAGGGTGTGGCGCAGCCCGACGTCTTCGATACCGTCGATGGCGAAAATGCCGGCTTGCTGAACTTCGGCGATGAAGCAGACGTCGTTCTCACCGCTGGTAACGGTGGCGTTGACGGTCAGTACGACTTCGTAGATGCCCGGTTGCAGCTCGGTGTTGCGGGTATTCAGGTCCAGATTGACGTGGGGATTCCACTGGCTCTGGAAAACGGCCGGCGACTTCGGCGACTCGAAGGAAAGGTCTTTAACGTAGATGCGCTGCAGGGCGAACTGCGGCTGACCTGCCTGTGTGCCGTTGGCGGCTTGATTGTTCTGTTCTTCGGCCATCGTGAAAAAATCCTTGGTGTGATGGTTGTTGTTGCGTGTTGAAAACGCTGCTTACCCTGCCAGCAGCGCATCCAGTTGTCCAGCGCGCTGCGCCGCGAACAGGTCGTCGCAACCGCCAACATGGGTTGCGCCAATCCAGATCTGCGGTACCGATGTGCGGCCGCCGGCGCGTTTGGTCATTTCTGCCCGCAGGGCGGGTTCACCATCGACACAGATTTCACGGTACTCCACGCCTTTACTCGCCAGCAGCTGCTTGGCGCGCATGCAGAACGGGCAGTAGTCGCTGCTGTAGATGACGACGTCGGCCATCTTATTTGACCAGCGGCAGGTTGTCGGCGCGCCAGCCGGAAACGCCGCCAGCGAGGCGAGCGACGTTGTCGTGGCCAGCTGCCTTCAGTTGCTTGGCGCAGGAGCCGGCGTGCTGGCCTGCGGCGCACACCAGCAGCAGTGGCTTGCCCTTGTGCTTGTCGAGCTCGCTCATGCGTTTTTCGAGCGCGTCGTAGGGAATATTGATGGAGTCAACGATATGGCCGGCGCTGAAGTCCTTCTTCGGTCGCAGGTCGATGACGACCGCCTGTTCGCGGTTGATCAGGGTGGTGGCCTGAGCCGTGGTCAGAGCCTTGCCGGATTTGCGGCCCTCGGTGAACAGCAGCAGGGCGAGGACGACAAGAAAGGCGGTGGTCAGCAGGTAGTGATTGCCGACGAATTCGATCAGATGTTGGAGAAACTGCATTGAACTGGCTTCCGGTACGCTGAAAGCTCGCGAGTATACACCAACGATGGCGGGAACCGAGCATGACAGGCCGTCGCCCGACCAGTAAACTGTCGGGCATGTTGGCGGCCGACAGGCACGCAGTTCCTTTCCTGATCCTCCCAATGCGAGTTTTTTGCCATGACAGCAGCGCCCAAACCCCTGGTTCTGATGATTCTGGACGGCTTCGGTCACAGTGAGTCACCCGATTCCAACGCCATCATGGCGGCCAATACCCCGGTGTGGGACAAGCTTTGGGCGAACGCGCCGCACACGCTGGTATCCGGCTCGGGCATGGACGTTGGTCTGCCGGACGGCCAGATGGGCAACTCCGAAGTCGGTCACATGAACCTGGGTGCGGGGCGCGTCGTCTATCAGGACTTTACCCGCGTGACCAAGTCGATTCAGGACGGCGATTTCTTCGAGAATCCGGTTATCTGCGCGGCAGTCGACAAGGCGGTTGCCGCCGGTCGCGCGGTACACGTCATGGGCCTGCTGTCGCCGGGTGGTGTGCACAGCCACGAAGAGCAGCTGGCAGCGATGGTCGAGCTGGCTGCGCGCCGCGGCGCCGAGCACATCTACGTGCACGGCTTCCTTGATGGTCGGGACACTCCGCCCAAGAGCGCCGAGCCTTCGCTGCAGCTGATGGAAGATACCTATGCGCGCCTCGGCAAGGGTCGCACTGCGAGTCTGATTGGTCGCTACTACGCGATGGATCGGGACAACCGCTGGGAGCGGGTTGAGTCGGCCTACAACCTGATCACCGAAGGCCAGGGTGAATACAACGCGCCAACCGCGGCGGATGGCCTGATTGCCGCCTACGAGCGCGGCGAGAGCGATGAGTTCGTCAAAGCCACCACCATCGGCGTGCCGGTCAAGGTCGAGGACGGCGATGCGGTTGTGTTTATGAACTTCCGCGCCGACCGTGCCCGCGAGCTGAGCCGTGCCTTTGTCGAGCCGGGTTTCAGCGGTTTCCCCCGTCAGCGCGAGCTGGCGCTGGCCGGTTACGTCATGTTGACCCAATACGCCGCCGACATTCCGGCGCCCTGTGCCTACCCGCCGGCGACGCTGGAAAACGTGCTGGGTGAGTACCTGGCCAAGCAGGGCAAGACCCAGCTGCGCATCGCCGAAACTGAAAAGTATGCTCACGTCACCTTCTTCTTCTCCGGCGGCCGTGAAGAGCCGTTCGAGGGGGAAGAGCGCATTCTGATTCCTTCGCCGCAGGTTGCTACCTACGACCTGCAGCCGCAGATGAGCGCGCCGGAAGTGACCGACCGTATCGTCGAAGCCATCGAGCAGCAGCGCTACGACGTGATCATCGTCAACTACGCCAACGGTGACATGGTCGGTCACACCGGGGTGTTTGACGCTGCGGTTGCCGCCGTCGAGTGCCTCGATAGCTGCATCGACCGCATCAGCACCGCGCTGGCCAAGGTCGGCGGCGAAGCGCTGATTACCGCCGACCACGGCAACGTCGAGCAAATGTCCGATGAGCACACCGGCCAGGCGCATACCGCACACACCTGCGAGCCGGTGCCCTTCGTCTATGTCGGCCCGCGTCAGGTTGAACTGCGTGACGGTGGCATTCTGTCCGACGTGGCGCCAACCCTGCTGACCCTGCTCGGCCTGCCGCAACCGGTCGAGATGACCGGTCGTAGCATCGTCACCAGCGTGAAGTAAGCGACGATGCTCGGTGCGCAGCAAGGACGCTGGTGTCGGCCGCTAGGTGCGGCGCTGCTGGCAATGCTCTGTGCCTGGGCCGCGCCCCTGGCGGCCGATCAGCCGGCCGATTCACGCGCGGCACGGGCCGAGCTGGAGAAGGCGCAGGCCGATATCGAACGGCTGAAAGAGATGCTGCAGGGCCTGCGTCAGGAGGTCTCGGGCATGGAGGCCGAGCTGAAGGAGAGCGAGACCGATATCGGTCGCCTGCAGCGCGAACGGCGCGAGCTGGAGCAGCAGATTCGTGACGGCGAAACGCGGCTGATTGATCTGCGCGAGCAGACCCGCACCCTGCAGGCCTCGCTCAAGGCGCAGCAGGATCAGATAGCGCGGCAGGTGCGTGCCGCCTATATCGCCGGCCAGCAAAGCTATATGAAGCTGCTGCTCAATCAGGATGATCCTGGCCGCATGGCGCGGATGCTGCGCTACTACGATTACGTCGGTCGTGCGCGGGTCGACGAAATTACCCGCTTTAACGACACCATCGCCGAGCTGCAGCACACCAGTGCGCAGATCATCACCCAGCAGAGCGATCTGCAGCAGCAGCGTGAAGGGCTGGCCGAGCGCACCACCGCGCTGCAGGCTCAGCAGAGCAAACGCACCCAGTTGCTGGCGTCGCTGCAAGGCCAGCAACGTAGCCAGAACGAACAGCTGCGCGCCCGTGAAGCGGAGCGGGCCGAGTTGACGCGCCTGATCAAGCGTCTCGACGAGGCGGTTGTCAGTATTCCGGTGCCGGCAGGTAACCTGCCCTTTGCCCAGGCGCGCGGCAAGATGCCGTTGCCGGTGAAAGGGCAGGTGGCGGCACGTTTCGGCAGTCAGCGCGGCAGCGATGCGCGGCTGAAGTGGGATGGGCTGGTCATCAGCGCGCCGGCCGGCACCCAGGTCAGCGCGATTCACGGTGGTCGGGTGGTCTTTGCCGACTGGCTGCGCGGCTCCGGGCTGCTGCTGATTCTGGATCACGGGGGTGGTTATCTGACCCTGTATGGTCACAACCAGACCCTGCTCAAGGATGTCGGTGCCTGGGTACAGCCGGGTGAGGCCATAGCGACCGTGGGTGCCAGCGGCGGGCTGTCCGAGCCGTCGCTGTATTTCGCCATTCGTCACCGCGGCCAGGCGCTGGATCCCTTGGGCTGGTGTATGCTGTCCGGGTGACAGCACCCGCGCAGAGCAAGGGCGCTCGTTGAATTTCCCGGATTGGAGAGTTACATGATCGCAGCGCGTTGTCTGTTGGTGGCCGGTTTCACCTTGGCCTTCGGCCTGTCACAGGTTCAAGCTCAGGAACAGACTTCCCAGCCAGCCGCGGCGCCGTTGCCGCTGAACGAGCTGCGTACCTTTGCCGAGGTCTTCGAGCGCATTCGCAGCTCCTACGTCGAACCGGTAGACGACGCCACGCTGCTGGAAAATGCCATTCGCGGCATGCTTGAGGGCCTCGACCCGCACTCGGCCTATCTCACCCCCGAAGACTACACCGGCCTGCAGGACTCAACCGAGGGTCAGTTCGGCGGGCTGGGTATCGAGGTCGGTCAGGAGGACGGTTTCCTCAAGGTGGTTTCACCGATCGATGACACCCCGGCCGCCGAGGCGGGTATCGAGGCGGGCGACCTGATTATCAAAATTGACGACCAGCCGGTGAAGGGCATCAGCCTGATGGACGCGGTTGATCGCATGCGCGGTGAGCCGGGCTCCGAGGTGCGTCTGACTATTGTCCGTGGTGAAGGTCGTCCGTTCGAGGTGTCTCTCAAGCGCGCGGTGATCAAGGTCAAGAGCGTCAGGACCGAGGAGCTGGAGCCCGGTTACGCGTACCTGCGCATTACCCAGTTCCAGATCAATACCGGAGATGAGGTGCGGGCGGCGATCAATCGCCTCAACGCGGACGGTCAGCTCAAGGGGCTGGTGCTGGATCTGCGCAATAACCCGGGCGGCGTGCTGCAGGCTGCGGTCGAGGTGGTAGACAGCTTCGTCGACGACGGCTTGATCGTGTACACCAAGGGACGTCTGAGCAACGCCGAGATGCGCTTCAGCGCGACCAGTGCCAACCCGTCCGGCACCGTGCCGCTGGTGGTGCTGATCAATGGCGGTTCGGCCTCGGCTTCCGAGATTGTCGCCGGTGCTCTGCAGGATCTGGGGCGCGGCGTGATCATGGGTACCGACAGTTTTGGCAAGGGCTCGGTGCAAACCGTGCTGCCGCTCAACAATGATCGCGCGCTCAAACTCACGACGGCGCTGTACTACACCCCGAGCGGTCGTTCGATTCAGGCCCAGGGTATCGTGCCGGACATTCGCGTCGAGCGCGGGCATCTGACGCTGGACGAGAGTGAAGTCGGGTTCCGCGAGGCGGATCTGGCCGGTCACATCAATAACGCCAGCGGCCGAGAAGTGCCGACGGGCAGCACCCCCGCGGCGGCACGCGGTGTGCTTGATGAGGACTATCAGCTCAACCAGGCGCTGAGCCTGCTCAAGGGGCTGAACATCGCGACGCGACCGCGCTCCGCAGACTGAGCATGCGCCGGTTTTTGCTGCCGCGCCGCTGCGTGCTGTGCGCGGTTGTTCTGAGCTTGCTGCTGGCGGCCTGTTCAGATGAAGAGCCGTCGGCGCCGCCGACTCCCGAGGTTGCGGCGCCCGCTACGCAGGGTGAGTCCGAGTCCCCCGTTGAGGCAGTGCCGGCTCCTTTCCTTGAGCCGCTTGAGCAGCCCAGTGCAGAAACGCCTGACACTGCTCTGCCAGAGCCAGAGCCAGAGCCAGAGCCAGAGCCAGAGCCAGCTGCGGTCGCGGAAGCGGCTTTGCCAAAGCTGGCAATCGTCATCGATGATGTCGGTCAGAACCTGCCAGTGGGGCGGCGGGTAATAGCGCTGCCGGGCCCGGTTGCACTGGCCATCCTGCCGTTCTTGCCCCACTCTCAGGCGCTGGCTGAAGCGGCTGCTGCCGCAGGCAAGCCGGTCATGTTGCACCTGCCAATGGAAAATATGGCTGGGCTGTCGATTGGGCCGGGCGGCCTGACGACGGCCATGCCGGAAAGCGAGTTTCGTAGTCGTCTGCAGCAGGCGCTGAATGCCTTTAGCCCGATTCAGGGCGTCAACAACCACATGGGCAGCCGCCTGACCGCGGACCGTCAGCGCATGGACTGGGTGATGCAGGTGCTCGCCGAGCGGCAGCTGTTCTATGTCGACAGCCGCACCACCGTGCAGACCCAGGCGGCCTTTGCCGCTGAGGCGGCGAGTGTGCCGAGCGTCTCGCGCGACGTATTTCTCGACAACCAGCGCAGCGAGGCGGAAATTGCTCACGAGTTTGCGCAGGTCATCGCCAAGGCGCGCAAGCAGGGTTCGGCGGTGTTGATCGGTCACCCGTATCCGGAGACCTTGCGCTATCTGGAGTGGCGCTTGCCGCAACTGGAGGACGAGGGCGTGCACCTGGTGAGTGTGCAGGTGTTGTTGGAGCGGTAGTTGTTTGATTGTTCCGGCGCTCTGGGTGGTGGCGCCTGTTAGCGAAAGCCTGCCAGTTCGCTTGTCGAGCTGGAGCTCGACCCTCCCGGGTGCGCGTATCCGGGAAGGCCGAGTTCCAACTCGGCCAGCGTGAGGGGGCCTGCACTGAGGTCATGATGTCTTGCGAGGGGGGTGACGGGTGTTCCCACGCTGAGCGCAGGAACTACCCGGGGCAGGGATTTCTCAGAGACGCATCTCAATGCCGCGCTCGGCCATATAGGCCTTGGCTTCGGCAATGCTGTATTCACCGAAGTGGAAAATGCTCGCCGCCAGCACCGCGTCGGCACCGCCCTGCAGTACGCCGTCGGCCAGGTGCTGCAGGTTGCCGACGCCGCCGGAAGCGATCACCGGGATGTGCAGGGCGTCGCTGATGGCGCGGGTTACGCCCAGATCGTAGCCGCTCTTTACGCCGTCCTGATCCATGCTGGTCAGCAGAATCTCGCCGGCGCCCAGCTGTTCCATCTTCTTCGACCACTCGACCGCATCCAGCCCGGTCGGCTTGCGCCCGCCGTGGGTGAAAATCTCCCAGCGGCCGGGCTCGTTCGGGCCGGACACGCGCTTGGCGTCGATCGCCACAACGATGCACTGTGAGCCGAAACGGTCGGCAGCCTCGCCGACAAACTCCGGGTTGAACACCGCGGCGGTGTTGATGGAGACCTTGTCCGCACCAGCGTTGAGCAGGTTGCGAATGTCCTGCACGGTACGCACGCCGCCACCGACGGTCAGCGGGATGAACACCTGGCTGGCCATGCGCTCGACCGTGTGCAGCGTGGTGTCACGCTCCTGGTGGCTGGCGGTGATATCGAGGAAGGTAATCTCATCCGCGCCCTGCTCGTTGTAACGGCGAGCGATTTCCACCGGGTCACCGGCGTCGCGGATGTTCTCGAACTTGACGCCCTTGACCACGCGACCGTTGTCGACGTCGAGGCAGGGGATGATGCGTTTTGCAAGCGGCATGAGTAGGTGGCTCCAAATCTTTGGACGAGCTAGAAGCTAAAAGCTGGAAGCTTAAAGCAACAGCGTCGAGTGCTGCCGATGGCGCGAGGCCAATAATTATTTAGGCGCTTGACGTCCAGCATCCCAGACGCAGGCTTTCCAGCTTCCAGCTTCCAGCTTCCAGCTTCCAGCTTCCAGCTTCCAGCTTCCA
>JAYNRF010000044.1:0-21856 GCA_038114645.1 Pseudomonadaceae bacterium | reverse complement strand
CAGCGAACCCGAAGGGCCGCGTAGCCGGGTGCCCGGGGGGATCGCCAAGGGGGGCTGGGCAAGCAGCCCCCCTTGGCTCGCCGTGAAGGCGAAAGGCGGATTTAGCTGCCGCGCGATGTCGAAAACGTCCAACTGATTGTGTTCTTCTTCACGTTGGCCCATCACAAAAACATCGAAAAGCGTCCTCCCTGAGTGATCCTTTCAGGGATGCGTCTTTCGGTGCCCTCAACAAAGCATACTGCCAAGCTGAAATATCGAGAAACCTGTTTGGTGGGAACCAATTTTTGCGCTTTTTATCTCACTCACTCGATGGGATTATCTCGCCCATCGCAGGTGAGGTGACTATGCAGTGGCGTAACAGCAAGGACAGATTTGGTTGGCTGGCAGCTAGCCTGCACTGGTTTATGGCTCTGCTGGTGGTGGGGTTGGCTGCCGTTGGTCTGTGGATGACCAGCCTCAACTATTACAGCCCTTGGTACACCACTGCACCCTTCTGGCACAAAAGCGTAGGCTTGGGATTTGCGGCCCTGTTGCTGATGCGCCTGTTGTGGCGCTGGTTGTCCCCGGCGCCTGCAGCGTTGCCTGGCCATTCGCGTGCCGAACGCCTGCTGGCGGGCGCTGCGCAATGGCTGATGTACGCTGCAATGGCGCTGATCGTGTTCAGCGGCTATCTGATCTCAACCGCCAAGGGCAGTGGTGTCAGCCTGTTTGGCTGGTTCGAAGTGCCGGCGCTGGTCAGCGGCTTGCCGGAGCAGGCCGATCGGGCGGGTGCCGTGCATTACTGGCTGGCGCTTGGACTGCTGGGGCTCGCCGGGCTGCATGCGCTGGGTGCGCTCAAGCATCACCTGATCGACAAGGACAATGCTCTGCGGCGCATGCTGGGCATGCGGCTGCTCAACGCAACGGAGAACGGCAAATGAAGAAACTGATGGTTGCAGCCACCCTCGGTGGTCTGATGATGGCAGGTGGTCTGGCACAGGCGGCGGACTACCAGATCGACAAGCAGGGGCAGCATGCCTCGGTCAACTTCAAGATCAGCCACCTGGGTTACAGCTGGATCTATGGCCGCTTCAACGACTTCGACGGTACCTTCAGCTGGGATGCTGCCAAGCCTGAGGCGAGCAGCGTCAACGTGACGCTGAACACCGCCAGTGTGGACACCAACCACGCCGAGCGTGACAAGCATATTCGCAGCGCCGACTTCCTGAACGTTGAAGAGCATAGCACCGCGACCTTTGCTTCCACCGGCATCGAGATGACCGGCGACAACACCGCGAAGGTCACTGGCGATCTGACCCTGAATGGCGTCACCAAGCCAGTTGTGCTGGATGCGCACTTCATCGGTGAAGGCTCTGATCCGTGGGGCGGCTACCGCGCTGGTTTCGATGCAACTACCACGCTGAAACTGGCCGATTTCGGTATCACCTACAACCTCGGGCCGGCGTCTGAAACCGTCGACCTGATCATTACTGTCGAGGGCGTTCGTCAGTAATCGCTGGACCAACTTCATGTGTGCTTCAGGGGCCTTCGGGCCCCTTTTTTTTATAGCGGCAAGCGGCAAGCTTCAAGCTGCAAGCGGAACCGGATGGGCGGCGGCGTCCCGATAGTGTCCGTAGCATCGAGCAGCTACCTGCGCCTGAATAAACCCGCGCGATGGAGCCCCGCACGGGTTCTGCTTGCAGCTTGCAGCTAATAACTTACATCTTGAGGCTTGCCGCTTGATAAGCCTGTGCCTGTTCCAGAATCCAGTCGCGGAACGCCAGCAGCGCCGCCGATTCGGCCTTGCGCTCCGGGATGACCAGATAGTAACCGTTGTCGGTCTCGAAGCTGCGTGGGCAGGGGCTGATCAGGCGGCCGTCTGCCAGTTCCTGTCGGATCAGGAATGGTGGGATCAGGGCGATGCCCATGCCGTGCATCGCGGCTTGCGCGAGCATTGAGAACAGTTCCAGGCGAGTGCCGTTGAGGTCGTGCTCAACGCGCATGTCGGCGGCGGCGAACCAGTGGCGCCAGGCATAGGGGCGGGTGGTCTGCTGCAAAAGCGGCAGGCGGGCGATGTCTTCTGGTGTGAGTTCGCGGGCGGGAGCAATTAGCGTCGGGCTGCAGACCGGAATCGGCGCTTCGGGCATCAGGTAATGGGTCTGCGTACCGGACCAGTCGCCGTCACCGAAGTAGATGGCGGCATCGAACTCGGTATCGGCGAAC
Source organism: Pseudomonadaceae bacterium (assembly GCA_038114645.1). Classification (GTDB taxonomy): domain Bacteria; phylum Pseudomonadota; class Gammaproteobacteria; order Pseudomonadales; family Pseudomonadaceae; genus Halopseudomonas. The sequence continues at coordinate 19,654 of JAYNRF010000044.1, read as the reverse complement.
AGGAAGGGGCGTGTGCGGTTGGTCAGGTTGACGGTGATTTGCGGATGCAGGCGCAGGAAGTGGCTGAGCCGCGGCAGCAACCACTGGGTGCCGAAGGTGGGCACCAGTGCGACTTCGAGCGTGGCGGTGCCCTGGTTGCCCATGACCGACAGGGTGTCGCGCTCAACCGCATCCAGTCGGCTGGCGATGCGTCGGCTGTAAATCTGTCCGGCGTCGGTCAGCTTCACCCCGCGGCGGGTACGGCGGAATAGCTGGATATCAAGGAAGGCTTCCAAATTGGCGATCTGCCGGCACACCGCGCTCTGAGTCAGCGACAACTCCTCGGCGGCCTTGGTGAAGCTTTCGTGACGGGCGGAGGACTCGAAGCAGACCAGGGCCTGGGTCGGTGGAATCTTGCGGCGCATGGAGGGCATCCTTTGGATGGCTTGAGGCGGAAGGTTGTAGGCTGGAAGTCCAGCCTCTCAGCGGTCGTCATTGCAGTGCGTGGGCTATGCTCGGAAAGTCAGTCACTCACGCTGGGCTTTGGCTTACAGCTTCCGACCAAGCCTTCGGCTTGGTCGGAGTTCCAATTTAGCACAGGTTGCTGCGTAAAAGGCGCTTGTTTGTGGTGTTCTCTGTGCGTAGAGTCGCTGGCATCTTATGGTTCCTCTCTGGAGCCTGATCACCAATACATTGAATATCGGAGAGCTCATGGCCGCATCCAAGGCAAGTTTCAACTGGGAAGATCCGCTGCTGCTGGACCAGCAACTGACTGAAGAAGAGCGCATGGTGCGTGACAGCGCACGCCAGTATTGCCAGGACAAACTCATGCCGCGGGTGCTGAACTCGTTCCGCAACGAGCAGACCGACGTGGAAATCTTCCGTGAAATGGGTGAGCTGGGTCTGCTCGGCGCAACCATCCCCACCGAGTACGGTGGAAGCGGTCTGAACTATGTCTGCTATGGCCTGATCGCGCGTGAAGTTGAGCGCGTTGACTCCGGCTACCGCTCGATGATGAGCGTGCAGTCTTCTCTGGTCATGGTGCCGATCAACGAGTTCGGCAGCGAAGAGCAGAAGCAGAAGTACCTGCCCAAGCTGGCCTCTGGCGAGTTCATCGGCTGCTTCGGTCTGACCGAGCCGAACCACGGTTCCGATCCGGGTTCCATGGTTACCCGTGCACGCAGCACCGAGGGCGGCTACCTGCTCAAGGGCGCCAAGATGTGGATCACCAACAGCCCCATCGCTGACGTGTTCGTGGTCTGGGCAAAGACCGATGATGACGTGATTCGCGGCTTCATTCTTGAAAAAGGCTGGAAAGGTCTGAGCGCGCCGGCCATCAAGGGCAAGGTTGGCCTGCGTACCTCCATCACCGGCGAAATCGTGATGGACGACGTGTTCGTGCCGGAAGAAAACATGCTGCCGCACGTGACCGGCCTGAAAGGTCCGTTCACCTGCCTCAACTCCGCTCGCTACGGCATCTCCTGGGGCGCGCTGGGTGCGGCTGAGTTCTGCTGGCACACCGCTCGTCAGTACACCCTGGACCGTCTGCAGTTTGGCCGCCCGCTGGCGCAGACGCAGCTGGTTCAGAAGAAGCTGGCCGACATGCAGACCGAAATCACTCTGGCGCTGCAAGGCTGCCTGCGTCTGGGCCGCATGAAGGACGAAGGCACCGCTGCCGTTGAAATCACCTCGATCATGAAGCGCAACTCCTGCGGCAAGTCTCTGGACATCGCCCGTATTGCTCGCGACATGCTGGGTGGCAACGGTATCTCCGACGAGTACGGTGTTATCCGTCACGTGGTTAACCTGGAAGTGGTCAACACCTACGAAGGTACCCACGACGTTCACGCGCTGATCCTCGGTCGTGCGCAGACTGGCCTTCAGGCGTTTTTCTAAAGCCTCGCAGGCAGTTGGAAGTCTGAAGCTGGAAGCCTGAAGCAGTTCGAGCTGGTTTTTTTGACTCTGTGCTTGTTGATCGGGCGGAGCATTGAACCAGGCTGATGAAGCTTCTAGCTTCTAGCTTCTAGCTTCTAGCTCAAGCCTCTACCTCTCCCCCAAAGCTCATCCCGCACGGAGGACAACATGTCCGGCACTCTCTCCGGTTTGCGCGTCCTCGATCTGTCCCGCGTACTGGCTGGCCCCTGGGCCGGGCAGATGCTGGCGGATCTGGGGGCGGATGTGGTCAAGGTCGAGCGGCCCGGCGCCGGTGATGATACCCGCGCCTGGGGGCCGCCCTATCTGCGTGACGCCGATGGTCGCGACACCTCCGAAGCGGCGTATTTTCTGTCGGCTAACCGCAACAAGCGTTCGATCACCATCGACTTCACCCAGCCCGCAGGGCAGCAGCAGGTGCGCGAACTGGTGCAGCGCGCAGATGTGCTGATCGAGAACTTCAAGGTGGGGGGGCTGGCAGCCTACGGGCTGGATTACGCCAGCCTGCAGGCGCTCAATCCGCGTTTGATCTACTGCTCGGTGACCGGCTTCGGTCAGCAGGGGCCGTATGCCAAGCGGGCGGGTTATGACTTCATGATTCAGGCCATGGGTGGCCTGATGAGTATTACCGGCAAGGCAGACGGGGAGGAGGGCGCCGGACCGGTCAAGGTCGGGGTGGCGCTGACCGATATCCTCACCGGGCTGTATGCCAGCAACGCGGTACTGGCGGCGCTGGCTGAGCGCGAGCGCAGTGGCTTGGGGCAGTACATTGATCTGGCGTTGCTGGACGTGCAGATCGCCTGTCTGGGCAACCAGGCGTTGAACTACCTGACCACTGGCGTGCCGCCCAAGCGTTTGGGTAACGCGCACCCGAATATCGTGCCGTATCAGGACTTCCCCACCGCCGATGGCGATTTCATTCTCACCGTTGGCAACGACGGTCAGTTTCGCAAGTTCTGCGAGGTGGCCGGGCACCCCGAGTGGGCGACTGATCCGCGCTTTGTCAGCAACGCAGCCCGTGTTGCCAATCGCACCGAGCTGGTGCCCTTGATCCGTCAGGTCACCGTGTTTCGTACCACCGCTGAGTGGATTGCGGCGCTGGAGCAAGCTGGGGTGCCGTGCGGACCGATCAACGATCTGGCGCAGGTGTTCGCCGACCCGCAGGTTCAAGCGCGAGGCACCCGCATTCGCATGGATCACCCGCTGGCTGGCAAAGTGGATCTGGTCGCCAACCCGATCCGGCTGTCACGCACCCCGGTTGATTACCGCCGCCCGCCGCCGTTGCTCGGTGAGCACAACAGCGAAGTGCTGGCCGACTGGCTCAGCGATTGATTGGCCGCTCGCGCCGCTGGGCGCGAGCGAGTCGTCGACTTTCCTCTTCGCGCTCCTCCAAGACGTCCTGCACGTAGCTGATGTGCTCGCTGGCGATGCGTCGCGCGTCGTCGGCGCGGCCCTGCATGATGGCGTCGAACAGCGCCTGATGCTGTTCGACCAGCATGCGTCGGGTCTCGCTGCGCAGCGCATACATCCCGCCGATGTTGGTCACCACGTTGCGCTTGAGCAGGTCGAACAGCCCGCGAATGGTATGCAGCAGCACCAGGTTGTGGCTGGCCTCGGCAATGGCTAAATGAAAGCGCGCGTCAGCCGCGCCTTCCTCTGCGCGTGAGGCTTTGCCCTCGCGGGCGTAGCACGCCTGTAGTGCATCAAAGGCCGCTTGCAGGTGTTGGCGGTCAAGATCGGTCGCGCGTTGGGCGGCGTAGTAGGCGCAGTCGGCCTCCAGCGTGTGGCGGAACTCCAGCAGGTCGCGTTGGGCTTCCGGGCGACCTTCGAGCAGGGCCAGCAGCGGGTCGCTGAAGCTGGAACCGAGCGAATCGCTGACATAATTTCCGCCGCCCTGACGGCTGATCAACAAGCCCTTGGCGACCAGTTTCTGTACCGCTTCGCGTAGTGACGGTCGAGAGACGCCGAACTGTTCAGCCAGCGCGCGCTCGGCGGGCAGCCGCTGGCCCGGCTGCAGCGTGCCTTCAAGAATCATGGTTTCCAGCTGCTCGACGATGTTGTCAGACAGTCTGCGCTGTCGGATCTGCCCCACTTCCATTGCTGTTCCTTTGGTCTTACCAATCCTGCGGGAAGGGTACCCAGCTCTGTTTTATTGATCAACCGGTCGAGGTCTATCTATACCAAAGTCTATCGCTGCAGGTTTGACATGCCTCTGGTGCTTTTTTAATCTGGTCATCCATTTTTGTAAATTGGTATTACCAATTGGTGCTCGAACGCCAATAACAAGTACAGGAGCGCTCCATGTCTTCCGGTTTCCTTGCCTTTATGGCCTTTGCCCCGATCCTGCTCGCAGGCGTATTGCTGATCGGCCTGCGCTGGCCTGCGCGCCGTGCCATGCCGCTGGTGTATCTGCTCAGCGCCGGTATCGCGCTGTTTGTCTGGGATATGAGCTTTAACCGGGTGCTGGCGTCGACCCTGCAGGGGTTGGTCGTCACCGTGGGTGTATTGTGGATCATCTTCGGCGCGATTTTGCTGCTGAACACCCTCAAGCATTCCGGCGGCATTACGGCTATCCGGGCCGGGTTTACTACCATCAGTCCTGACCGCCGGATTCAGGCGATCATCATCGCGTGGCTGTTTGGCTGCTTTATCGAAGGCGCCTCTGGCTTCGGTACGCCTGCCGCCATCGCCGCGCCTTTGCTGGTTGCCATCGGCTTCCCGGCGATGGCGGCGGTACTGATGGGGATGCTGGTGCAGAGCACGCCGGTGTCGTTCGGTGCGGTCGGTACGCCAATCATTGTTGGCGTGAACACCGGTCTGGATCACGCGGCCATCGGCGAGCAGCTGGCGGCCAGTGGCTCCAGCTGGGACGTCTACCTGCAGCTGATCACCAGCCAGGTGGCCATCGTGCACGCGCTGGTCGGTACCGTGATGCCGCTGGTGATGGTGATCATGCTGGTGCGCTTCTTTGGCAAGGACAAGAGCTGGCGCGCGGTGTTTGAAGTGCTGCCGTTCGCGCTGTTCGCCGGTGTGTCGATGACCATTCCCTACGTCATCAGCGGCCTGCTGCTTGGCCCTGAGTTTCCGTCGCTGATCGGAGGTCTGGTTGGTCTGGCCGTGGTGACTACCGCCGCGCGTTTCGGCTTTCTGGTGCCCAAGCGTCAGTGGGATTTTGCTCCGCGCGACAGCTGGCCGGCTGCGTGGATGGGGTCGGTGGAGATGAAGCTGGAAGAGCTGACGGCGCGTCCGATGAGCAGCTTCCGTGCCTGGTTGCCGTACCTGCTGGTGGGTGTGCTGCTGGTCATCAGCCGTGTCTTCCCTGAAGTCAGCACCGCGTTCAAGTCGGTTGCGATCAACTTCACCGACATCCTGGGTGAAGCAGGCGTCAGCGGTGGTGTGCAGCCGCTGTATCTGCCGGGCGGCATTCTGGTCATGGTGGTGATTGCGACCTTCTTCCTGCACCGCATGAAAATCAGCGAGCTGGGTAAAGCTGTCAGTGAGTCCGGCGGTGTGCTGCTGAGTGCGGGCTTCGTGCTGCTGTTCACCGTGCCGATGGTGCGGATTCTGATCAATTCGGGTGTTAACGCGGCAGACCTGCCGAGCATGCCGATCCTGATGGCCCGCTATGTGGCCGACAGCGTGGGCGGTATCTATCCGCTGCTGGCGCCGACCATCGGGGCGCTGGGTGCGTTCCTCGCCGGCTCCAACACGGTGTCGAACATGATGTTCAGCCAGTTCCAGTTTGGTGTCGCGAGCAATCTGGGGCTGTCTACCGCGCTGATCGTCTCGGTGCAGGCGGTGGGCGCTGCCGCTGGCAACATGGTGGCGATCCACAACGTGGTGGCTGCCTCGGCAACTGTGGGCCTGCTCGGCCGTGAGGGCACCACCCTGCGCCGGACTGTGTGGCCGACTCTGTACTATGTGCTGATGACTGGTCTGATTGCGCTGTTTGCTGCCTATGTGCTGGGTGTCAGCGATCCGTTGATGGCTGGCTGATGTATTGACCGCGCGCCCCCCGGCCCTGCTGCCGGGGCGTTGTCCGTTGAAGAACCGATGAGAGTTTGCTGATGATCATTTCTGCCTCGACCGATTACCGCGCTGCTGCCCAGCGTCGCCTGCCCCCCTTCCTGTTTCACTACATCGACGGTGGTGCCTATGCCGAGCACACGCTGAAGAAGAACGTCGATGACCTCGCGGGTATCGCGCTGCGTCAGCGGGTACTCAAGAACATGTCGGAGCTGAGTCTGGAAACCCGTCTGTTCGACGAAACGCTGAGCATGCCGGTGGCGCTGTCGCCGGTTGGACTGACCGGTATGTACGCCCGCCGCGGCGAAGTGCAGGCGGCGCGCGCAGCCGCCGACAAGGGTATCCCCTTTACCCTGTCGACCGTTTCGGTCTGCCCGATTGAAGAAGTCGCACCGGCGATCAGCCGTCCCATGTGGTTCCAGCTCTATGTGCTGAAGGATCGCGGCTTTATGAAGAACGCGCTGGAGCGCGCCAAGGCAGCCGGGGTGACCACCCTGGTGTTCACTGTCGACATGCCGGTGCCGGGCGCGCGCTACCGTGATGCGCACTCCGGCATGAGTGGCCCGAACGCCGCGATGCGTCGTTACCTGCAGGCGGTGACCCATCCGCGCTGGGCGTTCGACGTGGGCCTGCTCGGTAAGCCGCACGATCTGGGCAATATCTCCGCCTACCGTGGCAACCCGACCGGTCTGGCCGACTACATGGGCTGGCTGGGCGCCAACTTTGATGCCTCGATCAGTTGGCAGGACCTGCAGTGGATTCGTGACTTCTGGGACGGTCCGATGGTGATCAAGGGCATTCTCGACCCCGAAGACGCCCGCGATGCGGTACGCTTCGGCGCCGACGGCATCGTCGTTTCCAACCACGGCGGGCGTCAGCTCGACGGCGTGCTGTCCAGCGCGCGTGCGCTGCCGGCGATTGCCGATGCGGTGAAGGGCGATCTGAAAATTCTGGTCGACTCCGGCATTCGCACTGGTCTGGATGTGGTGCGGATGCTGGCGCTGGGCGCCGACTGCACCATGCTCGGTCGTGCCTTTATCTACGCGCTGGCCGCCGATGGGCAGGCCGGCGTGAGCAATCTGCTGGAGCTGATCGAGAAGGAAATGCGGGTGGCGATGGTGCTGACCGGCGCCAAGTCCATCAGCGAGATCAACGCTGATCTGCTGGTGCGCGAACTGCAGCAATTGAGCAAGTGATACGGAGATAGCATGAGCCTGCCTGCCGACTTTCTGACCGGTGCCCGCCGCCTGATTCCTGCCGAGCGGTTGTTCGACGACCCGCTGTCGACGCTGGCCTTTGGTACCGACGCCAGCTTCTACCGGCTGATTCCCAAGCTGGTGGTGCGGGTCGAGTCGGAGGCGGAGGTGGTGCGGCTGCTGCATCTGGCCGCGCGGCATCAGGTGCCGGTCACCTTTCGGGCGGCGGGTACCAGCCTGTCCGGGCAGGCGATCAGCGATTCGGTGCTCATCGTGCTGGGCGATTACTGGAATGGTCGCGAGATTCGCGATGGCGGTCATCAGATTCGTCTGCAGCCGGGGGTGATCGGCGCTCAGGCCAATGCCGTGCTGGCGCCGCTCGGGCGCAAGATCGGGCCGGACCCGGCCTCGATCAACGCCTGCAAGATCGGTGGCATCGTCGCCAACAACGCCAGCGGCATGTGCTGCGGCACAGCTCAGAACAGCTACCAGACGTTGGCGGGCATGCGCGTAGTGCTGGCCGACGGCACGGTACTGGACAGCGAAGACGAGCGCGGCGTCGCTGCGTTCCGCCAGAGTCACGGCGCGTTGCTGGAGCAACTGGCTGAACTGGGTCGTGAGACTCGGGCCAACACGGCGCTGGCCGAGCGCATTCGCCACAAGTACCGGCTGAAGAACACCACTGGCCTGTCGCTCAACGCGCTGGTCGACTTCGACGAACCGCTGGATATCCTGACCCACCTGATGGTCGGCTCTGAAGGCACCCTCGGTTTTATCAGCTCGGTGACCTATAACACGGTGCCTGAGTATCCGCACAAGGCCAGCGCGCTGATTGTATTTCCGGATGTCGACACCTGCTGCCGCGCCGTGCCGGTGCTCAAGCAGCAGCCAGTGGCGGCGGTTGAGCTGCTGGATCGCCGCAGCCTGCGTTCGGTACAGGGCCAGCCGGGCCTGCCGGGTTGGGTTGCCGGGTTGTCGGCTGATGCCTGCGCGTTGCTGATCGAATCACGGGCGGCCAGTCAGTCGCTGCTGCATGAGCAGTTGGCGCAAATCACCGCTGCGCTGGCGCCGTTCCCGGTCGAGCAGCAGGTGGATTTTACCGAGGATCCAGCAGTCTCCGGACAGCTGTGGGCAATCCGCAAGGGGACCTTTCCGGCGGTCGGTGCGGTGCGCGCGACCGGCACCACGGTGATCATCGAAGATGTGACCTTCCCGGTCGAGCAACTGGCGGCTGGCGTGCACCGGCTGATTGGGTTGTTCGAGAAGCATAGCTACGACGAAGCGATCATCTTCGGCCACGCGCTGGAGGGCAACCTGCACTTCGTGTTTACCCAAGGCTTTGACGATCCGGCGCAGGTCGCTCGTTATGAAGCCTTCATGGGTGATGTGGCCGAGCTGGTTGCGGTTGAGTTCGGCGGCTCGCTCAAGGCTGAACATGGGACGGGCCGTAACATGGCGCCGTTCGTTGAGCAGGAGTGGGGCAGCGAAGCCTATCAGCTGATGTGGCGCATCAAGCGGCTGCTTGACCCGCAGGGCATCCTCAATCCGGACGTGGTGTTGTCGGATGACCCGCAGATCCACCTGAAAAACCTCAAGCCGCTCCCCGCGGCGAACGAGATCGTCGACAAGTGCATCGAGTGCGGCTTCTGCGAGCCGGTCTGCCCGAGCAATGGCCTGACGCTGACGCCGCGTCAGCGCATCGTCATTTGGCGTGATATTCAGGCGAAAAAGCGAGCGGGTATCGATACCCGCGAGCTGGAAGCCGCATATCAGCATCAAGGCATCGACAGCTGCGCTGCGACCGGTCTCTGTGCTCAGCGTTGTCCGGTTGGTATCAACACGGGTGACCTGGTGCGCGAGCTGCGCGCGACACAGGCCCATTACCCGAATCGTGCTGCTTGGTTGGCGGACCACTTTGCCGGCGCCCTCAAGGGCGTGCGGCTGACCCTGCGTGGGGCGGATTTTGCCAGCCGACTGCTCGGTGCGCCGCGTCTGCAGCGTTGGAGCGAGAGTGCCCGCAAGCTGTCGGGCGAGCGTTTGCCGACCTGGACGCCGGCCATGCCCCAGCCGGTCAAACTGATTCCGCCGCTCGATCAATGGCAGAGCGGCAAGCCGCGGGTGGTCTACCTGCCAGCCTGTATCTCGCGCACCATGGGCCCGGCGCGTACTGACAGCGAGCAGATGCCGTTGATCGACAAGACCCGCGCGCTGCTGGAAAAGGCCGGGTACGAAGTGGTGCTGCCAGCGCAGCTCGACGGGTTGTGCTGCGGTCAGCCGTTTGCCTCCAAGGGCTATCCGGAGCAGGCCGAGGCCAAGCGCAACGAGCTGCTGGCGGCCCTGCGCGAGGCCAGCCGCAACGGCAAGGATCCGATCTACTGTGACACCAGCCCCTGTACCCTGAGTCTGGTCAATGGCGAGGCCGACGGGCTGGATATCTTCGATCCGGTGCGTTTTATTCGTACCCATCTATTCCAGCGCCTGACGTTCACTCCGCAGGAGCAGCCGGTTGCAGTGCATGTGACCTGCAGCACCCAGCATCTGGGTGAGGGACAGGCGTTGATCGAGATTGCCCGGCGCTGCAGTACCAACGTGGTGGTGCCGGAGGGGATTCACTGCTGCGGCTTTGCTGGCGACAAGGGCTTCAACCTGCCCGAGCTGAACGATCATGCACTGCGCACGCTAAAGCCGGTGGTGCAGCATTGCAGTGAGGGAGTATCGACCAGTCGCACCTGCGAGATCGGCTTGTCCAGCCACAGCGGCGTGGACTATCACAGTTTGGTCTATCTGGTGGATCGGGTTACTCGGCCCGTCGCCCTTTAGTCTTTGATGACCCTGCCATTGGCAGCGCGCTGCGCGGCTGCCAATGGCAGGGTGGCTGCCTACTCGTCCTCCCAGCGCGCATCCCGTTTGGTGATGCACTGGGCCAGCAAAGTTTCCAGCGAGGTCTGCAGGTCCTGCATGAAGGCGTTGCTGTCTTCACCCGGTTGCAGCGCTTCACCAATCACCACATCGGCGTTGAACGGCACGATCATCGAGCCGCCCTTGGGCAGTGCACGCCCGAGGCCGTGCATGGCAATTGGCACGACCTGGGTTCCGGCGTGGCTGCGTGCCAGGTGGTAAACGCCCTTGCGCAGCGGTTGCAGTTGCTCCGGGTCACCACGGCTGCCCTCGGGGAACAGCAGCAGAATCTGACCGTCGGCCAGCGCCTGCTGGCACTGTTCGAACACCTGATCCTTGTCGACCTGACCTTGGCGGTCGAGCGGAATGATGCCGATCAGGTTCAGTGACAGCCAACTGGTAAAGCGGTTGCGCAGGAAGTAGTCCGCCGCCGCTACCGGGCGCACCCGGTGCAGCTCGCCGAGCGGGTAGAGGGCCATCAAGACAAGGGTGTCCAGATGGCTGTTGTGGTTGGCGGCCAGAATCGCCGGGCCGTGGCTGGGCAGGCGTTGCTTGTTGTAGATGTTCAGGCCAAGCAGCAGGTACACCACCGGCTTGACGATCAGCAGAAAGAACAGCTGTTTGGGCAGGCGCTTGATCACGGACATGGCGGCCTCAGTAAGTGGTGTAAACGAGGAAGTGGAAGAACAGCGGCGCGGTGTACATCAGGCTGTCGATACGGTCGAGGATGCCGCCGTGGCCGGGAATCAGCTGGCTGGTGTCCTTGATGCGCAGGTCGCGTTTGACCGCCGATACGGTCAGATCGCCAATGAAACCGGCCAGCCCGATCAGCAGACCCGCCGCCAGGCCGAGACCCCAGCCCAGTGGCGTCAGCCAGGGAGCCAGTACGGCACCGAGCACGGTAGTGGTTGCGACGCCGCCGAGAAAACCGGCCCAGGTCTTGTTCGGGCTGATCGCCGGGACGATCTTGCGGTTGCCGAACTTCTTGCCCCAGATGTACTGCGCGACATCGTTGAACTGGGTCAGGAATACCAGATACAGCACCAGCCCAACACCGCCGCCCGCCGGGTTTTCATCGGCGGGCAGCATCAGCAAATAGGCGACGTGGCTGATCGCGAAGACCGTGGTCATGGTCGCCCACTGATAGGAGCCGACTGCGCGGATAAAGCCCTTGGTTTCGCCCAGCATCAACAGGCCGAACGGAATCAGCAGGAACAGGTAGACCGGAATGAAGACGATAAACATGCCGTACCAGCCAAGGCCAACCCAGTAGTACTGCAGCGGCACGGCCAGATACAGCGCGAGGATCAGGCGACGGTCGGTCACCCGCACCGGCAGGATCGAGAAGAACTCGCGCAGGGCGATGAAGCTGAGGATGGTGAAGAAGATCAGCGATGCGGTCGGGCCGATCATCAACGCGGTAAACACCACGCCGACCATTACCCACCAGGAGTTGATGCGCTGTTTCAGTTCCAGATAGCCATCGTCGCTCAGGCGTGGGCGCAGGATCAGTTGGGTAACACTGGCGATCACCAGCATGGCAACCACCACCAGCATCGCGTTCAGCGTATTGGGTGTGAGGTCGAGCATGAAAGGCAGGCCGATATCCATTATTCAATCCCCCGGCGTTCCAGTCGCAGATAGGCGCCAATCAGGCGGCGCAAAACCGTCAGGCCACTGCCGACGGCGATGATGATCAGGCTGATCCACAGAATCAGGCCCGGGTGTTGCCACAGCGGGTCAAACGCCGACAGCACGCAGGCGCCGGTCAGCAATGCCATGCGCTGCTGCTTGGCCATCGGACCGCGAAAGTCGGCGGGCAGACCGAGCGAGACGCCGAGTACGCGTACATAGGCCGTCATGACCGCCAGCAGTGCGCCCAGCCAGGCCAGCCACTGGGCCGACTCGAAACCGGGGACGGCGAAACCGCAGGCGACGATCAGTAGCGGATCGGCAATGCGGTCCGGCACGTCATTGAACAGCTCGCCTGCTGGTGTCTGCTTGCCGCCCTCCATTGCCACCATGCCGTCGAACAGGTTGCACAACAGGCGCAGCTGGATGCACAGGGCGGCGACGATCAGCCAGATCGAGCGCTCGCCGCCCGCCTGCTGACCGGACCAGAACAGAGCGGCCGCGCCAGCCAGTGCGCAGATCACACTGAGCACTGAAATCTGATTGGGGGTAACGCTGCGCTGGCTGAGCCAGGCGGCGAAGCGGTTCATGATCCGCTGATCGCGGATCTTCAGTGGGCGGCGATTGCTGGTCATGGTGTCTCGTTGTTGAGGGTGAGTGCCCGCGCCTCGCGGTGCAGGCGCAGGCTGAGAAATACGCAGTAGGCAAAGGCCATGCTGCTCGGCGGGATGATGGTTTGCCACAGTGCAGGGGTTTGATGCCAGCTGTGCAGCAGGTACAGGAGTGTGAAGCTGATGCTGACGATCAACAGAGCCGGCAGCAGCACGCGCAGCGGGTTGTCTGGCAGACGGCGGAACAGGGTTGTCACGGCCATCGCCATCAACAGGGTCAGGATGCCACTGAAGGTGCCTTGCAGCAGGCCGGCCACAAGGGCGTGGGTCGGGTCGCTGTGCCAGTTTGCTGCCAGCGCCCAGCCACCCCAGATAAGGAAGGCAAGCAGGACCGCAATCAGGCGGCCGCGCCAGCTGTTGGCGCCATCTTGGTTGGCTGCAGGCATGTACACTCCCTGTCGCTGCATCACTCCGGCGGGTGCCGGGCTGAGCAGGATAACCCGAGGTGACAGGGCTGGCGAGTCTTGAGCTGCTTCGCTGTGAAACAGCTCAAGACTGTGGCTGGTCAGTAGGCCGGTGCGTTGCCGCAGTCGGCGGACTGCCAGCGGCTGACCTGCTGGTGGGTCAGGGTTACGTCACCGTTGCTGGCGTCTGCGCCCTGGCTAAGCAGCCCCGCGGGCAGGGCGTAGGTACCCTGGCCGTTGAAGCTGGAGCGCATCTCGGTGCTGGAGATGATCTCGATGCTGCCGCTCAGGTCGCCGGTGAAGCTCTCGGGGTCGTTACAGTGACCGGTGAACTGGAGCGCGTCGTCGCCGGACTGGGTGACCTTGAGGTCGCAGTTGGGCATGTTTTCCTCGGCGTCGCGTAGCATTGCCTGCGGGTCGGTCATGGTCTTGGCGGTGTCGGCGGTGATGCATTGGCGCTCGCCGACCTGACCGTCGGTGCCAAGCATTTCCTCGGCCATGGCCCGCTGCTCGGGCGGCAGGCTGTTGAGCATGTTTTCCCGCATCTCGCGCATGCGGGCCTGCATGTCGACGCCATTGATCAGGGTGCTGCTTTCGCTGACCCAGAGACCGGGTTTGGGGGTTGTGCTGAGGGTTTGTGCCGATAGCAGGGAGGGTATAAGCGCGAGGCTACTCAGCAGAACAAGCCGTGGCAGTGTCATGAAACAGTCCTTGTGACGGGTGGGCATCTCAGGACTATAGCTGCTGCCGGGGCGGCTGTGCAGGGCGGATGAGCAGGGCGGCGACCGGCGCACAAAAAACGGGGGCCGAGGCCCCCGTTCTGTTTTACCGCTCAGCGTGGGCCGAGCAATGCCGGCTTTTCGCGCTGCGGGCGGCCGCCCGACTTGCGGTTGGCTGGCTTGCGCTCTTCGGCTTCAGGCTCGATGCGGTTGCCGAGGGCCTGACGACGGCGTTCGATAGCGACCGGGTCTTCCGGCGCGTGAATGCCGGGCATGACGCGCGGCTGGCCGGCAGCGCGTTGACGCTGCTGGTGCGGACGCTGCTCGCCGCGCTGGCGCTCGTTGCGACGCTGACCACGCTGCTGACCGTTGCCGTTGCCGTTGCCGTTGCCGTTGCCGTCGCGGCTGTTACGGTTGCCATTGCCATTGCCATTGCCATTGCCATTGCCATTGCCATTGCTGTCGGCACTGCGGTTGCTCTGACGCTGGCTCTGGTTCTGGCCCTGACCATTGCGCTGACCGCCTTGGCCGCGGCTGCCACGGCCATTGCTGTTGCGGCCATTTTGTTCGCGCTGGGGGCGTTCGCTACGCTCGGGACGGTCGTTGTTCAGTTCGGGCTGTGCCGGCGGTTCAAAACCTTCCAGCGTGCCTTCTTCAATACGTTGTTTGGTCATGCGCTCAATCGAGCGGAGCAGCTTGTCCTCGTCCGGGCTGACCAGCGAAACCGCCTCGCCACTGCGACCGGCGCGGCCGGTGCGGCCGATACGGTGCACGTAGTCTTCCGAGACGTTGGGCAGCTCGAAGTTGATCACGTGGGGCAGCTGGTCGATGTCCAGGCCGCGAGCGGCGATGTCGGTGGCAACCAGAATGCGCAGGGTGTTGGCCTTGAAATCGGCCAGCGCCTTGGTGCGCGCACTCTGGCTCTTGTTGCCGTGGATCGCGGCGGCCGGCAGACCGTTCTTGACCAGGTACTCGGCCAGGCGGTTGGCGCCATGCTTGGTGCGGGTAAAGATCAGCACCTGCTCCCAGGCACCCTGGGTAACCAGGTGGGCAACCAGTGCGCGCTTATGGCCAGCCGGGACGCGGTACACCTTCTGGTTGATGCGTTCGACCGTGGTGTTCGGCGGCGTCACTTCGATGCGCGCCGGGTTGTCGAGCAGCTTGTTGGCCAGGTCGACGATGTCTTTCGAGAATGTGGCGGAGAACAGCAGGTTTTGACGCTTGGCCGGCAGCTTGGCGATGACCTTCTTGACGTCATGCACGAAGCCCATGTCGAGCATGCGGTCGGCTTCGTCGAGGACCAGAATCTCGACCTTTGACAGGTCAACGGCCTTCTGGCCCACCAGGTCGAGCAGGCGGCCGGGGCAGGCAACCAGAATATCGAGGCCCGGAGCGATGGCTTTCATCTGCGGGTTGGCGCCGACGCCGCCGAAGATGCAGGTGGATTTCAGTGGCAGCTCGGCGGCATAGGCGCGGATGCTGTCGTGGACCTGCGCAGCCAGCTCGCGAGTTGGTGTGAGAACCAGGACGCGGACCTGTTTTGCGCTTGGGCGCTTGCTGCCAGCTTCGCCAGCGGGGAACAGCCGTTCAATGACCGGCAGAGCAAAACCGGCGGTCTTGCCGGTGCCGGTTTGTGCCGCGACCATCAGATCGCGACCTTCCAGTACAGCGGGAATGGCTTGCAGCTGAACCGGGGTAGGAGTGTTGTAACCAGTGGCTGCCACGGCGCGTACCAGCGCGTCCGACAGGCCCAAGGAGGCAAAGGACATTCAGAATAACCCTGTGATGGCCGATGCGAACGTGCAGAGGGCAGCGGGCTGGGGTGCGTTGCACCTTGCGGCTGCCGCGTGTTCGTGCGGCCTGAAATGAAAGGAAGCAGTGCGTAACCGCGTTTGCGCGCTGCGAGGGTTCAACGCTACGGCTGCTGTCTTCTGCACGAGGGCATGGCCTAAGCAGGGAAATAAGACAGTCAGTTTCTGGTTGAGCGCTCGCCCTGTCTGACCGTCTGTGTGAGCCGCTCTCTGCGTGGCGGCTGCGACTGGTCTCGGCGGGCCTTAGATTGTGCGCCGTTTGCGCAGTTGATCAGAAGGCCAGAGAGCATGCGGGGTTGTTCAGTACTTCCCAAAGCGCCGCGAGTATATCAGAAAGGTTGGCGGCGCATATAGCGTGTTAGTCGAACGTATCAGTGCGGTTGCCCGTATTGCGCCATCAGCTGCCGATAGTCATCGGTTTGTTTGAACTGGATTAGCGCGTCGCTGAAGCGCTTGGCCAGTACCGCCATGGCCGGGCGGCGCTGGAAGGCCAGGTAGACCGGGCCACTGCTGAGTGGTTCAGGGTTGAAGCTGATTTGATCGCTCAGGCCCAGCCGGTGCAGGGTGTAGAGCCCTGCGCGGCGGTTGACTACCGACATGTCGACCCGCCCGTGCTGAAGCATCAACAGGTTGGCTTCGATCGAGGGGGCCAGCTCACGCTGGAAGAAGGAGGCCTGCATGAAGTCGGGATTGGCGTAAATGTATCCGGCTGAAACGCCGATGCGCAATCCGCGCAGGTTATCAAGTGTGTTGTACGGGAAAGGGTGGCTGTTGCGGTAGAACAACACGGTTTCGCTGAGAGACAGCGGCTCTGCCGGGAAGTGGTACTGGGTCACTCGCTCCGGGTTGGCTGAAATATCCAGAATGGCGTCGGCCTTGCCACTCAGCACCTCATGTTGTGCGCGTTTCCACGGCATCATCCGCCATTGCGGTTGGTAGCCGAGCTCGCGCAGCAGCTTGTCGCTGACTTCGAAGTCGATACCTCGCAGTTTGCCTTCTTCGAGGAACACGTAAGGCGGCCAGGGCTCGCTGACAACCATCAGCGGCTCAGCCTTCAGGGTGCCGGCGAGTAGCACCAGAGCAAGGGCGGGCAGACCGTGAATCCAGTTCATGGTCTGAGTCTAACCGTTTTTTTTAGACTGGCACGACCCGGGTTGCCGGTTTGCCGGCAACCCGCAGCCCATACTCAGCTGTGCAGGTTACGCAGCACGGCCAGACTGGGCTCGGCCTGGTTGAGGGTGTAGAAGTGCAGGCCGGGCGCGCCGCCGTCGAGCAGGCGTTCGCACAGTTGGCTGATGACTTCGGTACCGAAGGCGGTGATGCTGTCGCTGTCGTCACCGTAGGCTTCCAGCTGCTTGCGGATCCAGCGCGGGATTTCGGCACCACAGGCGTCGGAGAAGCGGGCCAGCTTGGTGTAGTTGGTGATCGGCATGATGCCCGGGATGATCGGGATGTCGACACCCGCCTGACGTACACGGTCCACGAAGTGGAAGTAGCAGTCGGCGTTGAAGAAGTACTGGGTGATCGCGCTGTCGGCACCGGCTTTGGCCTTGCGGATGAAGTTCTGCAAGTCGGTTTCGAAGTTCGGCGCCTGCGGGTGCGACTCCGGGTAGGCGGCGACTTCAATGGTGAAGTGATCGCCGGTTTCGGCACGGATGAACTCGACCAGCTCGTTGGCATAGCGCAGCTCGCCGCTGGCGTGGCCCATGCCGGAGGGCAGGTCGCCGCGCAGGGCGACGATGCGCTGGATGCCGTTGGCGCGGTAGTCGTTGATCAGGGTGCGCAGGTCCTCGCGCGAATCGCCGACGCAGGACAGGTGCGGTGCGGTCGGTACTTTCACTTCGCCGTCCAGCTGCAGCACGGTGCGGCGGGTACCGTCACGGGTGGAGCCACCGGCGCCGTAGGTGACGGAGAAGAATTCGGGGCTTGCCGCGGCCAGGGTCTGGGCGGTGGCGAGCAGTTTTTCGTGGCCGGCTTCGGTCTTGGTCGGGAAGAACTCGAAGCTGATGGGGGCGTTGGTCGTCATTATCTCTCTACTCTTGCAAGGGCGTCAGCTTCAAGCCTCAAGCTGCAAGCGGCAAGCAACCCCGGAAACCCGTGCCCGCCAGCGGGGCGGGCAGGGCTCTTGAGGCTTGCAGCTTGCGGCTGAGAGCTATCAGTAGCGATAGCTATCGGGCTTGAACGGGCCTTCGACGGTGACGCCGATATAGTCGGCCTGGGTCTTGGTCAGCTGGGTGACAACGCCACCGAAGCCCTTGACCATTTCCAGCGCCACTTCTTCGTCCAGTTTCTTCGGCAGCACTTCGACGGTCAGTGCAGCGGCTTTGCCTTCGGCAGATTGATCGGCAAACTTGCGCTCGAACAGGTGGATCTGTGCCAGCACCTGGTTGGCGAAGGAGCCGTCCATGATGCGCGACGGGTGGCCGGTTGCGTTACCCAGGTTTACCAGACGGCCTTCGGCCAGCAGGATCAGGTAGTCATCGTTGGTGGCGTCAACGGTCTTGCCGGTGCGGTGAATCTTGTGCACCTGCGGCTTGACCTCTTCCCAGCCCCAGTTGGCGCGCATGAAGGCGGTGTCGATCTCGTTGTCGAAGTGACCGATGTTGCAGACCACGGCGCGTTTCTTCAGCGCCTTGAGCATGCCGGCGTCGCAGACGTTGGCGTTGCCGGTGGTGGTGACGATCAGGTCGATCTTGCCGAGCAGAGCTGCGTCAACGCAGGCGTCGGTGCCGTCGTTCAGGCCGTTCAGGTACGGGGAAACGACTTCGAAACCGTCCATGCAGGCCTGCATGGCGCAGATCGGATCGATTTCGGAGACCTTGACGATCATGCCTTCCTGACGCAGTGACTGCGCAGAGCCCTTGCCCACGTCGCCGTAACCGATAACCAGCGCCTGCTTGCCGGACAGCAGGTGGTCGGTACCGCGCTTGATGGCATCGTTCAGGCTGTGACGGCAGCCGTACTTGTTGTCGTTCTTGCTCTTGGTGACCGAGTCGTTGACGTTGATTGCCGGGACTTTCAGGGTGCCGGCTTTCAGCATGTCGAGCAGGCGGTGCACGCCGGTGGTGGTTTCTTCGGTGATGCCGTGGATCTTGTCCAGCATCGCCGGGTATTTCTTGTGCAGGATTTCGGTCAGGTCACCGCCGTCGTCCAGCACCATGTTGGCATCCCAGGGCTGACCGTCCTTGAGGATGGTCTGCTCGATGCACCATTCGTACTCTTCTTCGGTCTCGCCTTTCCAGGCAAACACCGGGATACCGGCGGCGGCGATGGCGGCAGCGGCCTGATCCTGGGTGGAGAAGATGTTGCAGGAAGACCAGCGTACTTCGGCGCCCAGTGCGGTCAGGGTTTCGATCAGCACGGCGGTCTGGATGGTCATGTGGATGCAGCCCAGAATCTTCGCACCCTTGAGCGGCTGCTCGCCGGCGTACTTGCGGCGCAGACCCATCAGGGCCGGCATTTCCGACTCGGCGATGATGATCTCTTTGCGGCCCCAGTCGGCCAGGTTGATGTCAGCGACCTTGTAGTCGGTGAAGGCGTTGTTGATCACGGCACTCATCTGATTTCTCCATTCGTGGTTGCGAATGGGCGCGGTTAAATGTCGCACGCCCCGGACGAGCCTGGCAGTGGCTGGAGCCGCTGCTGCAGCGCCCCTCGTCCGGGGCTGAAGTTACCCGGTCAGGCTGTTCGCAGAGGAACACGCCTTGGCCGGAATCGGTTCAGAGGCGATACTGTCGCCCCTCCTGTATGTCGTCTGGATGAAACATGACCTCTGTTCCATACCGAAAACTCGTTGTCGCCCTGTTGCTTGGTGCTGCCTTGGCCGGTTGCAACGGCGAGCCTGATCCCAATTCGCACGAAGGCAAGCGTCAGGCCCTGTTCAAGCAGATGCTGCGTCAGACCGAGCCGATGAGCGGCATGCTGACTGGCCGCGTTACCCCCAGCATGGGCGAATTTATGAGCAAGGCCGATACTCTGGCCGAGCTGGCCGACCAGCCCTGGCAGCACTTCCCGGCACCGGGCGATGACCCTGAGCCGAACCGCACCAAAGACACAGTCTGGTCCGATCCCGAAGGCTTTGCCCTGGCCATTGAAGACTTCAAGACCAAGGTCGCCGACCTGCATGCCGTTACCTCTGTCGGCATCAAATCCCTGGACCAGGCAGCCGATGAGCTGCGCGCGGTCCAGCAGTCCTGCAAGAGTTGTCATGACGGCTATCGCCAGTAAACCCAGCTGGAAGCCTTAAGCTTGAAGCTGGAAGCAGTCCTAGGTGTTGGCGAGAGCTGTTTTTAGCCCAGCTCTCGCTTGACCTGGCTTGCCCCTGACTCATGCTGATTAAGCTTCCAGCTTCCAGCTTCCAGCTTCCAGCTTCCAGCTTCCAGCTTC
>JAYNRF010000043.1:0-21985 GCA_038114645.1 Pseudomonadaceae bacterium | reverse complement strand
CCAGCCTCCAGCCTCCAGCCTCCAGCCTCCAGCCTCCAGCCTCCAGCCTCCAGCCGGCGCGCAGCGCCGTCATATGGGCGGAATATTCAGGTCAAAGCGCGGCAGGCGGTCTTCCTCCGGTTTGGGGCGCGGCGGGACGTGCGCCTCGCTGACCACGCGATTGCCTTCGACGCTTTCAAGGTGGATGTCAAAGCCCCATAGCCGGTGCAGGTGGCGGAGCATTTCGTCGGTGGATTCGCCGAGCGGTTTGCCCTGATGGCGCTGGTGACGCAGGGTCAGTGAGCGGTCGCCGCGGCGATCCACCGACCAGACCTGAATATTTGGCTCGCGGTTGCCGAGGTTGTATTGCGCAGCGAGCAGTTCACGCACCGCGCGATAACCGCTGTCGTCGTGAATGGCGGCGACTTCCAGGTGGTCGTCGGCTTCGTCGTCAACGATGGCGAACAGCTTGAAGTCGCGGATCACCTTTGGTGACAGGTACTGCAGGATAAAGCTCTCGTCTTTAAAGGTGCGCATCGCGAACTTGATGGTTTCCAGCCAGTCGCTGCCGGCAATGTCGGGGAACCAGCGGCGATCTTCATCCGTCGGGTGTTCGCAGATGCGGCGGATGTCCTGCATCATCGCAAAGCCGAGCGCGTAGGGGTTGATGCCGCTGTACCAGTTACTGTCGAACGGCGGCTGGTAGACCACGCTGGTGTGCGACTGCAGAAACTCCATCATGAAACCGTCGGTCACCTTGCCTTCGTCGTACAGGTGGTTGAGCAGGGTGTAGTGCCAAAAGGTGGCCCAGCCTTCGTTCATCACCTGGGTCTGACGCTGGGGGTAAAAGTACTGGGCAATCTTGCGCACGATGCGCACTACCTCGCGCTGCCAGGGCTCCAGCAGTGGTGCGTTCTTTTCGATGAAGTACAGCAGGTTCTCCTGCGGCTCGCTGGGGTAGCGGGGCAACGCCTGTTCGTCCTGTGCGTTGTGCGGGTTGATCGGAATGGTGCGCCACAGCTCGTTTACCTGCCGCTGCAGGTGCTCTTCGCGTTCGCGTTGGCGCTGACGTTCCTCGGCGGCGGAGATGGGGTAGGGGCGTTTGTAGCGATCGACGCCGTAGTTCATCAGGGCGTGGCAGGAGTCGAGCAGGTCTTCCACCGCGTCGATGCCGTAGCGGTCCTCACATTCGGTGATGTACTGCTTGGCGAACACCAGGTAGTCGATGATGGCGCTGGCGTCGGTCCAGCTGCGGAACAGGTAATTACCCTTGAAGAACGAATTGTGGCCGTAACAGGCGTGGGCGATCACCAGTGCCTGCATGCACATGGTGTTCTCTTCCATCAGGTAGGCGATGCAGGGGTCGGAGTTGATGACGATTTCGTACGCCAGCCCCATGTGGCCGCGGCGGTAGCCTTTTTCGGTAGCGAGAAAGTGCTTGCCGTAGGACCAGTGGTGATAGCCCAGCGGCATACCGACCGAGGCGTAGGCGTCCATCATCTGCTCGGCGGTGATGACCTCGATCTGGTTGGGATAGGTGTCCAGACCGTAGACCTCATGGGCAATCCGGCCGATCTCCTGGTCGTATTCACGGATCAGCTCGAAGGTCCACTCCGAGCCGGTGGATATGGGGTTCCGGCTCATGTCGCCATCCTCTTCTGGAACAGCTTGCGGAACACCGGGTAGATGTCACCGGCGTCGACAATCTGCTGCTGGGCGAAGCTGTCGGCAAAATGTTCGGCGACGGCTTCGTACTCGTGCCAGAGCGTCTGGTGCTCGCGCGGGGTGATTTCCACGTAGCAGTAGTACTGCATCGCCGGCATGATCTGGCGCACCAGCAGGTCGCGGCAGATCGGTGAGTCATCGTTCCAGTTGTCGCCGTCGGAGGCCTGCGCGCAGTACAGGTTCCATTCGCCCGGCGGGTAGCGTTCCTCGATGATCTGCTGCATCAGGCGCAGGGCGCTGGAGACGATGGTGCCGCCGGTCTCCCGTGAGTAGAAAAACTCCTCTTCGTCGACCTCCTTGGCGCTGGTGTGATGGCGGATGAAGACCACTTCGATGCGCTCGTAGTTACGCCGCAGGAACAGGTAGAGCAGGATGTAGAAGCGTTTGGCCAGGTCCTTGGTCGCCTGGGTCATCGAGCCGGATACGTCCATAAGGCAGAACATCACGGCCTTGGACGACGGCGTGGGCTGCTTCACGATCAGGTTGTAGCGCAGGTCGAAGGTGTCGAGGAACGGGATGCGCTCAATGCGCACGCGCAGGGCAGAGATCTCCTCCTGCAGCGCTTGAATGCCGGTGATGTCATCGGGGTGTTCAAGCTTGAGCTGTTCCAGCTCGGCGCGGGCCTCGCGCAGGCGTTTGCGACTGCCGCCGCCAAGGGCGATGCGGCGGGCCTGGGCGGCGCGCATGGAACGCACGATGTTGATGCGCGACGGGTTGCCCTGCTGGCTGATGCCGGCGCGAACTGGTTTAAAGGTATCGGTGCCGGTGAGTTGGCGTTTGATCAGATTGGGCAGTGCGAGGTCCTCAAACATGAAATCGAGGAACTCGTCCTGGGTGATCTGGAAAACAAACTCGTCCATGCCCTCGCCGCTGTCACCGGCCTGACTGCCACCCTGGCCGCCACCGCCGCCCTGTGGACGGGCGATGCGGTCGCCGGTGGCGAACTCGCGGTTACCGGGGTGAACCTGGGTCTGGCGGCCGCCCTTGCCATGATGAAAAATGGGTTCGTCGATGTCGCGGTTGGGGATACTGATGCTCTCGCCATGTTCGATATCGGTGATCGAGCGACGCCCGACTGCCTCTTCAACCGCCTTCTTGATGTGTGATTTGTAGCGCCGCAGGAACCGCTGGCGGTTCACGGTGCTCTTGTTCTTGCCGTTCAGACGGCGGTCAATCACGTAGCTCATTAGCCCCTCCGGGGCGGCTTGAAGCTTGAGGCTGAAAGCTTGAAGCCGTCCGTGCAGTTATAAGGCTTGAGGCTGATCCGTCAGCCAATTCCAATCCTTCCAGCTTCCAGCTTCCAGCTTCCAGCTTCCAGCTCGCGAAGCGTCGCTACTGGGCCTTACGCACCCGCAGGTACCACTCCGAGAGCAGTCGTACCTGCTTCTCGGTATAGCCGCGCTCGACCATCCGGTGCACGAAGTCGTTGTGCTTCTTCTGATCTTCGGTCGAGGCCTTGGCGTTGAAGCTGATGACCGGCAGCAGGTCTTCGGTGTTGGAGAACATCTTCTTCTCGATCACCACCCGCAGTTTTTCGTAGGACAGCCAGCTCGGATTCTTGCCGTTGTTCTGCGCGCGGGCGCGCAGTACGAAGTTGACGATCTCGTTGCGGAAGTCCTTCGGATTGCTGATGCCGGCGGGTTTCTCGATCTTCTCCAGTTCCTCGTTGAGCGAGGCGCGGTTGAGGATCTCGCCGGTTTCCGGGTCGCGGTATTCCTGATCCTGAATCCAGAAATCGGCGTACAGCACGTAGCGGTCGAAGATGTTCTGGCCGTACTCGCTGTAGGACTCCAGATACGCGGTCTGGATTTCCTTGCCGATGAACTCGACGTAGCGCGGTGCCAGGTATTCCTTGAGGAAGCGCAGGTAACGCTCGCTCACCTCGTTCGGGAACTGCTCCTGCTCGATCTGCTGCTCCAGTACGTAGAGCAGGTGTACCGGGTTGGCGGCCACTTCGGTGGTATCGAAGTTGAACACCTTGGACAGGATCTTGAAGGCGAAACGGGTCGACAGGCCATTCATGCCCTCGTCGACACCCGCCGAGTCGCGGTATTCCTGAATCGACTTGGCCTTGGGGTCGGTGTCCTTCAGGTTTTCGCCGTCATAGATGCGCATCTTCGAATAGACGTTGGAGTTTTCCGGCTCCTTCAGGCGTGAGAGCACGGTGAACTGGGCCAGCATCTTCAGGGTGTCCGGTGCGCAGTGGGCGCTGGCCAGCGAGCTGTTGGTCAGCAGCTTCTCGTAGATCTGAATCTCGTCGCTGACGCGCAGGCAGTAGGGCACCTTGACGATGTAGATGCGGTCGATGAAGGCTTCGTTGTTCTTGTTGTTGCGGAAGCTGTGCCATTCGGATTCGTTGGAGTGGGCCAGAATCACGCCGTTGAACGGGATGGCGCCCATGCCTTCGGTGCTGTTGTAGTTGCCTTCCTGGGTGGCGGTCAGCAG
Organism: Pseudomonadaceae bacterium; assembly: GCA_038114645.1. GTDB lineage: Bacteria > Pseudomonadota > Gammaproteobacteria > Pseudomonadales > Pseudomonadaceae > Halopseudomonas. Next base: position 17,836 of record JAYNRF010000043.1, on the reverse strand, counting down.
CGGGTGCAGCACCTTGATCGGCGCCTTGAACATCTCGACGAACTCAAGCAGGCCCTGGTTGGCCCGGCACAGGCCTCCGGAGTAGCTGTAGGCGTCGGGGTCGTTCTGTGGAAACTCTTCCAGCTTGCGGATATCCACCTTGCCGACCAGCGAGGAGATGTCCTGGTTGTTCTCGTCGCCGGGTTCGGTCTTGGCTACGGCGATCTGCTGCAGTACCGAAGGGTAGAGCTTGACCACCCGGAACTGGGAAATGTCGCCGTTGAATTCGTGCAGGCGTTTCACTGCCCAGGGCGAGATGATGCTGTTGAGGTAGCGCCGCGGAATGCCGAAGTCTTCTTCGAGGATGGCACCGTCTTCGCTGGCATTGAACAGCCCCAGTGGCGACTCGAATACCGGCGAGCCCTTGATCGCGTAGAACGGTACCTGCTGCATCAGCTCCTTGAGCTTCTCTGCCAGTGAGGACTTGCCGCCGCCGACCGGGCCGAGCAGGTAGAGAATCTGTTTGCGTTCTTCCAGCCCCTGCGCGGCGTGCTTGAAGAACGACACGATGTGCTCGATGGCGTCTTCCATGCCGTGGAAGTCGGCGAAGGCCGGGTAGCGTTTGATGACCTTATTGGAGAAGATGCGCGAGAGGCGCGGGTCAAGCGAGGTGTCGACCAGTTCGGGCTTGCCGATGGCCATCAGCAAACGCTCGGCGGCGGTTGCATAGGCGGTTGGGTCGGTTTTGCAGAGTTCCAGGTATTCCTGAAGGCTGTACTCCTCTTGCCGAGTGGCTTCAAAGCGGTTCTGGAAATGGCTGAATATGCTCATGACACGACCTCGCTGTGACCAGATAGGAGGTCTGACGCTTCCGGGCAGCAGCCCGCATGACGCGCTTTGACGGGCGACGGCATTTCCTGATGCGTGAATCCCCCAAAACGCAACTGCGGACATGGTCAGGAGTCTGTCGGAGGCGCCGGGCGGCCAATCGATGACTGGTCGGACGGTGGATCCGGCAGGCTCCCGTGGTTATCGGAAGCCGGCAGACCGACGTTCTCTTTTTTGATTCGCCTGAACTCAGGATAGTTGCAAATGGGCGGTGCAACAGGAGAAAAACCAGGAATTTTTTGCGGCGTGCATCAAGGCCGCGTCTGGTGCGGCCTGCAGAGGAAAAAAATGTTGGCGCGGGTTATTCGGCGCTGACCTGCTGGGGGTAGGTCTGGCGCCACAGCTCAAAGCCGCCGTCCAGGCTGTAGACGTCGGCAAAGCCGAGGCTGGCCAGATAGGCGGCGGCGCCCTGGCTGGAGTTGCCGTGGTAGCAGCAGACGATCAGCGGCAGTTGCTGATCGGCGTTGGCGACGAAGTCAGCCAGGTTGTCGTTGTCCAGCCGGGTGGCACCGGTGATATGGCCGAACTGGAAGCTCTGCGGGTCGCGAATGTCGACCAGCTGAGCGTTGTTATCAAGCAGCTGCTGGGCAGTCTGCGGATCGATGCGTTTGAAGTCGCTCATGCGTGTGCCTCTCAGTCTGCGCAATCGCAGTGGTGCAGTTCTTGGGTGTCCAGGTTCATCAGGGTCATGCGACCGCCCCAGACGCAGCCGGTGTCGAGTGCGTGGACGCCCTGTACGCCGGTGCGGCCCTCGATGGCGGCCCAGTGACCGAAGATGATCTGAATGTCCTGGTCCTTGCGTGGATAACGGAACCACGGCTGATAGCCTTTGGGCGTGGTGTCCAGCCCTTCCTTGGATTTGAATTCCAGGGTGCCATCCGGTTTGCAGAAGCGCATGCGGGTCAGGTAGTTGGTAATCGCACGCAGTCGGTCGATGCCCTTGAGGCCCGGCTTCCAGCGTGCCGGCTCGTTGCCGTACATCTCGTCCAGATAGTCCGGCAGGCGCTTGTCACAGCGCAGTACCTTTTCCACCTCGCCAGCCAGCTCCAGCGTCTGTTGCACGGTCCAGATCGGCGGGATCCCGGCGTGGGTCATGGCAAAGCCCAGCTCGGCGTCGTAATGCGCGAGTGGACATTGGCGCAACCAGTCGAGCAGGCCGAAGCGGTCGCCAGCCTTGAGCAGTGGTTTGAGGGTGTCGGACTTTCGCAGCCGGCTGCCGGTGCGGCTGGCGGCCAGCAGGTGCAAGTCGTGATTGCCGAGTACGGCGATGCAGGCGTTATCCAGCTGCTTGAGAAAGCGCAGGGTTTCCAGTGACTCGGGGCCGCGGTTGACCATGTCGCCGACCGACCAGAGCACGTCCCTGGACGGGTTGAAACCCACCTCGCTGAGCAGGCATTGGAGGGGCTTGAGACAGCCCTGAATGTCGCCGACGGCGTAGGTAGTCATAGGCCGATCAGTTGAGTGCGTTGGGTTGAGCCAGGCGGAAACGGGGGATGCTGGCGCTGAACGCGTGGCCGTCACTGGCGCGCATGTCGTAGCTGCCTTCCATGGTGCCGACTGGCGTTTCCAGCATGCAGCCGCTGGTATAGGTGTGACTGGAGCCCGGCTCGATGGCCGGCTGCTCGCCGACTACGCCGGGGCCGTCGACACGCTGCTGTTTGTTGTTGCCGTCGGTGATCAGCCAGTGGCGATGCAGCAGCTGCGCAGTGATCGAGCCACGGTTGTGAATAGTGATGGTGTAGGCAAAGGCAAAGCGCTTTTTCTGCGGGTCCGATTGCTCGGGCAGATAGCGGGTCTGTACCGTCACCTCGACGGCATACTGCTGTTCGCTGCTCATGCGCTGCCTGCCCGCTTGCGCGCCAGACGGTTGGCCAGACGGACGAAGCCAGCCAGGTCGACCTGCTCCGGACGGGTGCCCGGATCGATGCCCTCGGCTTCGATTTCCTCGACGCTGAGCAGCGATTTGAGGGTGTTGCGCAGGGTCTTGCGGCGCTGGTTGAAGGCGTCGCGTACCAGGATCTCAAGCACGCCCACGTCGTCAGCCGGATGCGGCAGGGTAGTGTGCGGGATCAGGCGGACAATGGCCGAGTCGACCTTGGGCGCCGGGTTGAATGCGCCGGGGCCAACATCAAACAGGTGCTCCACACGGCAGTGGTACTGGACCATGATGCCAAGGCGGCCGTAGTGGTTCATGCCGGCAGTGGCAGCCAGGCGCAGTACCACTTCCTTCTGCAGCATGAAGTGCATGTCTTCGATGCAGTCGGACTGCTCCAGCAGGTGGAACATCAGCGGCGTGGAAATGTTGTACGGCAGGTTGCCGACCACGCGCAGCTTCTCGCCGTCAGCGGCCAGTTCGCGGAAATTGAACTTCAGCGCATCACCCTTGTGCAGGCGAAAGCGATCAAGGAAGCCGAACTGGCCCATCAGGATCGGGTGCAGGTCCTTGTCCAGCTCGACCACGTCCAGCCGCGCACCGCTGGCCAGCAGGCCCGAGGTGATGGCGCCCTGACCGGGGCCGATCTCGACCAGATGATCGGTCTCACGCGGGCGGATCGAGCGAATGATGCGGTCGATGACACCGGCGTCGTGCAGGAAGTTCTGACCAAAGCGCTTGCGCGCCTTGTGTTGGGGAAATTGACTCATACAGCCCTCCGGGCGTTGATCATCTGGATGGCGGTATCGAGGGCAACCTGCAGGCTGCCCGGGTTGGCCTGACCGGTTCCGGCCAAGTCCAGAGCGGTGCCGTGATCAACCGAGGTGCGGATGATCGGCATGCCCAGGGTAATGTTGACGGCGTTGCCGAAGCCCTTGTGCTTGAGCACGGGCAGTCCCTGATCGTGATACATGGCCAGTACCGCGTCGGCCTGATCAAGATGCTTGGGGGTAAACAGGGTATCGGCCGGCAGCGGCCCGATCAGCTCAATGCCCTCGTTGCGCAGGCGTTCCAGCGCCGGAATGATGATGTCCAGCTCTTCGCGGCCGAGGTGGCCGTCTTCGCCTGCGTGCGGGTTCAGGCCGCAGACCAGAATGCGCGGCTGCGTCAGCCCGAACTTGTTGACCAGGTCGCTGTGCAGGATACGTACGACGCGCTCGATCAGCGGGCCGGTGATGGCATCGGCGACCTGCCTTAGCGGCAGATGGGTGGTGGCCAGGGCGACGCGCAGGCCCGGGCAGGCGAGCATCATCACTACCTGCTCGGTGGCAGTCTGTTCGGCGAAGAACTCGGTGTGGCCGGAAAACGGCACGCCCGCGTCATTGATGATGCCCTTGTGCACCGGCGCGGTAACGATGGCGTCGAACCGGCCTTTGATGGCACCGTCGCCGGCCAGGCGCAGGGTTTCCAGTACATAAGCCGAGTTGCCCGGGTTCAGCTCGCCCGGTGTGCAGGGCGCGCCGAGGGGTACCGGCAAAACGTGAATCTGGCCAGCGGCCTGGGCGACGGGGATTGCATGCGGATCAAACGGCAACAGCTCGACCGTCAGGCCGAGCTGTTGGGCGCGCTCGCGCAGCATCTGCGGGTCGGCGATGACCATACGCTCGCAGGGCGAGGGCTGCTGGGCAAGCATCAGGCACAGGTCTGGGCCAATACCCGCCGGTTCCCCGGCGGTAATGGCAAGGCGTGCGGGGCTCACCCGTTTTTGATCTCCACGTAAGCCTCGTCGCGGATCTGCAGCAGCCAGGTCTGCAGTTCTTCCTCGTACTTGCGGCTGCGGATCAGGTTGATCGCCTGCTGCTCGCGCATTTCATCGGTCATGTCGACGTTGCGGGTGCCGAGAATTTCCAGAATATGCCAGCCGAACTGGGTCTGGAACGGACGGGACAGGGTGTTCTCCGGGGTGGTGGTCATGACTTCGCCGAACTCGGGCGTCATGGCGTCCGGGGTAACCCAGTTCAGGTCGCCGCCGTTCAGTGCGGTGCCCGGGTCTTCCGAGTAGGCCTTGGCCAGCGCGGCAAAGGACTCGCCAGCCTTGATGCGGTCATAGATGCGCTGGGTCAGCTGGGCGGCTTCGCCTTCGGAGCGGATCTCGCTGGGCTTGATCAGAATATGGCGAACGTGAAACTCCTCGACCATCTGGCCATCGCCCCCGCGACGGTCCAGCAGCTTGAGGATGTGGATACCCGCCGGTGAACGCATCGGCTGGGTCACGCCACCGATGTCCAATGCGTCAACTGCGCGGGCGAAGGGCGGTGGCAGCTGTGCGGCCTTGCGCCAGCCAAGTTCGCCGCCTTCCAGTGCGGTATCGCCGGCAGAGCGGCTGGCAGCCAGGGTGTTGAAGTCGGCGCCGCTTTGCAGTTGGCGGTAAATATCGGTCGCGGCGCGGCCAACTTTTTCCACCTCGCTCGGGCTGGCGCTTTCGGCCAGCGGCAGCACGATCATTGCCAGGCGGTAGTCGGCCGAAGTCTGATACTTGCCCACTTCCGAATTGAGGAAGTTGCGCACTTCCTGATCGGTGACCTGGATGTTGTCGCGAACCCGGCGCTGGCGCACCCGGTTGATGATCATCTCGCGGCGGATCTGCTCGCGGACCTGGTTGAAGTTGACGCCGTCACGGGTCAGGGCTTCACGGAACTGCTCCAGGGTGACGCCGTTGCGGGCGGCGATCTGCTGTACCGCTTGATCAAGCGAGGCGTCGTCGATGGTGATGCCGGCGCGCTCGCCCATCTGCAGCTGGATGCTTTCCAGAATCAGGCGGTCAAGCACCTGCGAGCGCAGCTCGCTGTCGGTCGGTGCGGGTGTGTTGTTCTGGGCGAACTGCTGGCGCACGGAAGTCATGCGCTCACTGACCTGACTGGCCATCACCACGTCGTTATCGACGATCGCGGCAACGCGGTCCAGCGGCTCTACGGCGGCCTGGGCTGTGCTGCTGAGGAAAATGCCCGCGCACAGGCTAAGGGCCGTCATCAACTTAAAATGCATTATCTTCACGCTCTCTGTAACCGGGGATACCATCATCGAGGAGGCTGTCTACCTCGTTGCCGCTCACGCTGCCGAGGCCCTTGAGGACGATCTGCAGGAAGATGCCGCGGTTGGCGTCATCGTTGGCGACGGATTCAAACTCGTTGTAGTCAACCCAGTAACGGTTGACGACGCGCAGCTTCCAGCAGCAGCTGTCGTACTCAAGACCACCAAAGGCTTCAAGGGTTCGGTCTTCGGCAAAGTCATGCTGCCAGCGACCGATCAGGCTCCATTGCGGATTGAGTGGCCACATGAACGACAGGTCGGACTGGTCGATACGGCTGTTCGGGTCGCGCTGGAAGGTGCCGGTCAACGCGTTGTAGGCGTTGATGTTGTTGCGGTAGCGGTAGCCCATGTTCAGCACCTTGCGTGGCTCGGGCTGATAGTGGGCGAACACGCTGCCGGCATCGCTGGTGCTGTCGTCCGGATCCCAGACCACGTCGCCGTTCAGGCGCCAGGCATCGCTGACCTGATACATGACTTCGGCGGCGTAGGCCGAGGACGAGGATTTCTCGGCGTCGCGGGCGATACCGTCGGTATCCAGCAGCTGCACGTTGCGGTCACGGAAGTAGAACACCTGGCCGAAGCTGGCGCGGGCGCGTTCCTTGCCGTTGGCTTCCAGCGCGCGGCTGGTCAGGCCCAGTGACAGCTGGTTGGCATCGGCGACCCGGTCGTTACCGCTGAAACGGTTGTCGCGGAACAGCGAGCTGTAGCTGAAGGTGTTCTGGTTGGTATCGAACAGCGGTTGATCATCCTGATCCTCGTCGGCGGCATACAGGTAGAACGCACGCGGTTCCAGGGTCTGGCGCAGGTTGCGACCGAACCAGCTGGTGGCGCGGTCGAAGTACAGGCCGGCGTCCAGGCTCGCGACCGGGATGGTGCTGGACGGGGTGTTGTTGGCGCCCGCGTAGTCGTAGCCGTCTGCGCGGGAGTCGAAGTCCAGATCGTAGTAGGTGCTCTGGGTGCGCACCTTCGGCGTGATAAAGGCCCAGCTGTTACGCCACGGATAGCTGATGCTCGGGCTGACGACCACGCGGTGGCCGGTAGCACGCTGCAGGCCGATCAGGCTCTCATCGGCAGTCAGAATCGGCTGGCCAAGGCTGTCGAGCTGGATGCCGTCCTTGCCGGTCAGGAAGCCGCTGCCCAGATTGCGGTCAAAGTAGGCGTACTCGGCGTTGTAGCCAAAACGCAGGCCGCTGTCGCCCAGCCAGTTGGCGCCGTCCAGGCGCAGCTGCGGCAAGCGCTCGTAGGGGGTGACAGAGGTGATGGTGGCGAGTTCATAGCCGTGTACAGTGGCCTGCGCACGCCAGCCGTCGCCGCGGTAGGTCAGGCCCGCACGCTGGTTGACGTAGGTGCCGGAGCGGGTGTCGAGTGCCGAGTCCAGGTCCTGGAAGTAGAACGGATCGCTGATGTCGGTGTAATCGACCTCGGTACTCCAGCGGCTCTGCAGCCCGCCTTCGTGTTGCCAGCCATACAGCCAGCGGTTTTCGCCGTACTCGCTGTCGTTCAGGAAGGCGGCAGTCAGCGTGCCTTCGTTGTCTTCTTTCAGGTAGCGGAAGTCGCCTTCCATCTGCAGGCCACGTGCGGACATGTAGCGCGGGTACAGGGTGGCGTCGTAGTTTGGCGCGATGTTGATGTAGTACGGCGTTTCGATCTCGGTGCCGTTGTCGGACGAGTAGCTGAATGAAGGTGTCAGCAAACCGGTCTGGCGGCGGTCATCAATCGGGAAGTACATGTACGGGGTGTAGAACACCGGTACATCTTTGACTCGCAGGGTGACGTGCTTGGCTTCACCCCAACCAGTTTCGCGGTCGAGCTCGATGTCCTTGCCGTGCAGCGACCAGGTGTTCTCGCCCGGCTCGCAGGTAGTGTAACTGCCGTCGCTGATGACGATGACGGCGTCGTCGCGGCGGCGCAGGCTGTCGGCGGTGCCGCGTGCACCGGCGTCGTGGACAACGTACTCAACGCCGTCGATGCGGGTTTCACCGTTGTCGATGCGCATGGATGCGCTGTCGCCGAGAACCAGTACGCCCTGATCGCGCAGGCGGACGTTGCCTTCCAGTACCGCTTGGGCGTTGGCCTGATCGAAGCTGGCCTGGTCGGCTCGGGCCTGCAGGCGACCTTGGCGCAGCAGCACGTCGCCCTGCAGTACGCCGGTCTGGTTGCCCTGCTCGAAACGGCTGGAGTCGGCGGAGGCGTATACCGGCAACTGGTCAAACGGAGTGGAATCGTCTCGGCCGCTGCGCTCGGGCTCGACATAGGTGCCGCCGCAGTACGGGGCGATGGCCGCCTGTTGCTCGCTGCTCAACTGCTCACGCGGCACCCAGTCCAGACGGCTGAAGTCAGTGCTGGCGCCGGCGCGGCCGACACTCAGCGGCGCTGCCGTCTCGGCTGCCTTGACCACGCTGTCGGTGACCGGCGCAGGGGCCGGCGCCTGACGGGTTGGTCTGGGCGGCAATTCGCCCCGGGTTTGCAGCGGCTCACAGGACCAGCTGTTGCCGGCGGGGCGGCACTGAACCTGATTGGCTGCTACTGAACTCAGCGGCTGCACCAGCAGCAAAGAGCTGGCCAGCAACATCGGAAAGGAGGAGCGAAAGGGAGGAGTACGGTAGGCCATTATGTAATTGTCCGGGCTTCCAGTCGGTGCGTGCTCGCGACGCCTTGTGCGAGGAGCATGCAATCTGCATGCTGTGTCAGTCGAGCAAGATAACGGATAATAAGGCATCACGCGATGCCTGATCTAGGACTGGGCAGAATTAATGCCATCGGGCCGCTATTCGGCTGGCCGGTGGTGATGACGCATAAGTGGGAGCATGATGGATTCACGACAGCAACAGATGCAACTTTGGCTGGATCAGGCTTTGCCGCAGGCTGCCGCGGCTCTCGGCTGGGCTGATCAGCCTGCGGGGGAGCTGGCACCGGCGAGTGCCGATGCGAGTTTTCGTCGCTACTTTCGCTGGCGTGCGGGGGATCGCAGCCTGATCATCATGGACGCGCCGCCCGAGCACGAGAATACCGAACCCTTTGTGCGCATTACCCGGCTGCTGCAGCAGGCGGGAGTGCGAGTGCCGCGGTTGTTTGCCGAAGACCTCGCGCAGGGTTTTCTGCTGCTTGAGGATATGGGCGCGAAAACGTATTTGCAGACCATCGAGCAAGGCGTCGAATCCGTCGAGCTGGAGCGCATGTTCGCCGGCGCGATTACCAGCCTGATTCGTTGGCAGCTCGCCAGCCGGCCCGGCGTGCTGCCCGACTACGACGAAGCGGTGCTGCGTCGTGAACTGGCCCTGTTCCCGGACTGGTATGTGGTCCGTCAACTTGGGCGCAGTTTCACCGCGCAGGAGCAGGAGCTGTGGGATCAGCTGCAGGCGCTGCTGCTCGACAGCAATCTCGGTGAGGCCAAGGTCTATGTTCACCGCGACTACATGCCGCGCAATCTGATGACCGCAGAGGGCGAGCCCGGCGTGCTGGATTTTCAGGATGCGCTCTACGGTCCGGTCAGTTATGACGTCACCTCCCTGTTTGCCGATGCCTTTTTCAGTTGGCCGGCTGCCGAGCGCACGCAGTGGCTGACGCGCTATTGGCGGCAGGCGCACGCCGCCGGGGTGCCGGTGCCGGATGAGCTGGATGCCTTCCTTGCTCAGTCACGGCTGATGGGCGTGCAGCGTCACCTCAAGGTGTTGGGCATTTTTGCCCGTATCTGTCATCGCGACGGCAAGCCGCATTATCTGCAGGACGCGCCACGTTTTGTCCGTTATCTGCGTGACGCCTGCGCCGCCGATGCGCGACTCGCACCGCTGAGTGCGCTGCTCGACAGTCTGGGGCTGCCCGCATGATGAGGGCGATGGTGCTGGCTGCCGGCAAGGGGGAGCGGATGCGCCCACTGACCTTGCACACGCCCAAGCCGTTGCTGCCGGTTGCGGACAAGCCGTTGCTGCAGTGGCATCTTGAGGCGCTGCGGGCAGCTGGCGTCAGCGAGCTGGTGATCAATCACGCCTGGCTGGGTGAACAGATCGAGCGCTATTTCGAGGACGGCTCACGTTTCGGTGTGCGTATTCGCTGGTCTGCCGAGGGGGCGCCGCTGGAAACCGGGGGCGGTATCCGCAAGGCGCTGCCGCTGCTGGGGGATGCTCCCTTTATTCTGGTCAACGGCGACGTCTGGACCCGTTACGACTTTGCGCAGCTGGCGTTGCCCGAAGGCATGCTCGCGCATCTGGTACTGATCGATAACCCGGCCCACAACCCCAAGGGTGACTTCCTGCTGGTCGATGGGCAGGTGGCCAATCCCGCTGCAGGGCAGTCGGGGCTGACCTACAGCGGGATTGCGGTATTGCATCCCGAGCTGTTGGCAGGCCAGCCTGAGGGCGCCTTTGCCCTGGCGCCGCTGCTGCGTGCGGCGGCGGATCAGGGGCGCGTCAGCGGTGAATATTATCGCGGCATCTGGATTGATGTCGGTACGCCGGAACGGTTGGCCGATGCCGACCGTGCGGCGAGGGGCTGAGCCATGCTCTGGCCGGTAACCGTGCTGGGGGCGCTGGTAGGCGGGCTTGGTGGTGCCGTGCCCGGCGCCGTGCTGGGCGCGGTGGTGGGCCATGCGCTGGACCGCCACTGGCAACTGCGTCACTGGCGAGATCTGCCTGACCGGCTGGCGCAGCTGCGCGGCGGTGGCAACCGTTTCGAGCGGGTGCTGTTTCTCTGCATGGGGCGGCTGGCCAAGGCCAGTGGCAGGGTGACTCAGGCACACCTGCAGCTGGCGCGTGATCTGATGCAGCAGTATCGGCTTGAAGGCGAGGCCAGATTGCAGGCTATGCACGATTTCAACGAAGGCAAGCAGAGCGGTGACCTGATCAAGGTGGTGCGCGAGCTGTGTCGACGTGAACCGGGGCGCGCTGCGGAACTGATGGATAGCTGCTGGCGGATGAGTGTGCTGCCGGGGCGCCTGAGTGACGAGGTACGAGGGCTGCTGGCGGGCTGGTCAAAGGTTGCCGGGCTGGGGCAAGCCGAGCAGCAGCGCATGCATCAGCGTCATCAACACAGTAGTCAGGGCCGGGCGGGCCGGGCAGCGGTGGCGCAGGAGGATCGTCTGCAACAGGCGGCAAGCCTGCTCAAGGTTAATCTGAGTGACTCGCCTGACGTTATTAAGCGCGCCTATCGTCGTCAGCTCAGCCTGCATCACCCGGACAAGCTGGCCGCTCGTGGTGTCAGCGCGGCGCAGCAAAGCGGTGCGGGTGAGCGTATTCGGCAGATTCAGCAGGCCTACGAAACGCTGCGTCGTCACCGCGGCTTTCGCTGAACCGCTATGGCGTGACCTCGGGCTCTGGCGCTTGATAGTGGCGCGTCAGCCAGCCGCGCAGGCGCTTGTCGAGCATGTCCGTGGCAAAGGCCGATCTGGATATCGGCGCCAGATCCATCTGCTGATAGCCCTGGTTGCCGGTCCGGCGGGCGATCCGAAGGTGGCTTGCGGCGAGCTGGCGATCCGCTGTCACCTCCAGATTGAGCATCTCGAGTAGCGGACGGTCGTTGTTCTCAAGCAGGCTGTCCAGGCTTGGTTCTGGTGATGACGCTGGCTGGCGGGCCTGGTGCAGGATCAGGGTCGCCGGAGGTTGGCCCTTTGGGCTGCTGCTGGCCGCCAGCAGGGCCCAGTAAGCCGATTCGTCTCGGGCGATGATGTGTACCTGCTGCGCGCCTTCTCCCTCGAGCACCTGCCAGCCTGCACGGATCAGTGCGGTAGCGCGCTCGCCGTAGCGCGCCTCGGGTGGGGCTTCTGGCGCTGCATCAATCTGATCACTGGCAGCCAGCAACTCGGCCTCGGGAGCGATCTCGGGGGGCGGGGCGTCGCTGGCTGCCGTGGATTCCGTCGGCTCGGGTGTCACGTCGATCTGTGGTGCGGTTGGCGCGTCAGGCAGGCTGATGGCCAGGGTGTGCCAGCCGGCATCGCTGAGGTTGGTGCGGGCCGGACCAATCAGTTCAGGCCAGTTGGCATGTTCGCCGGGGCCGGCAATCAGCAGGATGCCGCCCAGTGGCTCGGGGCGGGCAGCCGGCAGAAAGAGTCCGAGCTGGGACTCTCCGGCGAACTCCAGCTGCCGCTGTTCTGTAGTCGGGGCCTCGCGCTTCAGCGCCTGCTGGTACTGGATGTCGCGGGAGACGGCTGACGCGCGTTCGGTTGCGGCCGCATCGGCCGCTGGTGCGGCTGTTTCCTGGGCGTGAGCGATGCTGCAAAGGCAGAGCAGGGCAATAACGGTTGGCGCGCGCATGGGGTCCGTCTCGGTCCGAAGTCCTGATGAGTATAACCACGGCGGATAGGGTAAACTGGCCGGCATTTCCGTGTCTGCCCCTGCCGAGGTCCTCCCATGCTCGATTACGCCATTGCGCCGTCCATTCTGTCCGCCGACTTTGCCCGACTGGGTGAGGATGTTGATCGGGTCCTGGCCGCCGGTGCTGACATCGTCCACTTCGATGTGATGGACAACCATTACGTACCGAACCTGACCATCGGCCCGATGGTTTGCTCTGCACTGCGCAAGTACGGCGTTACCGCGCCGATTGATGTGCATCTGATGGTCAAGCCAGTGGATCGCCTGATCGGTGATTTCCTCGAGGCCGGTGCCAGCTATATCACCTTCCATCCGGAAGCCTCCGAGCATATCGACCGCTCCCTGCAGCTGATCAAGGACGGCGGTGCCAAGGCCGGTCTGGTATTCAACCCGGCCACTTCGCTGGATGCGCTCAAGTACGTGATGGACAAGGTCGACATGGTGCTGCTGATGAGCGTCAACCCCGGCTTTGGCGGCCAGAAGTTCATCCCGGGCACGCTGGACAAGCTGCGTGAGGCGCGTGCGCTGATCGATGCCAGCGGTCGCGACATTCGTCTTGAGATCGACGGTGGCGTCAACGAACAGAACATCCGTGCCATCGCCGAAGCCGGTGCCGATACCTTCGTCGCCGGTTCGGCGATCTTCAACAAGCCGGATTACAAGGCGGTGATCGACAGCATGCGTGCGGAGTTGGCACAGGCCAAACGCTGAGATGCTGTTGCTGCGTGAACTGTTCGCTGGCGAGCTGCCCAGGCTGGTGATGTTCGATCTGGACGGCACTTTGATTGATTCGGTGCCGGATCTGGCAGCGGCGGTGGATGCGATGCTGGATCAGCTCGGTCGTGACGCCGCGGGTGTCGAGCAGGTCCGTCACTGGGTCGGCAACGGTGCGCGGGTTTTGGTGCGGCGGGCGCTGGCCGATGATATAGAGCACGCGCACATCGGCGAGCCGGAGACCGAGCAGGCGTTGGCACTGTTTCTCGAGGCTTACGCCGGCGATCACTCTCGCAGCACGGTCTACCCGGGCGTGCGGGCCTTGCTCGACCACCTGCAGACCGCACAGATTCCGCTGGCACTGATCACCAACAAGCCGAGCTGCTTTGTGCCGGAGCTACTGGCGGACAAGCAGTTGGATGGCTATTTCCGCTGGCTGGTCGGCGGCGACACCCTGCCTGTACAGAAACCGGACCCGGCGGCGCTCCACTGGGTCATGCAGCAGGCTGGCGCTGATCCTGCTCAGGCGCTGTTTGTCGGCGATTCGCGCAGCGACGTGCTGGCGGCGAAGGCGGCGGGGGTGCCGGTGGTGGCGGTCAGCTACGGCTACAATCACGGCCGGCCGATTGCCTCGGAGAACCCGGATTTGCTGGTTGATTCGCTAGACGCGCTCATATAGGCTTGCTCGGGTATCCCCACCAGTGATGGATCAGCCGTGTTTGTCAGCAATCGCAAACTGATGAGAGTTATCAAGGCGCTCGCCCGCTGGCGTTGGCGTACCTGAACTATCCTCGCTCGCTCCCGAGTGCGAGCACCCCTGTTTGCGTATGACTTACCCTGCCTTTGAGGCTGATCATGACCCGAGACGAATTCCTTCGCCTGGCTGCCCAGGATTGCAACCGTGTACCTGTTGTACGCGAGGTGCTGGCAGACCTTGAAACTCCGCTGTCCACCTATCTGAAACTGGCCGATGGCGCCTATTCTTACTTGCTCGAATCGGTACAGGGCGGCGAGAAGTGGGGGCGTTATTCGATCATCGGCCTGCCGGCGCGTACCGTGCTGCGCGTCGATGGCCATACCGCGACTGTGCTGGTTGATGGCGTCGAGCAGGAGCGCCACGAATGTGCTGATCCGCTGGACTTCGTTGAAACCTTCAAGGCCCGCTATCGGGTGCCGAGTATTCCGGGTCTGCCGCGTTTCAATGGCGGGCTGGTTGGCTACTTCGGCTACGACTGCGTGCGTTACGTCGAGCCGCGTCTGGCCGCGACGGTCAATCCGGACGTGCTGGGAACGCCGGACATCCTGTTGATGGTGTCGGACGAAGTGGTGGTGTTCGACAACCTCGCCGGCAAGCTGCACGCCATCGTGCTGGCTGACCCGAGCGCTGAAGATGCCTTCGAACAGGCCAATGCCCGACTGGATCAACTGCTTGAGCAACTGCGTCTGCCGACCCCGGCGCGCAAGCTGATCGATCTGGCTGCGCCGGTCGACATCGATCTGGACTACCGCGCCAGTTTCACCCGTGAGGATTACGAACGGGCGGTCGACACCATCAAGGAATACATCCTCGCCGGTGACTGCATGCAGGTGGTGCCGTCCCAGCGCATGAGCATCGACTTCAAGGCCGAGCCGATCGATCTGTACCGCGCCCTGCGCAGCCAGAACCCGACGCCCTACATGTACTTCTTCAACTTCGGTGACTTCCACGTGGTCGGCAGCTCACCCGAAGTGCTGGTGCGCGTTGAAGAGGGTGAAGTCACCGTGCGTCCGATTGCCGGTACCCGCCCGCGCGGTGCGACCGAAGAGGCTGATCTGGCGCTGGAGCAGGACCTGCTGTCCGACGCCAAGGAGATCGCCGAGCATCTGATGCTGATCGACCTCGGCCGCAACGATGTTGGCCGCGTGGCGCAGATCGGCAAGGTCAAGGTGACCGAGAAGATGGTCATCGAGCGCTATTCCAACGTCATGCACATCGTCTCCAACGTGCAGGGCCAGCTGAAGCCTGAACTGACCGCGATGGACGCGTTGCGCGCCATCCTGCCGGCTGGCACCCTGTCCGGCGCGCCGAAAATTCGCGCGATGGAAATCATCGACGAACTGGAGCCGGTCAAGCGTGGCGTCTACGGCGGCGCGGTCGGCTACTGGGCCTGGAACGGCAACATGGACACGGCCATCGCGATTCGTACCGCGGTGATCAAGGATGGCGAACTGCACGTGCAGGCCGGTGGCGGCATCGTGGCCGACTCGGTGCCCGCGCTGGAGTGGGAAGAGACCATCAACAAGCGTCGCGCCATGTTCCGTGCGATTGCCCTCGCTGAACAATCGGCCCGGTAAAGGAGAAACGCCATGCTGCTGATGATCGATAACTACGACTCCTTTACCTACAACGTGGTGCAGTACCTCGGTGAGCTGGGTGCCGACGTCAAGGTGGTGCGCAACGATGAGCTGACCGTCGCCGAGATCGAAGCTCTTAACCCCGAGCGCATCGTCGTCTCCCCCGGCCCGTGCACGCCCAACGAGGCCGGCGTATCGGTGCCGGTGCTCAAGCACTTTGCCGGCAAGCTGCCGATTCTCGGCATTTGCCTCGGCCACCAGAGTATCGGTCAGGCCTTTGGCGGTGATGTGGTGCGTGCCCGTCAGGTTATGCACGGCAAGACCAGCCCGGTCTACCATGAAGGCTTGGGCGTGTTTGCCGGCTTGAACAATCCGCTGACCGTGACCCGCTATCACTCACTGGTGATCAGCCGCGATACCCTGCCGGACTGTCTGGAACTGACGGCCTGGACGCAGCACGACGACGGCAGCGTTGATGAAATCATGGGTGTGCGCCACCGCGAATACATGATCGAGGGCGTGCAGTTCCACCCCGAGTCGATCCTGTCCGAGCAGGGGCACGAAATGCTCGCCAACTTCCTCAAGCAGCAGGGCGGCCTGCGCCGCTGACCAGCCAGGAGAGACGGAATGGATATCAAGACAGCCCTCGGCAAGGTGGTCGATCAACTGGATCTGTCCACCGAGGAAATGCAGGACGTCATGCGCCAGATCATGACCGGCCAGTGCACTGATGCGCAGATCGGCGGTTTTCTGGTTGCCCTGCGCATGAAGAGTGAAACCCTCGACGAAATTACCGGCGCGGCTATGGTCATGCGCGAGCTGGCCTCTGCTGTGCAAATCAGCGGCGAGCGTCTGGTCGATACCTGCGGCACCGGCGGTGACGGCGCCAATATCTTCAACGTGTCGACCGCGGCTGCGCTGGTGGTGGCGGCGGCTGGCGGCAAGGTCGCCAAGCACGGCAATCGCGCGGTATCGGGCAAGAGCGGCAGCGCCGATCTGCTGGAAGCGGCGGGCGTTAACCTCAATCTGACGCCCGAGCAGGTTGCGCGCTGCGTCGAAAGCGTCGGTGTCGGCTTCATGTTTGCCCCGGCCCATCACGGCGCCATGAAGCACGCCATCGGCCCGCGCCGTGAGCTGGGCATGCGTACGATCTTCAATATGCTCGGCCCGATGACCAACCCGGCTGGGGTCAAGCATCAGGTCATCGGTGTGTTTACCCAGGCGCTGTGCCGGCCGATTGCCGAGGTGCTCAAGCGCCTTGGCAGCGAGCATGTGCTGGTGGTGCACTCCAGGGACGGTCTGGACGAGCTGAGTCTGGCGGCCACCAGTCACATTGCCGAGCTGAAGGACGGTGAAATCCGTGAGTACGACATCAGCCCGGAAGAGCTTGGTATCAAGAGTCGCTCGCTGATCGGTCTGACGGTCGATGATGCAGCGGCCTCGCTCAAGCTGATCCGTGATGCGCTGGGCAAGCGCGAGACCGAGGCGGGTGAAAAGGCCGCCGATATCATCATTCTCAATGCCGGTGCGGCGCTGTACGCAGCGGATCACGCGACCAGTCTGCTCGAAGGCGTCAAGTTGGCCTCCGATGCGCTTTACTCAGGGCTGGCGCGGGAAAAACTCAACGAACTTATCGCCTTTACCGAGGTATTCCGGGAGGAAGCAGCACAATGAGCGTGCCGACCATCTTGCAGAACATCGTCGCGCGCAAGCACGAGGAAGTGGCAGAGCGTCTTCAGCTGCGCAGTCTGGCCGAGCTGGAACAGCTGACCGCCGCAGCGTCGCCAACCCGTGGTTTTGCCAAGGCGATTCAGGATGCCGCGGCGGCGCGTCGCCCCGGCGTGATTGCCGAGATCAAGAAAGCGTCACCGAGCAAAGGCGTGCTGCGCGAGGATTTCCAGCCCGCCGAGATCGCCGCCAGCTATGAAGCGGGCGGTGCGGTCTGTCTGTCGGTGCTGACTGACGTGGATTTCTTCCAGGGGCACGACGACTACCTGCAGCAGGCCCGCGCGGCCTGTTCGCTGCCGGTGATCCGCAAGGACTTTATGGTTGACCCGTACCAGATCGTCGAAGCCCGCGCGCTGGGTGCCGACTGCGTGCTGCTGATCGCCGCCTGCCTGGATGATGTGCAGATGGGCGAGCTGGCAGCGACCGCAAAGCAGCACGGCCTGGATGTGCTGGTCGAGGTGCACGACGCTGCCGAACTGGAACGTGGCCTCAAGCTGGATACCCCGCTGATCGGCATCAACAACCGTAACCTGCACACCTTCGAGGTCACGCTCGACACCACCCTGGAACTGATTCCGCAGATTCCGCGCAACAAGACGCTGGTCACCGAAAGCGGCATCCTGCATCGCGCGGATGTAGAGTTGATGCTGGCACACGAGGTCTACGGCTTCCTGGTCGGTGAGGCGTTCATGCGGGCGGCCAACCCGGGGCAGGAGCTCAAGCGGCTGTTCTTCTAATTCGCGATATCGGCATTGAAAAAACCTCCTTCGGGAGGTTTTTTTGTGGTTTGGCGCTGCAGTTCGGGGAAGCTAGATAGGATCTTAGACTACTGCGTTTATCCGCCTGCTCGGATGGTGGAGTGTGCACTGTGGTTCGTCCCGTTTACGCGGGCGAGTAGCGCAGGGTTGGCGGGAAAAAGAGCGGC
>JAYNRF010000042.1:0-22290 GCA_038114645.1 Pseudomonadaceae bacterium | reverse complement strand
CCTACGCTAAAACCCGCACCCCACCACCTCACCCAATCCGTAGCGGCACAGCGTGCTGTGCCTGCCAACCTAATCGACGAGCACAAAAAAAGGGAGCCTTGCGGCTCCCTTCTCTGCTTCGATCAGCTGAACTCAGCGAACGCCGGATGCACGCAGTGCGGCCGGAGTGAACTGGTTGTAGCTCGGATCGAAGTCATACTGCGGTGCAGAGTTCTCTTCGGTGTACATACCCAGAGCGATGTAGCGACCTGCCAGCAGGTCGTACAGCGTCTCAATGGCATAACCCGGGATCTTCTGCTGGTAGTTAAAGCCCAGGTGGCCTTCACCTACACGCCACAGAGTACCGCGACCGTCGTAATGGTCAGCCAGGCTGATCATCCAGGAGTCTTCGTCAACGAAGAAGTTACGCTGAGCGTAGATGTGACGCTGACCTTCCTTGACGTTGCCCTGAACTTCCCACACGCGGTGCAGTTCGAAACGGGTGTAGTCTGGATTGATGTGGCCAGCCTGCAGCACATCACCATACTGAACACCCGGCTCGGTCAGCTTGCCGCTGTTGTAGGGAATGTAGATTTCCTTCTTGCCAACCAGCTTCCAGTTGTAACGGTCAGGCGCACCGTTATACATGGAGAAGTTGTCGGAAGTACGCATACCGTCGGAAGCAGTACCCGGGCCGTCGTAGGCAACCTGCGGTGCACGACGCACGCGACGCTGACCTGCGTTGTAAACCCACGCCATGCGCGGCTCTTTCAGCTGGTCCAGGCTGTCGTGTACCAGCAGTACGTTACCGGCCAGACGGGCTGGAGCACTTACGCGCTGCTTGAAGAACAACAGAGTGTTCGGCATGGACGCAGCGTCGACATCAGACATCTGCTCCGGGTAGCCAACCTCTTCTTCCATCTTGATCAGCGTAAACGAGCCGTTGGTCTGCGGCATCGCCTGCATGTACCAGCGGTGAATATTCAGGCGGTAGCGGGTGTTGTGGTTCCACACCACCTCGGCACCGGACTTCGGAATCGGGAACGCAAAGGAACCGTGGGAGAAGTTGGAGATGCCGTCACCATTGTTGACCAGTTTGGCCTGGCCAGCCGTTGCTTTAACCTGATCGTAGACAGACTGCGGGAAGCCCACAGAACGCTCGGTCTTGTAGATCGGCATACGGAAGGTTTCCGGATAACGCTCGAACAGCGCGATTTGACCCGGAGTCAGGTTGGCCTTGTACTGCTCAACGTTCTGAGCGGTGATAACGAACTCCGGCTGATCACCCTTGTAAGGGCTTTCCAGGAAGTTGTTCGGCAGAGACTGACCAGCGTCGGTCGGCAGACCACCGGTCCAAGCCGGAATCGTGCCAGAAGCGTTACCCGCTTTTTCTGCACCGATCGGTGTCAGAGAGTTGCCCAGAGAGTCGATTTCAGCCTGGGTCAGCGTTTGAGCCATGACACCAGTTGCCATCAAGCTGAGTGTCAGACCACCAACACCCATCAGAGTTTGTTGCATACGCATATTGTTGTTCTCCTGTGGTCAGTCTTAGAAGCTTACGCTGAAGCTGACAGACGCAAAGTCGCGGTCAACGGCGGTGTTGTACTTGCCGTCGAAGAAGTCGGTGTAGCTGATGCTCGCGTTGTACTTGTTGCCGTAGTCCGCGTTCAAACCAACACTGATTGCCTTGGCGTCTTCGGTGAAGTTCGGGCCATAGCCTTCAATGTCGTGAGACCAGGAAACGTTCGGGCTCAGGTTGATACCGGCGATAACGTTGCTGTAGTCCAGCGACGCGCGAACGCGATAACCGTAGGACCAGTCAGTGTAGAAACCATCGTCCTCACACCAGCTGGCTGCCATGGTCGGCGAGTTGGCTGCAGTGAACGGGCAAGTACCATTTGCCAGCGGGCTCTGACCAAACAGAGAGTCGCGACCAAAGCGGGTCTCTTCGCTACCGATACCGCCGATGTAGTTCACACCAGCCTCGGCTGCCAATGCCAGACGGCTTGCGCCGAGAACACGGTCAAAGAACTGAATGACAGTTGCCTGGGCCTGCCAGAATTCCTTGCGCTCGTAGCCCTTCAGATAACCGCCGGGAGCCGGCATACCATTCTTAGTGAAATCCAGGCCGGGGTTGATGCCGGAGGACAGAGCAGTCGCGCTCATGTCGCCAGTATTGATCTGCAGCGGCATGTTCGGGCGATAGCTGACTTCACCACCAACCGATGCACCGGCAACGCTGGTCTGGAAGCTCACGCCATACAGACGGATATCTTCCGGGTATTCAAAGAAATAGCCCGCCGGCCCAGGAACACCTTCAACACCAACAACCGGAGTCGGGCTGCCGTACGGGTAACCTTTGGTATTCGAGTAAACCGGGTTACGGCTGTGATAGTTCATGAAATAGAAGCCGAACTCGGAGTCGTTCAGCTCAGGCACAAACCAGCGGAATGCCACGCCGAACTGACCGTCATCTTTTGCGTCCTGGTCTTTCTGGCGCACGATGTAGTTGGTCAGACCTACCGCACTAAGCGGAGCAGTACCCAGTGGGTTTTCACCTTGCGGCTGATCGGCACCCGCCACTACCAAGCGGTCGTTACAGCCAACTGCAAGCGTGTCAGAACCAAAGAAAGTACCGCAGTTATCCAGAACGGTCTGAGCCCACTTGAGCTGGTAGAAAGCTTCCATGCTCAGGTTTTCAGTCAGACCCTGGGAGAGGTAAAGCATTTCAACAGGCAGCAGGCCTTCTTTCAGCTCAGCACCCGGACGGCGCAGAGCGGCAACGTCAAGCGGGTTAATGGAGTTGATGGAGTTCTGGATGAAGGTAGACTCACCCCAGCTGACAACCTGACGACCAAGACGAACGTTACCCGGGTTGTTGCCGATAAAATAGTTGTGATAGACGAAGGCATCCAGCAGCGCCACGCCGGACGCTTTGACCAGCGGGTCACGACCGGAGTCGTCGATATCATAGAAACGCTGGTGACCGTCTTTGGTTTCAAAGTCGTACCAGTACTTGCCGCGGAAGAACGCACCGGAATCGCCATAGCGCATTTCCAGATCGTGTACGCCACGGAAAATTTTGGAGAAGACATCACCAGAACCGTAGTTCAGGCGACCATCGTCGGAGGTTCTGGATGCAGCCAAGCCGTTCTGAGGCACCCCATCAATCGCAGTCGCAGTATGAATAAAGCGACGGTCCGCGTTCTGGGTAGACATGCTAGCGCCAATGGACAGCTGAGAGTCCAGTTGGGCTTCGACTTCACCGATGTTGAAAGCTACTGCGTTTGCAGAACCAGAGAAAGTGGCCATGCCAATCGCCAGAGGCAATGCGGCAAGAGACCAGCCATGCATTTTTTTTGTCATTGTGCTGCTCCGTTTGGGTGACATGAACTCACGCACAGGGAGTGCGTGTTCAAGACCCACGCAGTCTGTCACGAGGCCAGCACGCAGCACTTGCCCTCAACGGCCAACATATTTGACCGAAAGGGACATTCAAGGAGTGAATTGACATCATAAGCAGAACGTAAGAATGCAGGGTGATCACCCAATTCCATCTGCTTTCCGCAGGACAGAGCGCCGCAAGATAGTTATTTCAGAGCGCTGTAACGCCAACGCGCCAGAAAAATAACACCACAATCCGATGAAGTCTCACTTCTCCTGAATAGCCGCCCCATACACAAAATAAGAAAAACCACCAAAAAGGGTGCCAATACATTATCTGCAACATTATTTTGCTCTGCGAAACAGCGAGCAGGGTTTTCCACGCTGAGATTCTCGTTATACTGCCCGCCTAACAAGACAAAACCCCGTTTTGTCACAACAAAAATGGATCAGTGTGTCGATGCTAGAACACTCAAGCTCAGATTCCTTCGCGCGCGTGCGTGAAAGTGCATTCTGGCTACGCGCCATGGAACAGGCACTCAAGCAATACGGCGTTTCTCTCGGCGAATCCCATCGCCTCGCACCCTGGATTTCCTTGCCGGTAGGGCAACCGCAATTCGTTGACCAAGAGCTCTGCTCCTTCGGCTGGAGCGAGGCGTTGCGCGTCTCGGAGGACCCGCACTTTGCCCTGCGCATGCACCGGGTGTTTGTGCCGACGCCGTTCACCACGCTGGCCCTGGCCGCAGCGGCAAGCGAGACCATCGACGCCGCACTGAACCTGCTCAGCCGCTTCTTCGGCATATTCAGCATCCAACTTAAACTGGTATGCCAGCCCGAAGATGATGGCGTCGCGCTGACCCTGCGCCCTATAGGCAAGCCGCACCAGCAACACATCGAGGCCGTCATCGGCTATCTGGCCCGCTATTTCAATCGGCTGGATCTGGACGATCAGGGGCTGGTTCGCAGGCTGCAACTGGTGCGCGGGGAGGAAGACGCAGAGGGTCAGCGGCGACTGTTCGCCCGCAACACAGTTGTCTTTGGTGACAGCTATTCGCTGGTGCTGGACCGCCGCTTGATGCATAAGCCATTGGCGACCTCGAGCCCCTTCATCCTGCCCAAGCTGGTCGACATTCTGGAGACCATGCAGGCGGTGATTCCCAGCCAAGACCTGAGCGAGCAGGTCAAACGTCGCATTCACTTGCTGCTTGGCTCTGGCGACATCAGTGCCGAACGCGTGGCAGCACCGCTCAATATCAGTCCACGGCACCTGCGCCGCAAGCTGAGCCAGGAAGGCACCAGTTACGAACAGCTGGCGGACGATGTGCGCAAGGAAGCAGCCATTCGCATGATCAGCGACGGCCAGCTCTCGCTGACCAGCATCGCCTACGAGCTTGGGTTCCTGGACCCAAGCAGCTTCACTCGTGCCTTTCGGCGCTGGACCAACATGAGTCCAACTGCCTACCGGCGCGAACTGGGAAAGCGCTGATCACATCTCCGGCTTGATAAACAGCAGCGTCATCCGGTCGCTTTCGCCGATTGCCATGTAATGCGCGCGCTGCTCGTCACCGAGCCGCAGCGTGGGCGGCAGTGTCCAGACGCCCTCCGGGTGATCGGCGGTATCACGCGGGTTCTGATTGACCGGGCTGGCCGCTACCAGCTCAAAGCCGGCATTGCCAGCCAGCTCGCGCACCTTCTCTTCAGTGACATAGCCCGACTCGATCATCTGCTCCAGCGATGTGCCCGCCTTGGCGCGATGTTCAACCACACCGAGCATGCCACCTGGCTTGAGCGCTGCATAAAACGTGTCGAACATCAGCTCCGCCTTGCCATCGCCTGCCGCCAGCCAGTTGTGCACATTGCGGAAGGTCAGCACACGGTCGGCCGTACCCGGTTCGGTGATCGGTGTATCGGCGTCATAATCAAGCGTCGCCAGTTGGACCTGGTCGTAACGCTCCAGGTGCTCTGCCAGCTTCGCCTCGAACTGCGCACGCGAGCGTTTGAAAAAACCAACCTCGCTATCCGGATCAAAGTGAGCGGCGACCAGCGTACCCTTGTCACGCAGTAGCGGCGCCAGCACCTCGGTGTACCAGCCAGCGCCGGGCCAGACTTCTACCACTGTCTGGTCGGGCGTCACGCCAAAGAAGGTCAGGGTTTGCTCGGGGTTACGGTAGGCGTCGCGCGTGACATTGGTGATAGTGCGACCGCTGTTGCCAACGGCGGCGCGAATGGCGGCCACTTGCGTCTCGTCCAGCTGCGGCGGTGTCAACGCCGCAGGCGCCTGCGCCTGAACAGTAGCGGCACAGAGCAGCAGGACATAAGCTAGTTTTCGCATCGTTTTCTCTCTATAAAGAAGTGCGTTCTGGTCCTGAGACTACCAGACTGAAACCAGCTGACTTGGTTCAGTTATGTAACAGATGCATTCCACGGGAGTCTGTTACTCGACAAACGAGGAGATACCGTGCGCGATACCCTGCCCCTGCTCAATACCCTGGACTTTCCGCCGCTGCGCCGTAGCGCACTGGAAACACTGCAGGTGAACCTGACTTACCGCTGCAACCAGCGTTGCCTGCACTGCCACGTCAACGCCGGGCCAACCCGCACCGAGGCCTTGTCGGACGAGCTGGTTGAACTGCTGTGTGCCGTCATTGAAGCTCACCCGGTCAGCACCCTTGATCTCACCGGCGGCGCGCCTGAAATGCACCCGCAATTTCGCACTTTGGTCAGCCGCGCCCGCGCCGCAGGGCTGAAGGTGATCGACCGCTGCAATCTGACCATCCTGTCCGAACCCGGCCATGAGGATCTGGCGCAGTTTCTTGCCGACGCAGGTGTAGCGATTTCCGCCTCCCTGCCCTGCTATTCACGGGACAACGTCGACAGCCAGCGCGGCGACGGTGTGTTCGAGCGCAGCATATCCGGACTCAGGCAGCTGAACGCGCTGGGCTACGGCCAACCAGACAGCGACCTGGAACTGAATCTGGTCTACAACCCGCAAGGCCCGAGCCTGCCGCCACCGCAACAGGCGCTGGAAGCGGACTATAAACAGCACCTGCAGGAAGACTTCGGCATCCAGTTCAACCACCTGCACACCATCACCAACCAGCCGATTGCCCGCTTCGGCAGTACCCTGGTGAGCCGTGGGCAGTTCAACCAGTACATGCAGCTGCTGCGCGACAACTTCAGCGCAGGCAACCTGCCCGGCCTGATGTGCCGCAGCACCGTCAGCGTTGACTGGCGCGGCTATTTATACGACTGCGATTTCAACCAGATGCTGGAACTACCGATGCCGGTACTGGCGTCGGACCGCCCGCACCTGCGTGATCTGCTCAACGCCGATCTGCTCGACCACCCCATCGCCACCCGCGACCACTGCTTCGCCTGCACCGCCGGACAGGGCTCCAGCTGCGGCGGCGTTCTCAATACAAACTGATCAGGGACAGGATTGCACTACATGACCGCTACCAGCCTTACCGGCCTGTTTTTCTGGGGCTTTCTGATCGCCTACGGCGGTTTGATGTACTGGCTCTCGCCACGCACCGTCACCATTGGCGGCTTCTTCAATGGCGAAGACAGCCAGGGCCGCCAGGCCTCGCCACTGCTGCTGACCACCAGCATCTTCATCAGCTGGATCTTCGCCAAGTCAGTCACCAACGCCGCCAATCTCGGTGCCGAGTTTGGTCTGGTCGGCGGCCTCGCCTACGCCACCTACTGGCTGTCCATCCCGCTCTGCGGGCTGGTGATCTACCGCCTGCGCCGACGTTTTCAGGCAACCAGCCTGGTCAGCTTTCTGACCAGCAATTACGGCCGCGGCGCCGCACTGGCGTTCTCGGCGGCGATTCTGATTCGCCTGTTCAACGAGGTCTGGAGCAACACCGCCGTAGTCGGCGGCTATTACGGCGACAGCGGCAGCCCGGCGTTTATCGGCGCTGCACTGCTGTTTACCGCTGTGACGCTGGCCTACAGCCTGCGTGGCGGGCTGCGCAGTTCCATCCTGACCGACGCGGCGCAGGCCGCAATCTTCGTCATCGCACTGGTCTGGGTGCTGGGATTGGTATTGCCGAATCACAGCACCGCCGAGCTGACCAGCACCAGCCACTGGGCGCTTAACGCCGGTGTGGATCTGTTTCTGGTCGCCTGCCTGCAGCTGCTGAGCTACCCCTTCCACGACCCGGTACTGACCGACCGCGGCTTTATCAGCGAAGAGAAATCCATGCTGCGCGCCTTCACCCTGGCTGGCGTGCTGGGCTTCGTTGCGATTCTGGCCTTCAGCCTGATCGGCGTGCATGCCACCCTCGGCGGCATCGAGGCCGGCGGCAACGTGCCCGCAGCGCTGGCGAAAAGCCTCGGCGTTGGCGCGCTGATCGTGATGACGCTGGTAATGATTTCCGCCGCCGGCTCCACCCTGGACTCGACCTTCTCCAGCCTCGCCCGCCTCAGCGGCCGCGAGTTGCCCGCGCTGCTGCAGCGTGATCTGGGCCAGAAGGCGATTGGCGTCGGCATGGCCACCATGCTGGTGTTCGCCCTGCTCGGCAACCTGCCGATGCTCGCCGGCACCGACATTCTCAAGGCCACCACCATCAGCGGCACCATGGTCATCGGCCTGGCACCGGTGTTCCTGTTGCACGGCTTCGTGCGCCCCACCCGTCTCGGCTTTCACCTGAGTTTCTGGACCGGCATAGGACTGGGAGTGGCCCTCACCCTCGGCTGGATTCCGCAGAGCTGGGCTATTGGTGACGGTCGCTACGCACTGCTGCTCGGTACCAACCTGTACGGGTTAATCCTGTGTACCGCCGGCTACCTGTTGCCCGGCATGATGACCCGGAGAGCCGCATGAGCAAAGGCCGCAGTTGCCCGGCAGACTATCGCCTGCCCGCCGAGACCTTCAGCGCCCCCTCAAACCTTGCGTGCGACGTGCTGTACGTGATCGGCGGGCTCTATGGAAACCGTCAGGCGCTGGACGCGATTGAGCGACGCGTCGCTGGCGAACCCGGAGCCAAAGCCGTATTCAACGGTGACGCCCACTGGTTCGACCGCGACCCCGCGGTGTTCAGCGATATCGAGCAACGTCTGCAACGGCACTACCCGCTGCGCGGCAATGTAGAAACCGAACTGGCCCGCGCGGGCGACGATTTTGGTTGCGGCTGCGCCTACCCGGAGCAGACCGACGCCGCCACAGTCGAGCGCTCCAACCGTATTCATCAGCAGCTGCAACAGACGGTCAACAGCCTGCCCGGCACGGCTGAACAGCTCGGCAACCGCCCCGCCACCCTGATAGCCGAGGTCGCCGGCGAGCGCATCGCCATTACCCACGGCGATGAGCAGTCGCTGGCCGGCTGGCAGTGCGATCATGCCCGACTGCAAAGCGCCAAACGCCAGCAGCAACTGGACCAATGGTTCACGGAACGCCGCATCCGTGTGCTGGCCTGCAGCCACACCTGCAGCCCGGCCGCCCTGAGCAACGGCAAGTGGGCGGTGATCAACAACGGTGCCGCCGGCATGCCCAACTTCAACAATGGCCGCTATGGCCTGATCACGCGCATCGCGCGCACTGCTTCCGCCGCCGCGCTCTACCGGGCGCAAGTCGGCCCGCTGGTGGTCGAAGCACTGCCCGTCACCTATGACCAGCGCGCCTTTGCCGCTGAGTTCAAACGCCAGTGGCCTGACAACTCACCCGCGGCGCTGTCGTATTGGCAGCGCATCAACCAAGGAACCGACATGACGCCCGAACAGGCCTGCATCAAGGGCTTTACCCTGGCCAACACGCTCTGTGCGCTGGAGGTGCTGTCATGAACCTGCGTCGTGTGTTGCTGCTGTCCGTGGTCGTGGCGCTGGTCGTGGGCTTCTTTGCCTCGGGTCTGCAGCAGCACCTGAGTCTGGACGCGCTAAAAGCCCAGCAGCAGGTTCTTGACCAGCAGGTAACCAGCCAGCCAGTACTCGCCAGCGCCCTGTATGTGGGGCTCTATGTGCTGGTGACGGCGCTGTCGCTGCCCGGCGCGGCGCTGCTGACCCTGATCGGCGGCGCCCTGTTTGGCCTTGGCTGGGGTCTGCTGCTGGTGTCCTTTGCTTCCACCGCCGGGGCGACACTGGCGATGCTGATCAGCCGCTTTCTGCTGCAGGATTGGGTTCAGCAGCGCTTTGGCTCACGACTGGAACGCATCAACCAGGGTATCGACCGCGAAGGCGCGTTCTACCTGTTTGCCCTGCGGCTGGTGCCGGCGTTTCCGTTCTTCCTGATCAATCTGGCAATGGGCCTCACCCGCCTGCCCGCCCGCACCTTCTGGTGGGTCAGCCAACTCGGCATGTTGCCCGGCACCCTCGTCTACGTGAACGCCGGCCGCGAACTCGGCCAGCTCGACTCGCTGGCGGGTATTCTCTCGCCGGGGCTGCTGGGCGCCTTCGTGCTACTGGGGCTGTTCCCGCTGATTGCCCGCCGCCTGCTGGACGCAATCAAGGCCCGTCGAGTCTACAAAGGCTGGCAAAAGCCCAAGCAGTTCGATCGCAATCTGGTGGTGATCGGCGCCGGCAGCGGCGGATTGGTCAGTGCCTACATCGCCGCCGCCGTTAAAGCGGACGTCAGTCTGATCGAAAAGCACGCCATGGGCGGCGACTGCCTCAATACCGGCTGCGTGCCGTCCAAGGCGTTGATTCGCTCGGCCAAGTTCGCTGCCGAGGTTCGCAAGGCGCCCGCGCTGGGCTTCAGCCACGCCGAGGCAACCGTCGACTTTGCCGCGGTGATGGAACGCGTCCAGCGGGTGATCCAGCAGATCGAACCGCATGATTCGGTCGAGCGCTATACCGACCTCGGCGTCGACGTGATCACCGGCGGGGCACGCATCACCTCGCCCTGGCACGTTGAAGTGAACGGCCGCAGCATCAGCACGCGCAATATCATCATCGCCGCCGGCGCCCGCCCCTTCGTACCGGACCTGCCGGGACTGGACAGCGTACCGATGGTCACCTCGGACACCGTCTGGAGCCTGCGCGAGCAGCCGCGCCGATTACTGGTACTCGGCGGCGGCCCGATCGGCTGCGAGTTGGCACTGGCCTTTCAGCAGCTCGGCTCACAAGTGATTCAGGTCGAACGCGGCAACCGCCTGCTGCCCCGCGAAGACGCCGACGCCAGCGAACTGGTGATGAGCAGCCTGCGCGACGCTGGTATAGACCTGCGCTTGCGTCATCAGGCTGAGCGGTTCGAGATGCGCGATGGCACGCCGACCGTCATCTGCCGCTCGCTGGATAATGACGGCCCGGTCGAGATCGACTTCAACTGTGTGCTGGTCGCCCTCGGTCGGGTTGCCAACACCAGCGGTTATGGCGTCGAGACGCTGGACCTGACGATCCGCGACAACGGCACGCTGGAAACCAACGAGTACCTCACCACCCGCTTCCCCAACGTCTTCGCCGTTGGCGATGTAACCGGCCCGTACCAGTTCACCCACGCAGCATCCCATCAGGCATGGTACGCCGCCGTAAACGCGCTATTCGGAACCTTTCGCCGTTTCAAGGCCGATTACCGGGTGCTGCCGCACTGCACCTTTACCGACCCAGAGGTCGCCCGCGTGGGACTGTCAGAAACCGAAGCCCAAGCGCAGGGCATTGATTACGAGGTCACCCGCTACGGCATCGATGATCTGGACCGTGCTATTGCCGACGAAGCCGCAGAAGGCTTCGTCAAGGTGCTGACCGAGCCCGGCCGCGACCGCATCCTCGGCGTCACCATCGTTGGCGCACATGCTGGCGAGCTGATCGCCGAATACGTGCTGGCGATGAAGCACAACCTCGGCCTGAACAAGATCCTCGGCACCGTACACAGCTACCCGACCCTGAGCGAAGCCAACAAGTACGCCGCCGGCCAATGGAAACGTGCCCATCAGCCGGAACGCCTGCTGCAGTGGGTCGCCCGCTTTCACGCCTGGAGGCGCGG
This sequence comes from Pseudomonadaceae bacterium, assembly GCA_038114645.1. Classification (GTDB taxonomy): domain Bacteria; phylum Pseudomonadota; class Gammaproteobacteria; order Pseudomonadales; family Pseudomonadaceae; genus Halopseudomonas. Next base: position 11,006 of record JAYNRF010000042.1, on the reverse strand, counting down.
TTGAAGCTGTCGATCATCATGCCGGTGCGCAACGAAGCTGGCGGCATCGTTGCCGCCCTCACGCCGCTGCAACCGCTGCGCGGCGAGCTGGAAATCATTCTGGTCGACGGCGGCAGCACTGACGACACCGTCAACCTCGCTGCACCACTGGTGGATCGACTGATCCGGTCTGCATCGGGCCGAGCAACCCAGATGAACGCCGGCGCAGCGCAGGCAAAAGGCGACTGGCTGCTGTTTCTGCACGCCGACACCCGCCTGCCCGACGGCTTTATCGATCTGCTGCCAAAACCAGGCAGCCCGCATCACTGGGGCCGCTTTGACGTCAGGCTCAGCCCCTCCTCGCCGCTGCTGGCGGTGGTCGCGAGGATGATGAACATCCGCTCACGGCTGACTGCCGTGTGCACCGGTGACCAGGCCATCTTTGTCGAGCGCCACCTGTTCAACGAGTTGGGCGGCTATGCGCCTATCGCCCTGATGGAAGACATCGAGCTGAGCAAACGGCTGCGCCGCCACGGCAGGCCGCTGTGCCTGTCCGAGCGCCTCACCACCTCCAGCCGACGCTGGCAGCAGAACGGTACCCTGCGCACCATCGCCCTGATGTGGCAACTGCGGCTGCGCTACTGGCTCGGCCAATCACCGGATACACTCGCGCGCCGCTACTATCCCAAAAGCTGACCAAATCGCCCGCGCCACAAATCGGCGACAAACGGTATTCGCAACTTTCCACAGCAGGCGTATTCTTCCGCCGCGCCAAGTACAAGGACGTGGAAAAGGCACAAAAGGATGTTGCCCGCTACTCGCCCAGTCCCCTTTGCCGCACTCAATAAAAACAAAAAAGCCAACCTATCCGGATGGGGAGTAACCAATGGAATACCGTCAACTGGCGGTGGCCGTCAGCGCCGCTGCCGTGGTCGCGCTGTTGCCGCTCGAAAGTCACGCACTGACACTCGAAGAGCTGGCCGCCCGCGTCGAATTGCTGGACCAGGAAAACCAGCGTCTCAAAGCCCGGCTGGCAGAGCTGGAGACGAATCAGGCCGAGACACAAGCGCAGACCCAGGCACTGGCCGACGCCCAACCTGCCCCGGCGGCACCCGCCGCCGCTCAGCAGACGGCGCAGGCCAGTGGCATAGCGGTCCCGAGTGTCAGAGTGGATCACCAGCACGCCTACCGCATGCTCGACCCGACGACGCGTATCAACCGCAAGCAGGAATACCTGCTGCGCGCCCGTCAGAACGGCGACATCGACACCAACAGTGTCTACCTCAGTGGCGCGGTTACTGCCATCGCCGACTACCAGCGCAGCAATACCGAGAGCAAATTCGGCTACCTGATGCGCCACCCGACAGCCAACAACCAGCGCACCCACGAAGTATCCGAGGCGATCATTCATTCCGCGCAGCTGTCGCTGACCGCCACGCTGGGTGACTGGACCAACGCCTACATGGAACTGCTGTACGACCCGCAGCAAAGCTTTGGTAGCGGTACAACGACCGACCTGAACCGTAACCAGGTGCAAGTACGTCAGGGCTATGTACTGTTCGGTAACCTTGATCGCTCGCCGTTCTACCTGTCGCTCGGCAAGATGGCCACCCCATTTGGCCTGACTGATACGCTAAACCCCTTCACCGCCTCCACCGTATGGCATGGCTTTGGTGGTCTAGCATACGGCGCCAACCTGGGCCTGATCTACGAGGGCTGGAACCTGGACCTGATGGCCGTACAAGGCGGCTCACAGTTTCGCGCTGCCAACACGCCGGTGGATGACAGCAACGTACCGAGCCGCCTGAATAACTACGCAGCTGATCTGAACTACACCTTTGACCTGGGCACCGATCGCAGCCTGCTGATGGGCGCGTCCTACCTCAAGGGCAGTCCGTATTGCCAAGGCTTTCCCGTGGTCCACTTCAACCCCTGCGAGGACACCAACCCCGCCTGGGACGTGTACGCACAGCTGACCTACGAAAATTGGACCCTGCAGGCCGAATACGCAGCAACGCTGGACGAGTGGCCGGGCACTTTCAACCCGACCATCCCAGAGTACGAAGCCTCCAAGGTTAACAGCTGGAACCTGGGATCGCGTACCGAGCAACAGCTGTTCGGCAGGCCGTATGACCTGTCGCTTGATTTCAGCCGTTACAAGGCAGGCCCCAGTGGCTCGCCCTGGGAGAAGCAGGACCAATGGGTACTTGGTCTGGCTACATTCCTGACACCCAGTACCAAACTGTTCGGTGAGCTGATTCGCACGGAGGGCTATGTTCCGCTGAACTTCATCAGCGGCGGCAACGTAGGTCCGGGCGCTACCCACAGCGACGCAGATGCGCACAGCGATGTCATCGTCGTTGGCGCCAACGTCGCGTTTTGAGCACCCTGCACCGGCCATGCAGCATGGCCGGTGCAGCAACAGACCGACGGTCGCCCCAGATAGCATCAACTGACTATGCTTCAAACAGGAGACCAACCTGCGTCACAAAATAAGCCAAACTTTGCACCACCTCCTAGAGCTTGGCGAACAATTTGCAAGAGTCTGGGTCACAGCACCCAAGTGTCCTGCAAGCGAGAAACAGCCATGCAATTTGAATCCGCCTTTCTGCCCCTGCTGATCTTCGCCAAAGCACCCGAACCGGGTCAGGTAAAAACCCGTCTGATACCGGCGCTCGGCGCTTCAGGTGCCTGCGAGCTCTATCTGCGACTGCTCCAGCGCACCCTGACACAGACGTTCGACTGGCCGGGCCCGCGCTTTCTCTACGCTACCAATCCCGAACACCCGGTGCTGCGCGCACTGGCTGGCGAACACGGCCTTAAGCTACGTCAACAGTGCGGCGAAGACCTCGGTGAACGTATGGCCAATGCCATTGCCGAGCATCCCGATGGCGCCCTTCTCATTGGCAGTGACTGCCCCGACATGGACAGCACACACGTACTTGCCGCCTGCCGTGCACTAAATCGGCACGACACCGCCATTATCCCCAGTGAAGACGGCGGCTACGTGCTGATCGGCCAGCGCAAGGCCAACCCGGCCCCCTTTGAGGGCATGGACTGGAGCCACGAACAGGTACTCGAAGACACTCGCAAACGCCTGCAAGCCGCTGGCCTGAGCCTGTGGGAAGGCCCTGCGCTATGGGACCTCGACACCCCGAGCGATCTCGCCCGACTGCCCAGCGAGCTGCGAGACATGTCCCTGCAGAATGCCGTGTGACGGTTTTTGTCTCGCACGCACTAATAATGCACACCTAGAGTTATCAGGCTGGTTTATACATATGTATTGCCGGCAACCGCACATCGTTCTCCTTTGGCAGCGCTGACTATATGGTCAGCAGCATCGCAGCACATACCCACGAACCACCGCCAAAGGATTCAACATGTTTGACCTCAGCCCCCGCGTACAAGATCTGAAAGCCAAGCTCCAGAGCTTCATGGATGAACACATTTACCCCAACGAAGCCGTGTTCTACGAGCAGGTAAAACAGAACAAGTGGGGCCACCCGGCCATCCTGGAAGAACTCAAGGAAAAGGCCCGCGCACAGGGTCTGTGGAACCTCTTCCTGCCCGAATCCGAGCGTGGCGCCGGCCTGACCAACGAAGAGTACGCCCACCTGTGTGAAATCATGGGCCGCGTTTCCTTCGCCGGTGAAGTGTTCAACTGCAACGCGCCGGACACCGGCAACATGGAAACCATCGAGCGCTACGGTAACGAAGAGCAGAAAGAGCGCTGGCTCAAGCCCCTGCTGGCTGGCGAAATCCGCTCCTGCTTCTCCATGACCGAGCCGGATGTCGCCTCCTCCGACGCCACCAACATCCAGTGCGAAATCCGCCGCGAAGGTGACGAGTACGTCATCAACGGCACCAAGTGGTGGTCTTCGGGAGCCATGAACGAGCACTGCAAGATCGCCATCGTCATGGGCAAGACCGACGTCAATGCGCCGAAGCACCTGCAACAGAGCATGATTCTGGTCCCGCTGGACACCCCCGGCGTGAAGATCGTGCGCGACCTGCACGTATTCGGTTACGACCACGCACCGCACGGTCACGCCGAGATCGAATACAACAACGTTCGCGTCCCGGTTTCCAACATCCTGCTGGGTGAAGGCCGTGGCTTCGAGATCGCTCAAGGTCGCCTTGGCCCGGGCCGTATCCACCACTGCATGCGCAGCATCGGTATCGCCGAGCGCGCACTGGAAGCCATGTGCCGCCGTGCTGGCGAGCGCGTTGCCTTCGGCAAGCCGATGTACAAGCTGGGCAGCGTGCCGGAAATGATCGCCCGCTCCCGTTGCGAGATCGACCAGGCTCGCCTGCTGACCCTGCACGCTGCGCGTAGCATGGACCAGTTCGGCAACAAGGTTGCCCGTCAGCAGATCGCCATGATCAAAGCCGTTGCCCCGACCATGGCCTGCAACGTGATCGACCGCGCGATTCAGATCTTCGGCGCCAAGGGCGTGTGCCAGGACACCTTCCTCGCCTCTGCCTACGCCAAGGCTCGCACCCTGCGCCTAGCCGACGGCCCGGACGAAGTGCACCTGAACGCCATCGCAAAAATGGAGATGGCTCAATATCTCTGATATTGGCCATCAGCTGGAAGCTGGAAGCTGGAAGAGCAGGCTGAAGGCTTTTGGCTAAAGGCTAGAAGACGGTTTTCGAAGTAATTGCTGAGATGGGTGCGGGGTCAAAGCGTCGCAAGACCCCACACCCAAAACCAACAACGCACGCTGGGGTAAGGCTTCCAGCTTCAAGCTTTCAGCTTCCAGCTCCTCCCCACCCAGCCATCCAATTCAAAACAACAACCCAGGAGCCCCCCATGAGCGGTTTGTTCGACCTAACCGGCAAAGTCGCCATCATCACCGGTTCGACCAAGGGCATCGGCAAGTCGATTGCCGAGGAATACGCCAAGGCTGGCGCCAAGGTCGTCATTTCCAGCCGCAAGGCTGACGCCTGCCAGCAAGTGGCCGACGAACTGCGCGCGCAGGGTTTCGAGGCCCTGCCCGTGGCCTGCCACGTTGGCGACAAAGCGCAGCTGCAAAATCTGGTCGACCAGACCCTCGAGGCCTTCGGCCGCATCGACGTACTGGTCTGCAACGCCGCGACCAACCCGGTCTACGGCCCGACCCACAAGGTCAGCGACGATGCCTTCGACAAGATCATGGGCACCAACGTCAAGGGCACCTTCTGGCTGTGCAACATGGTCATCCCGCACATGGTCGAGCAAGGCGGCGGTTCCATCGTGCTGCTGTCGAGCATTGCCGGTCTGCGCGCCAGCGCCAACATCGGTGTCTACGGCATGTCCAAGGCCGCCGAAGCCGGTCTGGCCCGCAACCTGTCACTGGAGTGGGGCCCGCAGGGCATCCGCGTCAACAGCATTGCACCGGGCCTGATCCGCACCGATTTTGCCCAGGCCCTGCTGGAAGATCCGGATCGTCTGCGCAAGGTCGAAGAGAAGCTGCCGCTACGCCGTGTCGGCGAGCCGGTGGACATCGCCGGGGTCGCACTGTTCCTGGCCTCCAGCGCCTCGGCCTACGTTACCGGGCAGACCATCGTCGCCGATGGCGGCGATACCATTGCCTGATAACACCTGATTCACCTCGCTGTTCAACGCGCCGGGGGCCGCCCCGGCGTGTTATTTTCCCGTATTCGACCTATCAGACCCATCAACAACAGGATCTTCAAAGATGAGCGGAGCGACCCTGATTGACGTATTGCCTGCCCACAAGTTCGACGAGGCAAAACTCGCCAACTACCTGCAGGACTACCTTCCGGGAGCCAACCAGGGCATCAAGGTTCAGCAGTTTCAGGGTGGCCAGTCCAACCCGACATTCCTGCTGGAAATCGCCGGCAAGCGTTACGTACTGCGCAAGAAGCCGCCGGGAAAACTGCTGCCATCGGCGCACATGGTCGAGCGCGAATTCCAGGTCATCAACGCCCTGGGCAAGACTGACGTTCCGGTACCGACCGCACGCCTGCTGTGCGAAGACCCCGAGATCATCGGCACCGCGTTCTACGTCATGGACTACGTTGAAGGCCGCGTTTACTCCCAGCCTCTGCTGGCTGACGTTGCGCAAGAAGAGCGCATGCCGATCTATCAGTCCATGATCGAAACCATGGCCAAGATGCACAACGCCGACTGGAAGGCCATTGGCCTGGAAGGTTACGGCAAGCCCGACAACTACATCGCCCGTCAGGTGAAACGCTGGGGTGGCCAGTTCGAAGCCAGCCGCACCCACGATATGCCCGCCATGGATGCACTGATGAAGTGGCTGCCGGAGAACATCCCGGCTGACGAAAGCACCACCATCGCCCACGGCGACTTCCGCATCGGTAACCTGATGCTGCACCCGACCGAGTCCAAAGTGGTTTCCATCCTCGACTGGGAACTGGCCACCCTCGGCCACCCGCTGTCGGACCTGGCCTACTGCTGCCTGCCCTACCACATGCCGGTCAACGTCGACGGCGCCAAGGGTATGGTCGGTGCCGACCTGAAAGCCCTCGGCCTGCCGGAAGAGCAGCAACTGCTGGACTGGTACTGCCAGTACACCGGCCGCAGCGGCGTGCCGAACTGGAACTACTACATCGCCTTCTCGCTGTTCCGTCTGGCCGCCATTGTGCAGGGTGTTTACCACCGTGCACTGCAAGGCAACGCCAGCAACGCCGACGCCCTGGAAGTCGGCAAACGCGCAAGCCTGCTGGCCGAGCGCGGCTGGGAAATAGCCCAGCGGTAAGTCTGAACGGGGCAGCTTAGGCTGCCCCGTTTCACATCACGCCCCGTTTCAATAAAAAGGATTGCCCATGAGCAAACCCGTTAAACGCGTGCTGCTGACGAACGACGACGGCTGGCGCGGCCCGGGCCTGCAAGTGCTCGAAGAAATTGCCCTCGAGATCGCCGAGGAAGTGTGGATCGTCTCCCCCGATCTGGACCAGAGCGGCGTCTCCATGTCCATTTCCGTCCACCATCCGCTGCGCGTTCACCAGTTTGAAGAACGCCGGTTCAGCGTCAGTGGCACTCCCAGTGACTGCGTCCTGCTCGGCGTTGCCGAACTGCTGCCGGTCAAACCCGATCTGGTGCTGTCCGGCGTCAACAACGGCGCCAACATCAGCGACTCGGTCGCCTACTCCGGCACCATCGGCGGCGCGTTGACCGGCACCCTGCTGGGCATCCCGTCCATCGCCCTTAGCCAGGCCTACATCCCCGGCAACGACGTGCATTGGGAAACCTCCCGCCAGTACGGCGCCAATCTGGTTCGCCAACTGCTGGATGCCGGCTGGCCGGAAGACTGCGCGATGAACGTCAACTTCCCTGCTCGCCCACCGGAAGAGGTGCGCGGTGTGGCCATCTGTCGCCCGCAACGCGGCAGCATCGGTGGCGTAAACATCGAACGCCGGGAAGACACCCGCGGCGTGCCGTACTACTGGCTCGGCTTCCAGCGTCAGACCGACCGCATCACTGGTCGCCAGACCGACGTCGGCGCCCTGCGCGACGGCCTGATCGCCCTGTCTCCGGTGCGCTTCGAGCGCGACATCGCCAGCAGCTGGCAAGTCGACACCGGCAACATGGCCGACCAGCTGGGTATTGATCAGAACGGCGACAACACCGCTGCAGCGGATGAGCCGAGTATTAGTCATTAACCCTAAGCAAGCTGGAAGCCGGAAGCTGGAGGCTGGAAGCCGTAACCCGGTGTGGATTGGTGATTTTTTGTGTGGAGCCGCACGGCGCTTTGACCCCACCCCCATTTACCTGACCACATTGAAAACCGTCTTCTAGCCTTCAGCCTCAAGCCTTTAGCCTGCTCTTCCAGCTTCTGGCTTCCAGCTGCCCCTCAAAGAGGAGTTTGATATGCAACGCTTCAATAACCGAATCGCCCTGATCACCGGCGCCGGCAGCGGCATCGGTCGTGCAACCGCCAAGCGCCTGGCCAGCGAAGGTGCGCGCCTGATGCTGGTTGACCGCAACGCCGAAGGTCTGGAACAGACCATCAGCGAACTGCCAGCTGGCACCGACGTACTGCACCGCGAGCTGGACGTAGGTGACGAGGCAGCGGTGGAAAAATGCGTCGCCGATACCATCGCCCACTACGGCCGTCTGGACGTGCTCTGCAACAACGCCGGCATCGCTGGTGGTGACTACAGCATCGCCACCGATCAGAGCCTGGAAACCTGGCAGAAGATCATCAACGTCAACCTGTTCGGCGTCATGCTGTTCACCAAGTACGCCTCGCGCCAGATGCGCGAACAGAACGGCGGTGCGATCGTCAACACCGCCTCCGTGGCGGGTATTCGCTCCGGTGCCGGTGGCAACGCCTACAGCGCGTCCAAGGCTGGCGTGATCAACTTCACCATGACCGCGGCCTGCGACCTTGGCCAGTTCAACATTCGCGTTAACGCCGTGTGCCCCGGCCTGATTGAAACCGGCATGACCGCGCCGGTGTTCAAGTACGCCCGCGAAAACAACAAGGAAGAGAAGCTCGGCACCCGCTGCGAGCTGCGCCGCTATGGCCGACCGGAAGAGATCGCCGGCGCCATCGCCTTCCTCGCCAGCGACGACGCCAGTTACGTCACCGGCCAAGCATTGGCAGTAGACGGTGGCAACACCGCCTCGCTCAATCTGCCGGGCATGAAGTTCTGATGAACGCCGGGTGGTCGCGTTGGGTCGTCGGTGACCCAACGCTGGCCGAGCCGCTGCTGGAGGCACTGCGCGCCGAACTGGCGCCTGTGCCTGCAGGTGAAGCGGTACTGCAAAAGCTCGAATCAGGCGACCTGCACTGCCAACTGATTCTGTACTCCTCTCCCGGCCTGCAAACCATTGCACGCTGTCATGGCGCAGTATCCTGCCCTCCCCCCGACTCGAACGGTCTGAGTCTTCTGCTTGGGGACGGCTCCCTGATTCAGTCACAGGGTTGAGCAAACACCCGTTGCTCCCGCATCATGGCCGGACACCTTAACTACCGGTCTGCCCATGCCGTCTTACCCAGCCATACCATTCAATCCGGACTGCCGCCATGCAAGGCCTGCTTGACCTCAGCGCGCCTGCGTCCGCAGCAAGGCAGCAGATCGGCCCCGATGCCTGGCTGCTGAAAGGCTTTGCACTGAATGACGCCGACGCCCTGCTGGCAGCCATTGAGCAGATCGCCGCGCAGGCGCCCTTTCGCCACCAGGTCACCCCCGGCGGCTATCAGATGTCCGCCGCCATGAGCAGCTGCGGTGCCTATGGCTGGGTCACCGATCGCCACGGCTATCGCTACATCCCGCAAGACCCGCAAACCAACCAGCCCTGGCCCGCCATGCCCGCATTGTTTGCAGACCTGGCCGAGCGCGCCGCCCAAAACGCCGGCTTCACCCACTTCGCCCCGGAAGCCTGCCTGATCAACCGCTATGAAACCGGCGCGCGCATGGGCTTGCACCAGGACAAGGATGAACAGGACTTCACCGCACCCATCGTCTCCATCTCCCTAGGCGCACCCATCACCTTCCTGTTCGGCGGCTCCAACCGCAACGACCCGACCAGCCGCTGGCTGCTGGAGCACGGTGATGTGGTGGTATGGGGCGGCGTCAGTCGACTGTACTTCCACGGCGTCACCCCACTGGGCAAAAAAGCCAGCCACCCGCAAACAGGCGCGATGCGCTACAACCTGACGTTCAGGAAGGTGCGCTGACAGACGGGCTATGCGGTTAGTGTGTTTTATGGATTCGAGCTTAGCGGTGAGATAACAGGTAACGCCAAGTTAACCGGCAGAACGGAGCCGGCCTGCCGGCGGAGTGGTTTGCGGCGGGGCGTAAAATTTGCGAAGCAAATGCCCCGCTGCAAACTGTCCGCGTTGAACGCCTGGTTAGCCATTGCCGGTCTTGCCGAATACGAAGGGTGCTACCCACGCTGTGAATGACTTCGCTACGACGGATGAGTGCGCATTATGTAGCTCATAGCAAACCACATAACACTCACCGTCTAAAGTGGGCTGCGCAACATCTAGGCAATAAGGAGCTTCATCATCAGATTCAATTACAACGAGGTTAACTGGTAACCCATACTCTTGACGTAGGCGTTGCGTGTCACCTACCACCGACCCTCCGCCGATATCATCGACCGAGTTATTAAGAATACCCGAGATGGAACTGTCTCCAACGGACAATGCCCCAAAAGACGATAGGAAGTCTCGATAGCTTTGCGGGAATTTAACTCCGAGCATCTCCTCGCACGCGGATATAACGTGGCCATCTGCTGGTTCCGATGTCCAGACCAATTTTGGATCTACATTTTCAATTAGTAGCTGTATATGATTCATAGCGAATTTTGGTGGCTAACGCCGCGCTCACCGGAAAATTAGGAGCGCAGCGAGTAATTTTTTCCGAGTGCAGCGCTTTGTTAGGCCTTTTGCACGCACGCCCGTAAAGCATCTGCGATATCTCTTCTATTCATCGTTATGTAATAGCCATTTTTGTCGATCAACTCGTAATCCATGGAGCCGCACCAACGATTGATACGTCCATAGCCAGGTGCGCGAGGCATTATTCCATCTTTACCGGGAGCACAATGTTTGGCCAGATTCATGCGAAAAAGCTCTATCATTCGATAAATAGGCTCAATGCTTTCCCATGCCTCTTCAATCTTATCTCTATAAGTCACGTCATCTTTAAAGCGTAACAACTGCTTCTTTCTTGTTTCTATAGTCAAATTTACAGGGTCATCATCAGACATTCCGCTAATTTTAGGATCAATGCCGCCGTTGTCGTGAAGCTTACGAAACTGAAACCTGCGATCTCTCCACATTCTCAGAACCTCATACAAACCATAAATCCACATTTGAGACATTGCCGACACAGCCATAGCGGATTCGGTGGGTGTTTTTTCGATCTCAAACCATTCTCGTAAGAGTGCATACTCATATTCAGTTATAACCGAGTCGACCACCCCGACATTCATCGCCTGCATTCCAAGATAGAGGTCATCTTCAAAAAATGGGAGCCACTTCATACCTGTTAACGGCCAATTAATCTGACCCACCTCTGGCCAACAATTTTGACCCACC
>JAYNRF010000041.1:15043-23213 GCA_038114645.1 Pseudomonadaceae bacterium | reverse complement strand
GACAACGTGGCAAAGCACTGGCTGGGCACCTTCGACAGCCTGTGCCTGAACTGCGGCTTTTTGCTGATGGATGAGTCCGACGACCCAGCACCGGGGTGATGCTCGGTTATTTGGTTTTCAGGCGCTCTGTCAGCTGCGCCACCAGACGCAAGACCAGCTCCCGGTCAGCGGTGTCCAGCGGCTCCAGCATGCTGCGTAGGTTACGCACCTGATCGTCGACATGCGGGCTCCCCTCCGTCAGCAGATCCACCGCTTCACAACCAAATAGCGCAGCCAACTCATAAAGGCGGGCAACCGATGGCATGGCAATGCCCCGCTCCATCCGCGAGACCGCCTCAATACCGATACCCAACTTGCCGGCTACCTCGTCCTGTCTCATCCGCGCATCACTGCGCTTCTGCGCAATCGCCCGACCGATGCTCGCGGTCAGGGCGTTTTTTGGTTTGGCCATATCCCCTCCTATCCGACCTGAATGGTTGGGCATCGACCGATTGACATGAAGGACTTGAAACGATGAGAATCAACTCCACAGGTAGATTTGGCGCCAATTTCTACGCTTTGACTCCACTAAACCAACAAGGAAAGGACGCCATGAAGAAGACACTCCGCGCCAGCGCACTGCTCAGCGTACTGGCTCTTACCAGCATTTCCGCCACGGCAGCCGAGTGGACCAGCGGCTACGGCATGGGCACGACCGAGTACATGGTCACCGATGAGCGCGGTAATGAGCTGTACATCGCCTGCCCTGAAGCAGACGGCGAGTATGTCCGCGCCTACGCCAAGATCCAGGGGCAGTCCTACAGCTCGCAGAACGACCCCGGTTTCAACGTCATCCTCGATGGCACCGAATACGGCAACCCGTTCGACACCCTGTGCCGCATCTGTGGTCAGGCTTTCCCAGACTTCTGGGAGCACCTGCGCACCGCCCAAACCCTGCAGATCAGCCAGGACGGGCAAACCGTCACGCTGCCCACGACCGGCATCGACGTACTCAAGCCGCTCAACCACCCGCAAAACACCTGCCAGTCCGCCTGGTGATCAGGCGCACCTATTCCAATAACGCTCAAAAGGAGCCCGCTGTATGGAACAGAACAACCTCGACCGACGAGATCCCCAGGACGACGAAGACGATTACATCGACGAAAGCTTGCCGGTCCCCGTCAAAGTGCTCGGCTGGGCGCTGGCAGCCTTTGCCTTCGCCATCTTCGCTGTAACGTTCAACAACTCCGGCATGGTGCTGCGTGCTGGCTTTTTCGCCAAAGCCTTCGCGGTGCTGGTGGGTACCTTGCTCGGCTGGGGCGGTGCCCTGCTGGGTGATGCCATCTGCCGCTTTGCGCGCCCGTCTGCTGTGTTCACTACCGGCGGTTTCTTCAGCCTCGTGTTCACCAAGCTTTTCTGGATCGCGGGCCCACAGGTGATCGGGCTAGTCATCGGCGTAGCGCTGGGTGTGTCCCAGGTACTGTCCCGCATATAAGGAGCAAGGATGTGAAAAATAAACTACTGGCGGTATTGGCGCTGAGCGTGCTGGCAGCGGGCTGTTCTAGCCCGGAAGACAAGATGCGCGGGCAGTTCTTGTCAGGCTGCGCGCAAAGCGGCGCGGATCGTGAGTTCTGCAACTGCGTTTTCGAACAGGTCCTGCTGAAATTCGACGTTCCTTACCTGGAACGCATGAACCGTACCGGCGTTGTAAGCGATGAGTTCGTTCAAGCCAACGTGGAAGCGGGTCTGTGGTGTAATCGGATCTACTGAGCAAAAACACCCCAGCGGCCTGCCGGCCTGGCTGGGGTGTTTTTTTTTGTCTATCTCTGAATCTGCGTCCAGTGATCACAGGTAAGTCATTCGATAAGACCAAGCCACCTCATAAGCGACGCAGGGGACCTGATATCAGATTGCACAATAGTCGAGCATGCTGACGGATCATTAACTAGATTTCACTTGTAACCGTGCGCCTTTCGTTGCATCGTCAGTAGCGCGCCACGATGGCGCAATGAAATTATTTTGACATCACGTAGGAGATGGACCAATGAAAGTGAACCTCCCCCTCTCCAACGTCGAGCGAAGCTTTGACGCATCACAACGCCTAATCTCTGCAACGGATACGCACGGCAAAATCATCTATTCCAACGATGACTTCGAAAGCATCAGTGGATTTACCCGGGCTGAACTGATTGGCAGCCCCCACAACATCGTTCGGCATCCAGAAATGCCACCGGCGGTATACACCCACATGTGGCAGTGCCTGCAGGCTGGCAAAAGCTGGATGGGGATTGTCAAAAACCGCTGCAAAAACGGTGACCACTACTGGGTGGAAGCCTATGTGACACCGATCCTGGAAAATAGTCAGATCATTGGTTACGAGTCTGTTAGGACCAAACCCAGCCTTGAGAGAGTACGCCGGGCAAGTGAGCTTTACGCCAGGATGAACAAAGGCCAAGTGGCCACGAGCACTCTGCGAAACATACGTGACCTTTCAAAGCGACAGGTATTACCAACTACTATAGGCGTCCTCGGCGGTATAGCTGCCTGGCTGGCACTTGATGCACCGATAGCAGGCATCCTCACCGCCGTTACAGCCATTATCTCAGGCATCGCTAGCCAGAAACGGCTGGAGCGCAGAGTTAACGATGCGCTCACTGAAGCGCCAAATGCCTTCGATAGCGAGCTAGCAGCTCAGGCTTTCACAAACGATGACGGTGTTACTGCACGGCTGCGGATGGTACTGATCAGCGAGTCTGCGCGTATCCGAACGGCGCTGACCCGCCTAACAGACTACGCCGAACAAACCAGTGAAGGTGCAGCCGATGCACAGGTGCTTGCCAGTACAACGCGCCAGGCCCTGGCAGAGCAACGCGCTGAAACCGATATGGCCGCTACGGCGATGAATCAAATGGCAGCCTCAATCAACGAGGTTACGTCCAACATTCACAATACCGCAGACGAAGCGAAAAACGCATCCGAGTTGATGAATCAAGGCGCAGCAGTTGCAGAAACAACCCTTGAGGTCATTAGGGCCCTGTCTGTAACCGTTGACCATGTCACCTCTGCTGTCGAGAACCTCGCTGCGGAGACTGACCATATCAACACAGCGGCCAACCTTATTCAGTCAATTGCTGACCAGACCAACCTGCTGGCGCTGAATGCTGCGATTGAAGCCGCCAGGGCGGGAGAGCAAGGCCGTGGCTTCGCGGTGGTGGCCGACGAAGTACGCTCTCTTGCCCAAAAAACCAGAGCCTCGACCGAGTCGATCCAAAGCGTCATCTCGTCGTTGCGCCATAGCGCCAAGAACGCTGTAGAGATTGCGCGCAAAGGTAATGACGACGCAGAACAAGGGGTGCGTTATGTCAGTGAAACCAAGCAGGCATTGGAAGGCATAAAGGAAGCCATGGAGCGCATTGCAGCCATGAGCCAGCAAATGGCATCGGCTGCAGAACAGCAGTCCCACGTAGCTGAGGACATCTCACGCCAGATTACGCATATCGCCACCGCCTCAGACCAAAGCTTGGAAATGGCCTCGAAGACCAGCGAACGTGGCAAAGACTTGGAAAAAATAGCCACCGATCTGCATAACTTGACGGAGCGCTTCAATGCCTGAGAACACCATCGTCGCATCTGATGCGGTGCAGGGCATGGACGTCAAGGAACTACGGACGGCCTTCAGTCTGCAGAATGCCCTTCTGGACGCCGCCGTTGATGGAATCATCGCGATTAACAGCAAGGGCATTATTCAGATGTTCAATCGCGGAGCTGAAAATCTCTTTGGCTACAAGGCTGAAGAGGTCATCGGCCGCAACGTCTCCTACCTCATGCCTGCGCCTTTCGCCAAAAAGCATGATCTGTACATGGCCAACTATCATGCCAGCGGTACACGCAAAATCATTGGAATTGGTCGCGATGTCGAGGGTAAAAAGCGCAATGGAGACGTATTCCCGCTGCACCTGTCTGTCGGTCAGGCAGAAACGCCCCTTGGCAGAATGTATATTGGCATCTGCCATGACCTGACCAATTACAAGAATGCCTTGCTGAAACTGCACTCGGCGGAACAGCGTTACCGGGAAATTGTTGAAAGTCAGACAGAGCTGATCATGCGACTTGATAGCAATATGCGCCTCACCTTCGTGAACCCTGCAATGTGCCGGTACTTCCACTGTGATAAGGGCCACTCGCTTCTGGGGACCAGCCTGATTGAGCACGTGCATGAAGATGACCGCATAGTGCTGACACGACAACTGCCAAACCTTACAGAGAACCCGGCACTGGAAACTCTACGAGTACGTATGCGTCGTCCCGACGGCGATACTCGCTGGGTTGAATGGCAGGTCCGTCCGGCTAGCGACAAGGACAAACTCGATTCTTGGGAACTGCAGGGGTTCGGTGTAGACATCACGGAAAAATTACAAGCCAAAGAACAGGTTGCGTTTTTGGTCAGCCATGATCAGCTTACCGGTTTATTGAATCGCAGAGGCCTCAAGGTCGCGCTAGATGAGCGCCTGAATCAGGGAGCCGACAAGTGCTCTATTCTTTCTATAAACTTCGACCGGTTCGATTTGATCAACGAAACCCAAAACTACGCCACTGGCGATACGATACTCAAAATGGCCGCAGAGCGAATCAGAAGCACAGTTGCCAACCAGGATGTCTGTGCGCGACTGACGGCGGATGACTTCATGGTCATGCTTGAGGGTGTATCCACCGCCAAGGATGTGCACTCAATTGCTAACCGCTTGCAGCGGCGCTTGGCCGAGCCCTACCGCATCGAGGACAGAGAGTTTCACCTGACCGCCTGCATAGGAATCAGCATTTACCCTGAAAACGGTGTTACTACCGAAAAATTAACCAGGGGAGCGCAAGCAGCACTACGGGAGGCCAAATCCAGAGGCAGACAGGAGCTCGCGTTCTTCTCGGAAGCACTGGAGCAAAGACAAAAGTCGGATGCAGAACTTGAGCTGGGCATTCGTCAGGCGCTGGACCATGGTCTCTTCGAACTGGTTTATCAACCAAAGTACCGCTTGATCGACAATACGCTTCAGGGGTTTGAAGCGCTGCTTCGCTGGTTCCACCCAGATTGGGGCCCTGTTAGCCCAGCCCGCTTCGTACCGTTTGCGGAGCAACATGGCCTTATTGACCGTATAGGGCGCTGGGTGCTTGAAAGCGCTGCCAAACAATGGAGTTCCTGGACTCGTGCAGGGCTTACCGTGCCTCAGATGGCCATTAACATTTCCACCAAACAGCTGGAAGCAACGGACTTCAAAGCTCACCTGTTAGGAACCTTGGAAAAACACGACGTCCCCGCTGCAGCGATTGAGCTCGAAATAACTGAGGGAGCAGCCCTGAGTCAGACAGATCAGCAAATTGCACTGATCGCGGACCTTCGACATGAAGGGTTCAGCATCGCTATCGATGACTTCGGCACTGGCTATTCATCACTCAGCCAGCTATCGAGCCTGCCTGCGACGACCCTGAAGATTGACCGTGCCTTTGTGAACAAGATTATGCCCGGAGCAACAAAGGAACCTGTTATTGAGGCAGTTATCGCACTCGGGCACTCCCTCGGCATGCAAATCGTGGCGGAAGGAGTGGAAACGCAAGCTCAACGTGAGTTTCTCCACCAGCATGGCTGCGATATTGCGCAGGGATTTCTTTACTCAAGGCCTCTGCCGGCAGCGAAGATGAAAGAACTGCTCTTCAATCAGACCACGGTTAATGCGGTGCCTCCAAGCTGACGCACACACAGAGTTGGGCTGCATCGTGATTAACCAAGTGCAGCCCTACGCTGATTCGAATAGTCAAAACCGGGAGACACCAGGCGCTCATATTGGAGAGCAGCCCGATACCACCATCTAACTCCCGAAAGTCCAGCCCTTTCACCTCACCAAGCTACAGTGGAGAGAGGAAGGCTGAATGCAATATTTCCTGTGGTCCGATCAAGTCACAGCCTGATTGATCACAGTGTTCTGCTGTTAATTGAGTGGGTGAGCCGCCATGAGCCAGAAGTCCCCCTATCAGTTGAAAATCTCGTCAAACGCTCTGGCCCTGGAGCAACTTACCCGTCCCCTACTGAGATTGCTCAGCCAAGTGACCGGAATGGAGTCTGCCTATCTGACCATCATCGATAGCGATCGTGGTCGCCAGTATGTGCAGTATGCGTTGAATGAAGATTCGATGATCATCCCTGAGGGGCTGAGCGTGCCTTGGGAAGATACATTGTGCAAACGGGCTATCGACGAAAACCGTTTCTACTCAGACAACGTCTCTGAATATTGGGGCGACTCGGAAGCAGCCACAGCACTCGGCATCAAGACGTATGTAAGCATTCCTATCCGCTCAAAAACAGGGACGCTTCTCGGTACAGTCTGCGCCGCTAGCAGCCGGCAAATTCCTGCGAAGCCTGACGTAGAGGCATTGCTGCCCTTTCTGTCTGAGCTATTGACCTACGCACTGGAGAGAGAACGTCTGATCGATGAGTTAACAGAAAGAAACGCTGAACTGACCAGTTTGGCGTTGACCGACTCATTGACTGGCCTGCCAAATCACCGAGCCCTCCAAAGCGACCTGGAGCATCTGCTGGCATTGGCTGTCAGAGAACACAAATATGCGCTTTTGAGCGTTATCGATCTGGACGACTTCAAGCAGGTGAATGACACCTACGGACATCTCGCCGGAGATCACCTACTGAAAACGGTCGCGGAGAACCTTCAAAACAGTCTCAGGAGCAGCGATATCGTAGGGCGTGCCGGAGGAGACGAGTTCATCGTCATGGCATTGGGGCCAGCAATGAACCAGAACGACGTGGACAACGAAGTCCGTTCGGCATGCGAGGCCCTGCAGAACCGGCTCACATCGGCAACGCAAGGCCCCTTTACACTGGAGGACGGGGAGCGTATCCCCTATCCCGGAGCGAGCGTTGGCGTTGTAGCACTTACGCCGGACAGTACATCCGTTACCGAAGCGCTGGAGCAGGCAGATAGGGAGATGTACCGAGTAAAACACGCTCGTAGAGATCTGCTCACGGGTAGCACTGCAAACCCGTAGCAGATACCTGCAGCGATCAGGGCCTGGAACAGCGCCACCCCATTCACTCGCGCTTGGCCATCACGCATAATTACTCGCTCCCTCCAAAAAGCCATTTGGACCTACCCACGTGACACTTCATCAACAGGTTCTGCTTGTTTACCCCGCTTCCCACGAAGCGCGGATGCCGGATATTCGCGCCTTTGCGGCAGAGCGCGGGATTTTGCTCCACGAATTTAACAAGGAGCGCTTTCTGACTGAGCCGGAACGAAGCCTGCAAAACGCCGAGCATGTTGTTGTCGTTGTTGAAGATGAGGACATCAGCGAGTACGTCAATCTGGCTAAACGCCTGAGTTTCTCGTTAGGCATCATACCGGCCAACCCTGGAAGCCGCCTGCACCGCTGGTTCGGCCTACCCTCGAAGCGCGATGAGGCTCTGGCACTGGCTTTTTCCATCAGTTCTAGTGCGTTGGATGTGGTGCGCTGCAATAACGAAATCGTGCTGGGCATGATGATGCTGGGTGCAACCCCATTTCTGGACCAGCGCAGCAAGAGATACCAGAACCGGAGGATCTCTCCCTGGCAACATCTGCTGTACTGGCTGGCTCTGATCTGGAGCAGCCTGCGCAACCTGCTGGAAATCAAGCCGTTCCCGATTACCCTGACGACAGGCAAGGACGTCGTCCTGAAGACAGCCATCACAGGACTGGTCTCAATCGAGAATGAATTCAACAGCGCAGCAGCCAAGCTGATCAATACCAGTATCTCAGCGCAAGATCGCAAAATCTCGACCATCGTTATCGCGCCAAAGTCGGTGGTCGAGTATGTCGCCTTCCTGTTGATGGCCGTCATCAAAGGCGAGAAAGGAGTAAAACGCCTGCCAGCGGCAGTCAGCTACATAAAGAGCCAATACCTCAAACTGGAATCGCCACGGCCTTTCACATACTACATTGACGGCCGTAAGCGGCATGCTGACTCTGTAGAGCTGGAGCTGTATCCAGAAGCTGTACGCATCAATACAGGCCAGATCCTTCAAGCTAACCAGCCAAGCAGACAGGAAAGCAAAGACACGATGAGGGTCGATAACCTGCCGACCAATGAGAGTCGCTTGCAGATGATCGAACGCCACCAGCCAATGTTCACCCGAGCCCTGGAGGAGGAT
>JAYNRF010000041.1:0-15033 GCA_038114645.1 Pseudomonadaceae bacterium | reverse complement strand
AGGATTTCAAGGACCTGTTCTTGCTACTGCGGGAAAACGCCCAAGCTCGCGCACATTACATCGCCCTGATGATTCTTAGCGTGGTAGTGGCAAGCTTCGGGCTCTTCCTCTCCAGCGCAGCGGTGATCATCGGGGCCATGGTACTGGCACCTTTGATGGCCCCGATTATCTCACTGGCGATGGGCCTACTACGTGGCGACCGCACCCTGCTTGATCGTTCACTGCTGACCATTGGGATTGGGGTGTTACTCGCTCTCGGCACAGCATCGCTAATTGCGCTTCTCATCCCCATTGATCGCATCACTCCCGAAATGGCTGGGCGATTGCACCCTAACCTTCTGGATCTGGGAGTGGCAATCGCGTCCGGCATTGCCGGCGGCTATGCGCATGCGCGCGAAAACGTCATGAAAAGCCTGCCAGGGGTGGCAATTGCCGTTGCGCTGGTCCCACCACTGTCGGTCGCAGGCATCGGTATCGGCTGGTGGCAGTGGGAAGTTTTTAGCGGCGCACTGCTGTTGTTTATAACGAACCTGGTCGGCATTGCCCTAAGTGCCGCATTGACCTTTCTGGTACTGGGCTATGCACCACTGATACGCGCAAAGCGTGGGCTGGTAATTTCGACGGCGCTGTTACTCGTGGTATCGATTCCTCTGACATTGGCCTTTATCGACATGAACCGCCATTGGCAATTCGAGCGAGACTTGAGTCGCAATGGCCTGCTGATCAACAACAAGCCCATCAATTTTGGTAATTTGCAGATCAACCGTCAGGGCGGTAGCTTGCTGGTCCGCGGCGACCTTATCTCTGAGGAGTGGCTCCATCGCAGCGATCTTGAACGACTGCGTATTCAACTGGAAGATAAATGGGGGTTGCCGGTCTCACTGGAATTGGGCGCTCGCCTGAGTGTACGAGACAAATCGAGTAGTCAATGAGCACGTGAGCACCACCACAGCGAACAAAGTGGGCTGAGATACGTGCTGATTGACTAATTGGCAGCCAGCCCCGGCTCACTCTCGCGCAGGATGTTGCTCGCTTGCTCTAGCCGCGGCCGAGAATGTAGCCTCAAGCCGATCCACGTATCCCGCTGCCAATCTGCATTCAGCAGTTCGGCATCCAAATTCAGTACGGCGTGAGCCCGCACAAACAAAACCTGCCCTCTCAACGCCCGACTCTGAGTGCTATTTAGCGCAGAAGACGCGAGCAGGAAGCCAACCGCCGCGCTGAAACAAATTAGCGCTTGAGCAGAGGGCCAAAGCCGTAATACTGTATCTATATCCAGCTTTTGGTTCTCGGTATGTCAAACGCCACCTTCGTCGCCACGCTCACGCCATCAACCCACCTGATCAGTCGGTTCGACGCTTCGGTGCCGGCTGGCTTTCCCAGTCCTGCACTCGATCACATGGAACAGAAGCTGTCTCTCGACACGCTGCTGGATGTGCATGCGCCACATACGTACCTGGTCAGGGTGTCAGGCAACAGCATGACTGGAGCCGGTATTCATGACGGGGACGTGCTGGTGGTCAGTCGTGCGCTGAATGCCGGTCATGGCGACATTGTGGTTGCGGCAGTGAATGGAGAAGTGTTCGTCAAACGCCTGCATCGCCAGCGCCATCAAATCATCCTGCTATCGGAAAACCCCGATTACGCCCCCCGCTACATTCTTGAGGGCGATGAACTGCTGATCTGGGGCGTGGTGCGCAACAGCATTCGCTGGTACAGCACCAGTGACAAGGCATGAATAAGAGCTACGCACTGATCGACTGCCACAGATCCGGACCCTTACTAACCGTTAGTACTGATTTTATTCTTACAATTCAATTCTTTACTGTTAGTAACTATTTATAGATTTTTCGAGTTCCGTATTCTACTGAATCCAGCCAATGGCAAGGATCTGCATGGCGCCACTCGAAATACTGCTTCCTTCATCGGCAGCAGTCGATGAAGGAAGCCGGCTGCGGCAGGCAGAAACCGGCCAGAAGCAGCCAATTCATTAGCTGAATAATCTAATTTGCCCCCCTTTTCACGGCGTCCTGAATGTTGCTTGGGTGCTTCACGTGTCGCCAGGAACGCGCTGCGGTTCTATTCCGGCATACCACATGCTGCGGGCTGATTTCAGCCGAGCGCGAAGCCAGACAGCACTCTGGGCATGTCAGCCCGGAGACCTATGTCCGGCGATCTACTGGGAATTGAGTCGATAAAGGCTTGGATGGCTGGGCAGTCCAGGCTTGACCGTGCATAGCGACAGCCATTGCCAGCCGCCCGATAGTTATTCTGCGGCTCATCGTGATCTCCTTTCGAGCGTTTCCTCTTGCGGCGTGCCTGCGTTGTGATAAGCTAGTAACTGATTACTTACTTCTGGAAGCGCAAGTGATGAGCGGACACCCTAAGCATCTACCAGCCGATGAGCGGCGTGTGGCCACCATCGAGGCAGTCGTCGACCTGGCTGCCGAACGGAATCCCAGCGACATCACAACCACTGCCATCGCGCAGCGCATGGGGCTAACCCAGGGCGCACTGTTTCGTCACTTCCCGAATAAGGACGCCATACTGCAGGCGGTGATGTCCTGGGTCACGGAGCGCCTGCTGGCTCGGGTGGACAAGGCCGCAGAAGGCGCTACGTCGCCGCTCGCAGCCCTTGAGGCGATCTTCAAGACGCACATTGACTTCGTGGCCGAACACCCGGGTGTGCCGAGGATGCTCTTCGGAGAATTGCAGCGACCGGGAGAGTCTCTACCCAAGAAAATGGTGCAGACATTGACCCGTCAATATGGCGAGCGGTTGCGTCGACTGCTCGAAGCCGGCAAGGCGCGAGGCGAGCTGTATTCAGAACTGGATGTGGACGCGGCCGCCGTCTTGTTCATCGGCACAATTCAAGGGCTGGTAATGCAGTCATTGCTTGCGGGCGATGTAGCGCGCATCCGCCGTGACGCAGCGGGCGTGTTCGCCATCTACCGCCGCGGTATCAGCCAACCGGAGGCCGGGCGATGAAGACCAACGGTTTTTCCAACAAAGCCAGACGTACGATCATCGTTGCAGCCCTCTTCGCGATTGCCGGCGGTTTCGCATTCTTCTGGCTGCAGCGCGCCGGTACTGCTGACAGTCAGTTGCTCTTGTATGGCAACGTCGACATCCGCGAGGTGCAACTGGCCTTCCGTCAGCCCGGGCGCGTGATGCAAATGGCTTTCGAAGAGGGCGATACCGTTCGCGCCGGCGAACGCATGGCGACGCTTGACGCGCAACCCTATCGGGAAGCCCTTGCGGCGGCGCAGGCCCAGGTACAGGTGGCGAAGGCGGAACTGGTCAAGCTGCGCCGCGGCCTGCGGCCGCAGGAGATCACCCAGGCGCGCGAGGCCCTAAGGCAGGCACAGGCGCTCGCCACCGAGACCGAGCGCAATTTCCAGCGCCAGAGTGGCCTGCTGGCATCGGGCGCCAGCAGCCAGCGTACGGTCGATGCCGCCCGCACGGCACGAGACCAGGCAGCCGCTGGCGTCGAAGCAGCCAAGGCGGCCCTGTCGCAAGCATCCGAAGGCTTTCGCAAGGAAGACATCGCCGCGGCAGAGGCTCGCCTTGCGGCTGCGCAGGCTGCCGTAGCGCAAGCCACAACAGCCCTGGCGGACACCGAATTGATGGCGCCCAGTAGCGGAACCGTCATCGCACGGGTGCGTGAGCCCGGCAGCATGGTTGCAAGCCAGAACGCGGTCTATAGCCTGAGTCTGGACAAGCCGGTTTACGTGCGCGCCTACGTGGGCGAGTCGGACTTGGGGCGCATCGCACCCGGCACTGTGGTGCGCGTCAAAAGCGATTCATCGGAGAAGGTCTATCGCGGCCAGATCGGCTTCATCTCGCCACGCGCCGAATTCACCCCCAAGACGGTGGAGACGACGGATTTGCGCACGGATCTGGTGTACCGCCTGCGCATCGTCATCGACGCTGCCGACAGCGACGGTGCCTTGCGGCAGGGTATGCCGGTGACGATCGAGGTCGATGCGAAAGCCAGTACTATTATCCCGGCGGGGGAGCGTTGAAATGCAGGCACGCCCCGCCATCGCCGCCGCGCCTGCTGATGCGGGCGAAGACGCAGCCGTCGTCATCGAAGGCGTAGACAAGCATTTCGGCGACGTAAAAGCCCTGCGGGGCTTGAACGCGCGCATCCACTATGGGCGGCTGACGGGGCTGGTCGGCCCCGACGGCGCCGGCAAGACGACGCTGATGCGGATTCTGACCGGCCTCTTGGTGCCGAACGCCGGCCACGTCACCTTGGCCGGCTATGACGTGGTGAAGAACAACGACGCCATTCACGTCGCCAGCGGCTACATGCCGCAACGCTTTGGTCTGTACGAAGACCTGTCGGTGATGGAGAACATGCGCCTGTATGCGCAGTTGCGCGGCATGGATGCCGATCGCAACGCCGATCTGTTTGCCGAGCTGTTGGAGTTCACGCGGCTAGGCCCCTTTACCAAGCGCTTGGCCGGCAAGCTCTCCGGCGGCATGAAGCAGAAGCTGGGCCTTGCCTGTGCGCTGATGGCGCGGCCCAAGGTGCTGCTGCTGGACGAGCCCGGCGTGGGTGTCGACCCGGTCAGCCGCCAGGATTTGTGGCGCATGGTGCAGGCGCTGACCGATGAGGGCATGGCCGTGGTCTGGTCCACCGCCTATCTCGACGAGGCCGAGCGCTGCGAGAGCGTGCTGTTGCTGAACCAGGGGCAGCTCCTGTTCGATGGTCCGCCGCAAGCACTGACCGCGCAGCTCGAAGGCCGCAGCTTCCGTCTGGAAGACGTCGGTGCTGAGCGTCGGAAGGTTCTGACCGAGGCACTCGACCTGCCCAGCGTGAGCGATGGCGTGATCCAGGGCGCCGGCGTACGCGTGGTGTTGCGCGAGGGCGCAGACACGGGACAGGTCCAAGCTCTTTCCGATCAGGCGCAGGTGCGGCTGGTGCAGGTGCCTGCGCGCTTCGAAGACGCCTTCATCGATCTGCTCGGTGGCGGCCCCGGCGGCACTTCGACGCTGGCCGAGCGTCTGTCGCCGGTTGAGCTGGGTTCCGACATTGCCGTGTCGTGCCGAAACCTCACCAAGCGCTTCGGCGAGTTCACCGCCACCGACAACGTCAGCTTCGAGGTTCAAAAGGGCGAAATCTTCGGCCTGCTCGGCCCCAACGGCGCCGGCAAGTCCACCACCTTCAAGATGCTGTGCGGCCTGTTAAAACCCTCTGCTGGCGAAGCGCATGTGGTGGGCCATGATCTGCGCCGCGCCACCGGCGCAGCCAAGAGCCGGCTCGGCTACATGGCGCAGAAGTTTTCGCTTTATGGACTGCTGTCGGTGCAACAGAACTTGGAGTTCTCGGCCGGGGTGTACCAGCTGGACGGGAGCACGCGGCGCGAGCGCATCGCCGAGATGATCGAAACCTTCGATTTGGGCAACTGGCTGTCAGCCACGCCCGATTCCCTGCCGCTGGGACATAAGCAGCGCCTGGCCTTGGCCTGCTCGCTCATGCACAGGCCCCCGGTGCTGTTTCTGGATGAACCCACTTCAGGGGTGGATCCCATCACCCGGCGCGAATTCTGGACCCACATCAATGGGCTGGCCCGCAAGGGCGTGACCATCATGGTCACCACCCATTTCATGGACGAGGCCGAATACTGCGATCGTGTGGCCATACTGTCGCGTGCGCAACTGATTGCGCTGGATACGCCCGACGCGCTCAAGCGTTCGGCGATCAGCCCAGAACGGCCAGACCCGACGATGGAGGACGCCTTCATTCATCTGGTGGAGTCGTCAGACCACGCGCTGGAGGCCGCCACATGAGCGGCACCACAAAGAACAAAGACGGGAATGGACCACTGCAGACCGACCTGCGCCATTTTGATTTGCGGCGCTTAATGGCCTTGGTCACCAAGGAAAGCTACCAGGCGCTGCGCGACCCCTCGACGCTTCTGATCGCGTTCGTGCTGCCGGTGGTGTTGTTGCTGTTGTTCGCCTATGCGGTGTCGCTGGATGCGAAGGATGTCCGCGTCGGAGTGGTGCTGGAGTCGCAGGGGGCGTCGGCCCAGGCGCTGGCGGCAGCCTTTTCCGCCACCGACTATCTCGATGCGAGCTTTGCCCATGATCGCCGGGAGGTGGCCGACAAGCTGGTGTCCGGCGAGTTGCGCGGCTATGTGGTCATCCCGCAGGATTTCGAGCAGCGCCTGGCCCAGCGTGGCAGCGAGCCGCTGGTACAGATCATCACCGATGGCTCTTACCCCAATACGGCCAATTATGTCGAAAATTACGCCCGCGGCGTGGTGCAGTCCTGGCGTGCCGGGCTGGACGTTGCAGCACCGGAGCAGTCCATCGTGCTGGAGCCGCGCTACTGGTTCAACCCCGAACTGGAAAGCCGCCGCGCACTGATTCCCGGCGCCATCGCCATCGTCATGACCATCATCGGCACCATGCTGACTGCACTGGTGGTGGCGCGCGAATGGGAGCGCGGCACCATGGAGGCGGTGCTGTCCACGCCCGCCTCGGTGGCCGAAATCCTGATCGGCAAGCTGCTGCCGTATTTCGTGCTCGGCATGCTATCCACACTGGGTGCGGCGGCGCTGGCGGTGTTCGTGTTCGGCGTGCCGATGCGAGGCTCGCTGGCGGCGCTGCTACTGCTGTCGGCGGTATTCATGGTACCGGCGCTGGGTCAGGGTCTGCTGATTTCCTCATTGGCACGCAACCAGTTC
This sequence comes from Pseudomonadaceae bacterium, assembly GCA_038114645.1. Lineage (GTDB taxonomy): Bacteria > Pseudomonadota > Gammaproteobacteria > Pseudomonadales > Pseudomonadaceae > Halopseudomonas. The sequence goes on along the minus strand of JAYNRF010000041.1, from coordinate 8,332 downwards.
CTGGCCGCGCAGATCGCGCTGTTCACGGGTTTTCTGCCGGCTTTCATGCTGTCGGGCTTTCTATATGAGATCGACGCGATGCCCGCGCCAATCCAGGCCATCACCCGGCTGGTTCCGGCGCGTTACTTCGTCGATTCGCTGAAGACGGTGTTCCTGGCCGGCGACATCTGGGCCGTGTTCCTGCCCAACCTTGCGGCCATGGCGGCGATCGGGGTGCTGTTCTTCGTGATCGCCAAGCGCGCCACGCGCAAGAACCTGGAGTGACGCGATGTTGACTTCCGCATTCTCGTTCACCCGCCTGCGCGCCCAGTTCATCAAGGAAGTGCTCAGCGTCCTGCGCGACCCGCGCAGCCGCATGGTGGTGTTCGTGCCGCCGATCCTGCAGTTGCTGGTGTTCGCCTTTGCTGCGACGCTGGAAGTGCGCAACGTCGATATCGCCGTCTACGATCAGGATGCGGGGCGCTGGTCGCACGAGTTGGAACAGCGCCTGGACAGCGCGCGCTTCATCACCCACGTCCGGCATGTCGACAGCCAGCAGCAGCTGCACGAGCTGATCGACCGTGGCGAGGTGATCGCCGCGCTCGCCATCCCGGTGGATTTCTCGCGCTCCATCGCTGCCGGCGAAAGTGGCCGCGCCCAGGTACTGGTCGATGGCCGGCGCAGCAACTCGGGGCAGATCACCGTGGCCTATCTGTCTACCATCGCCGCTGATGTCGGCGCTGAGGTCGTGCCCGACGCCCAGGCACCGACGCCAGTGGTCGTGCGCCACTGGTTCAACCCGAATCTGGTCTACCGCTGGTTCATCGTGCCCGGCCTCACGGGCATCCTGGCGCTGTTCAGCGCGCTGCTCATCACCTCGCTGTCGATTGCACGCGAACGCGAGCTTGGCACCTTCGACCAATTGCTGGTGTCGCCCACTTCAACGCCGGAAATCATCATTTCCAAATCACTGCCGGCACTCGCAATTGGCACCGTGCTGGGCCTGTTCATGATCAGCGCAGGCGTATTCCTGTTCGGCATCCCGTTTACTGGCTCGTTTGCACTTCTGCTCGCCAGCCTGGTGCTGTTCATCCTGTCGGTGGTCGGCATCGGCCTGATGATTTCCGCGGTCAGCATGACCCAGCAGCAGGCCATCCTGGGTGCGTTCGCCATCGGCGTGCCGGCGGTGCTGATGTCCGGCTTTGCGACGCCTGTGGAAAACATGCCTGTCGTCCTGCAATGGCTGGCCCAGGCCATTCCGCTAACCCACTTCCTCATCATCGTCGAAGGCAGCTTTCTCAAGGCTATGCCGCCCGGTGACATTCTCGCCAGCCTGTGGCCGCTGGCGGTCATCGCCCTTGCCACGCTGACGATGGCCACCGTATTCGTCCGAGGACGCCTGCAATGAAATCCAAGACCCGCACTCCCTTTCTTCGCGCAACCGTCACCGGCCTGACCCCAGGGCGCGTGCGTCCGCTCGCGCTGGCCCTGTCCTGCGTGCTGCTGACTGCCTGTGCGACCGTGGGCCCCGACTACCGCGAGCCGCCGCCGGTCGACGTCGGCAGCGGCTGGACCTTGCCGTTGGCAAGCGAATCCCAGTCCGCAGACTTGAGCCACTGGTGGTCTGCACTGGACGATCCGATCCTCGACCGCCTGATGGCCATGGCGCTGGCACAGAACCTGGATCTGCGCCAGGCTGCGGCACGCATCGATGAGGCACGCGCCCTGCGCGATCGCGTGGCCGGCGAGGCATTGCCCACCGTCGGCGCTGGCACGAGCGTCAACCGGCGCCGTCAAAGCGAGAACGGCCCCTTGCCCATCGGCTCCATCCCCGGTCTTGACGCCACGCAGACCATCTACGATGCGGGCTTCGACGCGGCCTGGGAAGCCGATTTGTTTGGGGCCAAGCGGCGCGCCATGGAAGGCGCCAGCGCCCGCCTGGAGGCGACCGAAGCCGAGGCACAGGGCGTACGCATGCGCATCGTGGCCGAGGTCGCGCGCACCTGGTTCACCGCCGCCGGCGCCCGCTACGAGTTGCACACACAACAGGCCACGCTAGATACGCTGCAGCAGACCTTGGAATTGGTGCGCCTGCGGCATGCGCTGGGCGACGCGTCGGCCGCCGACGTGGAGGCGGCGTACGCCCAATGGACAGCAGCCAACGCGCTTATCCCGGATATCCAGGCGCGCCAGCGCGCCGCGGTGCTCAGCCTGGGCGTGCTGCTGGGCGCACCGCCGGAGCGGGAGCTGGCACTGCTTGATGGCCCCTTGACGCCGAGCACGCTGCGGGCGCTGCCGGTGGGCGAGCGCGCAGATATGCTGCGCCGACGCCCTGACGTGCTGGCTGCGGAACGTCGCCTGGCAGCGAATTCTGCCGACATCGGCGTGGCCACAGCCGAGTTGTTCCCCAAACTCTCCATCGGTGTCGGCGGCGGGTTCCAGGCGCTCAGTACGGGCAATTGGTTCGATGCATCCAGCTCGCGTTTTTCCATCCTGCCGCTGATTTCCTGGCGCCTGTTCGACGGTGGCCGCGTGCGAGCCGAAATTCGGGCACGCGAGGCAGCCGAGCGGCAGGCTGCGCTGGCCTACGAGCAGGCGGTGCTGGCGGCGCTGGGCGATGCCGAGCGCGCGCTGGGCGACTATCACGGCGGGCTGGACACACTGGAGCGCCGCGGCATGGCACTGGATGCCACGCGCGTGAGCTACGGCCACGCCAAGGCCCGCTACGCCGCGGGCGACATCGCCCTGGTCGAACTGCTGGCAGCCCAGCGCAGCCTGCACGAGGCCGAAACCGCAGCCGCGCGGGCGCATACCAACGCCGCCGTGCAATTGGTGGCGCTGTACAAGGCCCTTGGGGGTGGCTGGGGCGAGTCCATGGCTGTGCAGCAGCAAGTCAGCTGGCTCGCCACGGTGCCCGAGGATGGCTAAGCGCTGCGTTGGCTGGATTGTTTAGCGAATGGGCGATGAACATCTCAAGGATTTCGCGCCTCTCCACCATGCGCGAGTTGTCAACGTAGCGCCTTGCGTACGAAGACATCGAGCTTCCCAAGCCTGGATGCTTCTTGCACGAACATAGCAACCGTTCGTCAGACCCAAAGTCTTCATCAACAACATCAACGGAGAAACTCGTGAGTCAGCCCTTAAAACTAGGATCGTTCTTCGCCGTCTCGCTTTCCGTGATTTTGGCAACCTTCGCCACGTCACTTGGTGCGCAGTCCGTAGAGACGGCAAAGCCAATGGGGCTTCGGACCATAATGAAAAGACTTGACCATGATATGCAAGCCGTCACGGGCGCGATCTCCAAAGAAGATTGGTCATTGGTTGCCGAGTTGGCACCAAGAATTGCCAAGCATGCCGAGCCACCTATTTCGGAAAAGATGCGCATTCTCGCCTGGCTTGGAGCAGAAGCCGGAAAGTTTCGAGGCTTTGATGGAAGGGTGCATGATGCCGCGACTGCCATGGGTGAAGCTGCTAAGCGGAGTGACGGCCAAGCAGTCATCGTGGCCTTCGCCAAAACACAGCAAAGCTGCCTAGCCTGCCACCAAAGTTTCCGTCCCTCGTTCGTTAAACATTTCTATGGGGAGCAGTAGCATGGGCGCACCTGTGCGGTCTGTAATAGCTTCGAGCCGGCGACGTGAGCCGCTATCCTCTGGCCGATCCCGGCCGGCGGACAGCGCATAATTGGCGGAGCCATTGGAGCATTATCAGTAGCGGGTTTAGAGCATGACTGCTGTCGGGATTACGTCAGAGTATGCACGGGACCAGATCGACCACCTTGGAGTCGCTCTGCTTTGCCTGTAGAACTCGGTTCTCGGCTATCAAAACCTCGTTGATAGAGGCGAGGCGGGCGACCTTGGCGCGCAGTTCCTCTATCTCCTTGCGAAGCGCGCGATTCTTCTCACGCTCCGCACGGAGATCTTGGTGCTTCACATCGCGTTGGGCGCGACTAGAGCGCCCCTGAGCATCGCGGATCGCCTCGGCGATTATGGGGTAGTGGTTGTGGATCAGCGCTGTCGAAACGCCCGCCTCGCGCGCCACAGCGGCGATAGTGACCTTGGTTTCCCCGGTATGTGCCCGACCACGCTGGATGCGGGCGAGCGCGAGTTGCAAATCCCGCTCGCGGGCGTCCGAGGGCTTGCGTATGGTCGTCATGCTACGTTCGCCTCCGGGTCGTATCCAAGCTGCACAAGCACGTCACGGCAGCGCCCCAGGTCGCGCAAGATGCGCTGGCGGCCACCGTCACCAATGTCGTTGCAATCCAGCAACCCCTTCAGGTTGTCGTAGAGACGCTGGTATATGCCAACGTGGCCGCGCCCAATCACGGCGTTGTTGCAGTCGCCGCAGCGCGTCCGCTCCAGGGTGTTGCCGACGCAACGGTCGTCGCTGGCGGTACACCAGGCGTGGCCATTGCTGCGGATCGTGGTGCTTTCGGCAATTGAGGTCACCATCGAGGCATGGCTCTTGAAGATGGCAAGGTTCGCCGGATCGCGCCGCCAGCGTTTGATCGAGCGACCGTAGCCTCCGGCCAGCGGTTCGTCCCCCATCCAGGTGTCAACGACGCCGAACTTGATGTCTTCGAGTTCTGCTTGGATGTCGTTGTACAACTCGATGTCGAGGTGCTGGCCCCAGTCCTGGTCCATGGCGTAGCCCAGCGTCATGTCCATGGACCAGTGCGCATAGTGCTCGCGCAGGTAGCGCAGGTCGCCGAACTGGCTGTGCGCCGCGTAGTTGGCGAATTTGCGGCGGAATTGATGGCTGGCGAGGTTCCAGTCCAGCCCGCCGCCCTGCGCGAACGCCTTGAGGGCATCGTTCCATGCGATGCCCGACAGGGTGCGAACCTGATTACCCTTTGCAGGGCTCACCCCGAGAAAGAGCGCATGCTGATGCTGATGCTTATGCGCCTTGGCGATTTCTGGGTCGCGCGGGTTGACCCTTCGCCGCTCGGCGATCTCGGCGGCGATCATGGCCTGATACGGCTCGGCCCAGCGCTCCATCAGGCGTAACACGTGCACGGCGACCTCGGGGATCATCCAGTCGTGGACCCCAGTGTCGGTCTTATCCGACCTGGAACGCAGCCAGTGATAGATCGTGCCCTCGTCGTCCTCGGTGCGGTGGTGCGCACCCGACCGAACGTTGGCCAGTTCGTGGTTGCGGCAACCGGAGGTGCTGGCCAGCACGATGTAGCAGGCGGTTCGTAGATCAAGGATCGCCTGGTTGAACGCCCTCAGGCCGCCTTCCCAACCCAAAGCGGTGAGGTGGCGGTTTTTAGCCTCTATGACTGTTCTAGTAACCTGTCTTCTTCGCTCTGTGGCGACGGCATTGAGGGTGTCGCGCAAATCGAGTAGGGCCTTACCGTGCTGAACCTGCTCATAGGCCCTCTCGAACAGGGTGCAGAACACCTCATCCGGCATCAGAGGTGTTTTGCCGCCCTGCTTGCGGACCGCCCAGCTGCCGGCCATCGCATTCGCCGAGGTATCGGGCCAAGGATGCTGAGGGATCGGGTCGTGGGTGTACTGGCTCAGTTCATGAAGCGCCTCGACCGCCATGAAGCGACGCTCAAGGGCGCTCTGGGACAGCGGCTTGCCCCGGCTTCGGCGCGTCTGCCGGTGCGCTCGACACTCGGTAACGTAGTTCGCGCAAACCATGGGAGTCACCGCGCCGAAGTAGCTGAGTTTGAGCGCGTTTAGATGCCGTAGGAAGGGCAGCGCATTCTCAAAAAAATTGCGCAAAGTGCTCGCTTTGGGCCGCTTCTGCCCCGCGCGACCGCGCCGCAGGTAGCGGTACAGCAGGGCCTTCATCACCTCCTTAAACGCAGCGGGCACGCGACTGAAGTCTTGGTGCCGCAAGTTGTCTGGCACGTTGTTGGTAAAGCCGTCCAACTGCCAAATGTCGTCGCCATAGCGGCTGAGGATGACCCAGTGTCCATCGACTTGGATGGCGCTCACGATGAGCGCGTCGCGGTCGCTCTCGGGCAGCCCGCGTACATCCCCCGGCCGTGACTCGATGCTCGCCCAAGGCAGCATGACCACGTTGTTGTCGCTCATGCAAAGATCTCCAACTTCTCCACCACATCGGACGACCAGAACGGGTGCGGCTCGCGGTGCGCACGCTCTCGGGCAGCTTCGACGGCCGCCGGCTTGAAGGTCCCGCGTCGCAGCCCCTCTGCCACGATATAGTCGTCAATCAATCGAGGAATGTGCGCGTATTCCCGCGTCCAGCGCCGCTTATCCATGCGCGTACGCTCCGCGAATACGCGGAAGTAGAAGCTGAATAGGCGGTGCAAATCTTCCCCCGTCACCGCGTAATGCTTGCAGCGCAGACAGTTGAGGAACGAGAAACACGCTGTCCCTTCACGTTTCGGTGCGTACTGGCCGTTCACCGGGTCGCCACAGCGCCCCATTGGGGTGGTCTGGTAGGTCGCGCCGATGGTGCGGGTCAGTAGCTCTTGAACCAGTATCTCGCCCATAAATCGCCAGTTGCGCCTCGCGTCTCCGCTAGGTGCCAAATAATTTCGCTCGGCCACCTGGGGCGTGTTGCCAAGCGCGATGGCCGTGGTCACCAGGTCGCCCGCTAGTAACTCGAAAATTCGGTTGGCGAACGTTTTGCGTAGGCGAGAGACGTTGATGCGTAGCGGCTGGCCGTCGATATCGGTGAGCGCGTGGTCGGCCACGAGTTTCTTGATCGCCAACTTCAACGTCCCATCATTCAGTGCAATGACGCTGCCGCGCCCTGGGCCGCGGTGCACGCGATACAGCCACACACGCTCCTTGAGGTCGTCCGAGGCCTCCGCACGCAGCGGTTCGCTGTGGGCAAGGACGCGCCGAATCAGGCGCTCGACATTGGTCTTGACGGTTGGCGTGGACTCCAACAGGTGTGCAGCCGTGCTCTCGGCGCGCAGCGCCACCTTGTGGCTGGTGTGCCCACGGCGCTTCCAAAGGACCAGGAATACGCTATTATCCTTGGGATGAGCGCGCAGGCAATCGCGCTCCATCTCCAGCAGCGGCGTGGAATTGCGCCCGGTGTGCAGCGCTACGGTCAGCAGGGCATAAGCCAACAACTCGCCGGTTACCGGGGCGTCGTCGTGCCAGATCGGCATGACCGCTTGCCTGAGCGCGGTGGTGAACGCCTGCCGCTGACGCTTCGGCAGCGGCGTTTCGCCTTTACTCTTTCCGCTGCTGTTCGGGAACGGGTTTGGTGGAAAAGTCGCATCGTCCCCTGTGGTGACCAGAGAAATTAGCCCACGCTGGCCCAACGCGTGAAGGACGGACTTCGTGCTGGTGTAGTGGCTCCTCTGGCTAAGGGTGGTTATGCCCAGTCCGGCGAGGTGGCCAAGAAACCCGTCAATTACGGCGCGATCAATGTCGTCCAGGGTCAGCCCGCGCCTGAGTGCGGTTGCGCGCAGCACTATGTAGTTGAGGAAGTGACGTAAACCACCTTTACAGATGCTCGCTACGGAACTGGCCTCGAGCCCGCCGTCCTGCCGGGCCAGGAAGCGCTCAATCTGCCGCTGGCAGGCGTAGGTGATCGGATCGATGCCCGTGCCGTACCAGGGTGCGAAGTCGAAGCCCCGGGAGCGCGTGGCATTGCGCCCGAAGGCGACCGTAGTCGTGGCCGGCGGAATCGCCTCGGGGAGAACGACGACACGACCCGCCGAGTCGCGGCTGTGTTCGACCTGCGGGACGCTGAGGTCGGTCCTGTTGAATACCTTACGTTTGCCCATCAGACCGATCCCAACCCTTCGTTCAACTCATCGTCGTAGGCCAGCACCGCGTCGTCGGCCAGTTCGTTGACCAGGTGCAGGTACACCATCGTCGTCTGGATCGAGCTATGGCCGAGCTGCCGCTGCAAGAACACCAGCGGCTCCACGCTGCCTCGGTTGCGCTGAAGCGCGACCAGGGTATGGGTGGCGTAGGTGTGGCGCAGCATGTGCGTATGGACTCTGATACCGGCCCGCTTGCCGGTTTCCCGGACGATACGCTCAATGCGCTTGCCATCATCGGCGAAGGGTTCACCAAACTGGTTCAGGAACAGCGGCTCGTGCTGGGTGCGGTTCAATGAGGCCCGCTCACCGCGAACCTGCACTACGTAGCGATGCAAATCGGCGAGGAAGCGGCGACTTATGTAGATGTCGCGCGGCTTGCTGCCCTTGGTGCGCATGCCATGGCCATCGTGAGGATCGAGGTGAATCCGGATGTTGCGCTCGCGCCTACCGGCTTTATCCGGATCGAAGATGTAGGCAAGCGGGAAAGAGGCGATTTCCTCCCGGCGCAGTCCAGTCTGAAGTCCGAGCCGAATCATGGGGTTTGGGGAGCAATGGAACCAAAAACCAACGTAAGCTCTGAATCCCACCGTA
>JAYNRF010000040.1:0-23402 GCA_038114645.1 Pseudomonadaceae bacterium | reverse complement strand
GAAAGGCAACATTTACTGAGCCTGGAAAGTGTCTAGGAAATCCGGGGCGATTCAGGAAGCCCTCACAGCCTAGCCAATCTCAATTGGCAACCAATTGGCAACCAGAAAGATAAAAATAGCACTAGCATCAAAAACCTACAGGCATAAAAAAATCCAGTCACCGTTAAGTGGCTGGATTTTCTAGGTTTTTTTGGTCGGGACGGAGTGATTCGAACACTCGACCCCTTGCACCCCATGCGCTTATTTAGTGGATTTCCATAGATCCTATCGGACACTAGTGGAAAGGCTAAAACCTAGTAAGTACGGGGCTTACAGGCTAATCTTACATCCACCCGCGTCCAATGACGTCCACCACCAGCTATGCAATTCGGTGGCACAAAAGTGGCACAAAATTCGGGCGCGAGGAATTGTACTAGGGGTAGAGAGTGTCCAAGGTTACGATTAAGCAATTAGAGGCACTGACAGCCCAAGATGACGGCAAGGTCTTCCGTGAGGATGGAGGATTGGTTGCCGAGGTGCGCGCCGGGGTTCGCGGAATCACGGTGCAGTTCAGCTATGAATTCAAGCTGGATGGAGCGCGGACCAGGAAGCGCTTGGGTAGTTGGCCGAAGAAAAGCTTGGCGCAAATTCGGTCTGAACGGGACGAAGCCCGGGTACTCGTCACCAAAGGTCTGCACCCTACCCTTGCCGCCAAAGCAGCACGGATCGAGGCGCAAGCGGCAATCGCCACCACAATTGCTGAAGCAGAGCGTGAAGCCGCAGAAAACAAGACAGTGTCCGATCTGTTTGATGAATGGATAAGCGACGGCGTTTCCCGCCAGGACGACAATGCCGAGCTGGTCCGCAGCTTCAAGAAGGACGTACTGCCGCTGATTGGCAAGAAGCCGCTGCGCAACCTGACCGAGAAGGATCTGCTCGCCGTCCTGCGATCGGTCAAATCTCGTGGCCTTAATCGCACCGTGGTCATTCGCAGCAAAGACATCGGCCAGATGCTGCGCTGGGCCGAGAAACGCAAACCTTGGCGTGGCCTGATGGCTGACGGCAATCCTGCCGACCTGATAGACGTCAACAAGTTGCTCGACCATGACTACGAAGAACAGCGGGATCGACTGCTCTCCCCTGACGAGATTCGAGAACTGAGTGACATCCTCGAACGCCTGGAGAAAGACTACGACGAGCTTCCTGCTGGACAAAAGTATTCAGGTATTCGCCCGGTCAACACGCGCGTCCAGTGCGCGCTGTGGATTTGTCTGAGCACCCTCTGCCGAATCGGCGAGCTGCTTAAAGCCGAATGGCGCTTCTTGGATCTGGAGAAAGGCACCTGGTTCATCCCGGCCGAGGCCACCAAAGGTCATAAAGGCAAGCGCCAAGATCACCACGTGTTCCTGTCAGCGTTTTCAATTGCGCAGTTCAAACGCCTTCAAAATGAAACCGGCGATACGCCGTTCTGCTTCCCCAGCAAGGATGGTCGAAGCCACGTTGACACCAAGACTGTCAGCAAGCTCATCGGAGACCGCCAGTGTCGATTCAAAAACCGAAGCAAGCCACTGGCCGGCCGGCATCATGACGACTCACTGGTACTGAGCAAGGGAACCAAGGGTGAATGGACCCCGCATGACCTGCGCCGCACGGGCGCTACCATGATGCAGGAGCTGGGTGTAACGCTGGAAATAATCGACCGCTGCCAGAACCATCTGCTGGGCGGCTCGAAGGTTCGTCGACATTATCTGCACCACGATTACGCCAAGGAAAAAACCGAAGCCTGGAGCTTGTTGGGAGAAAAGTTAGAGTCGATTCTTTCCGGGAGCCCGACAGCTGCTGCCCAGCCTCAGTAGCCAGCTTCTTTTTGATGACAAAAGGCCAAGACATAGGCGGTGTCATCTGCGCGCTCATAACGGTAAAGAGTGACGAACCCTGAGCCACCAAACTCGATGATGAGCTCACGCAGCTCTGGCAGATCTGGAAATGGACGCCCTACTTCCGGGCTTTCCTCCAATCGAGCGAATTGGTGCTCAATTGCCTGTGCAGCACGCCGCGCGACCTGCGGATCTTTATCGGAGAGGAGTCGCCGGCAACGCTCCAAGCCCATCGCCGCGCCTTCAGTGACAATCAGTCGTGGCACTTGGGTAGCTCTGCCTCTGCATCTGTACCCCAGCTACCAAGCCAGGTGCGAGCCTCCTGACCGGTCAAGTGCTGGCCGGTTTCCTGGTACGCAGCCCAAGATGCCAGCGCTTCTTGTTTGAAGCTCTCACGGGCCTCCTCACGCTCGACGTACTGGGTGATCGCCTCACGCATAATCCAGTGAGATGAGCGTTGGCGCAGGTTGGCCAAATTCTGAATGCGCCCTTTCAGCTCGTCGTCAATTTTGATGGAAGTGGCCATGGTCAGCCCTCCGTTATCTAAAGGTATTACCTTTGAATATCGTAGCAAAGAAAAAAGCGTGCTGCCTATGAAGACGCCGATGGGCATAACACCGAATGACCTGTTGGAGCTGACCCCGAATTGCCCCAGCTGCCGAGATTTCAATTCCCCGTCTGATTCCTTTCGATCTGATGCCTGCGTTGAACTCTAGCCTATCCGAGGTAGGTCAGTTTTGCGTTGGCACCAAGGGTAATTTGGCATCGGCATCAACAGCGGGGTTCGGCTGGGGCTGCATAACCTTCATACGGCGCCATTCATACCACCCCCAGACAAGTGCAGGATTACGGCGGAAGGCCTGAGCACAGGCCAGCTCCATTGGGTCGAAGCGCTGCCAGAGCCCCGTGAGCGGATCGCGGAATGTTGGAATCCCGCTTTCTGCCGAAACACCTGCGCCAGTCAGAACTACGATATGGCGGGCGGCATTCAATGCCTCGATAATCTGATTCAACGCAGTCATAACACCTCCCGCTTTCAGCTCATTTTCTCGATTCACCTAGCACTCAGGCTCACCAAGCAGCAGCAACATTCCCTGGGAACGGGCGTGAAACTTCATATTAAGCCAGCTTACTGACAGATCTGGATTTAGCGTCTCCAGAACCTCTGCTGTATCGGCATATTGACCTAATGTCATATCGCCATCCCCAAAGAGGGTGGCGTACAGCGTGCGGAATCTCAGTTTATTTATCTGCTCTTCAGGAACGGACCAGGGCTCCGGGCAACTGATGAGCACGCACTGCAACTGACGAGAGCTGGACTCACTCAGGACGCCCAAGAAATGATTTAAGCCAGTCCCCATCAAACCATCGTCTACTAGGGCCCCTCTGATGTAGAAGATTACACGCTCAGGCCGCGTTTCGAACGACATTTCCGCAGGTAGCACTGGATAGATCACCTCAAAGTTACCCTCCAGTTGACTGATCAGCTTGTGAGACTCCTGATGCAGCTCAATGCTGCGGTCATCTCCCATGTCAGAAAAATCCAATGAGGCATCAATGACCAAGCAGGCACTGCCGGATCCAGTGTCGCATTCTTCAGGTATCAGTTCGCAAGTAGATGCCGTATGTAGGGATATGCGACAGGTGTCGAAATCGATACTGCGGACAGTCATGTAGTGCGAATCGCCCTGAAACTCTTCCACTTGAATCATCTCCAAGACCTAAACTAGACGGAGGCTCAGCATACGGCTCAGTCGCGACAAAATGTGTCGCTGTCGGGTCGAGGTGGCGTTAAACAGCACGACTCTCAGGCACCACCTCAAAAACGCCTCATTGCGAAAGTGCACGTATTGGCGCTCAAATAAGAGCTAACCATCACACCGGCCGAGCAAAAAGTCACAATGCGTTACCCCAACTCCGAAATGATCAGCACCTACACAGGCCATACCGAGGGGACGCTTCACCGCTGTGATGTGCTGCTTCGTGATGGTTCAATAGTTGTGGAATATCTGGATGATGGCGCCCGAGTCACGTACCACGGGCTGCAAACCGCAGATGATGCCTACGCCATTGAGCAGGACACTGCGGGCTACCGCTACAACGCCACTCTAAAGCGCACTGAAGAGGATCTGCTTTAAGGGGAATGGCAGACGACCCGCGCCGGCACGATTTACAGCAGTGGCGCTTGGAGCATTGCGCTCATCGAATAGCCCGCGCCCCGCGACACATTACGTCGCCCTTACAGCGCATGCTCATCTGACAACAGACAGGAGCACGCCGTATGGAGCGTTTAATCAAAGAGAATCTTGAAGCCCTACTGCAGGATGCCGCTGGCAGCAAACGTCTGGGGCGGAAAATTATCAATCTGGCGGGTTTCCTCGGCCCCACTGAGCCGCCAGCCAAGATTCAAACTCAACTCAATAAGCTGTCACGACTACTGATACTTCAGGACGGGTTCGACGCCCTACTGGAGCCAATCACATCTGTGAGCCGATCAGGCAGCCTGCAATGTCTGGTCACCGCTGAATTACTAAGCCCACTGACTGCCAGCCTAGAGGCAGCCCGCCAGGCCATGATGGCCGTTGGAGAAATCAATTACGCCGAGTTGATTGCCTGGCTTGTGTTCCTAGCTCAAGAGCGCCGGATCCTTCGCATGAAAAGCCCGGAGCAGAGAGGCTGAGCATTACAAATGGGATTTGGCATGCTTGGTATCGCATGCAACAAAAGCTCTAGCCTGAATTGCTTAGAAGCCACCACAAAGCCATCATCTGCCAGTACACAGCAAAAGGGATGTGCAGGTGCCCAGTAACTCCTATCGCCGAACACTGGCTCGCCAGTGGGAACTGCTCAAGCTGTTACCCAGCAAACAGCCAGGTCTGACTGCAGCCGACCTTCAACAACGCCTCCGCGATGCAGGGCATGAAACCAGCAAACGGACCGTCGAGCGAGACCTGATCGAGCTGTCGAGTCTATTTCCCCTGCAGCGCAACGACAAAGGCACACCCTATGGTTGGCACTGGATGCCAGGCAGTGCTTCAGCGCTTCCAGGGCTTTCGTTGAGCGACGCCCTTACTCTGCAACTCCTGGAAGGAAATCTAACCAACCTCATTCCTTGCCACATGATGAACACACTGGAACCTAGGTTCCAGCAGGCCCGCCAGAAATTACAGGCGCTAAGCGAAGAGGTGCCGTCAGCCAGTTGGATCGACAAGGTAGCGATTGTGCAGCCAGAGTTGACCCTTGTTCCTCCCAGTGTCAGCGAACAGATTCTTGAAGAAACTCAGGAGGCGCTGTTACACGGCACTCAATTGAAGTGCATCTATTACGCCGCACACAAAGACCGCCAGCATCACTTCACCCTCAATCCGCTAGCACTGGTGCAACGCAGCCAGGTCACCTACCTGCTGGCAACCGTAGAACCGTTCGAGGACATAAGACAGTTCGCGCTTCACAGATTCAGGGCAGCTGAGCAAACCTCAATGGCGGTAAACAAGCCAAGCGACTTCAACCTGCCGGGCTACCTTGCCAGCGGCGCGATGCAGTTCGGCACACCCGCCAAGATAGAAATTGAAGCATGGGTCAACGATGGCCTGCGCCGCCTGCTAGAGGAGACGCCACTATCAAATGACATGCGTCTATCACCGGAAGAGGATGGGGCTAGGCTAACTGCAGTTGTGAATGACAGCTGGGAGCTACGCTGGTGGATTCTGTCCCATGCTGGCTCCATCCAGATTCGCTCCCCCGCCTCTCTAGCAGGTGAAATCAGCCAAAGACTTGAACAGGCCTTGCAACTGCAATCCAAGGAGACACCTTAATGGTCGAACTGTAAGGGCCGACTTGACCTAAGTTGCCGTTATGTCACTGCCCCCATCGACTCCTTGTGACCGCCTCTCTTGCCGCTTGGTGAGCCGGATTAATCTAGACACCGGTAAGTCAAGAGATTCTTGCAGGTGCCGATTATTTTTTTCCAAAAACCCCAAATCCTATTTCAGTGTCGAATGGCGCATTAAATCCAGTGTTTCTTATCAATATGTGTTTATCTGAATAAAAGCGCTCGATTTTAAGTGTATTGTCGAGCCTTGGATTCCACTGACTATAAATTAGAAGCCCTTCGAGCTTTTCAATAACTCCTTTCTTTATATCTTTGACATCAAGATCTGGAACGCCTAGAGCCACCTTAAATTCCAGGTCAGGATAAAGCTTCTTGAGTCTTTCCCTTCTGGATTTATGGTCGGAATTTTTATGTCTGACTGAAGCAGTCTGACTCCAGACAAGACCTATGTAATAAGGTGTCCATTGTTCATTTTCATGGGCAACAACTGCGTAAAAATATGCACTGTCGTCATCTGCATGACCGGCCAACTCATCGTATGGAGTAGGGCTAGACCAGTTTATATCGACTATTAGGTCGAAATAATCCGGATGAGAAGGCTTGAATTTTTTTGTCACTGGAAGTCGCCCGCCAATTAAGTGTTTAATTTATTTCTCAACTTTATAGATAGCTTGAATTTAGCTGGGCGCTGGCAGCTAGAGCTGAAAACCGTTCGGCAGGCTTCCCATATCGCCCCCTCATCTGTCGCGAAAAGAGGAATGCTAAGAGTATAACATCCCATCAGAGGTGCTGCCCATGAAGGAGTGTGTGCAGGGTTTTGTGTCGCTGAGGGGCAAAACACTTAATACAGCTCAAAAACTTCATGCGCCTTTGAGTGACTGCTTCTGACCGATTTCTGCCCGTCTCACTCGGGATTACGCAGCTGCAAAGCACCCATCCGATTCAAAAAAATCTCAGCCACATATCACTGCTATGACATCCACACCCAAGAGGTTTTCTTATGTCATTGCAGTGTCCGCGTTGTCTCTCGCGCAGAGTGGCGTGTTTCCATCAAGCCATGAAGGCTGGCGCCGCGATTGGTACCGTTGGCGGTGCTGCGCGCGGTGTTAGTGCTGCGCTTGCTGGCGGTAAGGCTGGTGGCGCCATTGGCGCTTTAGCTGGCCCGATTGGCGTGCCGCTGGGCACGCTGTCGGGGGCGATTCTCGGTGGTCTTGCCGGTGGGGTTGGCGGCTGTGCGCTTGGCGCACAACTGGGCGAGTCGTTAGATCGGCACGTACTCGCCAACAACCTGTGTCTTACCTGCGGTCATCGCTTCAACTTGCCGAGCTGATCGGCACCTACCCCTCCCTACTCTACTTTCACTTCACACATTAACCCGCCGGTGCTGCACTTAACGCAGCGCTGTATGCCGGCGTGCACCTAAAGGATTCATTCTCATGGCACATCTTGTCGAAACCATGGCCTATGCTGGCGCCACGCCGTGGCACGGTCTGGGTAATCAACTCACTCGTAAACAGCCCATCGAAATCTGGCAACGTGAAGCCGGTATGGATTGGCAGATTCTGGAAAGCCCTGTGCACTTCAAGGCCGATGCGGTGGGTCACTTGGGCAGTATTCATTCGTTTCCCGAGCAGAAAGTGCTCTACCGTTCAGACACCAAAGCCCCACTGTCAGTGGTCTCGCAGCGCTATCA
This sequence comes from Pseudomonadaceae bacterium, assembly GCA_038114645.1. Taxonomy (GTDB): domain Bacteria; phylum Pseudomonadota; class Gammaproteobacteria; order Pseudomonadales; family Pseudomonadaceae; genus Halopseudomonas. The sequence goes on along the minus strand of JAYNRF010000040.1, from coordinate 16,021 downwards.
CACGGTGCAGCCGCGTGATGTGTTGGAGTTTTACCGCGATCTCACTCAGGCCTCTGGCTATGAGCTTGAAACCGCTGGCGTGCTTAAAGGTGGCCGCAAGTTCTGGGCATTGGCACGCACCGGACAAGGCGCAGCGCTCAAGGGTAATGATCAGGTAAATGGTTATCTGCTACTGGCCACTTCCTGCGACGGCACGTTAGCCACTACCGCCACGCCGACCACGGTGCGGGTGGTGTGTAACAACACGCTGAGCATTGCGCTGGATGGTGTCAGCCATGCGGTCAAGGTGCCGCACAACACCAAGTTCGAACCCAAAGCCGTGAAGCGTCAGCTGGGTATCGCCGTCTCGCAATGGGACGACTTTATGTACCGCATGCGCCATTTGGCTGAGCGTAAGGTGCATTGGCACGAGGCCTTGGGCTATTTCATGAACGTACTGTGCGAGGTCAACCCTACTCAGCAACTGCCTGAGCAGCTACCCAATGAACGGGCACTGCGTAAAGTACAAGCGCTGTATGAAGGTAATGGCTTAGGCAGTCAGATGGAGTCCGCTAACGGCACCGCCTGGGGCTTGCTGAATGCCGTCACTGAGTACGTCGACCATCAACGCCGCGCCCGCAGCAACGAGTACCGCATGGACTCAGCATGGTTTGGCCAAGGGGCGCAGATCAAACAGCGTGCCTTGGATCACGCCTTAAAGCTGGTCGCTTAATCACCATCACGCCAAGCCCCCTGATTGCTCGGGGGGCTCAAGCGTTAAAGTGCATAACAGGGTATCTCTCAGGCGTTTACCCAATCTTCAACCCGTAAACCGGGCACCCGCTCAAACTCACGGAGATTATTAGTGACCACAATCAGCCCCATAGCCCGTGCATGCCCTGCGATCATTTGATCATACGGGCCGATAGGCTTACCCAGCTTGGCCAGTTCAGCACGCAGCTGCCCTGAGTGCACTGCGGCCTGAGTGTCGTAAGGCAACACCTCAAGGCGCGCAGCAAAACCCTCAACATCGGCCAGATTGCGCTCTGGCTGCGATGACTTTTCCGCTCCATAGATCAGCTCCATCAAGGTGACCGTGCTGATGCATAGCTGCCCTGAGTGACGCTTAAAAGCCTCCCGCACCTGCGCAGGGCGATTCTTGATAGTGAAAATACAGATGTTGGTATCCAGCATGTATTTGAGCATTAGAACGCATCCCGCTCTTGATCCGCCGGTTGCTCTCGCTCAGCCATGAAATCAGCGCTAACCCCTTCACCCTCAAACCAGCTATCCCAGGCTTCACCGGCTGGAGTAATGATCCGCGTGCGGCCCACAGCCACCACATCAACCCGTTTAACCCCTTCAGGTAACGCAACGGCTTTCGGCAAGCGCACCGCTTGACTGCGATTGTTCTGAAAAACTGCACCTTGTTCCATCTCACACCTCCAGGGGATATGCCGCAAGTATATCCCCACGTAAAACAATAGGGATATACCCCAAGTACATCCCACCAAATCACTACCACTTTAACCCCACAAAGCGCCCGACCAGCCTTGAGCTGGTTGGGCGTTTTCACATCGATAGGTATCTCGCATGAAAACCACGTCACAGCCTGTTAACCCCAGTAAACCCCGCCCCGCTCTGCGCCTAGTCAGCACCAAAGAGCTGCCACGCGAAGACTGGCTCGCCATTCGTAAGCAAGGCATTGGCAGTTCAGATGCCGCTGCTGCGGTGGGCTTAAACCCTTACAAGTCGCAACTGGAGTTGTGGCTAGAGAAAACCGGTCGTGATGCCGACCTGCCCAAGGCCGATCCTCAAGATGAACAAAGCCCGCTGTACTGGGGCACCGTGTTAGAGCCTGTGGTTGCTTGGCATTACAGCAAACGCATCGGCCACAAGGTACGCCGGGTAAATGCCGTGTTGCAGCACCCTGATCCTGAGTTGCCCTGGATGCTGGCTAATCTGGATCGGGAGGTCATCGGCACTGACGACGTGCAAATCCTCGAGTGCAAAACTGCCGGCATCAACGGCGCGCGTTTATGGCAAGACGGTGTGCCGGAGTACGTGCAGTTACAGGTGATGCACCAACTCGCTGTTACCGGTAAACAAGCGGCCGATGTGGCGGTACTGCTCGGCGGGCAAACGCTGGAGATTCATCGCATCGAACGGGATGAGCAGATGATCGCCCGCCTCATCGAGCTAGAGCGCCAGTTCTGGCACTACGTGGAAACCGACACGCCACCACCGGTGGATGGCTCCACATCTAGCGATGCCGCGCTGCGTTGCTTGTACCCAGAGGACAACGGCCAAGCGTTAGACCTAAGCCAAAACGCAGGCCTAACCGCAGCCTACGTCGAGCTTAAAGCCCTGCGCCAAACCATTGCCGACAAGCAACAACGCGAAGCTAAGTTGAAGCAGGTATTGCAGCAAGCCATGGGCGATGCCAGCCGGGCCAACTTCACGCACGGCCACATCACTTGGCGCAAAGCCAAAGACAGCATCGGCTTAGACACCGTGCAGATGCTCAAAGACAAACCCTACCTGCAAGCCAAATACCCGCTAGTTAAAGCTGGCTCACGGCGCTTCTTGGTTAACTGAGCGCCAGCCAAACATTCCCACAAACCACTCCCTAAGCCTGCCATGCCCCGCGTGTGGCTGGCTTTTTTGTTATAGGAGCACGCTCATGCTGAAAGGCCTGTCCATCACCCCACCTGTATTAGGGCGTATTTCCATCGGCAAAGTGGTCGAAAAGAACGGCAAGCGCCTGCCTGAGAAAGACGACCAATTCACCATCACTTCACAGATCCAGACCAAAGACGGCTGGCTGATCCACCCCTTAAATGACCAACTTCGCAGCAAACCTGATGACAAACTGCGCAGCATTCCCGTGCGCTTACTGTTCAACGAACCGGAGCTGAACTTCAGGGCCGAATACAGCCTGTTCGACCGGCAAACCGGACGACCACTGTGCGTCGGCAATGGCGAAACCTGCAAACGCGTGACCGCAAACGGCATGCAAGCGCTGCCCTGCCCCTCACCGGATGCCTGCCCCTTGGCCAAGGGCGGCGCCTGTAAGCCCTATGGCCGACTCAATGTGGTGATCGGCGATGAAGACCCGCTGGGCAGCTTCGTTTACCGCACTACCGGCTTTAACAGCATCCGCACCTTAGCGGCGCGCCTGCATTACTTCCAAGCCATCTCCGGTAACCGCTTAGCCTGCCTGCCGCTGGAACTGCGCCTGCGCGGCAAATCCACCCGGCAGAGTCATGGGTCTGCGATCTTTTACGTCGACCTCACCATCCGCAACGGCATGGACATGGCCGAAGCCCTGCAACAAGCCAACGAGTTAGACGCCCAACGCCAAGCCAGTGGTTTTAACCAAGCAGCACTGGATAACGCCGCGCAGCAAGGCTTTGCCAATGGTGCGTTTGAAGATAACGAAGAAGACCTCAGCGCCATCGTCGAAGAGTTCTACCCCGCTGAAGAAACCACGCCACCAACCGCCATTAACCAAAGTGCAAAGCCCAACTTGGCAACCAAGTTGGAAGCACAGGCACAAAAACTCACCCCAAGCACAACGCCAGGAGACCACCATGAAGCTGCACAAACTCAAGGCCAGTGATAGCCATGGCTGCTATGTCGTGGAGTCTCCGGTGACCGAAGACGACATCCTGCTGATGGCCAAACAACTGGCCAGCCAACGGCTACGCAAAGGCCGCATACTCTCGGGCCCAAAGGAGGTATTTAATCATCTACAAGCACTGCTGGCTGACTGCCCGCATGAGGTGTTTGCCTTGCTGATGGTAGACAGCAAGCACCGCGTCATTACCTTCACCGAGCTATTTCGCGGCACACTAGACGCAGCCAGCGTCTACCCGCGAGAAGTGGTCAAAACCGCACTGGCGCACAATGCTGCCGCGGTCATCTTGGTACACAACCACCCCTCCGGCGACCCTCAACCCAGCCAAGCTGACATCACCCTAACCCGCAAACTCAAAGAAGCGCTGAGCCTCGTAGACATCCGCACGCTTGACCACATCGTGGTCGGGCATGAGGGCTGTATGTCGTTGGCGGAGCAGGGGCATCTGTAGGGCGAAAATATGAGACGACTGATAAGAACCTTTGCAACAGCGCTCATGTTCATCGGCATCTTTGCAGGCTGCCTGACAGCGTTGCTGCTGGTGGTATTGATGCTGCGCTTTCCGCTGTTGGTGATTGCGCTTTTGCTGGCTTGTTGGCTTCTAAATCACCAAGAAACATCGGCGCAGAAGGGGCGACAATAAAAAACATTAACTAGGACGGGTAGCCACTCGGCTACCCGCAATCCAATCATCTGCCCAGCTTTCTTTTTTGGATTTCCCCAATACAACTACAGCTCATAGAGCACACCTATAAGTCATCCAGATTGACATGAATAGCTGTCTCACTTGAACAAGCCTTGGCAGTTTCAACTAACTCGCGGTCATCTGACAGCACTTTACTCACCGGTTGCTGAGACTTACCTGGCAGTAAAAAAACACTCTCCTGCTCCAGTGCCAAGCCATTTCGTTGCAGAGCATCACACAGCTCAGCCAACTCGCTGGGCATGCCCAACGATCGAAGGCGACTTACCGCATCCTGATAGTTTGCTAGGTTATCCTGCCAAATCCGCTGATTGCCATACAGCCTCAACCGCTCCTGCCAATCCGGCATCAACCAGAATTTGCAGGTGTCCCCCAAGAGCTCATAGAGTCGAGCGAAGTTCTGAAGCCCAATACCGTCATAATCCGGGAAAAGGATTACTTGTGAGGCGCGCGGCCTCTCGACCAACCAATTCAGCATCAGGTTGCTTAGCTGTCCGGAGTAGTAGCACAAGGTGCCGCTCGCATCGGCAGGCAGCCAGCTGATATCGTCGAACAGGGCTTGATTCTCAATCAGCCACAAGGGCTCAGCCGTGTGCCAATCATCGCCGCTCTTCACAGTCAAAGCGGCAGCCCCACAGGTCTGCGTCATCTGCGATACATCGAGTAGTTCGCCCTTGCCATCGCGCCAAACCTGCCCGCCGTTGACATCTTTAAGCAGCAGGTACTGTACGGAGTGGCGCGCACTGCCACTTTTACTGTCACGGTTCCACGACATGTTGAGGGCGCGCTGCGGGATCGTACTGGCCGCATTTTCCGTGTGTCCCGGCCTTAGCTGGGCAAGGTGGGCCTGAACCTGTTCTAGGGCGGCGATCTGATAAAGACTGCCACGACCACTGACTGACAACCGCACCGCCAGGGTTCTCCTAGCGAACTCCTCCAACGCCCCTCGCTGCGCAGCTGTCAGCTGGCTGGCAGCCAGCCTCCCGCCAGCAACAAGCAGCTTTTCCAGTGCATCGGCCAGTGCACGGCTCACACACCAGCCCCCGTCACGCGCAGCTCCAACTCCTGCCAATTCTTGCGACTAACGTGATTGTGCCCGCCGTGGCGAGTGATTGGCACGCAGTAACGAACGGTTGCCAGCGGCGCGGGAGAGGCGAAGATAAGCGCGAAACCGAACTCAGCAGCCGTGTCGATCAAACTCGTCTGGTTCGGCCCATCAAGCGCCAGCGCCTCATCCAAGTAGCAGGCAGCCCGCACGGAATAGTGCTTGTCCTGCATCTGGTGCAGCAGCGCCAGTCCCGTTACCAGCTTTGCCATCAGCACCGTGCCGTTAGAAGCTGCGCCATCCAGATCAGCAAAAGACTCAGGCTTCTGGCCCTCCTTGCCAACGATGAAGCTCAGACGGAACAAGTGCTCAACAGCTAGCCCCCCTCGGGCCTCGCCCTCTCGGATTAAAAGCGCCTTCGCTCGCGTGAGACTCTCATCATCAAGTACACTCCCATGGTCGAATAGCTCAAAGCTCTGGCCTGAATCCACCTGTTCCGCTGTGTTGATAAGCGCCTCTATCGCCCAGACCAACTCCTGCTCGTCTTCAGGCTCGATCTTGAATACCGACAAGTCGGACAACCGACGCCGGCCGATCAGCTGGTTGAATTGGCGCATCTTGGCCTTGAAATCGTTCAGGCTCCCTCGCAATTGCCGTAGGCATGCCGTGACGTTGACCACCGCTGTGCGCGCCTTGCGCTCGATAGCCTCGAACTCCTGGGGCAGATGCCGACCAAACTCGACCATCAGGCGGATCTTTTCGTCAGGATCATCGGCCGCCTGGAACTTGGTCAAACCACCTGCGTGCAACTCCGCGAGCAGCCCACGTACATCACTTTCAATGCTCAGCAGCCTGCGGCAGTCCTGCTGATACTCTCGAAGGTGCTCGGCCAGCTGTTCAATAGCCAGCTCTGTTGCCCCAACCCACGTGTGATGCGGAAGATCAGCCAGATAACTGAAGATAGGGTCACCATCACTGCGCCGATCGCGGCCGCTACAGATCTCCCTGTGCTTGCCGTCGAGCTCATCCTGCTGCTTACGTATGCCATCCAGCTGTTCTCGAAGACGCTGCACCTCGGCCTGGACACCTTTCAGCTTGGTCTCCAAGTCAGCCAAGACGCTCCGGCAGTCCCGCAGAGATCGCTCGCGCTCAGCCTCACGCTCGCGCAAGGTGGCGAGCTCATCAAAAGCTTCTAGGTCGCGCTGGGTCTGCTGGTATTCACGCTCTCGTTCAAGCTTCAGTGCCTCAGCGGCCCGAATCTGCTCCGCAGCCTGTAGCTGCTCATCCAGCTGAGCCAGCTGGCGCTGAAGGTCGGAAAACTCCTGATCGATTTCTTCAGCGCTGCGCTGGCGGTGCTGATCGGGCAGGTCTGCCAACTGCAGATTAAGTCCCGGCAGCTCAAGACAACCAGACTGGCTGAGCCATTTCTCAAGGCTTTGATGTAGCTGCTCGCCATTGAGACGGAAGCCACTCTTCGGCAGCGTCATGACCTCCCGTGCAAACAACCGGTTCAGGGCAGTCAGCTGCTCCGCGTTCAACTCCTGCTGCAGATGCTGATACAGATTGCCCGCCAGGCTTGCTCTTTCGCGGCTGAGCCGCTGAACGTCCTGAGTCACTCGGTTGCGCTCGCGGACAATCTCACTCGGGCTTCGGCCCTGCACCCTGGCAACAAGCGCAACCTGAGCTTCGTAAGCTGCACGCGCATGCTCGACACTTTGCTCCAGCGTCTCGCGCCGGTCGATCAGCGCGAACTGGCGCTCCAGTTCCGCCTGCCGGTCATCCTCGCGTTTCAGCACAGCCTCAGTCTGCAGACTGCGCTCGCGGGCAGCAGACCACTCTACACGGTCATGTTGCAGCTGCTCTTCGGCTTGCTCGATGCCCGCTCGGGCCTGTTGCAGGTCAGCTGAGCGAGACTGGTAATGGCTCTGCCAATCCTGTAGCGCCCGTTCAATCAGCGGCCTGAAGTGAAACAGTTTACCGCGCAATTGCAAGCGCTCATCATGCAGCGTTTCGAGACGGCCGATCCGCTCCAGCTGCTTCATGGCCGCTTGGTACTGCTCACGGTCGGCATTTACATCAGCGAAAGCTTTGTCCCACTCCTGTTTGAAGTCGATACCCGCGTCCGAAAGATCTCGGTGAAAGATCTGCAGCAGGTAGTCCTTCACCTCTTTAGATTGCAGCTTGTCCAAGCGCAGAGTTCGGGTGAGCACACGCTGGAATACCTCAGCTTGGCGCGCCTGATCCAGGCGAAACACCGTAAAGTCACCGTTATCTCCACGCACCCGCCGGCTATTGCCATACACCATGCTGGTGAATTCGCTACCGCTGTAGCGTTGGGCGAGCAAGCCGCGAGTTGCCAAATGACTCAGCAGCTGCGGTTGCGCCACCAGACAGCCGTCATCGCGCCGGTAGTCGTCGAGGTTCAACTGGCCACGGTAAGCGAAGTACTCGTAGTCGTTACTGACTCCCTTACCAACACATCCAAGCACCACACTGCCTGAATCGGGCAGGAGAACCTCCAGTAGGATGTAGGAGCTGTTGTTGGGGAAATAGAAGCGCCGACTGCGCTCGACGTCGTGTGGACCAAAGTCCATCCGCCGCCGGTCGATGATTAGCAGGAACTGCAGAGCATTGATCAGACTGGTCTTACCGGTATTGTTCGGAGCCACCAGCGATACAGACGCATCCAAAGGTAACTCTGCGCGCTCGTAGCCTGCACTGTTAAGCAGTACCAGCCGCTGAAAACCATAATCCATCATGCTGGCTCATCCTCGTCGCTGGTCTCGATGGCATCGCTCACATCAACACCTTCTTCAAGCTCGTCGTTCTGCTCCCCCGCCAGCTTCACAAAATGGTCCAGATACCGCCAGACGGCAGGTAGTAGCCGCCACCCCCCGGCAGCTGACTCAGCAAAACCATACGCACAAGCACGATCGAACAGCCCTACGAGCGACACTTCCTCTAACCCCTCTGCCAAAAGCAAGTCGTGGCCACGCGCCAGCAACTTAGTCAGCACAGCACGATCAATGATCCAGTCACCAAAGCGGTGCAGGTGCATACCTTCGTCGGCCTTCAACTCAAAAAGCAGCATAAACAACAGTGCCAGCTGGCGTGTGGTGCGAGTGACGTTGCTGCTCGCATTGTCGAAGTGGAACCAGGCAAACCCGCGCTGATCCACGCGCAGTGTGAAGCCAAGACGCCCGAACAGTTCCTGGTACTGTTCCTGCTCTTTCTCAAGCTCAGCCCACAAAACGGGCTCAGCAATGTGATTCAGATGCTTGCCCGCATTGAACAACTCGAACAGAAGGCCAAGGCGCGGCATACGCTCCAGATGAAGTGTGGCATCTTGATTCATCGTGCAGGTATTCCATGAGGGTAATGAGTGACGCGCAGCAGATTAAGGTCAGTACTGCGCTTCAGGTCATTCTGCTGGAACTCCCACTCCGGCTCCCTGACAAGCTCGTGGTAAAGGCGAAGGACAGTGGCATCATCCAGGTAGGCGTAATTCATCCGTATCCAGTCAAGCAAGCTAGGCACTGGGCCACTGGCAGCTAGGCGCTCGCGCAGCTCGACACCATCGACGAATTGCAGCTCTGTTGCTGACTCAGCTGGAGCTTCATCGGGAAAGGCTCGACTCAAAGGCTCATATGCCAGGGCCTCAGCCATGATGTTGAGCACCTCATCGCCAACCGTTACCCGCCGGGGACGCTCTGCGCGCCAGACAGGGAAGTCGGGTTGGCGGAATGTCCGCGATAAGCCGCGCTTTCGCACCTGTCCGAGTAGCTGGCTGACTGCAGCAGACAGGCTGTTATGCCGCCTGAGCTCTTCACGCAACGGTAAAAGCGTGTCACTGCACTGCTTAAGCACCTCCCGGCCCAGCCGCCGCAGTTCTTTAACCTGGAAGCCGGTCTGACGTACCAGCATACGCAAGGTGTAAAGCGCGCCCTGAACAGCGAGTTTCTCCTGACAGTAGTCAATTTGCCGTTCTGCATCCTCCAGCAGGCGGTAGAAGCTGCCGGACGGGCCGCTGTCCATCATTTCCGCCATCGGCTCAATGTAATCATCATAGGCCTGCAGCACTTCACGGTAACGCCTCTCGGCCGGCACATGGGCCTCAGTGCTCTTGGCTTTCTCAGCGATTTCGAAAATGGCGTGGCGATCCTGATCCAGCTGGTGGGCAATCTGGCGAAACAACTCGCTAAGCTGGACAGCGGACTGGCGCAACAGATCCAGGTCATTACTCTCGATTGCCTCATTCAGGCGCTTCGTAGCATCGCGAATTCCCTGCACTCGAGCCTGTAGCACTGCAGATAGCCCAAGCTCATGCTCTCTGTTCAGGCCACGGACGAATTCGAGCACCAAGGGATTGAGCTGCAGCAGCTCATCTCTCGGAAGCACTCGGAGAATTTCGTTATTGATCAACGCCCGCAGAACAGCTTCACGGGCGTCTCTCAGTGTGCTGGGGTCGACCTTGCCGATCAGCGCCAGCACTTGTTCCGCTTCAAAAGCTGGGATCTCACGAGAGCGCTGTACCAACCACTCAACCACCGACCAGTTGTTATACAGGGCGAGCACTAGAGCGCGTGGATTAGCCATGTGTTTAACTATTCCACTATCGCCTTCAACAGCGCATCCCGTGCATCCTGATAAAACTGGATATCGATTTTGGTCGCCATGTCGTCAGACAGGTCATACAGCTGACGCCGGGCAGTTACCGGCATTAGAAGTGCGCTGGCGCCCTTTTCCACTGCCAATTCAGCGATGTTTACTGCATTGCTTATGGGCTCGATAGATCCTCCCAGATTGATCTCGCCGACAACGATCAGCCCGCCTTTAACTGATTTTTTCAGCAGGCTGCTGCACATGGCGATCAATGCTGCCATGCCCAGCTTGGAACCTCGTTTTGCGGCATCAAATGCCCGCAGCTGGATGGAGAACTCATGGGAGCGCGGATCACGATCACCTATAAGTTGCACAGCGCGTGAATACAGGTTCTGCTCGGCATAGCGCACTGACTCCCTAAACGCAGCCGGTGCGGGATTGTTAAGAATCTTCACACCGGAGCCTGGACCCTCATTGACTTCGATACGGTACAGACCTGCATTGTCGTCAGTGTCAGCGCCACCTTCACTGATGGCCCAGATCTGGCCAGGCTCCAGTGGATCATCACCAATCTCGTTGTCCGCTCTAAGCTCAGGTGTGGCTACGAACTTCTCGACGCCATCATCACCGATGAAGTAACTGAAATGGGTGTTACGGAACTCGGCTGCGCCTACCCGCTTCTGCTGCTCCTTTACTCGCCGACGTACTTCAAGGCCCAGGCGGGTTGCCCATTCAAGATCCTCGTCGGAGACGGGCATATCCTGGTTGGGATACATCAGTTTGAGCAGACCAGAAACCGTCTTGTTAACAGCGTTGGTATCGCGGCCACTGAGGGCGCCGCCCAAGTGAACGCGGTTTTGCATCGCTGACACGCGGCTCTCGAATCTAAGTCGGCTCATGCATTCCGAGAAGAAGTCACTAACCAAACCAAAGTGATCCGTGGTCAGATCCTTGTTCATCTTCGGTACATCCCAGCCCGGGAGGTAACAGTGGATGCGATCCATCCAGGCTGTGTCGTCACGCATCTCAGCTGGCAACGGGCCAAAGAGGTGGCCAACACGTTGCTGGTGTTCGACATCCACGTCGAAGTTACCCACAAACACCATGGAGCCATCGGCACGGATGCTTTCCTTGCCACGGCTGAACTCACCGGACTCCATGTAGCCCTTCATGATGTTGATCCCTTCCTTGGTATCGAAGGAGATCCCGCTGACCTCGTCAAAACAGACCACATCGTACTGGCAGACCAGACCGCGCTGCCCGCTGGCGTTGTTGACGAACATCTTGGCAATGGTCGCCTTGCCGCCTGAAATCAGGTGCGCATAAGGCGATACCTGCTGGAACAGGTGACTCTTGCCCGTGCCGCGCGGCCCCAGTTCCACCATGTTGTAGTTGCGCTCAACGAAGGGCACCATCCGCAGCAGGATGGCGTCCTTGGCACGCTGGCTCAGTGCATTGGATTCCAGACCGATGGACCGCACCAGAAAGTCGCGCCACTCATCGCTGCTGAAATTACTGCGTGCCTCCGCCAAAATATCCAGCACATTGCGCTTGGACATTTGGATTGGTCGCAGCTCTGCGATGCCAAAGGCGTTGCCCTTCTCTTCAGCAATCACACTGTCGTATTCCAGGGTGACCTCGGCATAAAAGCCACCGGTCAAAAGCCGCTCGTTGTCGTCGACAATCTTGTCAGGGATGCGGACCCGATTGAGGTTTAGGCTTGGCAGGCTGGCCAGGTAACCACCCTCTTTTTCCACGAACCGCACGCTGACAATATCAATCAGCTTGGCCGAGCCATCCTTGTAGGCCCGAGCTTTAAATAGCTCCTCCTCGCCGGCGCGCACAGTGCGAGAGGCCAGCTGGCGCTGCACAATCTCAAGCCCCTCTTCGATCTCTTGAGGGTCGGTTGAGGCGCAATAGCGGCCCAGCATAAATTCGACCACATAGGTCGGTACCGGAAACTGGCGGGCAAAGGTTCGCACCAGATCCTTTCGGACCAGGTAACCCTCAAAGGCTGTTGCGGCCTTGTGGTCCAGCGTATCCATTTCCACTTATTCGTCTCCTACCAGTGTCGGCCTCTTCGCCAGCACGTTACCTTGATCATCCAGAAGCACCAGAACCGCAGAGCTGCCCTCAAACTGGTCATCTACTAACAAGCTGCATTTGCCGTCTTTGAGAGGCTTGCGCTTGGTTATTTCAGACTCCGGATCAGCTGGGTGAGTCCTCAGCACTGCCAATACGCCCTCAGCCGTGGTTTCAGCCTGAATCTTGCAGGTCAGGCCCAACCAACGAATATCTGACAGCGCCGCGGTCACCGCAGATACGGCCGTGACTGCCTTGGTATTGCGAATCTGAATCACCGGCGTCATGCACTCCTGCAAGCTCAGGCCACCGTGGTCATAGTTTTGACCGGCCTTGAAGCTGCAGACGCCAGGCGCCATGGCGATGCTGACTGCACTATTCCAATACCAGCCCACTTGCTGATAGCCCGAATCCACAGAATCCTTGATCACCGCACAACGACCCCAGCGCGTTTCGGTCAGGTGCTTGGGCAAGTCGACTTTCGACATCGGCCTTGGCGTCAGTATCCAACCGTGGTCAGTCACAATTCGAATCTTGCGCCAACCTGCAGCGATCAGTTCCTCTGCACGCTCGACGACCTCGTCGAGTAAGGTATCGATGCGTGCAGAGAGCTTCAGGCCCTTAACATGGCCTTCCTTATCAATGTCACCACTTTGCAACCAGGCATTCGAGGCAGGGTCACCTGACTCCCCCTCTTCCAGATACTGCCAGCCTTTCTCGTTGAGGAGCTTGCGTAGATAGTGCGAGGAAAAGTCCTTGTCATCATCCGCGAGGCTCGGTTCAAAATCCCGGTCTGTTAGTCGGCCGGTCAGCCGATCATGCACCGGTGTTACCGCCGCTTTGGCCGTGGCCGTTACCGAAGGCAATGCTGCCCAGTTCGAGTCCAACTGAATTTCACCCAGGCCTTGCAGCTTGGCCGCTAAGCGTTGCGCCGTATCAAAGCGCAGGCCATCGACAAAAAAAACCGCCTCGCCGGTCACGGCATACTCCGCCGTAGCTTCATTGACCTGATCATTGCCTGGGTAGCCCTTACTACGCACCAGGCTCTGAAAGTTGCGTGTCACACCGTCCAGCCAGGGGGTGTAAATCAGGTCCAAAAGGCCTTGCACCAATGCCTGTTGACCAGGTGACAGCGGATAAGCTATTGCGCGCAGCGCATGATCATCTGCAAGCCAATAGCAGTCGCGATACTGGCTCGCCATTTCCTCAGGGTCTGTTCCAGAGAATGTATTGGTAGTGGCTTTAGCGATCTCAGCCAGATGCTCCAGTACTCCTGCCAGGGGAGCCATAGCCAGGGCATGCCATACCCAGTTACGGCGCTCCGCATGATGGCTCTCAAGCTCACCGATGCTCAGACGCGCTTTCGCCGGATCAAGCTGCAACAGTCCGTTTAGATCTCGTTCAAGCTGCTGCTCTTCAATGGCGTTAATCGAAGGGTAACTGGCACCGTTGGCCGCCAAATCTGCCTGCACCTTCAATAGCAGCTGCGGCAACTGAGGGTAATGCGTGCATGACTCCAAAAAGCGTTGCCAAACACCCTCCCAAACACCCTGACGCTGGCATAGCAGCTCAGCCGACGTGAGTTCGCCATCCAGCTCTGGATTGAAGTGATATTCGGTTTCGCAAATACCGACCAAGGCTTGCCACCGGGAAGACTCCCAGCGTTCACGACAGGCCTGGCTGTCATTCATCCAGCTGAGCAGGTCACGTACCGGATCGCTGCTGACCAGCTTGTTGAAGTCCGCTGCTTCCAGGCGTCGATTGCTCAAGTCGTCGCGTTCGCTCTCGAGAATCTCGGGCAATACACGCAACATTACCTGCTGGGTTTTCTCATCCTTGGCCACATCAAGTCCGGCACCGCCATTACTGGAGACCAGGAAGGCATTCACCGTCCAGTCACGTCCCGCATTGCTATAGATCCACCAGCAGCCCCGGTACTGCAATTCAGCCAGCGGCTTGAGCGAATCAGGGCAGGCAGCAATGGCGCGCAAATCACGTCGATCAAAGCCTGGTAGATAGACAATAGGCGTCCGGCCAGCTGGCAACTCAACATCAGGCAAGACGCCTTCGACCACACATTTAATCCAGATCGCCGGACCTGTTTTGCGTTCAGGTGCATAGTTGCCCAGGACGATCAGTTCCGGCAGAGCAGCCTGCAACATGGGTAATGCCGACTCCCACTGACGCAACTTGTCAGTCCAGAGAATGACATTGGGCGCGGCTTGCACGTTTGAGTTGTAAGCGGCACTGGCGCGGACTTCATCGGCCAGCAAATCAATCAGTTTCATGGCGCATCCAGGTCTTCATTCGGTTCGTGGTCATTGCGGCTCAGTCTTTCGGCGGCAATTCCAGCGGATACTTCGCCATCATCTCGGCCACCAACTGATCCGTACGCGCCTTGAGTTTTTCTACGGTCCAGCTAGTTTCGTTAGCCAACGCTTGGTTCAAGTGCAGGCCATTGTTGTAGCCCACCTTGCGCCCCTGGCTATCCAGCCGGCTCTGTTTTTCAGCAAAGCTCTTGTTACCCAGAGCGCTGTTGTAGCCAGAAATGGTTAGGTTCCCCAGGCAATGGGCGTAGGTTTGGCGGTGTTGTTCCGCTAGCGCAGCGTCGCCGTTGGCGATCATCTGTACCCAGGTATCGGGGATGTTTTCACCCTGAGGAAAAATGTGCTCGATCGTCCAAACATATTGCTTGCCTTTCAAGGACCAGAGATCAACCTGGGTCTCGCGGGTCATGCGACTTTCTTCTAAGGCGCAGAGCACAAAGCGGCAAACAGCCTTGTTGTCTTCATAGATCGGCCCCTTCAGGCTCTTCTCAAACTGCTCGTCACTGGCGCTTTCGCCTGTCAGGCGTTGCTGGATATGGCTGACCACTGCCAGGCCTTTTAACGCCAGCACTGTCTCGGCCACATCCATAAAAATCCGGGTCAGGTCTCGGGTAGGCGGCAGGTCGGTGGTGTTGCGCCGTACAAAGAAGGCGATGAGGAAATGCACCACCTGCTCCAGGTGCTCCTGCTCAAGCTCCAGGGTGTCCTTACGCTCAAACAGCACCATCAACAACAGATACGCTGCGGCCCCTTGGATACGATCCAACGACAACAGCAGACCGGATAGCTTTGGCTGCTCAGGCACGGCGCGGTAACCCACGATCTGAGCGTAATGGGCAGAGAGCCGGATCATTGCCTGCAAGAAGCTCTCAGCATCATGGGCGATCAGCTTCTCGTACACATGCATCAGGTTGGATTTGGTCGCCACCGGCACCGAGACGATGTCCTTCAAATCAGGCTTGAAGGCGTTGTAATACTGACGGAAGAATCGCTCCTGCACCGCATAGTCATCACCCAGGGCATCGATGACTTTCTTCCAGCGGTTGTAGTGCTTGTCGATGCTGCCTGAGTCCTTCGCTTCCAACACAGCAAGTAGCTTGTTCTTGATCAGATCAATGGCCGTCAACGGCACGCCACGATTGTTCAGCGATTCAAACAGCGTGTAGGCATCCGAATGACCGGCGACCTCGATCTTGACCAGGGTGGCGGTATTCACTTTTTCCAGCAGCGCTTGCAGGCTCGCAACTGGATCGTTCAGGCCTTGCAGATACTGCTCAATGCGGCTTAGAAAGTGCCGAAAAGCTTTGAGAACCCGACGATTACCCGCATTTGGCACAGCCTCAACATCACTCAAGACACCGATCTGGCCTAATACCGCGTAGTAATCCTGCTGATTGTTGTTCTGCACCTGGGGAATCAACCGGGGCTGGTCTGACTTTTTCTTCAGCACCAGCTTGTGCTTGAGGTTATACAGCTCAATCTGCTGCTCGATGCCCAGGTTGGGCAGCACTCTGAAGCTTTGGTAGATCGCGGCTAACAGCAGCGACAAAGTAGTCATGCGCTGCTGACCATCCACCAGCTCCAGGCTTCCCGCCGCGTCAGGATAGTTGTCGTGTGAGTTGATTCGATGAGTCTTGGTCGGT
>JAYNRF010000039.1:0-26030 GCA_038114645.1 Pseudomonadaceae bacterium | reverse complement strand
GTTCGGAGCGACAGTGTCGCTCATTAGCCGGTTACACAAAAATTCGTACACCTCCCATTCATCACCGGTAGCTAGGCTGGACGACCACCTTCACCCTTTGGGTAGTGTGGCTCGATCAGGGCAATCAATCCCTTCCACGGCACCACCTGATCCATCTCGATCAGGAACAATTCCTTACGGGTCTGCTTGCGCTTGCCGGCGTACTCGGCGTCGGCGAAGGTCATCTGCTTCATGGAAAAACTCGGCTGGCGGGATCGGCGTATTTCACCAGATTCGGGAAGTCTTTTTCAGACCTTCCTTAAGCGCCTTTCGAGGCGCTTTTTTTGTTGTGCGCCAGGCATGGCGCGTAGTGCCGTGACTGGCGCTGTTCGGCTCACTGTGGTGGTGAGTCGGACGATTTGGAGGTGAAAGTGTAGTGGTCTACTAATCCCGGACACCAAGTTAGGCGGTAGAATCGCCATCAGCGAGGTGTTCAATGAGCAAACAACGTCGATCCTTTTCGGTCGAGTTCAAACATGATGCAGCGGCCTTGGTCGTCGACCAGGGCTACAGCGTGGCAGAAGCCTGCAAGTCGATGGGTGTCGGAGAAACGGCTCTCCGGCGCTGGGTCGATCAGCTGCGCGAAGAGCGTGGTGGAGTGACGCCGAACAGCAAGGCGCTCACGGCTGAACAGCAAGAAATTCAAGCCCTGAAGGCCCGTATCAATCGCCTTGAGCTGGAGAAGAAGATTTTAAAGGAGGCCACTGCGCTCTTGATGGCCGAGGAGCACGGGCGCAGACGTTGAGGTCGATTCGGCAACTGGCCAAGCGCTACCCCGTTCAACTGTTGTGTACCGTTTTCGATGTGTCGCGCTCTAGCTATTACGCCTACCTGGCCAGATGCAGGCGCGTTAATGTTCAGCGGCTACTGCTGCGTCGCCGGGTGAATGAGTTGTTCACTCAAAGTCGCAGTGCTGCTGGAAGCCGTAGCATCGTTGCCATGCTTCAAGCAGAAGGCACAGTGATCGGGCGCTTTAAGGTAAGAGCGCTGATGAAAGAGCAGGGCCTGATTAGTAAGCAACCGGGGGCACACGCCTACAAGAAGGCGACAGTGGAACGGCCTGACATACCGAACATTCTGGATCGGCAGTTCACTGTCGAGGCCCCCAATAGGGTTTGGTGCGGCGACATTACCTATATCTGGGCGCAGGGCAAATGGCACTACCTTGCCGCAATATTGGACTTATTCAGCCGCAGAGTGGTGGGCTGGGCGATGTCTGCCAAGCCAGATGCTGATCTGGTCGTAAAGGCGCTCGACAGAGCCTACGAGATGCGTGGGCGCCCACGAGGTGTCTTGTTCCACAGTGATCAGGGCAGCCAATACGGCAGTCGCCGTTTCCGCCAGAGGTTATGGCGATATCGGATGACCCAGAGCATGAGCCGGCGCGGAAACTGTTGGGATAACGCACCGATGGAGCGCCTGTTCCGTAGCCTGAAAACGGAGTGGGTCCCGACGGTAGGCTACATGAGCGCAGCGCTGGCTGAGCAGGATATAGGTCGCTACCTAATGCAGCGCTACAACTGGACAAGACCACATCAGCACAACGGCCTCGTGCCGCCGGCTGTTGTGGAAGAAAAACTTAAATCACTGTCCGGGAATTGTTGACCACTACAAAGTCCTCTACACACCCGGCAAGGGGACCGCCGTATACGGAACCGTATGTACGGTGGTGTGGGAGGACGGCGGGGGCGACCCCGCCTCCTACCCGATTCTCGATAACGTACCCGTCAGTCGTTACCAGCGCATTGGGGCCACAAATCCTTTCAGTGAACCCTTCGAAGCTTCGATTGGATATTCATAAAAAGGCCAGGCATCAAGCCTGGCCTACGTTGGGAGAAAACCAATATCAGCTCGCGTCCTCATCCTCTTCGTTGCGTTTCATGCGGCGCTGCAGAGCCGTGTAATAGAGCGCAGGCAATACCAGCAGCGTCAGTGCTGTCGAGGACAGGATGCCGCCAATGACCACGGTCGCCAGAGGCCGTTGGACTTCCGCGCCGGTCCCTGTGGCCAACGCCATTGGGACGAAGCCGAGCGACGCCACCAGCGCTGTCATCAGGACTGGGCGCAATCGCACCAGTGCGCCCTCACGCACAGCCTCGGATAAAGGCCGGCCTTCCTCTAGCAATCCTTTAATGAAAGCAATCATCACCAGTCCGTTGAGTACTGCCACACCCGACAACGCGATGAACCCGACGCCAGCGGAAATTGAGAGGGGAATGTCCCGGAGCCAGAGTGCAAGAATTCCCCCAGTAAGCGCGAACGGAATGCCAGTGAAGACGACCAGCCCATCGCGCAGTGTGTTGAACATCATGAACAGCAGCACGAAGACCAGCAGTAAGGCGACTGGGACGACCAGCTGCAGGCGCTTGGCGGCAGCCTGCAGCTGCTCGAACTGCCCACCCCACGTCGTCCAGTAACCGGGCGGTACCGGGTTTCGTTCAGCGATTGCTGCAGACGCATCTTGGACGAAACTGCCAATGTCACGCCCTCGAACGTTGGCGCTTACCACCACCAGACGCTTGCCATCCTCACGGCTGATCTGATTCGGGCCCAGCACGAATTCCAGCGTGGCAACCTCAGCCAGCGGGATAAAGTCGATTCGGTCGTTGGCAGCACCCGCTACCGCTGGCACCGGAATCGGCAGGCGAGCCAGCACATCCGGATCGGCACGCAGCGTATCGGAAAGACGAACAACGATGTCGAAACGACGGTCACCCTCAAAAAAGGTTCCGGCTTCCCGTCCGCCAATCGCGGCGGCGACGGTATCCTGCACATCGCCGATGTTGAGCCCGAAGCGTGCCGCCTTGTCACGATCCACATTGACGCTCAGCAATGGGAGGCCCGTCGTCTGCTCCACTTTAACTTCGGAAGCGCCTGGTACGTCTTGCAATATCGCCGCGATGTCATCAGCTGTTTTGTTGAGAACATCCATATCGTCCCCGAACACCTTAACGGCCACATCGCTGCGAACTCCGGAAATTAGCTCGTTAAAGCGTAACTGGATCGGCTGAGACATCTCATAGTTGCTGCCCGGCACAGATGCGGCCGCCTTTTGGATGTCCTCAATGAGCTGCTCGCGGGATTTGTCCGGATCTGGCCATTCTTCCTTGGGCTTGAGCATCACATAGCTGTCCGAAATATTCGGCGGCATCGGGTCAGCCGCGATCTCGGCGGTGCCGGTTCGGGCAAATGTACGCTTGACCTCCGGGACCTGCTCGGCAATTGCCTTTTCCAGCCGCTGCTGCATATCCACGGATTGGGAGAGGCTGGTCCCTGGAACGCGCAGAGCTTGAAGCGCAAAATCACCCTCGCTAAGGCTCGGAATGAACTCGCTACCCATTCGCATCACCAGCAGGGCAGACAGCAGCACGCTAGCGACGGCGCCACTGAATACCAATGTGCGATGACGCATGACCCAGTCGAGCACGGGCGCATAGCCATTGCGCGCCGCGCGCATCAGGCGGTTGTCCTTCTCTTGCACCTTACCGGTGACAAAAAGCGCAACAGCAGCGGGCACGAAGGTGACCGATAGAATCATGGCACCCAACAGTGCGATTACCACGGTGAATGCCATGGGGTGGAACATCTTCCCCTCGACACCAGTGAGCGCAAAGATGGGCAGGTAGACCACCATGATGATCAGCTGGCCGTAGATGAGCGGACGCCGTGCCTCCTTGGCCGCCGCGAATACTTCGTGGAAACGCTCGCTACGGGTCAGAATCCTGCCATGTTTTTCCTGCGCGTGGGCAAGCCGGCGGATGGCGTTTTCGACGATGACCACCGCACCGTCGACGATGATGCCGAAGTCGAGAGCCCCTAGGCTCATGAGGTTGGCACTGACTTTGTTGGTGGCCATGCCGGTGAAGGTGAACAGCATGGACAACGGGATGACCATTGCTGTGATCAGGGCTGCACGCAGGTTGCCGAGGAAGAGAAACAGCACGGCGATAACCAGGATCGCGCCTTCGATCAGGTTCTTGCGAACCGTGGCGATTGCCTTGTCTACGAGGTCGGTCCGGTCATAGACCGTTATCGCGCTTACGCCTTTTGGCAGGTTCTGGTTGATAATCTCCAAGCGCTGCGCGACGGCCTGCGACACGCTACGGCTATTTTCTCCTACCAGCATGAACGCGGTCCCAAGGACCACCTCGCGTCCATTGTCGGTGGCTGCCCCTGAACGCAGCTCACGACCGATCCCCACTTCGGCAATATCGCGAACCCGCACGGGCGCGCCGCCTGCGTTGCTCAGGACGATATTGCCAATGTCCGCGGGGGAGCCGAGCTGGCCAGGTGTGCGGATCGACAACTGTTCGCCGTTACGCTCAATGAAGCCGGCGCCGACGTTGGCATTGTTGCGCTCAAGCGCAACGACGAGCTGTTCCAGAGTGATTCGGTAAGCGGCCATGCGCTTCGGATCGGGCGCTACCTGATACTCTTTGGCGAAGCCACCGATCGTGTTGATCTCGGCAACGCCTCGAACGTTTCGCAGCTGCGGCTTGATGATCCAGTCCTGGATTTCACGCAGGTCGGTCGGCGTGTAGGGCTGACCATCAGGACGGCGCGCCTCGGGCTCGGCCTCGACCGTCCAGAGGAAGATTTCCCCCAGGCCGGTGGAGATGGGACCGAGAGTGACCTCTACGCCCTGCGGAAGCTCGTTGCTCGCGGCCTGCAGCCGTTCACTCACCAATTGCCGGGCGAAATAGAGATCGGTGCCATCATCAAAGATTACGGTGATCTGAGCGAACCCGGAGCGCGATAATGAACGTGTCTGGCGCAGGTGGGGCAAGCCGGCCATCGCCGTCTCGATGGGGAAGGTAACGCGTTGCTCGGTTTCAAGCGGCGACGCGCCTGGGACTGCGGCGTTAATTTGAACCTGTACATTGGTGATGTCGGGCACAGCGTCGATAGGTAAGCGCTGATAGCTATAAACCCCGACGCCCGCCATGCCCAAGACCGCCAGCAGCACTAGCCAGCGCTGCTCGATGGCGAAGCGAAGAATACGTTCGAACATGAGTTAGGTATCCGGAGGATCAGTGAACGTGCTCGGCGGAGCCTTTGCCGAGTTCGGATTTCAGGATGAAGCTGCCAGCGGTCGCGATCTGTTGGCCGGCCTGCAATCCGTCACGAATTTCCACGCGATTTTCGTCGCGCTGGCCCAGCGAAACCGGGTGCGCCTGGAAGCCGTGCGGCGTGCGAACGAAAACCGTCGGCGCGTTTTCGACGGTCTGGACCGCCTCGACTGGAACCGTGACCGGTGCACTGCGTCCATCGGCGCTAACTCGGACCGTCACGAAAAGACCGGGACGCCAAGCCCCATCGGGGTTGGCCAGGGTCACGCGGGCTGTCGCGGCACGCGTCTGCTCGCCCAGCAGGCTGCCCACATGGGCGACCTTCCCCATTGTTCGCACGCCTAGCTCGCCGGCAACAACTTCGACTTCTCGGCCGACGGTTACGCGCATCAAATCACGGGCAGGTACGCTGAACGTGGCCCAAACCCGCGACAAATCAGTCAGAGTGAAGACGCTGGCCGTTTCATCCACACGCTCGCCCAGCACAATATGCTTCTCGACGACCACTGCATCGAAAGGTGCGCGCAGCTCGTAGCGGTTGCCTACGCCTGCGCCACTTCCGCCGCCCAGCGCCCGTGTTTTTTCTTGGGCATTACGCAAGTCGATTTCTGCTACGCGCAGGCTCTGCTGGGCCTGCAAATAGTCCTGTTCTGCAGAGATACGCTCCTGCCATAGGGTGCGCTCACGCTCGAACAAGGTGCGAGCCAGCCGGAGGCGCTGCTCGGCGGCAGCCAGCTCACTACGCTGCTCGGACAGCTGCTCGCTGGCGATAACCGCCAGCAACTGGCCCTTCTTCACTTGGTCACCCAGGTTGACCGAAACCGATTCGACAACGCCGGCCACACGGGGCACGACATGTGCGGTACGGTCTTCGTCGAAACGCAGCTCGCCCGGCAAAGATACAGACGAGCCGATTTCAGCCGGTCCGGCCTTGCTTAGCTGAATGCCTGCGGCACGTATCTGCTCTTCGGAAAGCTCAATCTCACCTTCGGCATGCGTTTCGTTGCCGTGCTCGTCCTCCTCACCGCCATGACCGCTTTCGTCACCATGGCCGTGGCCATCGCCTTCAGCGTCATGACCGTCTTCGTCCCCATGGTCGTTCTCAGATTCCTCGTGACCGCTTTCTCCATCCTCATGCGCGTGGCCATCCTCGGCGTGCTCAGCCTTGTTATCGCTGGCCTGCGCCTCAAGAACGAAGCCCTGTTTTACGCCAACGCCGGTCAGCAGTACCAAAGCGACCGCCAGAGCGATTCCCGTCTGTTTTTTCATGCAAGCTCCCCCACCGCCAATACGTAATGGCGGCGTTTCGGTCATTCGAAGGTAGTGGTAGGTCCGTACAGCCGCTCGATACGCGCCCAGGCGTCGACCACGGCTTGCAATGACTGCAGATAGCGCGTGCGTGCATCTATCAGCGCACGCTGTGCGTCGAGCACGTCGAGGAACGCGAAGCGGCCAAGACTGAAACCACGTGTGGCCGCTTCCACGGTTCGCTGTCCTGCCGGCAGTATCCGGTTGCGTATTTCCTCGACGTCTGCACGTGCGGTACGCCAGTCGCGAAGGGCCTGCTGGATCTCCGCACGAACGCGCAGCTCTGCCGCATTACGAAGATCACGCGCCTGCTCCGCCCGCCGTACGGCCGCCAGAACATTGCCTTGGTTACGATCGAATAAAGGCAGCGGAACAGAGAGGCCGACGAGGTTGACGCGCTCACGCTCGATTTCGTCGTACTGGCTACCGATACTGACGCTTATGTCCGGGTAGCGCTGGCTTCGCTGAAGCCCCAGCTCGGCTTCACTCAAGGCCACTTGGCGCAGAGCCCTACGCATATCGGCACTCTCACGCACGCGCGCCAATAATGCAGATTCGCTAGGCACATCTGGCAGGTGTTCGAAACTGCCCAGCAAACTGCCAAACTCCGGTGCGTCGGTCCCGAGTAGGCGCGCTAGCATCTGTCGAGCGTTGTCCCATTCCTGGCGTGCTCGCCGCAGGTCCAGTTGTACGGTCGCCAGTTGCATATCGGCGCGCGTCGCCTCCACTGGCGAAACTTTTCCGGCATCGACCTGTGCGTCGGCGACCTTAGCAGCCCGCTCGGCCAATGACAGAGAGGCCTCGGCCAGTTGCATGCCCTCCTGGGCACGCAAGGCGGCGAAGAAAGCCTGGATCACATCTGCACGCAACCCCTGGCGTCGAAAGTCAAGGTCGGCATCCACCATCGAGCGATTGGCGTCCGCCACACCGATTCGAGCGCCGCGCTTGCCGCCTAACTCGATCGACTGGGTGATTGTAATTGAGCGGGTCTGGCGGTCGGACTGAGTGTCTTCCACCTCGAACCCTAATTCCGGGTTCGGGATAACCCCAGCTTGGCGGCGCAGACCGCTTGCGATGCCGATCTCCGACCGCGCAGCGGAAAATTCTGGGTTGCGTTCATACGCAAGGGACACGGCCCGCTCCAGTGTCAGACCGTCTTGCGCGCCCACCTCGAGCGACATTAGTGCCAGCCCGAGCCCAAGCAGCCCGCTAGCAAGCAGATACAAGCGTTTCTTTTGATACATACGCAACACTGCAGTGCAGTGCCCCCTTCGTCGATAGCGTTTCCTCAGCCGCACTAAACCGGCCAGATAGCTGATGGCTAAGCGGCGTGATTTTAGATAAGCGCGGATATCGGCCGGGTGACTACGACATTACAAATTTGTAATCCAAGGAATATCTGCGATTGCACCGCTCAAGATTACGAGATCGTCATTTACCGCTAATCCTGCGGTCATTTACAGGGGGAGATCATCGCCCGGCACTCGAACAAAAAGGCGAAGGCGTCATTCGAGCGCTGACATGCCGTATATCAGGAGCATCATCATGAGCAAAAAGGCCGCCCTTTCACTTACAGCCCTTTCACTGGCACTGGGCAGCGCCCCGGTCTTTGCCCAATCGGAAACAGCGGAGGGCTTCATCGAAGGCAGCACGCTTTCGCTGATAAATCGCAACTTTTATTTCAACCGAGATTTTCGCGACGGTGGGAGCGCCACCGGCAATGGCTATTCTGAGGAATGGGCTCACGGACTGATGGCATTCTTTGAGTCCGGATATACCCAAGGCTCGGTGGGGATCGGCGTCGACGCCTTCGCCATGCTCGGCCTCAAACTCGATTCCGGTTCGGGACGCTCCGGTGTGGGTGGCAGCATCGACCTGCTTCCCCACGACAGCGCTGGCGATCCGGAGGATGATTTCACTCGGGTGGGAGGCGCGGTGAAAGCACGGCTGCTCGATACCGAGATCAAGGCCGGCGATGTGTTTCCCACTACGCCTGTCGTACATTTCGGCGACTCGCGACTGCTGCCGGAGTCCTTCAAGGGCTTCACCGTCGTGAACAACTCGCTAGGCGAACTCACCCTCCAGGGAGGTCGCCTACACGCGATGAGCCAGCCCAACACCAGTAACATGAACGAAGACTTCGTCACCTTCTACGGCGGGGCCGTGGACGCGCCTTGGCTCGGCTACGCAGGCGGCGACTATAGCGTGAACGAAAATCTCAGTTTTAGTCTGTACACCAGCCGGCTTAAGGACGCTTGGAACCAACATTACTTCGGTCTATCAGCCACCTATCCGCTTTCTGATGTCGTCGCGCTGCTGGGCAGCTTCAATTACTACAAGGCAATCGACGAAGGCCGCGAGCTGCTGGGCGAGTTCAACAACAACATCTGGAGCTCCAGCCTGGGTGTCGCCTTCGGCGCGCACACCGTCACGGCGTCCTATCAGCGCAACAACGGTAACAATGACTTTGACTACCTGCGCCAGGCGGACTCGATCTACCTGAACAACTCCATCCAGTACAGTGATTTCAACTCACCTAAAGAGCAGTCCTGGATGCTGCGTTACGACCTGAACATGGCGGAATACGGCATACCCGGCCTTACCTTCATGACCCGCTACGCCCGCGGTTGGGGCGCCGATTACAGCAACGCCAACGAGGTGTACATGCGCCAAGACGATAACGGTGCCCCTCTGACCGGACAGAAACGCTGGGAGCGCGACGTCGAAGCCCGCTACGTTGTACAGACAGGCTCGATCAAGGATCTCTCTCTGCGGGTGCGCCAGGCTACTACGCGGGCGACTGCTTTCGAGTCCGACCTCGATGAGGTTCGATTCATCGCAGAGTACCCGCTCTCGATCCTGTGAGCACCACGGGCAACACCACATCTTCGTTTTTTGCTCCCTTGGTTTGAAGATGTGTTTCAGGCGCCCATAGGGGCGCCTTTTTTTGCTTGAGTGAGCCTCCTTGCGCTGCCAGTCAACCAAATGACCAGTAGATTACAAATCTGCAAGATGGCCCTGCAGGTCTTTTACGGCGCTAGAGTGCTTCGCGCTTCCCTAGGCAGATCTTCGCTTCTGTCTTTCACGCTAGGGCCAGGTCGCTTTTGTCTTGACCTTATAGTTACTACATAGATTATTTTTGGTTCCGTTTAACCGGCACCCTACCTCCTTACCGAGCTACCTGAAAACATGCGCATCCTGGTTGTAGAAGACGAAAACAAAGCTGCGGACTACCTGCAGCAGGGCCTTATCGAATGTGGTTACACGGTTGATCGAGCGGATGATGGGCTCGATGGATTTCACCTGGCACTGCAGAACGACTATGACATCGTGCTACTGGATGTAAATCTGCCAACCATGGATGGGTGGGAGGTGCTCGAACTCATCAGGCGGCGTAAGCAGACACGCGTTATCATGCTGACAGCCAACGCCCGCCTAGAGCAAAAAGTCCGCGGCTTGGAACTGGGCGCCGACGACTACCTGGTCAAGCCGTTCCAGTTCCCCGAGCTGCTCGCTCGTATCCGGACACTGTTGCGGCGAGGCGAGGCAGTCGCACTTCCAAGCAACCTGCGTGTAGCCGACCTCGAACTGGACCCTGGCCGGCATCGGGCCTACCGGAGTGGTCAGCGTATTGATCTCACCAGCAAAGAATTTGCGTTACTGCACCTGCTCATGCGCCGGACTGGCGAGGTGCTGACGCGCACCGAAATTACCGCCTTGGTCTGGGACATTAACTTCGACTGCGATACCAACGTGGTGGATGTCGCAATTCGTCGCTTGCGGATGAAGGTGGACGAACCCTTTGGCGATCGCCTGATACACACCATTCGCGGTGTCGGGTACGTGCTGGAGGCGCGGCCTTGAAGCCACTCAGCCTCGCATCGCGTCTCGCGCTTCAAATCACACTGACCGGCGCCGCTTTGGTCGCGCTACTGATTGCACTGAGCTACTGGGTACTTGTGCGCCAACTGGAATTGCGCGCCCAGGAGGAGGTGACGGCCAAGCTCTCGCAGATCGATCATGGACTCCTAGAAGACACCAAAGCCCGTATGGGTCGTTCCTGGCAACACGCACTGAGCGATACGGTACTCGGCCATGACAACCTTTCGATTACGGTCATCGGCGATACGGCGCAATCAGCCATTTTCAATATCGGCCGGTTCGCCCATGCGCCGCAGCTGCTGGATCTCGTGAGCAGGGACGGCGACTATCTTGGCTGGACAACGAAGGATGGCGTGCAGATGCTAACCGGGCGCAAGCAAATCCAGGTCCCGGGACTGGCTCCAATGACGCTTTTGCTTTCGCAAGATCGCAGTGCCGATCAACGGCTGGTGGCTGCATTCCTGCGCTCGGCCTTAGTGATCGTGCCGATGCTACTGATATTGATCGGATTGGCTGGATGGCTAATCGCCCAAAATGGTTTGCGACCGCTGCGCAAGTTCCGGGTCTTGGCGACTAAGGTATCGACACAGGACCTATCACCCCGAATCCGCAGCGATCGGCTCCCACAAGAACTCCAGGCATTAGCGCACAGCCTCAACGTAATGCTTCATCGACTCGATGACGGAGTTCAGCAACTGTCACAGTTCTCGGACGATGTGGCCCATGAATTGAAAACTCCGCTGAACAACCTAATAGGCAAGGCCCAAGTGACTTTGGTACGTGAGCGAAGCAAAGAGCAGTATCGTGAAGTACTCGAATCATCCGTTGAAGAACTGGAACGTATGGATCGAATCGTGTCAGACATGCTGTTTCTCGCCCAGGCCAGCCACGCCAGCCCAGCACTGAAACTCGAACAACTATCCCTGGGAAGTGAGGCGAATCGCGTCTGTGAATACCTCGAAGTCCTCGCCGAAGAAGCCGGAGTCGCAACGACGGTAACGGGCGATGCCATAGTTCTAGGAAATCGGCTTATGGTCCAACGGGCCATTTCCAACCTGCTATCCAACGCGTTGCGGCATTCGAATACTGGCAGCACGGTCGAAATTAAGATACTTGAGAAGGACATAGACATCGTCTCGCTGGCTGTCACCAATCATGGCGCGACTATCGAATCGGATCATCTCCCGCACCTGTTCGACCGCTTTTACCGCGTTAACGGCATACAACCTCGTGGGGCAGGATTGGGGCTAGCTATTGTCCGTTCAGTGATGAACCTCCACAAAGGCCACGTGGCCGTCGCCAGCAAAGACGGTCGGACCACATTCGAACTCACCTTTCCTCGGCACGCCTGATTCAAAGTGATACGGCTTGGTACCCACTCCCCATCAGACCAACGCCATACATTTAATGCATGCATGTAATGCATGCATGGCCTAATCGAGCGTGGGATGGTCTACAAAAACGGGGTATCCGGATTTTTTGGTTGATTGGCTCATATCATGATGACGGAACCAACCATCAGCTCAGCGGATTACCTGGTTGATGACGACTCTTCTTCACGGCCCCTGCAAGTTTGCAGCAACGCCCAGGTTCGCATGCCGAGATACGCAGTGAGGCTTCGCGATCAACACACCATGCATTCACAATGTCACTGCAAGGTCCGGCATGTCTCTGCTCAGTCCTTACGGCCTGAGCTAGCCCTATACAGCTGTTGTTTGCTCTCCTCGCTGATCCCCGTCAGGATGCCGCAGGCATTGATCTCCCGACCCTCGTTGCAACTCGCCCTCAGTGAAACGAGTTGTTGCTCAAGCGCTTGCAGAGCAGTTATCTGCGACCGCACATGAGAGATGTGGTCATCGAGCATGGCGTTGACGGCGGTACAAGGCTGGCGAGGGTCGTCCTGATAGCTCTGTAGCTCGCGAATCTCTGTCAGTGACAGGTCCAGAATTCGGCAGCGGCGGATAAAGGCAAGCCACTCGCCATGCTTCTCGGTATAGACACGGTAACCATTCTCCTGCCGTTCTGGCGGCGGCAACAGGCCCTGCTGCTCATAGAAGCGGATCGTCTGCGTGTCGATACCCGCTATCTGGGCTAACTGACCAATGCGCATCGTGTGAATCCTTATCGGCTCTGCATTATTGACCTTGTAGTAGCTATATAGTTTTTAATACTAGCAATCTATGTTGGTTAACTGGAGCCGTATCGTGAGTAAAGCCTGTGGTGGCCCATGTAGCTGCGATGCAACGCCTGCAGCGGATACCGATATGCCGGTCTCCTCCGAAGCGTCAGGGGAATGGGTCAGCGTGTATGCTGTGCCGAAGATGGATTGTCCCTCAGAAGAACGGATGATCCGCTTGGCGCTGAACGGCTTTGATGAGATTCGAACGCTGTCCTTCGACTTGTCGAACCGCCGATTGGAGGTCGTGCATGACGGCGAGGCTGAGCCCATTACCGCGAAACTGGCGACCTTGGGGCTAGGCGCCTCTCTTCAGGAAACCGTCATTGCCGACCCAGAGACGATCAAGGCCGCTGAGAGCTCGGCAGTCTCTGCTACGCAGGAGTCAGGCACTCTGCGCGTGTTGCTCGGTATCAATGCGATCATGTTCGTGGTGGAAATGACTGCTGGCCTGATCGCCCAGTCTACCGGCCTGATCGCTGATTCCCTGGATATGTTTGCCGATGCAGCCGTCTATGGCCTGGCTCTCTATGCCGTAGGGCGCAGTGCGAAAATGCAGGTACGTGCCGCGCATTTGGCAGGGGTACTGCAACTGATTTTGGCTATCGGCGTACTCGTCGAGGTGGTGCGACGCTTTGTTTTCGGTAGTGAGCCTGAATCGCTGATGATGATGGCGATCGCCTTCGTCGCGTTGATCGCCAATACCGGTTGCCTGCTGTTGATATCCAAGCACCGCGAAGGCGGCGCGCATATGAAGGCAAGCTGGATATTCTCGGCCAATGATGTGGTGATCAACATGGGCGTCATCGCCGCCGGTGCCTTGGTCGCCTGGACGGGGTCCAGCTACCCTGACCTGATTATCGGTACCATCGTGGGCCTGATCGTCCTCAACGGCGCTCGGCGCATCCTGGCGCTCAAGGGGTGAGGCTGCACGGTACGCAGCTATCGATGCCTGGGACACTTGATCGAAGTGGCTGTACAAGCGCGCTAGGCCTGAACGACAGCATATAGCGCGAAGGCTCGGAGCCAGCAAGGTAGCGTATCTAGGAATCAACCAAGGAAGGAAGATGATGGATAGTATCTGGCTGGTACTCGGCCTGGCGCTGTTGCCCGCCTTAGGCAATTTTAGTGGTGGGCTCGCTGCGGAGGCCTCCCGAACTACCGGGCGCCGTCTCAATTACGCCCTTCACGGCGCTGCCGGCCTCGTCATTGCGGTGGTGGCGGTTGAAATCATGCCGCGCGTGCTAGAGAACCTCTCAGCCTGGGTAATCGCCCTCGCTTTCGCGCTGGGCGGCATTGCTTACGTAGGTATCGAGAAGCTCGTTGAGAGTCTCCAGAAGCGACAAGGCCAGCAGGGAGAAGGCGGTCAGACGAGTGTCTGGATGATCTATATCGCCGTATCCATCGACCTGTTCAGCGATGGCCTCCTGATCGGGGCGGGGTCGGCGGTCTCACCGTCGGTCGCGATAATCCTGGCGGCGGGTCAGGTTCTCGCCGATGTTCCTGAGGGCTTTGCGACGATCGCCACCATGAAAGATAAAGGAATCCCTCGTAGCAAGCGGATACTGCTCTCTGCTTCCTTCGCGATTCCTGTGCTCTCGGCAGCCGTCTTTGCTTACTTCGTACTCAGGAACCAGCCGGAGGCATTTAAGCTAGCGGCACTGACGTTCACGGCAGGCCTTCTCACGGTCGCTGCCATCGAAGATATGGTCTCCGAGGCTCACGAGAGCGGTGACGATACGCACATCTCACCGCTGGCTTTCATAGGCGGCTTCGTCCTGTTCGTTCTGGTATCAGCGGGCTTGGAAGGGGTGGTATCGCAAAGCTAACGTACTGCTCCCCAACACAGCCACTGTCGTGCTGGCCGAATACGAAGCAGCTCCCAGCTTACGGCGCACCTAGTCGAGTCCAGAAACATTCACTTTGCCACCCTGGCCAGCCGGCCGAATGAATTGACGCAGCTTGATTAAGCGGAGCAAGAAAGCATGAGCCACAGGGTTGGCCACCAGGTCGTTGCGCGAGCAGAGCCAGGTCGAGCGCATGTTCAGGTCGTCGGAACGGTGACGATAGAGCAGCATGAAACAGTAGCCATTGGCGAGTAGCGCGAGTGCACCGATGATGCCCATCCAGTCGGCGGCCGGCACCTCCTGCAACACCAGCTTGCGCAATGCATCGGCCACCACCAGCATGCCGAACAGCAGCATGAACCCGCCCTTGAACAGCGCCGCTCCCGCACGGGCACGTGCGCTGCGGTGCAGGACGAACAGCGTGAGGGCATAGACCGAGGCATCGCCGAACATATCCAGCGAGTCGCCGAGCAGTGCCGTGGAGTTAGCTATCCAGCCGGCGATGAATTCAACCAGAAACATGGCCGCATTGACGGCCAGGACGATGTAGAGCACCCGGCTCTGCTTGGCGCGCAGCTGGGCCAGCTCACCGGCCTTGTTTTCGCAGCAGCTGTCCATGATTCGTACCTCACTCACTCGATCTTGTCGTTAGAATGAGGGTTATAGCGACTATAAGGTCAAGATCCATGAGCGCGACGAAATTCACCGTGGGTCAGTTGGCCCGCATCACCGATACCAAGACGGTGACGATTCGCTACTACGAACAACTTGGCCTGCTGCCCACGGCTTCGCGCAATGCCTCTGGTTACCGCCAGTACACGGAGGCGGAGCGCGATAGGCTACTGTTCATTCGTCGCAGCCGCGCGTTGGGGTTCAGCCTCGACGACATTCGCCAGCTCCTGGGTTTCTCCGATCATCGTCAGGCATCGTGCGCCGCAGTAGACGCCAAGGTGGCCGAGCAGTTAGAGCAAGTCAGGCTGCGAATCCGTGATCTGCATGGGCTGGAACAAGAACTGCAGCGTCTGCTGTCCTGCTGTCATGGCGGTGTGATCGAGGAATGCAGGATCATCGAGTCGCTGAGCCAACAGCGTTGAATGGCAACGGCAGTGATCCGTTGAGCTGATAGATCGATAGGGAGGAACTTGCATGCATTCGAAAGAACATTGGCAGCAGGTCTACACCAGCAAGGCCGCAGACAGCGTCAGTTGGTACCAACCGCATGTCTCGGTCTCGCTGGAATTGATCCGTCAGACCGGTGTGTCGGCCGCTGCCTCGCTGATCGACGTCGGCGGTGGAGCCTCGACGCTAGTCGACGACTTGTTGGCGGCGGGCTTTCACAAGCTGACGGTATTGGACATCTCCGATGCGGCGCTGGACGTGGCGCGTCAGCGCCTGGGTGAACAGGCCGCCGGGGTGAACTGGATCGAGGCCGACATCACCGCCGTCCAACTGCCCGAGCAGGCATATGACGTCTGGCACGACCGGGCGGTATTTCATTTCCTGACGACCGAGCAGGAGCGCCGACAGGGGGGCATGCCGAGATAAGGGGAAAATTCACTCACTTCCCCTTATCTCGGCATGACCCCAGCTGATTTGCTAAAAACCCGCGCCAAACTCAACGAAGGATTTCGCATGATCCGTTTTTTTTGGCGATCACGCTCGGCCTGATGGTTGGCTGCTCGTCGAGTTCAAGTGCGATCTGATCAGTGAGCGGTAGCGCAAGTGGATCGCCTCAGCCAAGCAGCGTTGTTGCCGGCGGCCGGAAGAAAGCCTTGAACTAGTAGCGGAAAGGATGAAACTTTATTTTTACGATTCTCAGCATTTTCCAAGGTTGAGCGAAAATTAGGATGATACTTTAATGATTCCGGCCTCCATCCCCACAAAACGCTTGCAGATGGCAGAATTGAAATAAGTCATTGTTTTAAATGGATTTTTGCAGGAATTGCTACGTTGCAGGGTCCTGTAGTTAGGATGACACTTTATTTTCCTCCCACATGAGCTGGAGGAGTGTAGCAGTGGTCGCTCAGAGGGTATCCGACGGGCCGCAGTACAACTGATCGCTCAGCACCAGCGGCTGCAGCTGCCCTCATTCGCTGAACGAGTGAGTATTTTCCTGAAGAGCGGCACAAGCGTCATCAAGGATGTTGGCTTTGATGCTTTGTCGATTGTCCCTGACAAGGTTGAACGGTTCGTAGACCTTGATGATCTGCGGGCTCACGCCAGGCTTTCTCTGCAAGGGCACAACCTTATTGTGCGCATCAAATGCTCGTCGCGTCAGGAGCATGAGCGCAAGCGCAGGCTGCAGACCATGGATGTTTCAAGTATCGAAATTGATCTGCATCGACTCTCTGATGCGGACATCAACGATGAAACGGTATTTCAGCATGCGGTGCTGGATAACCCCCTCAACCGCACATGGATTCGTTCGCTTAAAGGCGAGGCTCTGGTTGCTCGGGCTTATGTCGAGCTAGAACCGGAGGCCGCGCGGCTGAATGCAGAGTGGCAGCAGGCAGAAGCCGAGCGAATTGAGGCTGCAGCTTTAGCGGCTGCCAGACCAAGCGAGCAGCAACGGGAGCGCTTAGAAGCGCTGGCTTTGCACCATGAGGCACAGCGTGCGCTAGCCAGGGCCACCGGGCGTGGCGGTGAGGGTATCGAACATACCCGGACACAGCGAGAGGCGCTTATTGTCGCAACGATGTTTCAGGCGGTGCGCGAGTGGGACGGGTTAGGTGCTGAGTGCTCAGGCTGCAGGTTGGTCAGTCCTCCAGGTTCGAGGTTCTGTCACTACTGCGCCAGTGAGACAGCCCAGCTTCGAGAGCGTCGCTACTCCCCTGATCTGGAGCGGACTATTGATCAGGTCAAACGGTGCTGGAGCACGCCAGATGAGTCGTTGCTTTGGGCACGGCAGTTGATTTTTTTGCCTGATATGGGTTGATTGACTCGGTAAATCAGGGTCTTAGCGTCTTCGTCGGAGAGCTGAAATGTGATTGAGCTTCTTGCATAATGGCTAAAAGCTATCATGCAGTAGTAAAACTCTCTGGCGGCGCTCTCTTGCTTAGGTTAGAGGCTGCTGGTCGAGGGGGCGGAAAAAATGCCCGCGCATTGAAAAGAGCTGCGCATCTCTGGCGCAGCCCTCCTCATTTTTAGATAACGCGCTTGATGGCGATGTACTCACCCTCAGTGCGCAGCGTCAACGTAACTGGCTTGTCAGTCCGGTTACGCCAGAACCAGCCGTGCATGCCGTCGAACGCGGCCTCCAGTACGCCGCTGTCCTCCGGTATAAAGCGGCCCTTGCCGTAGCCGTGGTAAAAGTCACGCGGCGCTCCGTAGGGGTCGCCATGGGTGTCGTAGTTCACCTGACCACCGTTGGCCGTCCAGAAGTAATTCACTTTGGTGCCTTTGAGCATTTCCAGTTTGATCTCTGCGCCCTGACCAGGGGCAAGGGATATGCTCATTTCGTGTTGCAGGCTGGCTACTTCTGGCTCTGCTGCTACTTCGTCAACAACAGGCGTTTGCGCCATGACCGGCTCAGCTGCTGCAGGTTCAGGTGCTGGCTGAACCACTGGAGGTGCGGCTACCGCTACTTGGGCAACGGGCGCGGTAACTTCTCCGGCGGCTTCCTCAGCAAGCTGTTGTTTGATCTCACCCATCTGGGTAAGGCCCAGCAGGCGGCCTGCGCCAGTTGGGTCAATCGCGTATTCAGATGGCATGACCACCGTGACCAGCAGCGCGATGGCCACCAGCAGAGCGATTACAGTCGAGCGCAGGAGCTGAAGACTGCTCGGCAGCTCATTAAGGGTTGGAGCTTTGCTATTGAACATATGAAAATTCCTTACTGAGAAACGATCAGGCCGGTGAGCTGGTAACCCATCAACAGGAAACCGGCGCTCATCATGGCGACGTTGGCTGTGTAGGCATGACGCCAGAAGCTGGCTGTGCGTCGCCAGTACCCCATCAGAATGAGAATCGCGCCAAGGGCTAGCAGTTGGCCGATTTCAACGCCGACGTTGAAGGCGATCAGATTGACGATCAGGCCATCCGGCGAAATCTCAAACTCCTGAATCTTGGTTGCCAGACCGAAGCCATGCAGCAAGCCGAAGATCAGTGTGGCGGCACGTGTATCAGGCTGGACTCCAAACCAGCGTTGAAAGGCACCAAGGTTGTCGAGTGCTTTGTACACCACCGAAAAACCGATGATGGCGTCGATCACGTAAGGGCTGATGCTTATGCTGCTCAGTACCCCGAAAAGCAGTGTGATCGAATGCCCCACCGCAAACAGCGTGACATAGAGGCCAACATCTTTCAGGCGATACAGAAAGAAGATCACTCCGAACAGGAACAGCAAATGGTCATAGCCGGTAATCATGTGTTTTGCGCCCATGTACATGAATGGAACAAACAGCACGCCGGTGCTTTCCTGAATGAAGCCTTTGTCGCCTTCCGGCACGCCATGAGCGAGTGCCTCGGGCATGCCGACCAGCATTAACGCTAATGCCAGCAGCAATAGGAGCGGTCGACGCGCCGCACCATATCCGCGTAGAGATAGTGATTGCATAAAAAATCCTGAGTTGTGAAGGTCTGGGCCCGTAGGCCGATGTCAGACTGCAGATCAGGTGCGTGGTGGTCGCTCAATGCGGGTGGGTGGGCTGATGGCTAGCCTCTTGGCATAGCCGAAAGCGGGTGCCTCTGCCTGCGTGCGGGGCGCTCGCGGCCAAGCTGTTAGGTGAGGGGTTTCATGCAGATGGTCTGCGACCAGCGATGAGTGCTGGTGGTCCCCGCCCGGTTGCAGGCTTTGGCTGCTCAAGTCGTCGTCGTGGCTGTGCGGGTAGCTGTCGTACGTTGCTTGAGCACCTTGCCCGTTACCGTCTGTATATCCTGCCAGCGCATGCCCGGCCCATAGCAGCATCGACAGAAGCGCCAGAATGGGCAATGAGCGGGAAGCGGCGAGATGTATCAGCATTGACGACGATACTCAGACTCAGCATGAGAAAAGTTTGTGTTGCTGCATCCCCCCCAGGGGGATAGGATGCCGATCTAAATATCGTTGCATGAGACTCCGCGATGAGCAAGCACCAAGGCGAACATCAGCACCAAAGTCATACGGAAATCATCAAAAGGTTGAAGCGTGCTGAGGGCCACCTGCGCAGCATTGTCGGCATGATCGAAGACCGGCGAGCCTGCGTGGATATTGCCCAGCAGTTGCACGCCGTTGAAAAGGCTGTATGCCAGGCCAAGCGCACGCTCATTCAGGATCATATTGACCATTGCCTGGAGCACACCGTCGGGGCGCTCACCAATGGTGAGCGGGCACCGCTGGAAGAGTTCAAGCAAATTACCAAGTACCTCTGAGAGCTGAGCCATGTCTTCTTTCGCTGGCCTTCTGCAGCAGGGCGCTTCGCAGGCTTGGCTGTATGTCCCGACAGCTATCGTGCTGGGTTCGTTACACGGACTTGAGCCGGGACACTCGAAGACCATGATGGCGGCGTTCATCGTGGCGATTCGGGGCACGGTTGGTCAGGCCATATTGCTCGGGTTGGCGGCGACGGCTTCGCATACAGTGGTGGTCTGGCTGGTCGCCATTGGCGGCATGTATCTGGGGCAGAACCTTGACGCTGAAACCTCTGAACCCTATTTCCAGCTTGCCTCGGCAGCACTGATCATCATCATTGCGCTTTGGATGCTCTGGCGTACTTGGCGCGGCGAGCAGATGTGGCGCTTCGAACAGGGCGACGATCATCACCACTTACATGACCAGCCGCACACCGAAACCCGTCACATCGACACCGGGCATGGACGTATTGAACTGTCCATTTTTGAAGATGATGCGCCGCCACGATGGCGTCTGCGAACGCTCAGCGGACATTCGTGGAAGTCGGCAGATGTGCGACTGCAGACCACTCGCGAGAGCGGCGCTGCCGGGGTCTTCACCTTTGTTGAACGCGATGGCTACCTAGAATCGGTAAACGCTATTCCTGAACCCCATGCCTTTGACGTGCGGCTCAGTCTCGGGCACGCCGGGCACTCTCATGACTACGATCTGTCGTTTCACGAGCATGGGCATGATCACACTCATGACGAGTTGGAAGGTCTGGAGTTATCGCTGGAGGGCTATCAGGATGCCCATGAGCGGGCGCACGCAAACGACATTCGCCAGCGCTTCGCCAGCCGTAACGTAACCACCGGCCAGGTCATCTTGTTCGGCCTGACCGGTGGGCTTATTCCCTGCCCCGCGGCAATCACGGTGCTGCTGCTCTGCCTGCAGGTTAAGGAAGTCACGTTAGGCGCTGTCTTGGTCCTCAGTTTCAGCATCGGTTTGGCGTTGACGCTGGTCACGGTTGGCGTTGCGGCGGCAATCGGAACACGCCATGCGTCCAATCGCTGGCCTTGGATGGGCGCTGTGGCGCGCCGCGCACCCTATCTCTCAAGTTTGCTGATTATTGGCGTGGGTATTTACGTCGGTTGGCACGGTTGGGCCGGATTGAACACCTGACGCGGCCTTTACGCGAGCTTGTGGTAGCACTATTCGAGGCGTTTGAGATCGCAGAGTACACAGAGGTTTAGATCTTGGGAGTGGCTACAAGTGGGGCTGTCTGCCGCTTCGAGTCAGTTGCGGGCCTACCTCCAATGTGCAGTTCTGAAGGGTTGGCGATGACCGCACTTTACCGATTTCTGCCGGTTGAAACTGCTGCATCCGATGGTAGCCGGGAACGTTCTACTGATAACCAGCGTCTCAGGCCGTGGCCACTAGGATGGTTTGTGCCACTCGTTGCAAAAAAGAAAAGCACCTCAGCCAGGCCCGAAGGCCACTGAGGTGCTTTTGCTCAGTAGACCCCGCTGCACTGCAGCGTGGCTTGCACGTTGAACCTTATGAATTCCTCGCTCGGAGCGCCAGTTCGTTTTACGCGTTCCAGGTAGGACAGGTCATATTCCTGAATCACCTTGTCAAACACGCAGCTACATACCTCTTTACCTGCACCACCTTGAGCGCAGCCTGAGAGAAACTCTCCGCGCATCTTGTCTTCCGGGCTAGAGCAGCCCACTGCCAGCGCACTCAGCGCCAATACCGCCATCAGTTTATTTTTCACACGTGTTTACCTTTATATGCGGCTCAGCACTTGGGACATTCCCAGCGCGACGCCAATGAACAGACCAATGACCTGAGGCCCTGCAATCCAGAACAGCTTGGTGAACACCAGGCTGAAGAATCCGCCACTAGTGAATACTGCAGAGGGGCGCGCGAAGCGGCAGATGGCATCACCCAGCAGGGCTCCACCCCAGCCAAGTAAGGTGCCGACTAACACTGCAAAGGCTTTGGCGAAGAAGCCCGCACGCAACACCATGCCGGAGTTGTTGAAGGTCACCATGAAGATGGCCACGGCGAAGGC
The DNA here is from genome assembly GCA_038114645.1 of Pseudomonadaceae bacterium. Taxonomy (GTDB): domain Bacteria; phylum Pseudomonadota; class Gammaproteobacteria; order Pseudomonadales; family Pseudomonadaceae; genus Halopseudomonas. Next base: position 4,324 of record JAYNRF010000039.1, on the reverse strand, counting down.
TGCCAGCGCCCAGCCCAGTACCTTCACTTGGACAGGAAGAGAGTCATCATCGTCGTCTCGCGGATCACGTTGGTCGAGATTGTTTTGCTCCATACAGCGGGCTCCTTTTGAGCGTTATTGCAATAGGTGTGCCTGATCACCAGGCTGACTGAGGGCTTAAAAACCAAATAACCGGGCATCACCCCGGCGCTAGGTCGTCGGACTCATCCATCAGCAAGAAATCGCAGTTCAGGCACAGGCTGTCGAAGGTGCCCAGCCAGTGCTTTGCCACGTTGTCGGCCAGTGCCTCACCTTGAGCCGTGCCCTCTGCCAGCAAGGGTGTTGGCTCGGCCAGTAATGCCACCAGCTTTCCCAGCTGCTCCCACGGCGCGTGGTTGGTCGGCACGTCCTGCTGGCGCTCAACATGAGTACGCAACAGCACATCCAGCACCCCGGCCATCACGACCAGGGTGCGCAGGTTCTGCCGATGAATCAGTGTGGCGCTGTTGCAGATGTTGCAGATGTTGCAGGTCTTCATCATTGCTGGATCTCCTTTACGGCTGCGTTCAGATCAATCCACGCTCGGCAAAACTCACCGCTGTCGTGCCACCAATCACCAGGTGATCGAGCAGACGTACATCGATGGTTTGCAGGGCGGTTTGTAGACGGGTAGTCAGAGTGCGGTCGGCTTGACTGGGCTCAGGTACGCCGCTTGGGTGGTTGTGGGCGAGAATGACGGCTGCGGCATTGGCATTGAGTACCGCTTTGACGACCTCACGGGGATAGACGCTGGCGCTGTCGATGGTGCCGTAGAACAGCCGCTCAAAACGCAGTACTCCATGCTGGCTGTCCAGCAGGATGATGCCGAACACCTCTCGCTCCTCGTGGGCCAGTTGGGACACAAGGTAGTCGCGGACCAGGTTCGGGCTGGTCAGGTAGTTGCTGCGATGAAAGCGGGCTTCCAGAATCGACTTGGCCCAGCTCAGAACTTCGGTTTCGGACAGCTCAATGCCCGCTGTCGGCATCAGCGCCGACGACGACTTTTGCTTGCTCATGGTGATCTCCGGATATAGAAAAAACCACCCGCTCAGGCGCTGGCGGGTGGATTGGCTTGTTGCAGGTTGTGGGTGCGTTCGAGAATTAGATCGTGCAGGGTCGGTTTTCCGTTGCGGCTTCGACGGCTGCTGTACTGCGGTGCGGGCTTCTGAGACGTGGCTGCTGGCGCTGACTCAACGACCGATTGCTCTGGATAGAACTCCTCCAGCACCAGATGCGAGTCTTCTTCACTGTCCTCAAAGGCCCCATTGACCAGACCCATGCGTGCGGCAGCATCCAGTGCTTGTTGATCAAAGCCGGCATCACGCCGCGATTGATCCAAGTGGTGCGCCTGAGAGAGGGCTTCTTCCAGGCTCAGGCCACTGCGCAGGGTCAGATCCACGTAGTAGATCGGTGAGCCATGGCTTTGGCGGGTCGACTTGCCACGCAGGCGCAGTTCCAGCGGCAGACACGCCAGCCGATCTCCGGACAAGGCCTGCAGGTAACTCAGTCGTGCTGACAGGGTACGGATGCTGTTGTAGCCGGTAGTACGAAACACAAAGCTGCCCAGTGGATCGTCATCACCGATGGCGACGTTCAACCGTCCATACGGCTTGCAGTTACCACCGGGTGCTAGCGGACAGCCATCCGGTGAAGGGCAGGGCAGGTTTTGAATGCCTTCTGCCGTTGAGCGCTTGCACGACTCCCCGTTACCGACACAGAGCGGTCGACCACTGGTGCGGTCAAACAGACTGTACTCAGCGCGGAAGTTGAGCTCCGGGTCGTTGAACAGCAGGCGCACCGGAATGCTGCGGATCTTGCCGCCTTGCTCCTTGCGCAGCAGCTCATCAAGCGGGTGAACCAGCCAGCCATCACGGGTCTGGACTTGAGAGGTAATGGTGAACTGGTCGTCCTTCTCCGGCAGTCGCTTGCCGTTCTTCTCGACCACCTTACCGATGGAGATACGCCCGAGCACGGGCGGGGTGATTGCCAAGCCTTTGATCATGGGAATGCTCCTGTCAGAAACAAAAAGGCCGACGCCATAACGGCAGTCGGCCTGAAGGGAAGTGATGTGAGGTAAAACCAATCAACTGACCAGAAAGCGCCGGCTTCCGGGCTTGCTGATCTGGTACTGCGTCTTGAGGGCAGGGTGGTCCTTGAACAGGGCATCCAGGTCGATACCCGTGCTGTCTTTCGACTTCTTCCAACTGATGCTGCCGCTGGCGAAGAGCGCTTTACTGGCTTCGCCCATGGCCTGCTGCAGAGACTGCTTGAGCTCAGCTTCGCGCTTGCCCAAGCTGGTCAGAGCACCGCGAACCTGCTTCAGCTCATCGAACGCCCGTGACAACGAGGCGTCCCCGGTGAAGTCCACCTGCTCGCCATCGTCAGCGGGGTAGAGCAGACGCAGCGCTGCTTCAGCTGACTCTGAGCCATCTGCTGGCGGCGGGGTGTCGGTCTCAACGTAGTGCCAGAACTGCCGCTCCAGGGCGATCAATTGCTCAATCAACGCCTCGTCACGCTTGATGCGGTAAACCTCCAGTTGCTGACCACCCAGCAGCACTGCGACATCCGCCGCTTGCTTGCCGGTGACTGCGAGTTGATGCATTACCTGCACCTCAACGTACTTGGGTACGCCGTCACGCCAGAGACGAGCACCGTTCAGGCCGGCGGTTTTGCATTCGAGGATCTGCACCTCGTTGCTGCCCACGACCTCACGATCGATGTTGGCCAGCATCCAGGGCACGTCAGGGTGCTGCAGCACGGCATTGACCTTGCGCACTTTGTTGCCAGTGCGGCGTTGGTACTGCGACGCCACCACCGGCTCTAGCACCACACCCCAGAACACCGGGGTAGTGTCATCATCCGGATTCGGCTTGGCCAGGCCAACGTCACGGTTGGTTTTCTCCAGCCAGAGCTCCAGCTGGGATTTGTAGGGATTGAGGCCAATAGCGGTTGCTGCATCCGAACTGCCGATGCCGCGCTTGCGCACGTCCAGCCAGTCATTGCGGGTCAGGTCTTTGGTGCTGACCAGGCGCAGGACGCCACGGCCCGTTTTGTTGGTGCCAGTGGCCGGTGTTGAGTATGGTGTGTTCATAAGCAAACTCCAGACGCACAAAAGCCCGACCAGCAGACACTGATCGGGCTCAGGCGAGTAAGTAGATGAAGGGATTGAGACGAGAAGCAGAAAATTGAGGCGAGAAGCTCAGGCGATCAGCTCCAGGGCGTGATCCAGGGCTTTCTGCTTCAGGGTGGCGCCTTGACCAAACCAGGCAGAATCGAGGCGGTGGTCAATGCTGCGGGCGCGCTTCTCGTGATCGACGTACTCGGTTACTGCATTGAGCAAGCCCCAGGCGGTGTCCTGTGCCGACGCCAGCTGTGAGCCGCGCCCTTTGCCAGCGTACAGATCCTGCACCTTCTGCAGGGCACGGTGCTGGGTGAGCTCGCGGCGATCCTCCACGTCCTGTTCGGTGTCGCAGATCACCCGCAGGAAGTAGCCAAGCGCTTCACCGGTGTTCACCTTTCGCTGGGACAAATGCTTCATGCGGTACATGAAGTCATCCCACTGAGCGACCGAGATACCGAGCTGGCGTTTGACCGCCTTGGCGTTGAACTCAGTGTTGTGGGGCACCTTGATTGACTCGGCAGCACCGTCCACCGCGATGGCCAGTGTGTTATTGCAGACCACCCGCACGGTGGTGGGGGTCGCCACGGTAGAGAGTGTTCCGTCGCAGGACGTGGCGAGCAGCAGGTAGCCGTTAACCAGGTCATTGCCCTTGAGTACGGAGGCCTGACCGGTCCGGGCCAGCGCCCAGAACTTGCGACCACCCTTGAGCACGCCAGCCGTCTCCAGCTCAAAGCCGGCGTACTCGGTCAGATCCCGGTAGAACTCCAGCACGTCGAAGGGCTGAACCACCTTGTAACGCTGGGAGACGACCGACAGCGGGGCCTTGGTGTCCGAACGGTAGAGCACCTTTTGCTCAGGAAAGGTATGGATGCTGCCCAGGTGGGCAGCGGAGTCTGACAGGAAGCGAACCGGGGACTCTTCAATGTGCCAGTTCATACCGGCTTCATGCTGCCAGACCTCCAGCGGCTGATGACGGGACAGCTTGCTACCCAGGCCATGCCAGGGTGTGGTGCCAACGTAGGCCATAGTTTCAACTTGGTGTGCCATGGAAACCTCCAAAACGGCATAGACCGCCCGAGCCATAGAGCCCAGGCGGTCAAAGACAATGAGAAAGGGACAAAGCGAGACAGGTGAATCGCCCCTAGTTTCGTAGACACCTCCTGGCCTCATAATACGGCCCACTAG
>JAYNRF010000038.1:0-26095 GCA_038114645.1 Pseudomonadaceae bacterium | reverse complement strand
TTTTTCATGAAGATCAAGAATGACTTTCCCGGTAATCCGTGATGAACCTTTTTTTTTGCGCGAAGGTTGCACTTTTGTGTGGCCATTGCTCGTTATCGTGCAGATAGAGACTTCGCTTTTCGCCTTCGTCGGCGAGCCAAGGGGGGCCGCTTGCCCGGCCCCCCTTAGCGATCCCCCTGGGCACCCGGCTACGCGGCCCTTCGGGTTCGCTGCGTTGCTCGGGCTAGCGGGGGTCGGCAGAACTCGTCGCTGCGCTCCTCAAACATGCTGCCGCCCTATTTCCCGCCATCCCTGCGCTACTCGCCCGCGTAAACGGGGATTGGAGCCGTGCGCGCTTCACGTTTGGTTCCACTGTCCGATGGTTCCCACGCTCTGCGTGGGAACCGGACGCTTATGGCCGCTCTGCGGCCGACATTCGAACAGAACGACTCGCGTTGCTGATGAGAGCGCGCTTTTTGCTTCAAATGTTACGTTATAACAATTATATTCTGCCCCCGCGGTGTGCCAGCCACGCCGTTGCCAATAGCAAATCGAAAGGGAGCAGCCATGTTTTCAAGCAAGACGCCATTAAGTCTGGCGCTGGCGGCGGTGGCCGCTGGTGTCTCTTCCGTACAGGCGGCTGATGCGCCGCTGACGTTGCCGACGCTGACGGTCAGCGCCAGTGCGTTGAATCAGACGCCGGAGCAAATGATTCAGCCGGCGGCGGTGCTGCAGGGGGAGGACTGGTTTGCGCTGCGTGAGACAGGGCTGGCCGACAGTCTGGAGTCGCTGCCGGGCGTGCGTGCCGCCGGGTTTGGCCCGGGCAGCAGTCGGCCGGTAATTCGCGGGCTGGACGGCGCGCGGGTTCGGGTGCTGAGCGATGGCGCTGATGTGCTGGACGCCTCAACCATCAGCCCGGACCACGCGATCAGCGCCGATACTGCGCTGATCGAGCGGGTTGAGGTACTCAAAGGCCCAGCCACGCTGTTGTATGGCGGCGGCGCGATTGGCGGGGTGGTAAACCTGATTGATCGCCGGGTGCCGACCTACGTGCCCGAGCGCGGTTACGAGGGAGAGATTGATCTGCGCGCCAATACAGTTGCCGATGAGCGCGCCGGTTCTGCTGGCCTGACGTTGGGCAGTGGTGCCTTCGCCATGCGTCTTGAGGGCGGCAAGAGCGAGGCTGATCCGTATCGCATTCCCGGTCATCCGTCCCGTCAGGAAGGGGCGTACAACGATACCGACACCGGCTCTGTTGGTGTCAGCTGGATTGGTGAGCAAGGTTACCTCGGCCTGGCCTACAGCCGTCAGGACCGTGAGTACGGCCTGCTGGCGCACGAACACGCCGACTGCCATACCCACGGTTCTGACTGGCACTGCGGTGGCCACGACGACGATGACGATGATCACGACCATGACGAGCACGGCGCTGCCTGGATCGACATGGAACAGCGGCGCTGGGATTTACGCGGCGAATACCAGAACCCGTTTGCCGGGGTTGAGCGCGTGCGCGTGCGGGTGGCTGACACCGACTACCGCCATCTGGAAATGGAGGGCGACGAAGTCGGCACTCGCTTTACCAATCGTGGCACCGATGGCCGGCTGGAAGTCACTCACGCGCCGGTCGCCGGCTGGCGTGGCGTCGTTGGTACCCAGCTGACCCGTCGCGATTTTGCTGCAGAAGGGGAGGAGGCTTACGTCCCGGCCACGCTGACCCACAACCGCGCGCTGTTCCTGCTGGAAAGCTATGAGGCCAGTGACTGGTTGTACGAAGTCGGGCTGCGCCAGGAATGGCAGACGGTCGAGGTGAAGGATGGCGGCGATGATGCTGACCACCGCGGTACCTCGCTGTCGTTCGGCGCGACCTGGCAGTTCCAGCCGGACCTGGCGCTGTATGGCTCGCTGTCGCGCTCCCAGCGCCTGCCGACCGCCGAAGAGCTGTATGCCACCGGCCCCCACGCGGCAACCCGTACCGTCGAGCTGGGCGATCCTGACCTCGACCGCGAGACCGCGATCAACGCCGAACTGGGCCTGCGTCGTACCCGTGGTGCGGTCACCTTTGATGTCAGTGTCTACCGCAACGAGGTTGATGACTTTATCTACGCCGCGGATACCGGCGCCGATCCGGGCGCGGGTTATCGCGTCGTTGAGTATCGTCAGGCCGATGCCGTGCTGCAGGGGCTGGAAGGCAGCGTGAGCTGGCAGGCAACCGCAGCCACCGGGCTGACCTTGTTTGGCGACAGTGTGCGTGGTCGCCTGAAGGACGGTGGCGACCTGCCGCGTATCCCGGCTGACCGGGTTGGCGTGCGGCTGGATCAGCGTCTGACTGGCGCTGTATCGGCGCAGCTGGAAGCGAGTCAGGTGATGCGTCAGGACAACATCGCCGACTACGAGACCGAGACCGGCGACTACACGCTGTTGGGGGCCGGGCTGAACTGGCGTGGGCAGCTGGGTGAAAGCGATCTGCTGGTGTACCTGCGCGGCAACAACCTGCTCAACGAGAAGGCGCGTCAGCACAGTTCGTTCATCAAGGATGAGGTTCTGCTGCCGGGCCGCAACCTCACGGTTGGCGCGCGTTTCGTGTTCTGAGGCGGGCGGGTACTGCTACCAAGGGAGTAAGGAAATCACCCCTGCGAGCAATTGTTGGTATTGGGCTCTGAGCCAAGAATCGTGGCCAGAAGCAGGAAATTTTCCCGTTTCATCGTGTGGGACGTGTCGAGCGGTAGCGAGTATCGCTCGGCACAACCCGACTGCGCCAATACAACAACATCTCAGAGGTAGCAGCAATGACCAAACATGCCCGCTCTTCCTTTCTGTTGACCACGCTGGTCGCCGCCATGAGCGTCGCCAGCGTGGCTTCAGCCAATGTCACCAATGACGATATCCGTGCCGATGCCACCAACAACAGCCAGGTGGTCACCAACGGCATGGGTCTGCAGGGTCAGCGTTACAGCACCCTGGATCTGCTCACCACCGAAAACGTCAGCAGCCTGCAGCCGGTCTGGGCTTTCTCGCTGGGTGGCGAAAAACAGCGCGGTCAGCAGTCCCAGCCGATGATCAAGGACGGCGTGATGTATATCACCGGTTCCTACTCGCGGGTCTTCGCCGTTGACGCCCGTACCGGTGCCAAGCTGTGGCAATACGACGCCCGTCTGCCGGACGGCATCATGCCGTGCTGCGACGTGATCAACCGTGGTGTTGCCCTGTGGGACAACCTGGTGATCTTCGGCACCCTGGACGCCAAACTGGTTGCCCTGGACAAGGACACCGGCAAGGTGGTCTGGCGTAAGACCGTCGCTGACTACAAGGCTGGTTACTCGATCACCGCAGCACCGCTGGTGGTAGACGGCAAGCTGATCACCGGCGTATCCGGTGGTGAATTCGGCGTGGTCGGCAAGATCGAAGCCTACAACCCCTCCAACGGCGAACTGCTGTGGACCCGTCCGACCATCGAAGGTCACATGGGTTACACCTATCAGGACGGCAAGCCGGTTGAAGCCGGTATCTCTGGCGGCGAAGCCAACCAGACCTGGCCGGGCGACCTGTGGAAGACCGGTGGCGGCGCGCCGTGGCTGGGCGGCTACTACGATCCGGAAACCAACCTGCTGTTCTTTGGTACCGGTAACCCGGCGCCGTGGAACTCGCACCTGCGCCCCGGCGACAACCTGTACTCCTCTTCCCGTCTGGCGCTGAACCCCGACAACGGTCAGATCGTCTGGCACTTCCAGACCACCCCGCATGACGGCTGGGACTTCGACGGTGTAAACGAGCTGATCTCCTTCAACTACGAAGAGGGCGGCAAGGAAGTGAAGGCGGCCGGTACGGCTGACCGTAACGGCTTCTTCTACGTACTGGATCGCACCAACGGTGACTTCATCCGCGGCTTCCCGTTCGTCGACAAGATCACCTGGGCAACCGGTCTGGATGAAAACGGTCGTCCGATCTATGCCGATGACTATCGTCCGGGCGCACCGACCGAATCCGGCGATGCCGGTCGTCAGGTCTTCACCGCACCGGCCTTCCTCGGTGGCAAGAACTGGATGCCGATGTCCTACGGTCAGAACACTGGCCTATTCTACGTCCCGTCGAACGAGTGGGGCATGGACATCTGGAACGAATCCACCACCTACAAGAAGGGCGCTGCCTACCTGGGTGCTGGCTTCACCATCAAGCCGCTGAACGAAGAGTACATCGGTGTGCTGCGTGCGATGGACCCGAAAACCGGTCAGGAAATCTGGCGCTACCAGAACGAGGCTCCGCTCTGGGGCGGCGTGCTGAGCACCAAGGGTAACCTGGTATTTACCGGCAACCCGGAAGGCTACCTGATGGCGTTTGACTCCCGTAACGGTGAGAAGCTGTGGCAGTTCAACACCGGCTCCGGTGTGATCGGTTCGCCGGTTACCTGGGAAATGGACGGCGAGCAGTATGTCTCCGTCATGTCCGGTTGGGGTGGTGCGGTACCGCTGTGGGGTGGCCACGTTGCCGAGCGGGTGAAGAACTTCACCCAGGGCGGCACGCTGTGGACCTTCAAGCTGCCGAGCAGCGCTGCTGTCAGCCAGCGCTAAGCAGTCGGGAGTGCGCCTCGGCGCACTCCCTTCTCCTGCCAGCCGGAGGCTCTATCTCCGGCTTTTCACCGCCTGTCGCAGTAATCTACTACTTTGGTATCGGTTTTCCGGTAGTCCCCTCTGGCTGCGTTACCCTGAGCACTGGCTTCAACTCTGCGTGATCTGCCGTGCACCCGATATCTCTTGCCTCCCTGCCTGCTGACCAGCGCGATTACCAACTGTTTCGCGCCAGTAATGGTCTGCTTTGTCTGTTGATCCATGATCCCCATGCCAGCCAGGCGACCGCCGTGTTGCAGGTCGCTGCGGGCAGTCATGCCGAACCCGATGACGTGCCCGGGCTCGCCCATCTGCTGGAGCACATGCTGTTCATGGGCTCGGCTGGCTGGCCGGAACCTGGCTCATTCCCGGCCCAGGTAGCAGAGTGGGGCGGTCGGTTCAATGCCAGCACCGCGCCGCACGCCACCAGTTTCTTCTGCGCGGTCAGCCCGCAAGGCTTGCAGCCTTGTCTGGCCCAGTTGACCGATATGCTCGCGGCACCGTTGTTTGCCCCTGAACAGGTTGAGCAGGAACGGCGGGTGATCGATGCCGAGTTTCATACTCGTCTCGCTGATGACGCTATTCATGCGCAGGCCGTGTTGGCTACGCAGGTAAACCCCGATCACCCGTTGAGCCGGTTCACTGCAGGTAATGGCTACACGCTGGCCGGTACTGCCGCCGAACTGGCCGAGCGTCTGCGCCAGTGGCACACCATTCACTACCGCGCCGGCAGTATGGCTCTGGTGCTGCACGGCCCGCAGTCACCAGCCGAGCTGCAGGCGCTGGCACTCGACAGCGCTAATCAGCTGCTGGCCGGGCGTGCACCCGAGCCGTTTGCGCTGCCGCTGTTTGCTTCGGGCGCACTGCCCGCACAGGTCGACTGGCAAGGTCGCAGCAGTCAGCACGAATGCGTCCTGCTCTATCCACTGGTCGATTGCGATGTACACGGCGCGGCAGCGCGCTGGCTCTGCGAGTGGCTGAACAGTCCGTCACCTGCCGGTGCGCTGGGTTATTTGCGTGAGCGTGGTTTGCTCGATGAACTGCACGCCCGGCTGGAGGCGGATGTGGCCGGGCAGGCCCTGCTGCGGATTGAGCTGCACAGCTCAGATGCTGAAGCCGAACTAGTGCTGCTCGGACTCGATGGCTGGTTGCAGGCAATGCGTACTCAAGACCCGGCCGAATGGCCGCAGGCAGCGCGCCGGGCGTTGGCGCAGACGGCATTCGAGCTCGGGCCGCAGGGCGACCTGCTCGACAGCTGCCGTCGTTATGCCGAGCGTTTGCTGACGCTGCCCGCCGAGCAGGTGCTGGATCTGCCCGGCGCGTCGTTGAGCACGCTGGAGATGGGCGACTGGCAGCGTCTGCTGCTGCAGTTGGCCCCAAACAATCGGCTGTTGCTGCAACGCGTGCCGCGGTTGCTGGCGGGCGAGTCCTGCGCGCATACCGCGACCCGCTGGCAGCGCCGAGCCCTGCAGGCTCCGCCAGCGGCGACCGCCAACCTGAACGGTCGGCTTGGGCCCTGTCTTGGCCCATTGGCCGAGGCACCGAAAGGTCTGCGCTGGACCTCGGTGGCACCCGGTCTGCGCCTGCATCGATATACGCCGCAGGGCGGGGCGCTGCGCACTCGGCTCGCCTGGTGCTGGGCCGACAGTGCAGCCAGCCTGGCTGAACGGCGCTGGTTGCAAGCCTGCTGGTCACTGCAGAGCGAGGCGTTGCAGCAGTGGGGCGAGCGGGTGGGTGTGCGCTTGCAATGGTCTTTGGCGCCGGGCCAGCTGGTGCTGGATGTCAGCGGTCCGCCCAGCCTGCTGCCGGCGTTCATGCGTGAACTGTTGCAACAGCTGCAGACGCCGCCGGTCGCCCGCCAGCTGGCGCTGATCGAGCGTCGCAGTCGTCGCTGGCTGCAGGAAGAGCAGGATGCGCTGCCGGCCTGGCGTCTGCTGCAGATGCTGGAGCAGGAGCGTTCAGGCAGTGCATTGCGCTTGCGTGATCCGCTCGCCCTTTGGCAGCGGCTGTGCGGGCAGGCGCAGATCATCTGGCTCAAGCCGGACGTCTGGCCGGAAGCAGAGCGCTCGCAGCTGGCGAAACTGATGTTGAATCTCTGCCCGGCGCTGATGCAACCCTTCGACTGGCGCAGCCCGCTGCCGCAGCTTGCCGCCGGGCAGCTGCAAGTCAGTGAGGTCAGCAGCAAGCACACCGATCGCGCGCAGCTGCTGTATCTGCCAGCCGAAGACGACAGTCTGCGCGAAGCGGCCTGCTGGCGCCTGCTGCATCACCGCCTGGCTGATCCGTTCTTTGCCGAGCTGCGCACCCGTCAGCAGCTGGGCTACTGGGTGGTCGCGCGACTGCATCGCCGCGCCGGCCGCCCCGGTCTGTTGCTGCTGGTGCAGTCGCCGGACCGCTCCCATCGCTGTATCGAATCGGCGGTCGACCGCTTTCTGGAGCACAGCCTGCAGGAGCTGGGCGCGCTGCCTGCGGATCAGTTGCAGGCTCAGGCGCTGCATCTCTCGCAACTGCTGGAGCAGCAGCGGCAGCATCCGCAACAGGGTTTTGAGGCGCACTGGGAAGACTGCCTCTGGCAGCGCGAAGACCAGCTTGCCGCCGAGCAGCAGGCGCTGCTGGAGCTGACTGCCGCGCACTGGAACGCGTTTGTCAGCCGTCTGCCGCAGAGTGCGCGCTGGCGCCTGCTGAGCCGACAGGCAGGTGCGGACTGAAACTGGGTGTTTTCTACTACCTCGGTAGGTCGTAAATACAACCTGCCGGTGGCGAGGTTTCTCGTCGCTTGGTCGCAGACACCAAAGGGCAATACAACCGCCGCTCATGGCTAATGGGGGCGAGCAGGGGGCTTTCTGATAATCGGCGTGACGCTTCAGTCACTGATTACATCGGAGAGCACCATGTACAAGAACAAGATTGCCTGCACCCTGCTGACCCCCATCGCCCTCGCGCTGCTGAGCGCCCCGGCGTCCGCTGCCATCACCCTGTATGACGAAGACGGCACCACCTTCTCCGCTGACGGCTACGTCAACGCGTTCTACGTCCAGACCGACACCGACAACATCAACGACGATCTGGATCGCGATCAGGCCCGCGTCAAGATGGGCTTTTTGCCGAACTACATCGGCTTCAACATGGGCAAGGACATGGGCGACCTGAAGCTGGGCGCGCGCTCGTCCTTCTGGGTCACCATCAACGACAGCGAAACCAACGGTACCGCGACCGCCATCGACGTACGTCAGTTCTACGGCACCATCGGCGGCGACTGGGGTGAAGTGCTGGTCGGTAAGGACTTTGGCCTGTTTGCCCGCTCCAACATCCTGCTCGACGAGATGCTCGCCGGTTACGGTCAGGTGAGCGACACCCTGGGCCTGGTTGACGGCGGCGGCGTGTCCTTCGGCAACATCGGCAGCGGCTACCCGTACCCGTTCCCGACTGCTCAGATCACCTACCGCTCGCCGGTCATGGGTGGCCTGCGCGTGGCCGCCGGTATCATGGACCCGGTCGACACCAGTGATGACAGCGCCGTTGGCAAGAACTATCAGGACGCCCCGCGCTTCGAAACCGAGATCACCTACCAGTTTGATCTGGCTGGCGCCGATATCTACAGCTGGGTGAACGCCGGTTACCAGACCTCCAAGAATACCGACAGCAGCGTCGATGACGTGACCTCGCAGGGTTTTGGCTACGGCGTTCAGGCGAAGATGGGCGCACTGTCGCTGACCGCATCCGGTTTTGACGCTGAAGGCATCAACCCCTTCTTCACCAACAACGCGGGCGAAGCGGTTCTGCGTGAAATCGACAGCACCGGTTACCTGATGCAGGGTTCCTACACCTTCGGTGGCAAGACCCGTCTGGCGCTGTCTTACGGCAAGACCGAGGATGACGGCAACGGTCTGGGCGTTGCAGCTGACTACGAGACCCGCGCTATCGGCCTGTTCCACAGCATCAACGAGCACCTGACACTGGTGGCCGAGTACAACCAGTTCGAGATCGAAGATCGCACCAACAGCGTCACCATCGAAGAGACCGACTCCGTTGCTCTGGGTGTTGCGCTGAGCTGGTAATCGCGTTCAGCAGTACCAACCCCCGCCTGTGTGAGCAGGCGGGGGTTTTTTGTTTCTGGGACGGCCGAGTTCCAACTCGGCCACAGGGTGGCCCGGTGGTGAGCTGGTCGAGCGGGAGCTCGACCTTCCCGGAGGTGGTTGTTGGCAATAGAGAGTGCGCAGAGTCCACGTGCAGCGCTGCATAAGTCGGTCTAGGGCGACCAGGCAATACCTGAGCCCATACCTGGCAAGTCACTCCCTTTCCCGTCATCCCCGCGCAGGCGGGGATCCACTTCGGGGATTGAGCGACCCACTGGATTCCCGCCTGCGCGGGAATGACGTGGTGTGAGGGAAGGCCGAGTTCCAACTCGGCCACAGGGCTGCGGCGGGGCGCTCATGGTGGAGAACGCTACGCGATTCTCCACCCTACGGCCGCCACCAGACACGCACCCGAACCCCGTAGGATGGAGAACGCCGCAGGCTTCTCCGTCAGCCATCAGCCCCACACCTCACCCATGTAGGGTGGAGAATCGCGCAGCGTTCTCCACCGAACACCAGCCCCACGCCCCGTTGTCCCCAAGACCTATCAATCCAGTACTGAAGTAGCATATTGGCGGACCTTGCCTGCTCTCTAGAATCGGGAGCATGAACCGTATTCCCGGCATTACCGACTTCAGCACCCAGCCGCTCGACGACTGCTTTCGCACTGCGATGACCGAGGCCACCGACCCGGACGCAGCGGCGCAGGATCTGGCGCGTCAGCTGCTGCACCCGCATCTGGGCTGTGTGCTGTTCTTCTGCTCGGCGGAATACCCGCTCGACAAGCTGGCGACCGCGCTGGAACAACACTTTGGCGGCGTGATGCTGCTGGGCTGCACTACGGCAGGGGAAATCAGCGCCGAGGGCTATGGCCGCGGCTGCATCAGCGCGGTCGGGCTGGATCTGCGCACCTTTGCCGTCGACTGCACGCTGATCCGCGCGCTCGACAGTTTCAGTCTGGTCGAGGCGCAGCAGGCGGTGGAGCGGATGCTCGGTCACTGTCGGCAGGTCAATCTGGCGCCGGTCAAGGATCACACCTTTGCTCTGACCCTGCTCGACGGCCTGTCCAGCCGCGAAGAGCTGGTGCTCAATACCTTGAGCGCCGCGCTCGGCAGCATCCCGCATTTCGGCGGTTCAGCCGGGGACGACAATCACCTGAGCCACACCCACGTTTACTATCAGGGCCGCTTTCTGACCGGCGCGGCGGTGGTGGTGATGGTCAACACCTGGCTGGATTTTGAGGTGTTCACCACCCACCACCTGAAGCCCACCGAAAGCAAACTGGTGGTGACCGACGCCGACAGCAGCACCCGCACCGTGCTGGAGCTCAATGCCGAACCCGCCGCCGAGGAATACGCCCGGCTGGTTGGCGTGCCGGTGGACGAACTGAGCGGTAAGCACTTTGCCCTCGATGCGCTGGCGGTGCGCATTCGCGACCAGTTCTATGTGCGCTCGATTCAGCGGGTCAATCCGGACCGCAGCCTGACCTTCTATTGCGCGGTGGATACCGGCATCGTGCTGACGGCGATGACGCCCGGGGAGTTGATGCCGAACCTGCGCCTGCGTTTTGAGCAGCTGCGTCAGCGACTCGGTGAGCCGGTGCTGATTCTTGGCTGCGACTGCTTCCTGCGCCGCATGGAGTCGGAGCTGCGCGGCGAAGATCAGCGCATGTCCGATTTTTTGGCGGCCAACCGGGTGATCGGTTTCAACACCTACGGCGAGCAGTTCAACGGCATGCACATCAACCAGACCTTCACCGGGGTGGCCTTTGCATTCCCGCGTTGAGTTGCCGCTGCATGACCCGGAGCTGCTCGCCGAGCTGGAAGCGCTGCGGGCGGAAAACCGCAAACTCAAACGCATCAACGCCGCGCTGATCGAGCGGGTCGAATCCAGTTCCAGCCAGCGCACCGAAAGCTACGCCGCGTTTCAGCACTCGGTCGAGCTGGCCGAGCAGGTGCGTGAACGCACCCAGGCGCTGAACGACACCATGGCCGAGCTGCAGGCCAGCAACCGCCTGCTGAGCGATGCCCGCGCCCGCGCCGAGAAGGCGCACCATTACCTGATCGACGCCATCGAAAGCGTGCCCGATGCCTTCGTGCTGTTCGACGAGAACAAGCGCATTGTGCTCTACAACCGCCGCTTTGCCGCGTTCTGGCAGGGCACCAGCGTGCGCATCACCGAAGGCACCTCGCTGGGCGAGGTCAAGCGCATGGCGCTGCGCGCCGGGCTGATCGTCGACACCGACGCCGCCGCCGACGGCCACCTGCTGCACCAGCTGCGCGACCAGCGCTGGATGCAGGTCAGCGAACGGCCGACCCGAGAGGGCGGGCTGGTGATCATGTACACCGACATCACCGACCTTAAACAGTCCGAGAAAGCGCGGCGCGAGAAGGCGCTGGAGCAGAAGACTCGCCTGCTGCAGCGTACCGTCGACAGCCTGTCGCAGGGCGTGGCCGTAGTGAATGACGAAGGCGCGCTGGAGGTCTGGAACGGCCGCTTCCTGGAGCTGGCCGGGCTGGCGCCGATTGAAGCCCACCGCCCGTTCGACGAGGTGATGGAAGACAGCGAACTGGAGCTGTTCACGCCCTACAGTCGTACCGAGCAGGGCGCGCCGGTGCTGACCTGCGAGCAGCATCTGGGCAATGGCCGGGTGCTGGAGGTGCGCACGCACCCCATGCCGACCGGCGGCTTCGTGAATACCTTTACCGACATTACTGAGCGCGACCTCTACGCCCGCGCGCTGGAAGACAGCGAGCGTTGGGTCAGGCTGATTACTGACCACGTGCCGGCGCTGATTGCCTACGTCGGTGCCGACCTGACCTATCAGTTCACCAACAAGGTCTACGAAGACTGGTACGGCTGGGCCCGTGGCGAGATCCTCGGTCACAGCCTGCACCGGGTACACAGCGCCGAGCAGTACGCCCGCCTGGAGCCGTACATCGCCCGGGCCTTCAACGGCGAAAGCGTCAGCTTCGAGTTTGCC
The DNA here is from genome assembly GCA_038114645.1 of Pseudomonadaceae bacterium. GTDB lineage: Bacteria > Pseudomonadota > Gammaproteobacteria > Pseudomonadales > Pseudomonadaceae > Halopseudomonas. The sequence continues at coordinate 14,456 of JAYNRF010000038.1, read as the reverse complement.
GAACCCAATCTGGATGGCCAGCAGCGCTACCTGCTGCGCTCCTATGTGCCGAACCGTGACAGCGACGGCGAGGTGGTCGGCATCTTCGTGATGATCCGCGACATCACCGAACGGCGGCGCACCTCCGAGGCGCTGCATCAGGCCTATCAGCATCTGGAGCAGCGCGTGCGCGAGCGCACTCAGGAGCTGACTGAAGTAAACAGCCAGATGCGTCAGGAAATCCGCGAACGCGCCGAAGCCGAAGCGCGCCTGCGCGAAGCCAAGCGCGAAGCCGAGCAGGCCAACCTGTCGAAAACCAAGTTTCTCGCCGCGGTCAGCCACGACCTGCTGCAGCCGCTCAACGCTGCCCGGCTGTTCACCGGCGCGCTGCTGGAGCAGCAGGTGCCAGAGGGCAGCGCCTCTCTGGTGCGGCAGGTCAGCCACTCGCTGGAGGATGTCGAAAACCTGCTCGGCACGCTGGTCGACATTTCCAAGCTGGACGCCGGGGTGATCAAGCCGGATATCAACGCTTTCTGCCTCGACAGTCTGCTCGACAACCTCGCCAACGAATACCGCCAGCTCGCCGGCAGCGAAGGCCTGCAGCTGAGTTTCGTCCCCTGCAACGCAGTGGTACGCAGCGACGCCCAGCTGCTGCTGCGCATCCTGCGCAACTTCCTTACCAACGCCATCCGCTACACGCCGTCCGGGCGCATTCTGCTTGGCTGCCGCCGCCACGCCCACGGCCTGCGCATCGAGGTCTGGGATACCGGCATGGGCATCCCGGAAGACAAGCTGCAGGAGATTTTTCAAGAGTTCAAGCGGGTCAACCCCAGCGCCAACACCCGCGACCGCGGTTTGGGTCTCGGCCTGGCCATCGTCGACAAAATCGCCCGCATGCTCGGCCACCGCATCCGTGTGCGCTCGGTCGAAGGCCGCGGCTCGGTATTCAGCGTCGATGTACCGTTTGGTCGCCTGCAACCGACTGTGGTGCAGGAAGAACCGGTCACTGCTCGCATCGGCGAACGCCTGCCCGGTTCCACTATCTGGGTGCTGGATAACGACGCCGCCATCTGCGCGGGCATGCGCACGCTGCTGGAAGGCTGGGGTTGCAACGTCATCACCGCGCTGTCGGAAGAAGACCTCGCAGCCCAGGTCGACAACTTCCACGCCCAGGCCGACCTGCTGATCGCCGACTACCACCTCGACAACGACGTCAACGGCGTCGACGTCGTCCAACGCATCAACGCCCGCCGCAGCTCCCCGCTGCCCGTGCTGCTGATCACCGCCAACTACAGCAACGCGCTGAAACTGCAGGTGCGCGAGTTGGGGCATGTGATTTTGCACAAGCCGGTGAAGCCGATGAAGTTGAAGACGGCGATGAGTCATTTGTTGGCGGTGAGTGGGTGATCTTTGGGTCGTCCTGATATAGCAGCGCGTGCTGCTTTCCGTTTCTTGGGCGGCATGCCGGGCGCGCTGCCCAGACTTCACGAATATCTTCGTCCTTTGACCTCCACTCCGTCATTCCCGCGAAGGCGGGAATCCAGAGGGAGTATCAGACAGCGCAATGGATCCCCGCCTGCGCGGGGATGACGCTGGGTGGGTTAGGAAGGCCGAGTTCCAACTCGGCCATGACTTTGCACGGAGGTTCGCTGGTCGAGCGGGAGCTCGACCTTCCCGTGGTGCTGGGCCGTCGGGTTATCGCTGAATCACCACTCTGTCATTCCCGCGCAGGCGGCAATCCAGTGGGGGGCAGGCAGCGAACTGGATCCCCGCCTACGCGGGGATGACGTGAAGGGGTTGGGAAGGCCGACTTCCGACTCGGCCACGGCGTTGCACGGCGGTTCGTTGGTCGAGCGGGAGCTCGACCTTCCCGGGTGCCTAGCTTTCGAATCACCACCTCGTCATTCCCGCGAAGGCGGGAAACCAGAGGGGTATCTGGCGACGATATGGATCCCCGCCTGCGCGGGGATGACGTGTGGGGCGGGAAGGCCGAGTTCCAACTCGGCCACGGCGTTGCACGGAAGTTCGATGGTCGAGCGGGAGCTCGACCTTCCCGGTTACGGGCGAAAGGACTCAGCGCCGCAAATACGCACTGAAATCCACATCACTCGCCGACAAAATCGCCTGCACCCGGTTATGCACATTCAACTTGCGCAGAATCGCTGACACGTGGGCTTTCACCGTGGTTTCGGCGATGTCGAGGTGGTAGGCGATCTGTTTGTTGGACTCGCCCTTGGCCATGCGCTCGAGCACCAGCAGCTGCTTGCGGGTGAGCGCGTAGAGCAGTTCCGGGGATATGGGGTATTCCTCGGGGTTGCGGCGGGTGATGGTGTGGTTGGCGCGGATGATGTCGGAGGGCAGGTAGACGTTGCCGTCGAGGATCTGCTCTATCGCTTCGGTCATCTGCGCGCGGGGTGATGATTTGGTGATAAAGCCCACCGCGCCGTAGGTGATGGCTTGCAGCACTACCTGCTTGTCTTCCTCGGCGGAAACGATGACCACCGGAATCGACGGCGACTCGTTGCGCAGCGTGATTAGACCGTTGAGGCCGTGCATGCCGGGCATGTTGAGGTCCAGCAGAATCAGATCCAGGTCGTCCTGTTCCCGGGCTATGGCCAGAGCGCTATCCAGGTCGCAGGTTTCCAGCAGCTCGCTGCCGGGAAATCCGCTACTGATGACATTGCAGATGGCCTCGCGAAACAACGGATGATCATCAGCTATCAGTATCTTGTACATGGCATTGGCAACCTGTTTTTTTGTTTTATTCGGTCGTTCCGGGCAACGCTGGCCCGGTGGTATCAGTTGGTATTACACCCCCGGAGGGGCGTCTTGCAAATGATACATTGGCACAACGAAGCGGTACTAAAGTAGTAAACCCGGCCCGGAGGGCCGGGAGCCATAAGTTTTAAGCTGCAAGCCATAAGCTTCAAGCGAAAAGCGAAAAGCGAAAAGCGAAAAGCGACGCGGGCGGGCGCCTGGTACGCAGCTCAGCCGCGGACTGCCGCGCGTTGCGGGTTGAAGGTCAGCACCGCTGCCAGACTGAACACCAGCCACAACCCGAGACATACCAGTAGCGCAGTGAGGTTGAACTGCTGGTACAGCGCAAAGCGCACCAGTTCCACCGCATGGGTAAACGGGTTGAGCGCGCACAGCCAGTACAGCCACTCGCTGGATTCGCGCATCTTCCACAGCGGATACAGCGCCGACGACAGGAAGAACAGCGGGAAGATGACGAAGTTCATCACCCCGGCAAAGTTCTCCAGCTGACGAATGCCGTTGGACAGCAGCAGCCCCAGCGAACTCAGCAGCAGCGCCGCCAACAGCAGGGCGGGGGCTGCGGCGAGCAGGCCCCAGAGCGGCGGGCGAATATCGAAGCACCAGGCGATGGCGAGGAAGGCGTAGACCTGAATCAGCGACACCAGCGCGGTTGCCAGCAGCTTGCACAGCAGCAGAAACGGCCGCGGCAGCGGGCTCATCAACAGCACACGCATGCTGCCCATTTCCCGGTCGTAGACCATCGACAGCGAGCCCTGCATGCCGTTGAACAACAGGATCATGCAGCACAGGCCGGGCAGGATATAGGTCTCGTAGGTGATGTAGGTGCTGTACGGCGGGATGATCGACACCCCGAGCGCGGCACGAAAGCCGGCGGCAAACACCAGCAGCCAGAGTAGTGGGCGCACCAGCGCACTGAGAAAGCGTGAGCGCTGCTGAAAGAAGCGCAGCCATTCACGCTGCATCACGCCCTGCAGGCAGTAGAGATATTGGGCGAGGCTCATAGGGTCGCCCCCTCGGCGCTGCGGCTGAGCCGGTCGAAGGCGTCGCTGAGGCTTTCCTGCTCGGCGCTGTTGGTCAGCTCTTGCGCCAATCCCTGCGCAACCACGCGACCACGGTTGAGCATGACCACCGGGTCGCTCGGAAGAATTTCGTCGAGCAGGTGGGTGGTCCAGATCACGGTCAGTAGCTGTTCGGCGCAGAGCGTGCGCACGTGCTGATTGAGTGCGCGACGGCTGGCCTGATCGAGACCGACGCTGGCCTCATCGAGCAGCAGGATGCGCGGCTGATGCAGCAGGGCGCGGGCAATCTCGACCCGGCGGCGGTGGCCGCCGTTGAGGGCGCGAACTCGTTCGTGCTGGCGCTCGCCGAGCTGCTGGCGGGCCAGTTCGGCGTCGATGCGCTGCGCCGCCTCACGGCGTGACAGCCCGTGCAGCGCGGCGTGGTAGGCCAGGTTCTGGCGCACGCTCAGGTCCAGATCCAGCGTGCTCTGCTGAAACACCACGCCGAGCTGACGCAGCGCCGCACGCGGGTGCTGGCGGATCGACAAACCGTCGAGCAGGATGTCGCCCTGCTGCAGGGCGTAGAGCCGGCTGAGCAGTGCGACCAGCGTCGACTTGCCCGCACCGTTGGGGCCCAGCAGCGCGTTCAGGCAGCCCGGCTGACAGCTGAAATCCACCTGATCGAGTGCGGTGCGCTCGCCGTAGGCGAAGCTGACCCCCTGCGCGCAGATGCTCATCAGGGCGTAATCACCACGCCCCAGGGGAAGCGGCCGACCTTGATCGACTTCACTACCTCCAGGTCGTGGACGTTGACCACGGATACGTCGCCGCTGATGCCGTTGGTGGTCAGCAGCAGGCTTTCATCGGCGTTGAACGCCATGTGCCAGACGCGCCGGCCCACCAGCAGGTAATCCAGCACCTCGAAGGTGTTGGCGTCGACCACCGCCACGTGGTTGGCCGGGCCAAGGGCGATAAAGGCGTATTTGCCGTCGCGGGTCAGGCGCACGCCAACCGGCTGGATGCGATCCGGGTGAATGCCCTTGATCTCGAAGGTCAGTACCTTTTTCACTTCGCGCGAATCCACGTCCAGCACGGTGACGGTGCCGCCGATCTCGGCCGAGGCCCAGATGGTCTTGCTGTCGTGGCTGAACTCGACGTGACGCGGGCGCTGGTCAACCAGGGTGTTGTCGACCAGCTCATTGGTGGTGGTGTCGATCCAGTGCAGCATGTTGGTGGTTTCGCTGGTGTTGACCGCCCACTTGCCATCCGGGCTGACCGCCATGCCTTCGGGCTCCACGCCCACGTCGATCTGCGCCAGTACCTCGGCGGTCGGCACATCCACCACGGTTACCAGCGCATCGTCTTCGTTGGAGATATACAGCGTGCGGTCGTTCGGGTGCAGCGCGAACTGCTCCGGGTCGGCGCCGGACGGCAGTTCCTGCACGATGCGGCGGGTCGCCAGATCCATGATCTGTACCGTGTCGGAGTCGCTGGCGCAGATGAACAGCTTGCTGTTGTCGCTCGATAGCAGAATGCCGCGCGGGCGCATGCCAACGTCCAGCGTGTCGGTGACCTCCAGCGTGTTCATGTCGATCACCGAGATGGTGTTGTCCTTCTCGTTCGATACGTAGGCGGTCTCGGCCAGAGCGGTGGTGCTCGCGGTGGTGATCAGCGCGGCCAGCAGGGCGTGGCGAAAGGGCAGGGTAGTCATGGGCAGCTCCATCAGCTCTTGTTCAGGTGTTCGGCAATACGGCACTGGCTCTCGGGCTCGTCGTAGCCGAGGGTGTCCAGGTCGGTGCCGGGGTGCAGGAAGCCGTCCTGCGGTGAGGTCGTAACCAGTGCGCGTGGCTGCACCAGTGCAATCGGCTGGCGCAGTTGGCCGCTCCAGGTGCGGTAGCTCAGCTTGCGGCCCTTGAAGCCGTCCATCGGCAGGCGGTCGCTGACGCTGAGGGCGGCAATCGCGTCGGCGTCGGTGCTGTTGAGGGTGGTGACCGCCGCGCCAATCGAGCGCACGGCCAGCCAGGAGGCAAAGTCCAGGCTGTTCATCCAGCGCCCGGCGTGTTCCTCAAAGCGCTTCTGCAATTGCGCCGCGCCATAGGTCTCGATGGTCTTGTGCCAGCCGACCGGGGTCAGGCCCTGGGTGCCGGCTACCGGGCGCGGATACCAGGTGTTGTAGGGGATGTATTCGCCAAAGTCGCCGCGCTCGTCGGCCACCAGCACCACGTCGTACTCGTCGGTCTGGGTAAACAGTGGCACCTCGGCCTGGGCGGCGCGGCGCAGGTCGGTATCAAAGCTCCACTCTTTCTCGGCGACGATGCGCATGCCGTAACGCTGGGCGGCGCGCTTGAGCGCGGCAGCATAGGCTTTGTCTTCCTCGGTCTGGCCGCTGATCAGCAGCCAGCGCTTGAGTTTGCGGCTGAGCAGAAACTGGCCCAGCGCATCGGCCAGCATGGCGCGGCTGGGCAGGGTATGCAGTACGTTGGGCAGGCATTGGCTGGTGCGCAGGGCGTCGTCGTAGCTGCCGGCGTTAAACAGCAGGCTGTCGCCAAATTCGGCCGACAGGGTGCTCAGTGCGCTGGCCGGCAGGTTGCTGATAAACAGCCTCACCCCATCGGCATACAGGGCGCGGGCGGCGTCCAGCGTGGCGCTCAGCTCGGGCTCGCTGGCGGTCAGCAACTGGTAGTCGTGCTTGAGGAAGCGGCCGGTGGTGTTGTTGTCGACGATGGCGAGTTCCGCCCCGCGCAGGCCAGCGTCGGTCGGCTCGGGGATGACGTTCGACAGCACCGGGCCCGGGTCGGGCGCCCAGGCCACGTAGCCGATGCGCACCTCCAGCGGCTCGGCGTAGCTGCGTTCGGCAACCAGTGTGGCCGCGCACAAGGCGAGCATGAAGAATGCAGTTTGGGTGAGCAGCGGGCGCATCGGGGCCTCCTTTTTCTTGTGGCCCCAGCATAGAAACCGCCCACCGGCGGGGAAATATGAAGAAAGTACCAATAGCCCGGTACCAAGGTAGTATTTCGGCTCGCGGCAGGGTCTTTAGCATGGCGGCAAGACAATAAGAAAAGGATTGCTCCCATGTCGCACACCCGCACTATGCTGCACGTCAGCCTCATGCTGATCTGCCTGATTGGCACCGACCGCCTGTTTGCCGCTGGCGACCTGACCCGCCGCACCACTGCACTGCCTGATCTGGTGCTGGGCAACGAAGAAAGCGACTTCGCCATGAGCCAGAGCGAATACGAGCTGGAAACCGGCAAGGCTTATCAACTGATGATCACGTCCTCTGGCCAGAAGGAATACGCCTTCCAGGCGCCTGATTTCTTCAAGACGGTGCACCTGCGCAAGGTCGAAGCCGGTGATGTGGAAATCAAACCCGCCGTGCTGCACGAGCTGGAATTTGAAGAGGCTGGTGAGGCCGAAATCTTCTTCACCCCGCTGATCCCCGGCCGCTATGCCTTCTATCTCAAGGGTTATGAGAGCAAGGGCATGCAGGGCACCTTCGTCGTTCGCTGATCAGCCCGATGAAAACCCTGCCGCTGGCGGCGCGCCTGTATTCCGGTGTGCTGCTGGCCTTCGCTGCCATGCTGCTCAGCCTGCTGCTGGTGTTGCTGCAGCAGGCCGAAAAGGATCTGGTGCGCGAGCTGCACGCCAGCCGCGCACTTGCGCTGCAACTGTTCGACGGCCTGTCGCGCAGCGCCAACTCACCCGACCCGCAGCAGTTCGACGGCCTGCGTCATCTGCGTATCAGCCGTGTTGGCGAAACGCTGCCCGAGACCACGGCGGAAGACGTGCCGCGCTGGCTGGTCAGCTGGTTGCAACCGGCGGTAGATGAGCGCTTCCCGCCGCTGACCTTGTCGTTCAACGATGGCTCCCAATGGCACATCACTCCCGACCCGCACGACGAGCTGGGCGAAATCTGGGAATCGGTGCAACTGCTATTACTGGTATTTTCCGCCGCGCTGGCGGTCTCGCTGCTGGCCATTCATTGGGCGCTCGGTCGCGGCCAGCGCGCCTATCAACAACTGCTTGGCGGTTTGCATGAGGTGGCAGCGGGGCGCTTCAGCACCCGACTGGCCGCCAGCCAACAGCCTGAACTCAACCAGCTGGCCGAGCGCTTCAACGCCATGACCGGCGCCCTGCAGCAGGCCGAGCAACGCAACCAGAACCTCACCGAGCGCCTACTCAGCGTGCAGGAAGACGAGCGCATGCAACTGGCCCACGCGCTGCACGACGATCTGGGCCAGTACCTCACCGGCATCCGCGCCCAGACCTTTATGTTGCAGCACAGCCGCAGCGCCTCGCCCGAGCAGATCGAGCAGCTCAGCGAGCAGTTGATCGGCAGCTGCGATGGCCTGCAGCAGGGCTTTCGGCGGCTGGTGCGTGATCTGCATCCGGTGATGCTGCAACGCCTCGGGCTGGAACAGGCACTGGCCCAGCTGACCGAACAATGGCAGGTGCAGCACGGCATTGACTGCCGCCTGCTGCTGACCACCGAACTGCCGGAACTCTCGCCCGACGCGCGGGCACACCTGTATCGATTGGTACAGGAAGCGCTCAACAACGTCGCCCGCCATGCCCGCGCCACGCTGGTGCAGCTCTGGCTGGGCTGCGTGGGTGATCAACTGGTGGTGCGCATCGAAGACAACGGCTGCGGGCTAGAGCTGGGCAGCGTCTGGGGTATCGGCATGCATTCGATGCACGAACGGGCTCGCTGTCTGGGCGCTGCGTTGCAGTTGCGCGGTGCAGAGCAGGGCGGGCTGGTACTGGAGCTCAGTATTCCCTGGAGGCAGGCAGCATGAACATCTTGCTGGTAGACGATCACGCGGTAGTGCGCCAGGGCTACACCAGCCTGCTGGCAATGATGCTTGGCCAGGCCGAGGTACGCGGCGTGGAAAGTGGCGAAGACGCCATTGCCGCCGCCCAGCAGCGCGTGCCCGATCTCGTAGTAATGGACATTGGCCTGCCCGGCATCAGCGGTATCGAAACCGCCCGCCGGCTGATTCAGCGCTGGCCGCTGCTGCGCGTGTTGTTTTTCAGCATGCACGATGAACTGCCGCTGGTGCGTCAGGCGCTGGCGACCGGCGCACTCGGCTACATCACCAAGAACGCCTCGCCCGAAGTGCTGCTCGAAGCGGTTGGCCGTTGCCTCAAGGGCCATCGCTATATCGAACAGGAACTCGCCACCCAGCTGGCCTGCGCCGGCAGCGATGAACGCCTCGACCCGCGCCTGCGCGACGTTACCCAGCGCGAATTTGAAATCTTCGTGATGCTCGCCCGCGGCGTGCCGCCCCGGCAGATCGCCGAGAACCTGTGCATCAGCAGCAAGACCGTCTCCAACAACCTCACCGTGCTCAAGCAAAAGCTCAACGTCAGCTCGCTGACCGAGCTGGTGCATCTGGCGATTGATACCGGCGTGCTGCGCGTGCAGCGCGGTTGACCGCTGGTCGGCTGCAACACGGTCGAGCCGCCTGCCAGCTAGCCTGAGAGAGCGTTGTTGGTCGGGCAATCTACTACTAAATAACGACGTCAACCCTGCCAACGGCGCATACCAGACACCCCGGACCCGTTACTAAGATCGAACCATGACTTGACCCGTGCGGGGTCAGGCTTCGCTCAGAGGAAAACAACAATGATCTATGCACAACCCGGAGCCGAAGGCTCAGTCGTTTCCTTCAAGTCTCGCTATGGCAACTACATCAATGGCGAGTTTGTCGCACCGGTCAAAGGCCAGTACTTCACCAACCTGACGCCCGTCACCGGCAACGCTGTGTGTGAAATCCCGCGCTCTACCGCCGAAGACATCGAGAAGGCGCTGGACGCCGCTCACGCTGCCAAAGATGCCTGGGGCAAGACCTCCGTGCAGGCGCGCAGCAACATCCTGCTGAAAATCGCCGACCGCATCGAGCAGAACCTTGAACTGCTGGCTGTCACCGAAACCTGGGACAACGGCAAGGCCGTGCGTGAAACCCTGAACGCCGATATCCCGCTGGCCGCTGACCACTTCCGCTACTTCGCTGGCTGCCTGCGCTCGCAGGAAGGCACCGCTGCCGAGCTGGACGAGCATACCGCCGCGTACCACTTCCACGAGCCGCTGGGCGTCGTTGGTCAGATCATTCCGTGGAACTTCCCGCTGCTGATGGCTGCGTGGAAACTGGCCCCGGCGCTGGCTGCCGGTAACTGCATCGTGCTCAAGCCTGCCGAGCAAACCCCGCTGAGCATTCTGGTGCTGATGGAAGTCATCGGCGACCTGCTGCCGCCGGGCGTACTGAACGTGGTTAACGGCTATGGCCGCGAAGCCGGTGAAGCGCTGGCTACCAGCACCCGTATCGCCAAGCTGGCGTTCACCGGTTCCACCCCGGTTGGCCGTCACATCCTCAAGTGCGCTGCCGAGAACATCATCCCGTCCACCGTTGAGCTGGGTGGCAAGTCGCCGAACATCTACTTCTCCGACATCATGCAGGCGGAAGAGTCCTTCATCAGTAAGGCCGTCGAAGGCATGGTGCTGGCGTTCTTCAACCAGGGCGAAGTGTGCACCTGCCCGTCCCGCGCACTGATTCAGGAAGACATGTACGACGACTTCATCGGCATGGTTCTGGAGCGTACCCGCAGTATCAAGCGCGGCAACCCGCTGGACACCGAAACCCAGGTCGGCGCACAGGCTTCCGAGCAGCAGTTCGACAAGATCCTGTCCTACATGGAAATCGCCCGCGAAGAGGGTGCCGAGTTCCTGATCGGTGGCGGCGCAGAGCGTCTGAACGCCGAGTTCGGCAACGGCTACTACATCCAGCCGACCCTGCTCAAAGGCCACAACAAGATGCGCATCTTCCAGGAAGAAATCTTCGGCCCCGTGGTCAGCGTCACCACCTTCAAGACCGAAGCCGAAGCCCTGGCCATCGCCAACGACACCGAGTTCGGCCTGGGCGCCGGCCTCTGGACCCGCGACATCAACCGTGCCTACCGCATGGGTCGTGGTATCCAGGCTGGTCGCGTCTGGACCAACTGCTACCACATGTACCCGGCCCACGCCGCGTTCGGTGGTTACAAGAAGTCTGGTGTCGGCCGCGAGACCCACAAGATGATGCTCGACCACTACCAGCAGACCAAAAACCTGCTGATCAGCTACGACGTCAACCCGCTGGGCTTCTTCTAAGCCCAACCCAGGCAAACCCCGCGCAGGTTGCTCCACCTGCCGGGGCGCTAGGGGCTGGTGGTGAGTTGTCGGCCCTGAGTACTACCCCTGAGGGAACATGCCCCTCGTTCTGCAAGTCTGTTCGTGAAACTTTGGCGTGACTTCGGTCACGCCCTTTTTTTGTCTGGGATTTGGTGAGGGAGAGGTAGTCGCCGGCAGGGCCCGCGCCCGGGAAGGTCGAGCTCCCGCTCGACCAACTGACTTGCCTGCAACACCCATGGCCGAGTTGGAACTCGGCCTTCCCGTCCAGTCGCTCCCACCCTCTGCGAATCCCACGACCGCTCGCCACACCCAGGCGTAGGGGCACAGCGTGCTGTGCCCGAGCGGCCTTTGGCCCGTCGCGTGGCAGAAATGAACACCGCCTGCGCTACTCGCCCGCGTAAACGGGGACCCGTGGTCCGTGCGGTTGTCATCATCAATGCGCACTCCCTCACACTTACCCCAACAACCTGTACCTCAATTACGTGCGTATTGACGTACGCTTTCACGGGCGTACACTGCTTAAAAAATGTACATGCAATGAGGGTGTCATGACCGGAATTACCGCTACAGAGGCGCGCAGTAACCTTTACCGGTTGATTGATGAGACTGCCGAGTCCCATCAGCCCATCACCATCTTGGGTAAACGGAACAGCGCGGTGCTGGTTTCCCAAGAAGACTGGTCGGCAATCCAGGAAACGCTGTACCTGCTTTCCGTACCGGGCATGCGTGAATCCATTCGCGAGGGTATGGAAACCCCCGTGACAGAATGCGATGGAGAGCTGGATTGGTGACATGGAAACTGGTTTACACCAAGCACGCCCAGAAAGACGCAAAGAAACTGTCCTCCGCCGGCCTCAAGCCTAAAGCGCAAGAGTTGCTGGCGCTGATCGCAGAAGACCCCTACCGCAAACCGCCGCCGTTTGAAAAATTGGTGGGTGATCTGGCAGGTGCCTATTCGCGCCGAATCAATATTCAGCATCGGCTGGTGTATCAGGTGTTGGAGGCGGAGAGGGTGGTGAAGGTGATTCGGTTGTGGAGTCATTACGAGTAATTACTGCATGCTCGCCGCTGATCGCTCCGCTTGGCATCGCCAGCCCGGAGGGTCTGTGTTCTTCCCTGCAATTTCGCCAATTCATGCGGGGCTACTCTGCAACAGCGCGCTGTGCTTTGCTGTCGACCGTAACGAAAGAAAGGGCTTAACCTTCGCGGCCAAACAACTCATGAGAGGGAGCCTCAAATGGCCTTGATCTGGCTGGCCTTACTGCTGATAGCCTTGTTCCGCTTTGTCAGCACGACAAAAAAAATCCATGCTGCTTACCTGAAGGTCAGAAAGGCCACGCCAGATATCTTTTTGCATGAGAACAACACGTTTTTGATAAACGGCAATGAGCAGCTCATCTTCACGATCTACCTGTTGAAGCGGCGTTATGTCGGGAACTCTGAGGTTGAGGCCGAATGCGAGCGGGTTCGCTCCACTGTAGTGCTCAACATCGGTTTCATTGGGCTGCTTTTTATCGCAACGTTTTTAATGTTCTTGGCGTAGGGGCACAGCGTGCTGTGCCCGAGCGGCCTTTGCCCCGTTGCGTTGTTTGCTCAAACCTCGCGTGCGCTGCTCACATCTGCCGTTCGCCTTCATAGCATCCTGACCAATCGTCATTCCTGCAAACCGACCGCACGTCATCCCCGCAAACCACCACGCAGCGCACCCGCGAATTACCACCACGTCATCCCCGCGAAGGCGGGTATTCAGGTTCTCACGCACCGGGCGAGGATACTTCATGTCACCGTTTCGCCTTCACGGCGAGCAGGGGAAATGCATGGCCATTTCCCCCTGCACCCCATAGGCCACCCCGACTACGCGGCCCTTCGGGTTCGCTGCGTTGCTCGGTTTATCGGGGAGCCACAAAACTCGGCTCTGCGAGCCTCAGACATGCTGCCATCCTATTTCCCGCCAGCCCTGCGCTACTCGCCCGCGTAAACGGGGACCCGGGGTCCGTGCAAGCAATACGGCTAGCGCCCTGACCAAAAAATCAGCTTGCCGTGTGTGCTCCTTTCGCTAAAGTAGGAAGCAACTCACAAATTTTGCTACAGCGCGAATACGCCGAAAGCGCCAAGGAAGGCGGTAACTGCATGATTCCATTAAAAAATGTCCGAATGTACTTTCGGCGTTATAGCGAGCGCACTAGTTATGTATTAGTGCTGCGTGCGATCTAATCACTGTTAGCCAATATAGAGGGAAAGTATGTCTCACAGCATGATGCAAAAGGTGAACAGTTTTGCCCTCAGAGCTTTTCGAGACACCGCTGACAGAGACTACATCCATGCGCGTATGGCTTACCGGGCCGACCTGTTCCCCCAGTTTCACTGGTCGGCGCTCCATGCTCTTGAAAAATACGCAAAATGCATAGCAATTCTTGTCCGTGTTCCGAAGCCCAAGAACCCTATAAAGCATGAGGTGGAAAGAAGCTTAGACCTTATCTCTGAAAAACTAGATATTTCCCTGACAGAGCAAACCAAGAAATTCATAAAAAGGCTTGAAGAGTTTGGAGCAAGATTTCGATACCTTGAGGTATCTTGGTTTATCAAAGATTGCGAGCTCGCGATGTTGGATCGAGCAGTGTGGGAATTACGCCGTTTCTGTAATGCTGGACTTTATGAGTATTCTGGAGATCAATTTGTTTGCATATCTCAAGATAAATACGAACAAATAAAGGCCATCGATAAGCCGAACAAAGCAAATACTCTCATCCCTGGTGGATTTCTTGAGAAAACATTGGGTAAAAAAGATTCAAGAGCTAGGCCTGATCTAGTCTGGTGCAATCTTTACTACTCAACATCAAACCGGAAAAGAGTCTATATGAAAAGCTCGGTCATGGCTGAGAATTCGCCATTTTTTCTATACCCTGAAATGATTGATGAGGTGTCGAAATACACCACTGTCCCAAGAGAAATACGCGATGCCTACAAGAATGGCTAACAATGCCGGTCACGGCGACGGTTTTTACATTGCGGCTGCGCCTCCATTTCAAAACCGCGCGTGCTGGCGGCGTTAGTTGAAGCAAGGAGCCAAAGTTGTTCAGTTGGTTTAAGAAAGAAAAAAAGCGAAGTCCCTCAAAAGAGGAAATTTTAAACGCTGGTTTGAAAATGGCTTTAGAGTGGGGCGAAAATTGGCTTAAGCCTATACAAGGAAGGTTGTCAAAAGCATATCCTGATCTGAAAGTAGAAGAGCTGAATAAGTATAATTCTTCCTGTCAGGCAGCAATGAAATTTGGGTGTGACACTGTCTATGAAATGGCAGAAAGGTATGGAAAGGAAACTAAGCAGAAAGAGTTTGAAGCAATATTTCTCCAGCGGTATCCTTGGGTGAATGAAAAAAATTTGTCGCACATATTTTCACAAGGTATGTATTACGCGTGGAAAGATTTCGGCCTTTAAGCGGCAACTAACTGTACAGATCAAGTATTCACCTGCCACAGGCCCTGTTAACGGCCAATTAATCTGACCCACCTCTGGCCAACAATTTTGACCCACCC
>JAYNRF010000037.1:0-26761 GCA_038114645.1 Pseudomonadaceae bacterium | reverse complement strand
TTGAAGGAGAGAACCAGTTGCTGAAGTTCCCGCGGCACTGGTTCGAGAGGGATTCGCTCCTGTAACGAGCGAGCGGACATCCCGGAGGCCACGCGAGTGACTTGCCGCAGAGGCTTGAGGCCACTGCGAGCTACCACCCAGCCGAGCGCGGCACTGACCAAGGCACTGATGATCAGTCCAATCCAGAACCATCGCTGCAGCGTGTCGAAGAAGTGTGTGTGATTGGTTACGTCGAGAATCAGCAGGGCTGTGAGAGGCTCAGGTTGATCGGCTACCGAGATTTGGGCCGTCATACCGCGGTACATGTGCTGGCCGTTCTGCCACTCCCACATGTTCTGCTCATTTGCGCGCCTGAAGCGCTCAGGCACCTCGACTGCTCTGGGGTCGGAAAATAACACTGTGTCGTCGCTAGCCAGGATGGTGGCCGCCAGGTCCTGATGGGCTCCCAGCAAGGCCCGCAACTGCGGTAATTCTTCCGAAAGGCTCGCTTCACCGCGGGCATTGTTGAGGAGATGTTTGGTAGATTCGAGTTTCTCCACCAGGGCCTGCCGATCCTGCATCTTGAAATGGTGCTGACTGAGCATATTGAAACTCAGCCCTGCTACCGTCAGGACTGCAATTACCGCGGACATGAACATCAAGCTCATGCGTGCGGTCAGCGAAAGGTGCTTCATATTCACTCCGGAGCATCCATCATGTACCCCATGCCGCGGGCGGTATGAATCAGCTTGAGATCGAAATCGTCATCGATTTTTGCGCGTAGCCGGCGTACCGCGACCTCAATGACATTGGTGTCGCTGTCGAAGTTCATGTCCCAAACCTGAGAGGCAATCAGCGACTTCGGGAGCACTTCACCGCGTCGGCGCAGCAGTAACTCCAGTAGTGAAAATTCCTTCGCCGTCAGGTCAATTCTTTTCCCGCCCCGGACAGCACGTCGCTTCATCAGATCGACTTCCAGATCGGCAATTTTCATGGTGGTCTGCGTCGGCGAACTATTACCTCTGCGCAACAGCGTTCTGACCCTGGCCAGAAGCTCTGAGAAAGCAAATGGCTTGATCAGGTAGTCGTCCGCACCCAGCTCCAACCCTTTAACGCGGTCATCCACACCATCGCGTGCCGTCAAGAACATTACGGGGACGTCTTTTCCTGCTGCGCGCAACATGCGCAGCACTTCCCAACCGTCCAGCCCAGGCATCATTACATCCAGAATTAGCAGGTCATAGGCTTCGCTAAGTGCATGCTGAAGGGCATCTGTACCGGTCATAACCCGGTCGACATTGAACCCAGCCTCGGTGAGACCTTGCTGGAGGTACGTACCGGTTTTGGGTTCGTCTTCAGCTACCAGTAGTTTCATGTGTGCATACTCCAAAAGTCGGGTGGCCTGAGTTTGCAGGCAAACCGCGGCCCCAACCAGAAGCTTACGAAAATGTAATTCTGACTTCAGCTCACTGACAGGGTGGCTTGTCTAGGGTGCAAGCATGAGTACTAGGTTGTGCTCTCGGCCCTCGACAGACCAAAAGCAGAGGTGCCGGCCATAGTTTGCACTGATGGAGACTGCCCATGAAATCGCTGAAACCTTTGCTTCTGGTTGGTTCGCTACTGCTGTCTTCCATGGCTTGGGCCGAAGGGGGCAGCGACCGTGTATTCTAGCGCATCCAGCAGATGCGCGACAAAGCAGAAGCCGTGCTGATCCAGGCGGAGAAGGCCCCGGTCGGCGAGCGGCATGTGCACATGAAGGAGCATATGAACATGCTCGAAGACATCATGAGCCAGCTGCACAACGAACATCCCGCGCCAAACATGTCTGCCGAAGAGCATCTGGCCTGGATGGAAAAGCATGACAAGCTGGTAGACGACGTGCTGGGTCAAATGATTCGAGAGCACAAGCTGATGATGGCCGACAAGGAATGCCATCAGTAAAGATTTCCCCCATCTTCCAGGCCTTCCGTGATTGCTCCTTTGGCCTAGCGGCGCCTTTATGGCGCCGTGCTTTTTCCCAGCTGACGCAATTGTAGTTTTGGGGTCAGCGGCCTGGCAGCAAGCGGGGAATAGCATGAGATTTCCAGCACCCATCTCGAGGTCTCACCATGAAACGCTTACCCCTTAAACTGCTGATCAGCACTCTGTTCATCAGCACCACCTTTCCGGCATTTGCCGAGGTCGGCGGCAGAAGCAATGGCATTGGGCAGCAGGCCCAGGCGACGCCAGCGACTCGTACCATCTTGGTAAAGATGGACGACATCAACTACAGCCAGAAAACGATCAATGTGAAGCCAGGTGAAACCGTGCGCTTCGTTCTGAAGAACGAGGGCGCGTTGATGCACGAGTTCAACATCGGGCAGGCAGCGTCCCAGCTGGAGCACCAGCGCAAGATGGCGTCCTTGTTCAAGGACGGCACACTGACCCCGACCGGCATGGCCGAGCGCATTGTCTGGCATGAGCGTTATGGCACGGGAGACTCCAACCCTCCAGGCTATCCGGAAGTCATCAAAGCCAAGCATGACGACCCGAACGCGGTTCTCGTCGAGCCCGGCACAACCAAAGAGTTCGTGTGGACCTTCCCTAAGGCGGGCAGTTTGAGCTTCGCCTGTACATTGCCTGGGCATTACCAGGCGGGGATGGTCGGTGAGTTTGCTCTGCGTTAGTCCGGCATCGGTGCTACCCGTTGGCCGCGAGCTGGGTAGCACCGATCTGACGAACCTTACTGCGATGTAGTTTTCACGTCAGCGTACCGCCAGCTGCACCTCATTAGCATCGGGACTCATCCCTCCTCAACACCTCAGAGGCACACCATGAAACTCAGACCCGCTTTCATAATCACCACCCTTGGCTTGCTGCTCAGTGCTGCCAATGCGCTGGCCAGCCCGGGCCACAAGAAAGACAGTATTGGGCAACCGGGAGACGGTCAGGCAGTAGATCGCACCATCGAAGTCCGGATGGGGGACATCTTCTTCGAACCCAAAGCAATGGAGATCAAAGCAGGCGAGACAGTTCGCTTCGTCCTGAAAAATGACGGTGCACTGCTACACGAATTCAATCTTGGCAAAGCGGCATCCCATGCCGCGCACCAGAAAGAGATGGCCGCGATGTTTCAGAACGGCACGCTGTCCCCTACAGGTGCACATGACATGAGCAATATGGGCCATGCCATGGGCGGCATGAAGATGGTCGGTATGGAACACGATGACCCCAACAGTGTTCTTGTCGAACCTGGAGCACGCGAAGAGTTGATCTGGACCTTCTCCGCCGCCACCGAACTGGAGTTCGCCTGCAATATTCCAGGACATTATCAGTCGGGAATGGTCGGTAAGGTGACCGTACGCTGACGTTTATTGATACTCGTCAACTCCGTCCAGTCTGAGACACCTATACTGATCCGGCCGCCATTGAAACGAGGCTATTGTCGTGGACCATACCCATCACACCAGTACCACTGAGCCGCCTTTTTGGAAGAGCAAGATTGGCATTGCGCTGATCATGCTGGCCGTAATCGGCATCTTCTATGTAGCGCGTGAGCATTACGGTCATCTTTCGCAGGCCCTGCCGTACCTCATCCTGCTGCTATGCCCGCTGATGCATCTGTTTGGCCACAATCACGGCGGGCACTCCCACTCCAGCAGCACCGCTGTTTCCAAGGACGAAGAAAGGACATAGATCGCATGCAAAAGACCTCCTGCCATCATGACCAGGATCATTCACATAACTCGCACGCCCACTCCGAGAGCCAGCGCGACCCGGTGTGTGGCATGGAGGTCAAACCTGATGGCCCTTATCGCGAGAGCTTTGAAGGGAAGGCCTATCATTTCTGCAGTGCGAAGTGCCTAGAGAAATTCCAAGCAGATCCTCATCAGTACATGAGCCATCAGTCTCATGGGGAGCATCACAAGCACGCGACTCCAGCACCCACATCGACACCTGTAGGTGCTGAATACACCTGCCCGATGCATCCAGAAATCCGTCAACCGGCTCCCGGAAACTGCCCGATCTGCGGGATGACGCTGGAACCTGTCATCCCGGAGCTGGAAGAGGAGGAAAATCCAGAGCTGAAGGACTTCTCGCTGCGGTTCTGGTGGACCCTGCCATTGACCGTCATCGTGACCGTGCTGGCGATGGCTGGTCATTCCTTGCAGCTGTTCCATGGAACATCCCAGAACTGGGTTGAGCTGGTTCTGGCAACGCCCGTGACGCTTTGGGGTGGCTGGGTATTTTTCACTCGCGGAATAGACTCCATCCGGCAACGCAGCCCTAATATGTGGACCCTGATCGGATTAGGAACTGCAGCCGCCTACCTCTACAGCGTGGCAGCCACCCTGGTGCCGCAGTGGTTCCCGGCGGCCTTCGTTCAGGATGGACGCATCGGCGTCTACTTCGAGGCCGCCGCGGTGATCATCTCGCTCACGCTGTTGGGCCAGATGCTCGAACTCAAAGCCCGCTCGCAGACCTCTGCCGCCATTAAGTCACTGCTGGGATTGGCCCCCAAGACTGCCCGGCGCATCAGACCTGACGGCCAGGAAGAAGATATTCCGCTGACCCACGTCCATCAGGGTGACCACTTGCGTGTCCGGCCGGGCGAAAAAGTCCCGGTGGATGGCACCGTGCTGGAGGGCGAGAGCGCTGTCGACGAGTCGATGCTCACCGGCGAGCCGGTGCCCGTCACCAAGCGGGCAGGGGATACCCTCATCGGTGCCACCCTGAACACCCACGGCAGCCTGGTGATGGAAGCGCAGAAGGTGGGCGCCGAAACCATGTTGTCGCAGATCGTCCAGATGGTGGCTAAGGCCCAGCGTTCCAAGGCGCCCATGCAGCGTATGGCCGATGCCGTGGCAGGGTATTTCGTGGTGGGGGTGATCCTGATCGCGATCCTGACATTTTTTGGCTGGGGGGTGTTCGGGCCGGAATCAGGTTGGGTATTTGGCCTGATCAACGCTGTGGCCGTACTGATCATTGCCTGCCCATGCGCCCTGGGCTTGGCAACGCCGATGTCGGTCATGGTCGCGACCGGCAAGGCCGCCAGCAGCGGTGTGTTGTTCCGCGATGCCAGCGCTATCGAGAACCTCTGCAAAATCGACACCTTGATCGTCGACAAGACCGGGACACTGACGCAGGGGCGGCCGGCCTTTCATAGTGCAGAGGGAACCGGGCCGTTCGACTCGGTCGAGGTTCTGCGCTTGGCCGCAAGCCTCGACCAGGGCAGCGAGCATCCGCTGGCGCATGCCATTGTCGATCATGCGCGTGAACAGGGTCTTGCCCTGGTGAAACCGGAGACCTTCGAATCTGGCTCAGGTATTGGTGTACGCGGACAGGTCGATGGCCATCAACTGCAGCTTGGGAACACAGCGTTGATGGAGGAGGCGGGCGTCGATATTACTCCGCTGCGTGACCGTGCAGAGCAACTGCGCCTGGAGGGCATCAGCATCATCTATCTGGCCGTCGATGGTCGCCTGGCGGGTCTCCTGGCCGTTTCCGATCCAATCAAACCGACCTCCCAACAGGCTGTTGCTCAACTCCAGAACGCTGACGTGAAGGTCATCATGGCCACTGGCGATGGCCTCACCACAGCAAGAGCCGTGGCGAAGCAGTTAGGCATCGAGGAGGTGCATGGCGAGGTGAAACCGCAGGACAAGGAGAAATTAGTCGCCGAACTGCAGAGCTATGGCCGGCGTGTTGCCATGGCGGGCGACGGCATCAATGATGCGCCGGCCTTGGCCAGGGCCGACGTAGGCATCGCTATGGGCACCGGTACCGATGTGGCGATGAACAGCGCCCAAGTGACCCTGGTCAAGGGAGACCTGATGGGCATCCTGCGGGCGCGCACCTTGTCGGTGGCCACGGTGAAGAACATGAGGCAGAACCTTGCCTTTGCATTCCTCTACAACGCGATGGGAATCCCGCTAGCGGCCGGGCTGCTGTATCCGCTGACAGGACATCTTCTGTCGCCCTTGATCGCTGCTCTGGCAATGAGCGTCAGTTCAGCCTCGGTGGTTTTCAATGCGCTTAGGTTGAAAGCAACGGATGTTGGCTAGTCTGCTAGACAAGACGATGTACCTACCTGCAGGGCGATTTTTTAAATGCGCATCTGACCGGAAAATACCGTACGGTAGCTTGCAACTTGACCTATCAGTCGCATCACCTGATGACGAGGGGACGTTCTATGGATCGTTCCCGCTGCGAGTAGGAGACTGACAGTCGTTACCCCATGAGGATTCTCCGTGGCCCGCATTCGCCGACTGCAAATTAGCAAGTTCCGGTCTATCCAGGCGCTCGACTGGGTGCCGGCCCCCGGAATTAACTGCCTCATTGGTCCGGGTGACAGTGGGAAGTCCAGCATCCTGGACGCGATTGACCTTTGCGTCGGCGCCCGCCGAGGCGGCACGTTCGGCGACATGGACTTCTTCGCATTAAACGTCGATGTACCCATCACCATCAGCGTGGCGCTTGGCGATCTGCCGTTATCGCTGATGTATATCGATGTCTACTGCGAGTTCTTGCGTGGATTCCATCCCGTTACGGGGGAAGTCGAAGACGAACCGCGAGCGGGGCTGGAGACCGTCATCACCTTGCGTCTGCAAGTTGGTGCCGATTTGGAGCCTGTTTGGACACTTTTCTCCGAGCGCGCGGAGCAGCAGCAACTTGAACGCACTCTTCCCTGGAAAGAACGAGCGGCACTAGCGCCCGCCCGTATCGGCAGCTTTGCGAGCTCGAACCTGTCGTGGAGTCGTGGCTCAGTGCTCAATCGACTTACCGATGAGCGCGCCGAGCTTGGTGCTGAACTGGCGCGCGCCGCTAGGCAAGCAAGAGCGAACTTTGGCAATCAAGCAGCCGAACATCTGACCCAGACGCTTGAGGTCGTGCAACGCACAGCACAGCATCTTGGCGTTTCGGTCGGGGCTATGCCTCAGGCGCTCCTTGACGCACATTCTGTGTCGATTGGCGAGGGGGCGATCGCGCTGCACAGTGAAACAGGTATTCCGCTGCGCTCCCTTGGCACGGGCTCGTCACGCTTGCTAGTGGCAGGGCTTCAAAGGGCTGCGGCCAGCGCCGCGCCAATTGCCCTGGTTGATGAGGTGGAATACGGGCTTGAACCTCATCGGCTCATGCGATTCCTGGACTCGCTGGGTGCAAAGGACGCTGCCGCTCCGTTGCAAGTGTTCATGACGACGCACTCGCCGGTCGCTCTGCGCGAGCTGTCCGGCAGCCAGTTATTCGTTGTTCGGTCAGCACCTCAGCGCCACAGTGTTATGCCAGCTGGGGAAGCCAACGAGGTACAAAGTACCCTTCGGAAGGACCCCGAAGCATTCCTCGCCAAATCCATCATCGTTTGCGAGGGGGCCAGCGAGGTTGGCTTCGCGCGTGGCCTTGACCAATGGTGGGTCAGTCTTGGCGCTACCTCATTCCTGGCCCATGGCGGCGCGTATGTGGACGCCGGCGGGGGAAGCCCCGATAACAGTCTTATCCGGGGAACAGCACTTCTGAACTTGGGTTACCGCGTGATGGTTTTTGTAGATGCCGACAAGCCTTCGACCGCGGGGCTCGCTGAAGCATTCTTGGCCGCCGGCGGGCAAATTCTTACATGGCGACCAGGCCTCACGTTGGAGGACGAGATCTTCCGCCATCTCAGTGAGCAAGCACTCGATGCACTTCTGGCGAAAGCCGAAACAATAGTGGGTGCAGAGCTGATGAACGCACACATTCAGACGAAGTCCCAAGGCCGCGTGACGCTGAACGATATCCGAACCGAGCGACTCGTGGATGGGTACTCACCTGAGAGACGAGAGCTGCTGGGAACCGCATCCCGTATCCGCAACAGCGGCTGGTTCAAGTCGCTGACAACCTATCAGGAGGTTGCAAGGGACATCGTCGGTCCGTCTTTACAGAACGCCGAACCGGGCTTCATGGCAGTCACGAATCAGCTCTGGACGTTTACAAGTGCCCCCTGAGATTGATCTTTTCGCTATTGAGCGTGGCTCCATAACGGCCCCCGCAGGTTGTGGGAAAACGCAATTGATTGCCGAGACGCTCATCGCGCATACGCAGAACAAACCCATCCTCGTCTTGACACATACGAACGCCGGCGTTGCGGCCTTACGGGCGCGCCTGAGACGAGCCGGTGTTCCTAACTCCGCATATCGAGTCTCCACCATTGACGGATTCTCGATGCGCCTGATCGCTAAGTTCCCAGTGCGAAGCGGCCATAACCCGCAGATCCTACAGCTGCATCAACCCAATACTGACTACCCGGCAATTCGGGAGGCCGCCATGCAGTTGTTGCAGGCCGGTCACCTCGCTCAGCCCCTTCGCGCCACCTATGCACGGTTGCTTGTCGACGAGTACCAAGACTGCAACGTCGTCCAGCACGCCATCGTGTCTGGTTTGGCCCAGGTGCTTCCGACCTGCGTGCTCGGTGACCCGATGCAAGCCATATTCAGCTTCCGTGGCAATCGACTGGTGCATTGGGCGAATGAGGTGCAACCCCTGTTTCCCGCAGCGGGAGAGTTGAGGATACCGTGGCGCTGGCGGCTGGCTGGAGCTGAGAACCTCGGGCAGTGGCTGCTCGCCATAAGGCAACAACTTCAAGCTGGTCAGCCGGTGGATCTGCGCACGGCTCCAGCAGAAGTGCGTTGGGTGCAGCTAAACGCCGGAACCGAAGTTCAGCAGCGACTGGTGGCCGCGAGAACCGAAGCTCCCAACGCTCAGGGTAGCGTCCTCATCATCGGGGACTCCATCAACGTGCAAGGTCGCCATCAGCTCACGAGCCAGACACCCGGTGCCATGGCCGTAGAAGCCGTCGACCTGAGAGATCTCGTCAACTTCGCCAGGAACTTTGACTTGCAGGGTGCCAATGCTCTGGCACAACTTGTGGAGTTTGCTTCCAGCGTAATGACGGGGGTAGGTGCAGCAAACCTGCGAACGCGCGTGGAGTCGCTGCGTGCAGGAAGGGCCCGAACGCCTCCGACCGCGGCCGAGGCTGCGGCGATCGATTTCGTAGCAGCGCCAACATTGGGGCAAGCGCTCCGTGTGATCGATACGCTCGCTGAGCAGCACGGGGCACGTGTATACCGACCGGAGGTTCTGTACTGCTGCCGGTCTGCAATGCAAGCGGTGGTGGGAGGTGCTGCCGACTTTCTGAGTGCAGCCATTCAAGCGCGAGAGCGCAATAGACACCTTGCCCGACCGATCGCAAGACGCTCTGTAGGCAGCACATTACTTCTCAAGGGGCTGGAGGCGGATGTCTCGGTTGTACTGCATCCTGAGCTTATGACCCCCCAGAATCTATACGTCGCACTGACGAGGGGCGCAAGGCACGTAGTGGTGTGTTCATCGAACCCCATCCTGATGCCTGTGAACAACGGCTGAGCCTTATTGTTGCGTTTGCGCACTTGACCTTGCCATCGTGTCAAGGTCGATACTGTCTGTGCGGTAACTTAAGCCGCGGACGAAATGAGGTGAAAGACATGTTTAGTCTGAGTGTTGCGGGGATGGGCTGTGGCAGTTGCGTGAGCAAAATCACGAAGGCCATTCAAGCTCTGGATCAGGATGCACGGGTAGAAGTGGATCGAGCGGCCGGCAAGGTCACCGTTGAGAGCACAGAAAGTGCCGAATCGATCCGCGAACTCATCCAGTAGCTTGGCTATTCGGCCCAGGTCAGCGCTTGAGCGCTGACCTGCAATCCCACTAAATCTCCAGTTCTGAGAGCTCTTTTAGCCCTGGGATACTGGTGACCTCGTTGGTCATACCTTCTGAACCATCTCGGCCGCGAAGCCAGTTTGAGTGATCGCCTGGCTCGCGCATTTCCAGCGTGTCATAGGAGTACCGCTTGCGCTTGAACAGGCTTTTCAATGCAGCGAACTCGTGGCTTTTTTCGTCTTCTATGCCGACGACTTCTCCTGCAAGCCGCTCCCAGTGACCAACGCCGTCGGCCAGCATTGCCTGATAGGTCTCCGGGTCAAGCAAGGCTTGCTGTTTGAAATGAATGATGGGGTGAGTCATAGAAGCGCTCGGAGTGGCCAAAGAGAGAGCGCTAGCCTAAAGGTTCCGGGTCATTCGTGTAATAGCTGGCCGCGCTTTAGCAAACCGTCGTTGACCCACAACTTCAACCAGGTCGCGGCTTGCAAGGGAGCTTGCTCGCCATGCGTGGCGCTCAACGACTCGCAGAGTTCAGCGAACGATCCGCCCTCGATGAGAAACTGCAATGCCGAAGCCTCCGCTGGCTCCAGGCTCCGGTACTGGCAGACGAGTTCATGACGCCACACAAGACAGGCTAGGTTCGTTGGCAGGCGGGTAATATCAGGCAGCAAGCTGCCGGACTTGGCGGCTTTCCACAACTCCAGCGTGTTGTACTGCAGCTGCAACCACCGGGCAGATGCAGTCAGGGAAACCCTGAGTGAAATCCAGTCTTCAGCCGAAAAATCACTCATGGTCTCCAGCGAAAGCGCTTCGACATCCTGAGCGTCGAAGGCCAGTGTAAAGGCCCATTCCAGTTCCGCGAGTTCGCGCATCGGCGATAGTTGGGGTTCTTCGACGTAGCTGCTAATGAACTCGGGCAGCTTCTCGCCCAGCCAGCGAATGCTGAAATGTCGTGGTGGCCAGGCGGCCAAGTAGGCCAGTGCGAGCTGCTCGAATGATTCGTTGCCTATCCAGTGAAGCAGGGCAGGGAAGTCTTCTCGCAAGACCGCAAGCAGGCGCGAACGGTAAGCGTTGTGGTAGATCTGCAGGCCTTCGAGAGCACTCAGCGCTGTGCTACCTCGGATCTGCTCCAAAAGCTCGTTGGAGGGCAGGGCACTGTCACCTGTCAGGTAAGTTTCAAATGCAGTCTGTAGGGCGATCAGGCTCAAGGGGTGGCCCCCGATATCACAGATTTGGCGATAGCACGGGCATGTGCTAATTCGGACAACAGCTCTTCCAGCGGCGGAAACTGGTCATCCCGCTCGATCAAGGTCGATGTCGGGCCCAAGTAGCTCAAAGTCTTGCTGTAGAGAGACCAAACCGGATCAGCGATGGGCTGGTCATGGGTGTCGATGAGGTACTGCCCGTAATCGCTGTGCCCGGCCAGGTGAATTTGCCGAATCCGCTCGTGCGGCAATTCCATGATGAACTGCCAAGGGTCGAAACCCTGGTTGCGCGAACTGACGTAGACGTTGTTCACGTCGAGAAGCAGCTCGCACCCGGTCAGGTAACTGAGCTCCGAGAGGAACTGAGACTCGCTCATGCTAGATGTTGTCCACTGCACGTAGGAGGAAACGTTCTCCAGCACGATGGGACGTTCCAAAACATCCTGCACCAAGCGCACCCGGGCCGCGACATGCAGCAGGCTCTCCTGGGTAAACGGCAGCGGTAGCAGATCGTGAAGTTGATGGGCGTTGCCTCGACTCCAGCACAGGTGATCAGACACCCACTGAGGCTGCACCCGATCCGCCAGCTGCTTGAGCTGTCGTAGGTAGTCTATGTCCAAGGCATGTGAGCCGCCAATCGAAAGAGATACTCCGTGCATCACCAGGGGGTAGTGCTCGCCGATCGCATCAAGGAAGTAGAGAGCCTTGCCGCCCTCCACCAGGTAATTCTCGGAAATGATCTCGAACCAGTCGACCGCAGGCCGTTCCTCCAGGATCTGCCGGTAATACTCGTTACGAAGGCCAAGACCGAAACCCAGAGTTTTGCGCTTACTCATTCGAGACTCCAGCAGGGGAGTGGCATGCACTCCCCTGAACCGCCTTATTCGCTGGTTTTGCCACCGGCTTCGTCACATTGGGTCTGGGTCATCAACTTGAACCCTTGGCCTTTGCATTCGCCTTGGCCTTTGCAGTCGTTTTTCGCGGTCATGCAGTCGTTCTGCCCTTTGCAACCATTGATCCCGAAGCACTTCACTTCTGCTGCTTTGGTTTCCTGAGCAGCCTGGACGGGCAGGGTGGAGAACAGGCTGGCGGCCACCAGAGCCAAGGCGGCACCGGTAGCTACGTTGGATTTGTTCGACATAGTGGCTATCTCTCTTGATTGTTTGATGGTCGCGATCCGTCGGTGCGAATGAACGAGTTAGCTCAGGCATTGCTACCGATCAGGCCCATGGAATCCGCAAGGCTGCGCGGGCAGGAAGACAGTACCGAGCCTTCAGGAGGGCCTACAAGAAAGAAATAGCAAACTGACAGAACTGTAATGTTCGACTCAGGTTGCTGACAGGCCCTCTTAGTTAACGTGACATCGAGCCTAAAGCTCGGCCTCTGCAGTTGCAGGGACCACTTAACTTACGAGGAATACCCAAAATGAAATCGATCAAAGCTCTGCTTGTAGTTACTGCTCTGAGCATCTCCAGCTTGGCAATGGCTGAAGGTGGTGCTGACCGAATCTTCGCGCGCATGGAGCAGGCACGCCAGACGTCTCTGGAGGCCTACCGGGTGGCCCAGCAGCAGAAAGTTGAGGCTCCTGTAGCCAGCAGTCCAACCGAGCAAGCAGAGCACACCAACTGCTGAAGTCATCTACCTTACAGAAATGTAATCACCCGGATGGTTGGGATATGGCAGTTTCATACTGCTCATCGTCGGTAAGGCATTGTGCAATGCACCGACGTGGAAAGTTGAGGGGTAAATCCCCGACATTGAAGCAGCCATGAACCCGAGACCGGGCACACCATCACCGGCTCATTTGACGGATTGGACAAAACGGCATGCAAAGCAAAACCTCAAGGCGCACCTTCGTCAAAGGCCTGGCAGCCACCGGTATTATCGGCGGACTTGGCCTGTGGCGCACGCCGGTCTGGGCGGTGAACAGCCCCGGCCAGCCCAACGTACTGACTGGTAACGAATTCGACCTATTCATCGGTGAAACCCCGGTGAACATCACCGGCGCAGCGCGCACGGCCATGACCATCAACGGCTCGCTCCCTGGGCCGATTCTTCGTTGGCGCGAAGGCGATACCGTCACATTGCGCGTGCGCAACCGCCTCAAGGAGGACACCTCCATCCATTGGCACGGCATCATCCTGCCGGCGAACATGGATGGCGTTCCTGGCCTGAGCTTCCATGGCATCGCCCCTGATGGCATGTATGAGTACAAGTTCAAGGTCAACCAGAACGGCACCTACTGGTATCACAGCCATTCTGGGCTCCAGGAGCAGGTCGGCGTATACGGTGCGCTGGTCATCGATGCCAAGGAGCCCGAGCCCTTCAGTTACGACCGTGATTACGTCGTGTTGCTGAGCGACTGGACGGATGAAAATCCAACGCGGGTACTGGCCAAGCTCAAGAAACAGTCGGACTACTACAACCAGCACAAACGCACCGTTGGTGACTTCATCGATGACGTAAGCGAGATGGGTTGGTCCGCCGCCGTAGCCGACCGTAAGATGTGGGCCGAGATGAAGATGAGCCCGACGGATCTCGCTGACGTCAGTGGCTACACCTACACCTACCTGATGAATGGCCAGGCACCCAATGGCAACTGGACCGGCATATTCAAACCAGGCGAAAAGATCCGCCTGCGCTTCATCAACGCCTCGGCGATGACCTATTTCGATGTGCGCATCCCGGGCCTGAAGATGACGGTAGTCGCGGCCGATGGTCTGCACGTCAAACCGGTCAGCGTCGACGAGTTCCGTATCGCCGTGGCCGAGACCTACGACGTGATCGTCGAACCAGACAGCGAACAGGCGTATACCGTGTTTGCACAATCCATGGATCGCACTGGCTATGCGCGCGGCACCCTTGCTGTACAGGAGGGGTTGAGTGCACCAGTACCCAGCCCCGACCCGCGTCCGCTGATTGCCATGGGCGACATGGGTATGGATCACGGCAGCATGGGCGGTATGGATCACGGGAACATGGCCGGGATGGATCAGGGCAATATGGCGGGAATGGATCATGGCAGCATGCAGGGTGGCATGGCTGGTATGGATCACAGCCAGATGGCCGGAATGGATCATTCAAACATGGCTGGCATGGCTGGCAACATGCAGGCACACCCGGCCTCAGAGACCAACAATCCTTTGGTCGACATGCAGACCATGACGCCGACGCACAAGCTGGACGACCCAGGTATCGGCCTGCGTGATAACGGCCGGCGCGTGCTGACGTACTCTGACCTGCGCAGCACCTTCCCTGATCCGGACGGGCGTGAGCCAAGTCGCACCATCGAGCTGCACCTCACCGGGCATATGGAGAAATTCTCCTGGTCCTTCGATGGAATCAAGTTCTCTGACGCCGAGCCTCTACGCCTCAAGTACGGCGAGCGTGTTCGCATCACGCTGGTCAACGACACCATGATGACTCACCCGATCCATCTTCATGGCATGTGGAGTGATCTGGAGGATGCGAACGGCAATTTCCTGGTGCGTAAACACACCATCGACATGCCGCCAGGTTCCAAGCGCAGCTATCGGGTGACCGCCGATGCGTTGGGGCGTTGGGCCTATCACTGCCACCTGTTGCTCCACATGGAAACGGGCATGTTCCGTGAAGTCCGTGTGGATGAGTAAAGGAGATTTCTGATGAGTACTTTTATGAAGCGTAATGCCCTGTTTGGCAGCGCAGCGATGTTCAGTCTTTTGGCTGTTCTGCACGCGCCGACGTCATTGGCAGGTGAGGGACACAGCGAGCACGAACAACATGCTGCCGAGTCGGCTGCGCCCGACGCCAGTGACAAGCCTGCAGATCAATCGAAAGGCAAGGCCGCTGGCCATCAGATGGATCATGGCGCCATGGATCATGAGGGTATGAACCATGACGATATGGGGCACGAGGAGATGATGGATAAGCATGGCGGCACCGAAGCCGAAGCAGGTTCGAACCATGACCACTAGGTTTTCACGCCCGTCCCTCATAGCGCTGGCCGTGTCGCTGAGTGCACTCAGCGGCGGCGTTACCCAGGCTGCGGAAGAAATGGATCATTCGGCAATGGGGCACGGCTCCATGTCGATGGACCACAGCCAGATGGGCCACGGTTCCGCCAAAGCGCCGATGGAGGGCATGGATCACAGCAAGATGGATCATGGTGCCATGCAGAGCGAATCGGGCAGCATGGACCATAACCAGATGGGCCACAGCCAGAGCCAAGAGAAGGCCCCAGCCATGGACCACAGCAAGATGGGACACGGCACCATGCAGGGACAGATGGAGGGCATGGATCATTCGAAGATGAACCATGGCTCCGCTGAAGCCCCGAGAACTACCAGTCGTACGCCGATTCCCGTTCTGACGGATGCTGATCGCCAAGCGGCTTTCCCGCCACTGCCTGGCCACAAGGTGCATGACAGCGCCATCAACAGCTTTTTCCTGCTCGATCAGCTCGAATACCAAGACGCAGATGAGGGCAGCACCCTGGCCTGGGATGCGTCGGGTTGGGTAGGCGGTGATATCAACCGGGTCTGGTTCCGCTCCGAAGGCGAGCGTACCAACGGCGTTACCGAGGACGCTGAATTACAGCTGCTGTACGGCCGCTCGATCGGCCCTTGGTGGGATGTCGTCGCGGGCGTTCGCCAGGACTTTAAACCGGAGTCGCCGCAGACTTGGGCTGCCTTCGGTATCCAGGGCATGGCGCTTTACGCCTTTGAGGCCGAAGCCACGGCCTTCGTCGGCGAGAATGGCCAAACTGCTGCCCGACTGGAGGGCGAGTACGACATTCTGCTGACCAACCGGCTGATTCTCCAGCCAACTGCCGAAATGAACTTCTACGGCAAGAACGATCCTGAGCGAGGTGTGGGGTCTGGGTTGGCAAATACCGAGCTCGGCTTGCGTCTGCGTTACGAGATTGTCAGGGAGTTTGCCCCCTATATCGGGGTTTCCTGGAGCCGCTCCTATGGCAACACGGCAGACATGGTGCGCGACGAGGGCGGTGATGTAGACGAGGCGCGTTTTGTCGCCGGTATCCGGATGTGGTTTTGAGAACCTGACATGAAAAGAACAATTAAAACTTTGGTGGCGGCCGGCGTGGTCGGTAGCACAGCTGTCCTGGCCGGCGCCTACTTTGGCGTGGTCAACGTGGGGGCCGACGATCCCCATTTTCCTGCAGTGCATGCGTTTCTCACGATGGCCCGTGACCGCTCTATCGAAGTCCGTTCGCGGGACATCGAGGTTCCCAACCTAGATGATCAAGCTCTTATTCGCGCCGGTGCGGGCAACTACAACTCCATGTGTATCGGCTGTCATTTGGCGCCAGGTGTGGCGGAGACCGAGCTAAGCCAATCGCTTTATCCTGCGCCCCCCAACCTCGCCAAGATCGGTGTCGATGGCAATCCGTCAGCAGCGTTCTGGGTGATCAAGCATGGCATCAAGGCAACGGGTATGCCTGCGTGGGGCAAGAGCATGGGAGACGAGTACATTTGGGGCATGGTTGCCTTCCTCAACCAACTGCCGACGATGGATGCCAAGCAATACCAAACACTCGTCGCATCCAGTGGCGGCCATCAGCACGGTGGTGGGGAAACGCAGATGCATAACCATGAAGGACAGCACGGCGACAACAAGCCTGGCCATCATGACAATAGTGGCGGTGGCGATGACCATCATGGATCAGGTGATGCCGGAGAGCCTGGTCATCACGATGCCGCGGCTACGGATAGCGAGGGTGGCTCCGCACCTAAGGCAGGTCACCATTCGGATATGAGTGGCGATGACCACCATGCTGGAGATGAGGCGTCGTCCAACGGAGGTGATCATCACGCCGAGCAGGCTCCGAACGCCTCGCCCAAGACCCACACCCACGCCGATGGCAAAGAGCACGTACATGAAAGCTAAATATCTGGCCTTACTGGCCGCTCTCTCCGTCACGTCTGCGGTTCAAGCAGCTGATGCCCTGACGATTGATGTCCATCGTGATGCCAATTGCGGATGTTGCAAGAAGTGGATTTCACACCTCGAAGCGAATGGCTTCAAAGTCGTCGACCATGTTGAAAGCAACATGACAGCAGTGAAGCAAAGACTGGGCGTCGCGCCACGGTTAGCGTCTTGCCACACCGCGGTGATTGACGGCAAGTTCGTCGAAGGTCATGTGCCGGCGGCTCAGGTCATCGAACTCACCAAGCGCGATGATCTGCTGGGCATCGCTGTTCCCGGGATGCCGGCGGGCTCCCCCGGCATGGAAGTCGATGGCGTACAGCATGCCTACCAGGTCATTGGCTTGACCAAGACGGGTTCTGATCAGGTCGTTGCAGAATATCCCGCCCAGTAGTACTGCCTGCCAGCACGACCGCTTGTGTGTAGTGGCCGACTCATTTTCATACGTCCTTTAACCTAAGTAAAAAAGGCGCCCTAGGGCGCCAAGGGCTGTCTCCAAACCAAAGGAGCACTACGAGGGGACAGCAGGACCAAGGAGCGAGCGGGCAATCAACCCGCTCGCTTGCCAGGGTTAGAGAACTTCCAGCGGGTACTCGACAATCAGGCGGAACTCATCCAAATCCGACTCGAAGTCGGTGGCGCGAGTCGTGGCTTGTCGAATGCGAAAGGACATGTCCTTCAACGACCCAGACTGCACAACGTACTTGGCCTCGATGTCCCGCTCCCAGCGCTTCTGGTTGGTCAACGGATCGCCGTTGTCATCACGGCGCATATAGACTTCGTTGGCGTTGCTGTAGTCGGCATCCCAGCCCTGGGCATATCGAGTCATGAAGCTCAATCCAGGCACACCGAAAGGCTCCATATCCAGGTCATAGCGCACTTGCCATGACTTCTCCTTCGGCGAGTTGAAGTCGCTGTACTGGATGGAGTTGTCGAGGTAGATGGAGTCCGATTGGCGCAAGTAGTCGAAGTCATCATCGCCATTGTTGCGCTGGAGACCCACCAGCACTGTATGAGCGCCGAATTGGATGCCGACCTTGCCGCTCCAGATGTTGTTATCGAAGCTCCCGAGGAGCTGCCTCCCTTCATCGACCGCCTTGTAGAAGTTCAGCCCGCCGATCAAGGCGACATCGTCCGCAAGCGGGTAGCTCAGCGTGGTGCCCGCGTAATATTGATTCCAGGCATCCTTGAGGCGGCTGGTGTAGAGACTAAAGCCGACGTTGTCATTAAGCGTGTAATCACCACCGAAATAGGCGATCCATGGCGAGTCCACTTCGCCCGCGTAGAAGGTAGCGAAGCCGTCGCGCATGCTGCTGGCATTGGGTTGGCTCATCGAGTGGAGGCGACCGCCCTGAAGCGACAGTCCTTCCACGCTGCTGTTGACCACGGTGACACCTCGGAAACTCTCCGGTAAAAGCCGTGCATCACCGTATTGGACGACCGGGCTGACGGGAAAGACGTCGCCTACCTTGATCTCGGTATCCATGAACCGAGTTTTCACCGCGCCCCCCAGTTTGGAGTAGTTGTCCTCAGCCTGCCCGAGGCTGTTGTAAGGCATCACGTCGACTGAGCCGCCTGCTCCAGAACGGCCGTCGCCGGTGTCAAGCTTGAGCCCTAGCATGGCAAAGGCATCGACACCAAAGCCTATGGTGCCCTCGGTGAAACCAGACTCGAATCTGCCTATCACGCCATGCGCCCACTCTTCCGAATAGCCATTACCCGAGCTGCTGGACTGGCCTTTACGGAAATCGCGGTTGAAGTAGAGATTTCGATTGAGAATGGTCAGGCTGCTGCCTTCGATAAATCCCTCGCCTTTCTCGCCGGCGGCCATTGCAGCTTGCCCGGTACTGACGCTCAGAGTGAGCAGAGAAAGTCCTAACAGGGTTCTGTTATTCATAAATGCTCCTGATGTTATTGGCAGTTGTCATTGTGTGGTCGCATATATGTGCCAAGCGCGCCGGGCATAGCCAGGCACGCCTTGGTCATATTTCCACATGCCAAATAACGTCAGGGTGACTTGGAAATTACATTTCAGTCAGCGCGATGTCGTTTATCTACTTTTGATTACGGCAACCTGTCCCGGCTGCCCGGTATTCAAGAATATTCAGATCGCCATTGGAGTCCTCGTAGGTCATCTGGGCCGGCATCACACCGCAGCTAGAGTTCGTCGGGGTAGTGGCCACGACCCTGGCGATATCGAGTTTCATACCGTAGCGGTAATGAATAACTTCAGGCGGATTCTTTCCGTTAGCGGCAGCATACTCTTGCATGGCCTGCTCATTGGCCTGAATCATCTGACCATAAACACGATCAGTGCCGCCTTCTGCCAGAGTGGCAGAGGAAACAACCATAGCGGCAAGGGCTGCAATAACTTTGAGGCTTTTCATGTTTAATCACTCCTTCAAGGTGGTGATTAAAATATATCAGCTCAACCTGTCATAAAAATGAAGTCAAAGTTACATCGCCGTAATGCTTCCTGCCGCGTTACCCGGGCGAGTCAGCTTGGCGCGTGGCTTGCCCGGGTTTGTAAAGCTATAGCTCCTGCGGTGCGCGAACCTTCTGTGTACGCTGCCTTCGCATCAGCCAGTACGCGGCCGGCAAAACCAACATGGACATCAGCGGCGCGGTAATCATGCCGCCGACCATGGGCGCGGCGATGCGCTTCATCACCTCAGATCCGGCACCTCCGCCCCAGAGGATTGGCAACAGGCCGGCGATGATCACGGCCACCGTCATCACCTTGGGCCGCACACGCAGCACCGCGCCTTCACGAATTGCCTCCAGTAGGGCCGGATCACCGCTGCGCCCGGTATCCACACGCGCATGCCAGGCGTTCTTCAGGTACAGCAGCATGATCACCCCGAACTCGGCCGAGACGCCGGCAAGGGCGATGAAGCCCACGCCGGTGGCCACCGACAGGTTGAAGCCGAACCAGTAGAGCAGCCAGATGCCGCCCGACAGGGCAAAGGGCAGGGTGGCCATGATCAGCAGGGCCTCGCCGAAGCGGCTGAAAGTCAGGTAGAGCAGCACGAAGATAATCAACAGAGTCGCCGGCACCACCCAGGCCAGCCGCGCATTGGCGCGCTCGAGGAATTCGAACTGACCGGAGTAGGAGACGGTCATGCCGGCGTCGAGTTGTACCCGCTCGGCGACGCGTTGCTGCAACTCGCGCACGGTCGATGCCAGGTCGCGCCCGCGGACATCGACATAGACCCAGCCGGACAGTCGCCCGTTCTCGCTGCGCAGCATCGGCGGCCCTTCGGTCAGACTAACCTGGGCGACGGTGCCCAAGGTGATCTGCTGGCCGGCTGGGGTGAGGATCGGCATACGCCGTAGTGCCTGCGGACTGTCTCGCCACTCCTTGGGATAGCGCAGGTTGATCGGGAAGCGGGCCAGTCCTTCAACCGTCTCACCAATATTGCTGCCGCCGATGGCGCCCGATACCACCGCCTGCACATCGGCGATGCTCAGGCCATAGCGCGCCGCGGCCAGTCGATCGATCTGGATGTCCACGTAACGGCCGCCAGTAAGGCGTTCTGCCAAGGCCGAACTCACCCCAGGCACCTCTTTGGCCACGGCCTCGATATCGCGCGTTATGCGCTCGATGTCGACCAAGGAGGTTCCGGACACTTTCACCCCAATGGGGCTCTTGATCCCCGTCGCCAGCATGTCGATGCGGTTGCGGATGGGCGGCACCCAGATATTGGACAGCCCCGGAACTTTTACCGCGCGATCCAGTTCCTCGATCAGCTTTTCGGGTGTCATCCCCGCGCGCCATTGATCGCGTGGTTTGAACTGCACCGTGGTCTCGAACATTTCCAGCGGTGCTGGATCGGTGGCGGTCTCTGCTCGCCCGGCCTTGCCGAATACCCGTGCCACTTCGGGCACCGTGAGGATCATCCGGTTGGTTTGCTGCAGCAGCTGGGTGGCCTTGCTGGCCGGCAAGCCGGGCAGGGCTGATGGCATGTACAACAGGTCGCCCTCGTCCATCGGCGGTAGAAACTCTCCTCCGAGTCTGCTGAGGGGCCAGAGACTGGACAAAAACACTAGCAAGGCCAGCGCTAGGGTCACCTTAGGCCAAGCCAGCACCCACTCCAGCACCGGCCGGTATGCACCGATCAGCCAACGATTCAAGGGGTTCTGTTGTTCGCTGGGGATATGCCCACGAATCCAATAGCCCATCAGCACCGGTACCAAGGTGATCGAGAGGCCAGCAGCGGCAGCCATGGCATAGGTCTTGGTGAATGCCAGCGGGCCAAACAGGCGACCCTCCTGGGCCTCCAGGGTGAAGACCGGGAGGAAAGACAGGGTGATGATCAAAAGGCTGAAGAACAGCGCCGGCCCGACCTCGGCCGCAGCTTCGCCGATCACCCGCCAGTGCGCCTCGCCCTGAAGCGGTTCACCGGGGTGTCGAGCCTTCCAGGCCTCGATGTGCTTGTGCGCGTTCTCGATCATCACCACGGCGGCATCGACCATGGCGCCGATGGCGATGGCGATCCCGCCGAGCGACATGATGTTGGCATTAACGCCCTGGTAGCGCATGACGATGAAGGCCATCAGGATGCCCAGGGGCAGGGTGATGATCGCGACCAGCGACGAGCGCAGGTGCCAGAGGAAGATCAGGCAAACCAGGGCAACCACCGCGAACTCTTCCAGCAGCTTGTAGCTGAGGTTATCGATGGCGCGGTCGATCAATTGCGAGCGGTCATAGGTGGTGACCACCTCGACGCCGGCCGGCAAGCTGCCCTTCAGGCTGTCCAGCTTGGTCTTCACCGCGGCGATGGTATCGCGGGCATTCTTTCCGGAGCGCAAGATGACCACGCCACCTACAACTTCACCCTGGCCATCCAGCTCGGCAATGCCACGACGCATCTCTGGCCCCAACTGAATGGTGGCCACCTGACCCAGCAGCACCGGAACTCCGCTGGCCGAAGCCCGCAGCGGCACATTGCGGAAATCCTCCAGGCTCTCTAGATAGCCTGAAGCCCGCACCATGTACTCGCGCTCCGCCAGCTCCAGGATGGCGCCGCCGGTTTCCTGATTGGCGCTCTTCAGCGCCGCTTCGACCTCCTGCTGAGTTACCCCATAAGCCACCAGCTTTTGCGGATCGAGCAACACCTGATACTGCTTGACCATGCCCCCGAGGGTAGCCACTTCGGCCACGTTGGGTAGGCTCTTGAGCTCGTACTTGAGGAACCAGTCCTGCAGCGCCCGTAGCTGCGCAAGATCATGTTGGCCGCTGCGGTCGACCAGGGCGTACTGGTAGATCCAACCCACGCCCGTGGCATCCGGCCCGAGGGTGGTGGTAACACCCTCGGGCAGGCGCTCCTGCGCCTGGTTGAGGTACTCCAATACGCGCGAGCGCGCCCAGTAGAGGTCGGTATCGTCCTCGAACAGCACATAAACGAATGAGTCACCAAAGAACGAGTAGCCGCGCACCGTCTTCGCCCCCGGTACCGAGAGCATGGTGGTCGCCAGTGGGTAGGTCACCTGGTTCTCGACGATCTGCGGCGCCTGTCCGGGAAAGCTGGTTCTGATGATGACCTGGGTATCGGACAGGTCCGGCAGTGCATCCAACGGCGTGTTGCGCAGCGACCAGACGCCCAGGGCGGTGATGAACAGGGTCGCCAGCAGCACCAGGAAGCGATTGCCGATAGACCAGTGGATCAGGCGCGCGATCATGGCCGCTCTCCTTGATTGACGAGCCGCTCGACCCGCAGGCCGGAATCCGTCTGGCGGACGCCGATACGCACGTGATCCCCGGGCTTAAGCCCAGCCGCTACTTCGGGGCTGGCCAGTGGAAATGCCATGGTCATACCGGGCATATTCAGGCTCTCGAATGGCCCGTGCTCCAGGGTGACTTCCTCAGCGTCCAGAGCGCGAATCACACCATGGGACTCATGTAGTTCCTTCTCATTGTCCTGCTCGGCATGGCTGGCCATGATGCCCTGCAGGCTGGCTTCCGAATCGATGAGGAACTGGCCGGAGGTGACGACCGCCTGACCTTCCTCTAGGCCGGACAGCACTTCGAGGCGCCCATCGGCCTCGCGGCCCAAGGTGATCTCCTGGGGGCGGTAGCGTCCGCCGCCTTCGGCCAGCATCACCAATGCACGCTTGCCGGTGCGAATCACGGCTTCACTCGGCACAAGAAGCGTGGATTGTTCGACGGCACTGTTCAGGCGTACGGCGGCGAACATGCCGGGGCGCAACTTACCGGCAGGGTTGGGTAGCTCGCTGCGTACCGTGAGCGTGCGTGTTTGCGGATCGGCACTCGGCAGCAAGGCTATGACGCGGCCCAGCAGCTGTCGATCAGGAAAGGCCGTCAGGTTGGCGCGGATCTCGTCCCCGACCTGGATACTTCCGGCCATGGCCTCGGGTATCGCCGCATCGAGCCAGACACTGGATAGCCCGTTAATCAACGCCAGATCCTGCCCGGCTTCGACGGTCATCCCGGCGCGTACCTGCAAGGCTTGGAGCTCGCCGCTGATAGGTGTGGTGAGGGTTTGCACCGCCCGTGGTTTGCCGCTGCGGCGGACCTGCTCGATCAACGTTTGAGGCATGCCAAGCAGGCGCAGGCGCTCTTGGGCCGCACTTATCAAGCGAGTGTCAGCGGTACGCAGTACCGCCAGGAACTCCAACTGCGCGGCGGACCATTCGGGAATCAGCAGGTCGACCAGGGGGGCTCCGGCAGGCAGCACATCGCCCGGGGCGCGACCGTAAACCCGCTCGACGAATCCGCCGGCGCGGGCCTGGAGGTTCGCCACTTCTCGCTGGTTATAGGCCAGGGAACCCACCGCCTCGATATCCGAGGGCAGTACACCTCGGATCACCATCGAGGTTCGCATTCCGAGGTTCTGCACGGCTTGAGCGGGGATGCTCAGGACAGACGGATCCTGCTCGGATCCTGCGTATTTAGGGACAAGTTCCATATCCATGAAAGGTGACTTGCCCGGTTTATCGAAGCGCTGCTCAGGCTGCATCGGGTCGTACCAATAGAGCACCTTGCGCTCGTCCGTCGGTGCGGAGCTAGGCAGTAGCTCGTGTTTGGCTTGCCGCTGGGCCAGCCAGTAGCCACCGCCCGCCGCGCCAATGCCCACGGTCAGCACGGCGACCGCAAAACCAAATGTCGATATCTTCATTTCAGGCCCTCCACATAGGCGTAGTACAGACTTGCGGATAGCTGGCTCAACTTGCGCTGCTGTTCAATCTGCCGCAGCTGCGCCTCAATCAGGTCGCGCTGGGCAGTAATAACGGATGTGAGCTGGCTGTTACCGGCTTGGTAGGCGGCCAGTTCGAGATCGGCACGTTTGCTTGCAAGCGGGATCAAGGTTTTTTCGGTGCGTGACAAGGTCCTGCGCAGTTGCTCAAGCTCGGCAATACCGCCTTCCAGCTCAGCCTGATGGGCGCGCAGTAATGCTTCCTGCTCGGCTTCCATCTGCGACACGCTTTGTTGTCTGGCGTTGATCTTGGGCCCCTGACGTGTGCCTACGAACAACGGCAGGTCGAACGTGAATTGCACCATCACCATATCGCCGAACTGGTTGTCGCGATTGTTGTAGGCAAACTCAACACCCCAGTCGGGGGTCTTCTCGGCGATGGCCTCGTTCAGCTCGGCGCTAGCCTCGCCGACTCGGGCGGAGGCAGCGCGCAACTCAGGGTGTGAGGCAATGCGTTGCTGCAGGTGCGGTGCCACCAGGTTCAGATTGGGAACACCTCCTTGCAAAGGCTGGTCAGCCTCGTTGCCTATCCAGCGGCGCAGCTTGGCACGAGCTACTGCCACATCGCGATTCAGTTCATCTCGCCGATCTTGTAACGCCAAAGCTTCCTGGTCGGCCTGCAACAGCTCGCTAGGCTGAGCACTACCGCCGGCAATTAGCGATTGCACGGTCGAGCGGAGCATCTCGATCTGACGGTCCAGTTGATCGAAGAGGCCAACACTGCGTTCGGCGTAGTACACGTCCAGCCAGCTCACTGCCGTCTGGCGCTTGATTTCCAACTGCATGGCACGCTGCTCGGCCTCGGCCCGCGTCATGGAGGCTTCGGCCAGTTGGCGACGGGCCAGACGCTTGTCGCCGTTTGGTACCTCCTGCATGAGTCCAATGCGGCGCATGGTCATGGAGTCACGATTAAGTGTGTAACGGTCAGGGCCTTCGATCGGCAGGTTGTCGATGCCTATAATCAGCTTGGGATCGGGCAAGGCGTCTGCGGGCCCTACAGCCTGCTGTGCCGATGCCACCTGCGCCTGGCGCGCGAGGTTCTCAGGGGCACTCTGTTCGGCCAGAGCTTGGGCTCGTTCGAAGGTTAGGGGCTGTGCCTGCGCGGCAAGCCAGGGAGCTGCCCAGAATGCGGCAGCCAACACGCCGAGATAGCCACGGCGTGGAAAAAGGAAAGCGGACATGCTTTCGCCTCCAATGCGATTGATCGAGGTCGCAGCTACGAAACGTGGTCGCGACGATGCGCCTGACTGTAAGGCGCGGGATGATCACGGCATTAGACGAAACGAGGAGGGCGCCAGAGTCCTGCGGGCTCTCGCTTAATCACCGACTGGGTCAGCAATATCTCGGGGCGTGAGGGGAGAGGGGATATGCTCTTGATCACGGTGGTCTGGAGAAGTCCTCCGGTCTTGCATTCCTGGCCGGATTTGCAGGGAGACTTATTGGCCACCCCATCAGACGTGTCCATTTGCTCGCAGCACGGAGCATCGGCCGTTGCATGGCCCTGATGATCGGCGCTCTGCATCGGGCAAGGTTGTGCCGGCATGCTGAAAGCCATACCGCCGAAGGTCGGCAGCACGAGGCTAGCAATCATTACCAGGATCAATCCAATCCGACGCACAGCAATTCACCAAGCGGGGCTATAGGGCGACTATAGCAGATTGCCTCGAGGCATGAGCGCTCCTTTTGACGATAACAGCACTTCGTTGATTTGGATCAAATAGAGTGTCTAGGGAAGGTCTGAAGTAACCCTGTATTTCCGGTCGACTTCAGCCCTCGCTGCTTTTGAAAGCGGGCCGTCGATCAAAATCGACCAGGTAACCCGCTCAGTTCTCCGTTTTTGGCCGCCGCGAGCACCTCGCAGCAGCCATTTTCCGCATTACAGGTGCACCTTTCCTGCGGTAGTCAGCAAATGTCGGCGCGCCATCCATAGGTTCGACAGCGCGAACAGCGTCACCAGCTGAGCGGTGTTCTTGGCCAGGCCACGTAAGCGCACCTTCACGTAACCGAACTGGCGCTTGATCACTCGAAACGGGTGCTCGACCTTTGCTCGCACTTGTGACTTGGCCTTCTCGATCTTGCGCTTGGCTTTGTACAGGGCGCTGCGTTTATCGAGCTTCTTGTAGGTGCTGCGGCGTGCTGCGACCTGCCAGATCACTTCGCGGCCAGCATGTTCGGGGCGCTTTTCGACGCCGGTGTAGCCGGCATCGGCGCAGACGACGTTCTCGTCACCGTGCAGCAGTTTGTCGACCTGGGTGATATCCGCCACGTTGGCTGCCGTGCCTACCACGCTGTGTACCAGCCCCGACTCATCATCTACGCCGATGTG
This sequence comes from Pseudomonadaceae bacterium, assembly GCA_038114645.1. GTDB lineage: Bacteria > Pseudomonadota > Gammaproteobacteria > Pseudomonadales > Pseudomonadaceae > Halopseudomonas. Next base: position 461 of record JAYNRF010000037.1, on the reverse strand, counting down.
CGCCTTCATGCCAAAGTAATACTGGTTCCCTTTCTTGCTCTGGTGCATTTCCGGGTCGCGCTTGCCGTCCTGGTTCTTGGTCGAGCTGGGCGCGTGGATCAGTGTGGCATCGACGATAGTGCCCTGGCGCAGCGACAGGCCGCGATCCCCCAGGTAGCCATTGATTACGCCGAGGATGCCGGCTGCCAGTTCATGTTTCTCCAGCAAGCGACGGAAGTTGAGGATGGTGGTTTCGTCGGGAATGCGCTCCAGGCTCAACCCGGCGAACTGGCGCAGGATGGTCGTCTCGTACAGCGCTTCCTCCATTGCCGGATCACTGTAGCCAAACCAGTTCTGCATCAGGTGAATACGCAGCATGGCCAGCAGAGGATAGGCGGGCCGACCACCTTCGCCCTTGGGGTACTGCGGCTCGATCAGGGCAATCAATCCCTTCCACGGCACCACCTGATCCATCTCGATCA
>JAYNRF010000036.1:0-28175 GCA_038114645.1 Pseudomonadaceae bacterium | reverse complement strand
TGGAAGCTGGAAGCTGGAAGCTGGAAGCTGGAAGCTGGAAGCTGGAAGCCAGGATTGTGCGTGGGTGGCAGAGCCAAGAGAAGGACTTCTAGCAATTATGTCGAGGCAACCCCTGCTTGCAGCTGGGGCGCTGCCCTCTCGGGACGCGACATGTCGCGTCCGTTGCAGATCACCGGCAGCCAACGACACCAGCGGCGAAACGCAGAATCAGGAAACGATAAAACAAGGTTGTGTACGGAACCCGCGCGCAAGGCCACCCAGACCCAATCAAGACCTCCAGCCGCTAGGCTCGCTTTCTTGCGGCACAAAAAAACGCGCCTCGGAGGGCGCGTTTTTCAGGCGATGCAGGCGGGCTTGATCAGCCGCACTTGCTGTCGCCACAGGCCAGACAAGTCAGGCAACCATCCATCTTGATTGCTGCCTTGGTATGGCACTTGCCGCACATCTGCGCCCCTTCCGGGTAGGCAGAAGCACTGTCATCGCAATCGGCTTCAGCCTGACCTTGCGGCTTCAGGTTGGTGAACTCGGCACGCTTCTGCTCAAGATACGCCTGCTGGTGCTCGTCCAGTTCGTCCTTGATCATGCCGATGCGCTTGAGGTGCTGATCCAGCACATCACCGATCTCGGCCACCAGCGACGGACTCCAACGGCCACCACGCTTCATGTAGCCGCCCTTGGGGTCAAACACGCTGCGCAGCTCTTCAACCAGGAAAGTGCAATCACCGCCCTTGCGGAACACGGCAGAGATAATCAGCGTAAGGGCTGAAATCCACTGGTAGTGTTCCATATTCTTCGAGTTGATGAAGATTTCGAAGGGACGACGGGTTTCGTGGTCGCTGCCCGGGTTCAGAACGACGTCGTTGATGGTGACATAGATCGCATGCTCCGAGGTCGGAGTCTTGATCTTGTAGGTCGAGCCCTCAAGAAACTCGGGGCGTTTGAGCTTCTCGTGCATTTCCTCGATCGCCGGGGCAGCCTTGGCTTCCGGGGCCTTGGCCGGTTCATCAGGTTTGACTACAGCATAGTCGACGATCTTGCTGTTGATCTTAAGTGCCATCTCTTTCAATCCTCGCTGCGCCTCAGCGCAGCTCGCTCATCAGGTTTGCGAACAACCGGGCGCCGCCAGATGCGGCGCGGGTTCAGAATTTGCCGTAGTAGCCTTCCTTGAGGGCGTCGTACAGGTTGGCAGCGGTGTGCAGCTCGCCATCATACTCGATCTCGTCACCACCCTTGGCCTCAATGAAGGTGCCATCGTCCAGCTTGAAGCGGTACGTGGTGTTGGCCAGATCCTGTTCCTTGACCAGTACGCCCTGGAACGCCTCCGGGTTGAAGCGGAAGGTAGTGCACCCCTTCAGGCCCTTGTGGAAGGCATACATGTAGATATCCTTGAAGGACTCGTACGGGTAATCAGTCGGTACGTTGGCAGTCTTGGAGATCGACGAGTCGATCCACTTCTGGGCAGCGGCCTGTACATCAACGTGCTGGGTCGGAGTTACGTCGTCAGCGGCGATAAAGTAATCCGGCAGGTTGCGCGATTCGGCGTCCATGCTCGGCAGTGCATCGGCGTTGATGAAGTGACGGTAGGCCAGCAGCTCGAAGCTGAACACGTCGACCTTTTCTTTCGATTTCTTGCCTTCGCGAATCACGTTACGGAAGTAGTGGTGCGCAAAGCTGGGCTCAATACCGTTGGACGCATTGTTGGCCAGCGACAGCGAAATGGTGCCGGTCGGCGCAATGGAGCTGTGGTGAGTGAAGCGCGAGCCCTTCTCAGCCAGCGCTGCAGCCAGTTCAGCGTCTTCCTCAGCAACCTGCTGCATGTAACGGCTGTACTTGGCCCACAGCACTTTACCGGCAACCTTGTCGCCAGCCTTGATGCCGTCAGCGACCATTTCCGGACGCTTGGCCAGCATCGCCTCGGTCACGACGAACTCTTCGTCCATGATCGGTGCAGCGCCCTTCTCTTCCGCCAGCGCCAGACCGGTGCGCCAGCCCTGCATGGCCATCTCGCGGGACACCTGCTCGGTGAACTCCAGCGACTTGGCTTCGCCATATTTCATGCAGAGCATGGTCATGGTGGACCCCAGACCCAGGAAGCCCATGCCGTGGCGGCGCTTGCGGTAAATCTCGTTGCGCTGCTGTTCCAGCGGCAGGCCGTTGATTTCGACCACGTTGTCCAGCATACGGGTAAAGATATCAACGACGCGACGGTACTCATCCCAGTCAAAACGGGCCTTTTCCGTGAACGGATCACGGACGAACAGCGTCAGGTTGATCGAGCCCAGCAGGCAGGCGCCATACGGCGGCAGCGGTTGCTCGCCACAGGGGTTGGTAGCGCGAATCTCTTCACAGAACCAGTTGTTGTTCATCTGGTTGACGCGGTCAATCAGGATGAAGCCCGGCTCTGCGAAATCGTAGGTGGAACTCATGATCATGTCCCAGATACGACGTGCTTTCATGACGCGGAAGATGCGGCAGGCAACCAGACCGTCTTCACGGCTGACATAGCGCTCGTTGCTCGGCCACTCGCGCCAGATCACCTGTTCGGCGTCGTTGACATCAACACCGTCGGCTTCCATTTCAGCCTGATTCAGCGGGAAAGCCAGCTTCCAGTCGGCATCAGCTTCGACTGCTTTCATGAACTCTTCGGTGATCAGCAGCGACAGGTTGAACTGACGCAGGCGGCCGCCCTCGCGCTTGGCGCGAATGAAATCCATTACATCAGGATGACCGACATCGAAGGTCGCCATCTGGGCACCACGACGGCCACCGGCAGAAGACACGGTGAAGCACATCTTGTCGTAAATATCCATGAACGACAGCGGACCGGAGGTGTAGGCACCAGCACCGGAAACGTAAGCACCTTTCGGGCGCAGAGTGGAGAACTCGTAGCCGATACCGCAACCGGCTTTGAGGGTCAGACCGGCTTCATGCAGCTTGGCGAGAATATCGTCCATCGAGTCGCCGATGGTCGCAGACACGGTGCAGTTGATGGTCGACGTGGCCGGCTTGTGCTCGAGTGCACCGGCGTTGGACGTAATACGGCCAGCCGGAATAGCGCCATGACGCAGTGCCCAGAGGAACTTCTCGTACCACTCTTCACGCAGCTCCGGAGCTTCTACCTCGGACAGAGCACGTGCGACACGCTGGAAAGTCTCATCGACCGACTTGTCGATGGCCTTGCCATCTTTGGTCTTGAGTCGGTATTTGGTGTCCCAGATATCTTCCGACGCGGGCTGCAGGGGGATGCTGGTAACCACATTATGCAGGCGCTGCACCTTGGCTGTTTGACTCATTTCTGTCTCCTGAAATACGCGACCTGAACACCATCAAGGGCTTGACGCACAAGCTTTTGACCTGTACGCACCCGGCCGACAAAACACTATTTGTTGTGCATTCCGGGCAATGCTAGACCCACATATGGTAAATATCAACATCAAAAAAACACGCTTTTTTATGTTTTTCGGGTTGACATTCAAGAGGAGCGTTAAGGACGGGAAAGTAGCAATTCGCCATGCCCAGCAATGGCGCGGGAGAACGGCTGGCGCACCTATTCGGCGCCGTCTATCGGAAAGAACCGGCCACCGCTCCAGACCCCGGTTCGCAGCTGACCCGCGACCTCAATCTCGACAGCATGATCGACCAGCTCGTAGAAAACAGTGCGACTTATCAGTGCATCGAGATTGGTGCGCACCCGCACATAGGGAGATGGTTCCCCTGTCTGCGGATCCAGCTCAACCCGCAACGGATGGTCAACATCCAGAGGCACGGAGTCTTCCAGATTGGTCCGGAAAACCAGTTGTTGTTGCTCGCCCTGTCCACTGACGGTCAGGCCGGTGGCAACAAAAGGGGCGTCATCAACCTGGATACCCCAACGCTCGACCGGCGTTACCAGATAGTAGCGGCCGTCGTCATCAAGCCGCAGGATCGTGGAGAATAACTGTGCCAGCGCCAACCGCTTGATCGGATCGCCCTCGTGGTACCAGGTGCCGTCTCGGGCGATACGCATATCCATTTCGCCACTCAACTCCGGCTGCCACAGATGCACCGGGGCAGGGTCACGACGCTGTAACTCGCTACGTTGCGGCAGGCTATTCAACAAGGATTGTGGTGGTGGCGCACGATCCGACATCATTCCTCCTGAACGGACGCTTTCAACGACCAAGTAGCTGGCCTGTGTAATCCTGCAGCGGGGGCCGCAGCAGATCGTCCGGAGACGCCTTGTAAAACTGCAGGAAGCCACCTCGGGTCTCAATTCGGGCGTAATCAACCAGATGGCGTGTGCCGACTTCAAAGACCATCAGCTGCAATATGGCACGATCCAGGCCAACATCGTCCCACTGCCCGGACTCTTCCCACTGCTCGACACTGCCTACGGCGTCCTCAGCTGAGGCAAATCGGGTATACAGCAGGTAGTCGTAACCGTAACTGCGCGCTTGCGCCAGCGCCTCTTCGAGCCCAAGCGGCTGCTGCGCTCGACGCACGATCGGGAATACCTCGACCGCGGCCGCGAAGGCCTCTTCTGCAACCACATTCGGTCGAGCATACGGGTTGCCGATCGGCAGGAAGTGCCCCTGAGCGATATAGAGCTTGGAGTCCGACTGCAGCACCCAGGTGCTGCTGCGCTGGATGCGGTAGTGGTTGAGCAAGCCCGCGTCGCCGAGATAGTAGCTGGCCTGATCCTGCATATCGGACGGCTTCATGCATCCGGAAAGCATAACAATTCCAAGCAGAATCAAAGCCTTATGCATAAAACCTCCTAGAGACCGCGCATCCACTCCGGACGCAGACCAGCCTGATCGGGGCGACTGATCGCATGATCTATCTGCGCCAGCAGCCGTGCCTTGTCTTGCCCCAGCTCGCCCTTGAGCACCAGCGCATTAGAGGCATGGTCGCTGCGAAAGGTGCTGTTGTCCAGATCCAGCGCCTCTACGAACTGGCGCAATTCACTGAACAGTTGCTGCTGGTTCAATTCAACAAAGTCAGGGTAGCGCTGCTGGAAACGCGCCATCCCCTGCGGGAAGCTGACCACCAGAGTAGACACAAACTCCGGCTGGGTCTCGTTCAGCAGCTTCGCCGAATTCAGGGCATGCTGCGCGCTGAGTGAAACGCCGCCCAACCCGTTAAGAATCATCACCGAGCGCTTCAAGCCAGCGTCACCTGCCTTGATCAGCGCGTCTGCTGTCGAGGCACTGGTTTCGCCCTTGTTGACGCGCTCAAGCACTTCATCATCGCCAGACTCCGCACCGACATAGAGCATAGCCAGTCCTGCGTCACGCAGCTCCTTCAGTTCCTCGACCGACTTGCGCTTCAGGTTGCGCGGCAAACAGTAGGACGTCACCCGTTCGACGCTTGGGATGTGCTCGGCGATAGCCTCGAGAATTCGCAGCAGACGGTGCGTCGGCAGCACCATCGCGTCACCGTCAGCCAGAAAAATGCGCTGGACGATGTAGCGCTCTCCGACCCGGCGAATCTCATCCAGCACCTCGGCCTCGTCACGGGCACGAAACTTCTTCTGAGGTGCCGTGTACATCTCGCAGAAGGTGCACTTGTTCCACGAACAGCCATTGGTGACCGGCAGAATCAGCGAGTGCGCCTCACTCGGCGGACGAAATACCGGCTCGATATAACTGACCGGAAACGGCTCTTGCATCGCCATGACTACTCTCCTCGGGCCCAGGCAGCGCGCTGCGGAAAACCGAACATCATAGCCAGTGTGCCCCGCAATGCAAACCACCCGGACGTGTTTAGCCGACTGTGACAAGGTTCACATATAGTTCCCCTGCATAAGCAGAACCAACATTCGCCCCCACTTCGGGCCAGTTACACATTCTGCCTCAACACCAATCACAGTACAGGACAATAATAATGAGTACTGCCCGCTTGCGCGTTACCACCCCATCTACTCTCAAGGTGTTCAGCCTTGCCATTGCGACGCTGTCGTTGTCCGCGTGCCTGTCAGGCGGCGGAGGTGGCGGTGGATCCGATGCCCCCAACCCGCTCGCCGTCCAGACTACAGAAGGCTCTGTCGTCGGCATCAGCAACGCGGGTATCCGCGTGTTCCGCGGCATTCCATACGCGGCGCCGCCAGTCGGCGCACTGCGCTTTGCCCCGCCGCAGCCGCCGGCAACCCGAGACGACCCGCTCCGTCTGAGCAATGAGTTCGGCAACAGCTGCCCCCAGTCCGACCTGACCACCGGCGCCGCCCTGGGTAACGAAGACTGCCTGTACCTGAACGTCTACGCCCCCACCGATGCCGAAGACCTGCCGGTGATGGTCTGGATTCACGGTGGCGCATTCGTCTTTGGCAATGGCGGCGGCGAGTACGACCCGACCCGCCTGGTCGAGCAAGACGTCATCGTTGTCACCCTCAACTACCGCCTTGGCAATCTCGGCTTTCTCGCCCACCCGTCACTTGAATCCGACGCCGGCAACTTCGCCCTGATGGATCAGCAGCTGGCCATGGCCTGGGTCAAGGACAACATTGCAGCCTTCGGCGGCGATCCGGACAACGTCACCCTCTTCGGCGAGTCCGCGGGCGGTCACAGCGTCATGAGCCACATCGTCTCGCCACGGGCAGAAGATGCAGGCCTGTTCCAGCGTGCCATCGTCCAGAGTGGTTCCTATGCGCCTTTCCAGATGCCCAAGACAACGGCTCAGGCCATTGGCGTCGGCGTTGCCAGCAACCTGGGGTGTAGTGACCTGGGGACGGCAGCAGACTGCCTGCGAGCACTGCCGGTTTCAGCCTTGCTGGCAGCGCAAGGTTCGCAAGCGGTGCCGGTCGTCGATCCGGCCAGCGACCTGTTGCCCAAGTCGATCCAGCAAGCGCTGGCAGACGGCGATTTCAACACCTCGCTGGATGTCATGATTGGCAGCAACCAGAACGAAGGCACGCTGTTTGTCGCACTGGATGAGGTCGGCGGCGACCCGATTGACGACGAAGCCGAATACCGGGATCGCGTGGCGGAGTTCTTCCAGCCCTACCAGGCCAGCATCCCCTTCAACGATGACCAGATCGCGACGGACTATCTGGCCTTCGTAAACGGCGCGAGCAAACCGTATGAAGCCGCCCTGTCAGGCATCTGGACCGACTTCATGTTCGCCTGCAACGCGTACTCCCATGCGAACACCTTCGCCGGCGCCAGCATGAACACCTTTCAGTACTGGTTCCGCGATGAAGACGCGCCCTGGACACTGGTACCACCATTTGCGGTGAGCTTCCCGCTGGGCGCCACCCACGCAGGCGAAATCCCGTATGTGCTCTACCCCCAGAGCATCATGGAGCAGCGCTACAGCGGCGATCTCAACAACCTGTCCAGCCTGTCCGGAGAAATGGTTGATTACTGGACCCAGTTCGCCAAGGACGGCGACCCCAGCACGACCGACGGCGTCGCCGCCGCCTGGCCGCAGGCTGCCACCGGCAACCTGCTGATACTGGACGTACCCAATGCTGCCAGCACCAGTACGCTCAACTTCCTCGGTTATCATCACTGTGGCTACTGGGCCAACCCGCCGCTACTGATCCCCTGATCCGGGGTCACGGCCCCGCTGGCGGGGCCGTATGAGGTAAAACTGCCAGAAAGTTATCCCGCGCGACCGCGCGGGCAACTTTCTCAGGCAGCGCGTCGAGAAACGGATCAAACCCGCGCATGTACTTGTCGATACTGCCAAACTGCCCTACCACATCGGACCCCAGCATGAAGCGCTCGGGAAAATCCTCGACCAGCGCCACCCACTCCTGATCAGGTTCACCATCCTGATTCAGCAGATAAGGCTCGCGCAGGGTCCAGGATAAATCGACATACAGGTTTGGATACGCCGTCAACAGTCGACGCAATGTCGGCAGCAGGAAATCCAGCCGAGTCTGGTGGCGGTGAATCTCCATGCTCGTGCCCGCATGAGCCCAGATAAAACGCACCCGCGGATGATTACGCAGGGGCTCTTCCATCTCGGCCAGATACAGAGGATTGCGCTCACGCTGAGAAGTGATATTGCTATGGACGAGCACCGGCAGATCGTATTCGGCCGCCAACAGGTAAACCCTGTGCATGGCCTCACTATTGGCCCGCGGCGGCTCACCATGAATCAGCGCAGTCAGGTCATCGTGCCGGGTAAAGACCTCGCCTAGCCCCTGCCAGACGCCCGGATACAACTCCAGCATGCGACGGATGTGGGCGTCTGCGTTTTTGTCATTCGGATTGAAGCCGGACAGAAAGGGGTGAAAACGTCGACGCTGCTCCGGCGGCAGCGACTCAATCGCCTTGGCGACCAGCACATCAGTTGCACTGAACCAGTAGGCACCGCCGTCGTCACCCGCGTAATACCGTGGCCGCTTGGGCTCGTTCTCATGCCACTGCTTGGCTACCGGCACACCGCTGAGCATCGCATGGTCGACGCCGGCCGCGTCCATCGCCTGCAACAGCGCACCCATGCCTTCTGACTCCTGAAAGAAGTCGACATAGTGCAGGTGCGCGTCGGCGTAACGGTACTCTCTGGCCTCTGCCAACGCTGCCGGCAGCGCGCCCAAGAGCACGCAGCAAGCGAGTAATGGGGGCTTGAACACGGTTCTGACTCCTGTCACGGCTGCGCAGTGTGAGACTGCAGAGCCAGACAGGAGTTCAGCTGAAACTAGACGTCCTCGCCATCCTTGCGACGCTTGAAGCGGTTACCCATGCGCACCCCGACGTCCATCAGAAATTGCATGTAGCCTTCCTGATCCTTGATCACATCCTGCCAGAATGGCGAGTGATACATAGCCATCGCACCATGAACCAACGCCCACGCAGCGCAGTAATGGAAATAGGCTGGTACATCTTCCAGCTTGCCATCGTCGATGCGCGACTGGATCACGCCGGTGATGTGATTGAAGTTGGACGTGCGAATCTGATGCAGCTCCTCGACCATGGTCGGCAGCTGGTTAGCCTTGACCACCTTCTCTTCCAGCCGATCAAACAGCCGATAGCGCTCCGGATCGCTCATACGAAAGGCAAAGTACTCACGAGAGAGCGCAGCCTTGTCACGCTCAATGGATTCGGAATGCAGCAGATCGGCCAGGTCACGCTCATAATCGAGCATCAACCGAAGGTAGATCTCAGCCTTGGATTTGAAGTGTTTGTAGATGGTACCTTTGCCGATTCCGACTTCGTCGGCGATCATCTCAACCGTTACGCTGTCTTCACCCTGCTCAAGGAACAGACGCAACGCGCTGTCGAGAATTTCCTGCTCGCGACGGCGAAATTCGCGAACTTTACGTGACTCTTTCTGCATCAAGGTACCCGGATTCAAATTGGCAAAGTGCCCCATTATGCCAACTTCATGACCGGCTGCCCATATTTGCTTACAAGCTGACTATCCAGTTCAGATGTGTCTAAATGTGGCGTATTTGGCCATACTGGGCTGGTCCCGCAACACAGTCCTGCTTTTGGCGGAAATGACACCAGCACGAGGCGCTCATGACCCTGAACGAAACCTGGCTTGACGAGTTCCCCCATGACCCAGGGCTCTGCTATCTCAATCACGCGGCGGTAGCTCCCTGGCCGCGACGTGCTGCCGAGGCGGTCAGCGCCTTTGCACTGGAAAACCAGCAACAGGGCGCGCGGGACTACCCTCGCTGGAGCCGCACCGAGCGCCAACTCAGAGGGCAACTGCAATCACTGCTCAACGCCCCGTCCGCCGACGACATCGCCCTGGTCAAGAACACATCAGAGGCACTGTCTTTCGTCGCCCAGGGCATTGACTGGCAAACCGGCGACGAAATTCTGATCAGCGACCAAGAGTTCCCCTCCAACCGCATCCCCTGGGAAGCCCTGAGTGACCGCGACGTTACCGTGCGCAGCGTGTCACTGGGCAGGCAACCAGAACAGGCGCTGATCAACGCCATGACTGAACGCACCCGTCTGCTCAGCATCAGTTCGGTGCAATACGGCACGGGCCTGCGCATCAACCTGCAGCAATTAGGGGTGGCCTGCCGCGCGCGCAACATTTTGTTCTGCGTTGACGCGATTCAGACCCTTGGCGCCCAGCCACTAGACGTTCAGCACATTCAATGCGACTTCGCCATGGCAGACGGCCACAAGTGGCTGCTGGGCCCGGAAGGTCTCGGCGTGTTCTATTGTCATGCCCGGGTGCGCGAAGACCTGAAGCTGACCCAGCACGGCTGGCACATGGTTGAGGCGATGGGCGACTACGAGCGCAGCGACTGGCGGCCCGCCGCCTCTGCCCGGCGCTTCGAAGCAGGCAGCCCCAACACCCTTGCCCAGCAGGCACTGTCTGCCAGCCTGTCGCTGCTGCTTGAGGTCGGCATGGACACGGTTGCGAGCGAACTCGACGCGCGGATCAGCCTGCTCGCGGCCCTGCTTTCTGCAGTACCCGGCTTAACCATATTGAGCGATCTGAGGCCTGAACGACGATCAGGCATCATCACGTTCTCCGTCACCGGCGCAGACCTCAAGCCACTGCAGCGACGGCTGATGGAGTGCGGCGTGATCTGCGCACTGCGTGGTGGCGGCATTCGCTGGTCACCGCATTTCTATACCCGCCAAAGCGACCTGGAACAGGCAGTCAGCACACTGAAAACACTGATCACCGAGGCACGCGATAACAACGCTTCACGATAAAATGCGCAGAGCGTATTCCAAATCAGTTTATAAAAGCAGCGAAGCTCAGTGGAAAGACAGGCAATTTCGACAATACTGAAGCTATCAGGACTGGCACCTCCCCCAAATGCCAGCCCTGTTCAGACAGGCTCTGTCCTGTCTCTGTATCACTCCTAATGGTCTTAACCCGAATTCCTCCCCCAGAATTCGGGTTTTTTTTGCCCGGATATCAGGCCAGAGACAGCGGGAACAGACGGTGGAAGTTGTCAGTCGTCTGCTGCTGAAGGCGCTCCAGTGATTCCCCTCGCAGGTCCGCCAGAAACGCCGCAACCTCGTACACAAACTGAGGCTCGTTCGGCTTGCCACGATGCGGAATTGGCGCCAGATATGGTGAGTCGGTTTCCACCAGCAGTCGATCCGCCGGCACCTGACGCGCAACCTCGCGCAGTGCATCGGCATTTCGAAAGGTCACAATACCCGACAGCGAAATGTAGTAGCCCATATCCAGCGCAGCACGCGCCATTTCCCAGTCTTCGGTGAAGCAATGCAGCACGCCCGCGTTGGCCAAATCCGCCTCACGCAGCATGTCCAACGTATCCTGACGCGCCGCCCGGGTATGAATCACGACCGGCTTACCGGTCTGCTGCGCAGCCTGCAGGTGGATCGCAAAGGAGGCTTTCTGCTGCTCCGCCAGCTCCGGCTCGTAGTGGTAGTCGAGACCGGTCTCGCCAATGGCAACGGTGCGCGGGTGATCAAGCGCGTTCAGCAACCAGCCCAGATCGGTAGCCTTGCCGTCTTTCAGGTCGAGCGGGTGAATACCAACGCTGCAGTACACATCAGCATAACGCTCTGCGAGCTGCTGCACGGTAGGTGCGTTATCGGCGTCGACACCGATACACAGGAACTTGCCAACGCCGCGCGAGCGCGCCGCATTGAGCAAAGCGTCGAGGGAACCGTTGTAAGGAGTTAAATCGAGACGATCAAGATGACAGTGTGAATCAATAAGCATGCAGACTACATGGTGTGGGTTGGCCGGTCAGATTGCAGTGCACCAGCCAAATAGGTTTCGATTTTGCTGCGCGCGGTGTTGTCCTGATCACTGAACTGGACACCGATACCTGCTGCGCGGTTACCCTGGGCGCCCTTTGGCGTCACCCAGATAACCTTGCCTGCGACCGGGATTTTCTCCGGCTCATCCATCAGGTTCAACAGCATGAAGACCTCGTCGCCGAGGCGGTAACTCTTGTTGGTCGGAATGAACAGACCGCCGTGCTTCACAAACGGCATGTAGGCCGCGTACAGAACGGACTTGTCCTTGATGGTCAGCGACAAAATGCCGTTACGTGGACCCGGAGCCATGGGATTAGTCATTGATCATTCCTTTCACTCAACGCAATGCTCGCCAGATTACCGCCTTTCGGCCAAGGTTTTCCAGCGCGCAAGCAGCTTTTCGAGGAACAGCTGGCGGTTCAGGTTGGCTTTGTTGTCAAACTGCCTGCGGTGCTGAAGCAGCCAGTCCTGCCAGTCGAGCAGCTCGTTTACCTTGATGCGCGGCGCAAGATAGCCCAACACCTTGTCCATGTCGGCACTGCTCGCATTCTCCTGCGCGCCCTGGTTGAGTTTTAACAACTCCAGCGTCCAGGCGGCGAACCAGTCGAGCAACAGCTCCAGAGCAACGCTATTCCATTGTTCGGCGAGCTTGGGTGCCGATATCTGCCCCTTGAGCAGTGCTTTGACACCCTCGACAACCTTGTCACGCAAGGCAATTGCATCCTGCGCGTTAAGATCCAGCGCCTTCAGCGGCGCTCCGGCGGCCATCTGCAGCAGCAGAGTGCGCTGCACCTCATTGACCTCGGGCAGCTCGGACTGCAACCAGGCCTGTGCCGACTGCTCAGCCGGCAAGCCCAGCGGCTGCACCCGGCAACGGCTGCGAATGGTCGGCAACAGGCGACTTGGCTGGTCACTGACCAACAGCAGGTAGGTCTCGGCGGTTGGCTCTTCGAGCGACTTGAGCAGCGCGTTGGCGGCGTTCTGGTTCATCGCCTCGGCGGGGTGTAATACAACGACCTTGCGGCCACCCTGCTGGGCTGTCTGCGTAATAAAGTCAACCAACTGGCGGATCGCGTCGACCCGAATCGCCTTGCCCGCCTCCTCCGGCTCGATCAAGAGCAGATCAGGGTGGCTGCCGGCCTGCCGCAGAAGACAACTGCGGCATTGCTGGCAGGCGCCCTGGGCACTCGGGGAGTCGCACATCAGCCAGGCGGCGAAGGCGCTGGCAAAGGCGCGCTTACCGGCGCCGGCGGGACCGCAGAACAGGTAAGCGTGAGCGAAATGTGCCTGACTGACCAGTGCGCCCCACACCGGCTCATGCCAGGGTAACGGTGTCCGGGCCTGTTCAAGCACGCCAACGCTCCAGAATCAGTTCGATCACGGGTTGCAGATCACGCTGCACCTGCTCCAGCTCGCCGCTGGCGTCCACCACACGGTAGCGCTCGGGGTTCTCGGCAGCACGCTGGAGGTAGGTGGAGCGCACCCCATCGAAGAACGCGCGCTGCTCGCTCTCGAAGCGGTCAAGCGCGCTACGCGCCCGTGCCCGTGCCATGCCGACATCAACCGGGACGTCCAGTACCAGCGTCAAGTCAGGCCGCAACTCACCCTGCGTCCAGGACTCCAGCGCAGCAATACGTGCAGCGTCGATGCCCCGCCCTCCCCCCTGGTAAGCGTAGGTCGCATCGGTAAAGCGATCACTGATGACTACTCGCCCCTGCGCCAGCGCCGGGCGAATCACTTGACTCAGGTGCTGTGCCCGTGCGGCGAACACCAGCAACAATTCGGCGTCGGGGTCCATCGGCTCTTCGTGATGCTCAAGCAGAATCCCGCGCACCCGCTCCGCTATCGGCGTGCCGCCCGGCTCACGGGTGAGCAGCGGCTCGCAGCCCTCCGCCTTCAGCGCCTCGGCAATGTACGCCAGATTGGTCGACTTGCCCGCACCTTCGGGGCCCTCAAGGGTGACAAACACACCACTCATTGCGCAGCCTCCGGAGCTGGACTGGAACGATAGTCCTTTCGGCGCTGCAACTGATAGGCACGCACCGCGCGATTGTGTTCCGCCAGGGAGTTGGAGAAAACGTGCGACCCATCTCCCTTGGCAACAAAATACAGACTCTTGCCGTCCGCTGGATGCACCGCAGCCTCAATGGCCTCACGCCCGGGCATGGCGATCGGTGTGGGCGGCAGGCCGTCGATCACATAGGTGTTGTACGCCGTCGGCTGCTGCAAGTGGCGCCGGCGAATATTGCCCTGATAATCGGCGCCCAGGCCGTAGATCACCGTCGGATCGGTCTGCAGACGCATGCCGATGCGCAGGCGCCGGGTGAACACACCGGCGATCTCGGCGCGCTCGGACGGCACCCCGGTTTCCTTCTCGACGATAGACGCCAGAATCAGCGCCTCGTACGCGGAGGTGATCGGCAGCCCCTCATCACGGGCAGCCCAGACCTCCTCAAGCACCGCCGCCATGCGCTCATGCGCACGCTGCAAAATATCTCGATCACTCATACCGAGCGTGTACTGATAGGTATCCGGGAAGAAGCGCCCCTCCGGATGCTCGCCTTCATAACCGAGCGCGGCCATCACCTCGGCATCGGACAGCTGGGCGGGCAAGGTTTGCTGCAGATGCGCAGCAGATGCCAGCGCGTTGCGCACCTGTCGAAAGTTCCAACCCTCAACCAGGGTCAGACTGCGCTGCACCACATCACCGCGCTCCATCATGTGCAGCAGTTCGGCAGCCGTCATTTCCGGTTCCAGCGCATACTCCCCGACGTGCAGCACCGCCCCCTTCATCTGCCACTGCCAATAGCGACGCAGCCAGCTGCCCCCCTCAAGTACGCCTTGCTGTTCCAGTTGAGCAAAAACCCGACCAGGGGAGCTACCCGCCTCAACGACCAACGTCTGCGGCTCACTCAGCTGCAATGGCTGGTGCAGCGCTCGCTGCAACGTGAGAAAGCCCCACACGCCGCCGGTCAAACCGACGACGGTGAACAGAAAAAGGGAAACCACGAGAAACTTGCCAAAAATCTTCACAGATAAACCTGTTCAGCGAGGGATTGCAGCAGGCGGGTTTCATGCCCCACCTGCCAGACCCGATCGCCCAGCCGCACGACCGGCCAGACACCAATCAAACTGTTACAGCAAAAGACCTGATCGGCCTGCTGCAACGCTTCAAGACTCAGGGTTGACACAGCAGCCGGCTGCCCGCGCTCCAGCAGTTGAGACAACAGAAAATCACGCATCACGCCTTGCACACCACAACGACTCAGCTCAGGCGTAACCCACTGGCCGTCAATCCGTGCAAACAGGTTACTCATGGTGCCCTCAACAACAAGCCCCTGCTGATCACAGACCAGCCCTTCGGCATAGGCGTTGTCCTGCCATTCGCTGCGTGCCAGCACCTGTTCGAGCCGATTAAGGTGTTTGATACCAGCCAGCAACGGCTGATCAGACAGCCGCGTTGCACAGCGAAACAACTGCACGCCGTCCCGTCGACCGGCCGGATAAACCGGCAGTGGGGAGATCGCAATAACGCGTGTAGGCTTGGGATCAACAGGCATGGCATATCCGCGCGGGCCAGTGCCTCGTGTGAGGGTCAGCTTCACGGTCCCGTCGCCCACTGCAGTGGCAGCAAAACCGAGCTCCGCCTCAATCAGCGCTCGCTCAAAGGGTATGCGCAGCACCTCACATCCGCGCCGCAACCGCTCAAGATGCAGCGCCAGCAGCGGCAGCATGCCGCGGCTGGCGCGCAAGGTTTCGAACAAACCGTCACCATAGGCAAGCCCACGATCAGTAACGGGCAGATTATCGGCAACCTGCCCGTTTACCCATGTCGTCGCCACTGGTGTCGGCTGGCTCATTCGCAGCGACGAAATACCAGACTGCCGTTTGTGCCACCAAAACCGAACGAGTTGGACAGCGCGACATCGATTTTGCGTTGCTGCGCCTGGTGCGCAACATAGTTCAGATCACAGCCTTCATCCGGGTTATCCAGATTGATGGTCGGCGGCGCAACCTGATCACGCAGCGCCAGTACACTGAACACCGCTTCCACCGCACCAGCGGCGCCCAGCAAGTGTCCCGTCATCGACTTGGTCGAGCTGATGGCCAGTTCGCTGGCGTGGGCACCAAACACCGATTTGACCGCACAGGTCTCGGCGATATCGCCGGCCGGCGTTGAGGTGCCGTGCGCATTGATGTAATCCACTTCATCCGGATTGAGCCCAGCATCCTTGAGTGCATTGGCCATGCACTTGGCGCCGCCACGACCGTCTTCCGGCGGAGCAGTCATGTGGTAAGCGTCACCGCTCATACCAAAACCCACCAGCTCGGCATAGATGCGCGCGCCGCGCGCCTTGGCATGCTCATACTCTTCCAGCACCATGGCTCCGGCGCCATCAGACAGCACAAAGCCGTCACGCTCACGATCCCACGGACGACTGGCGCCCTGCGGATCATCGTTGCGAGTTGACATCGCACGCGCGGCAGCAAAACCACCCAATCCCAGGCCGGTGGTGGCCATTTCGGAGCCACCGGCGACCATGACGTCAGCTTCGCCGTAGGCGATGTTACGCGCAGCCATACCAATGCTGTGGGTTCCAGTGGTACAGGCAGTGGTCAGCGCATAGTTCGGCCCCTGAAGACCGTACTGAATGGACAGATACCCTGCGACCATATTGATGATCGAACCCGGGACAAAGAACGGCGAAATCCGGCGCGGGCCACTGTTCAGCAACTGTTCGCAGTTCTTCTCGATATTGGTCAGACCGCCAATACCTGAACCCATGACAACGCCGATACGGTCACGGTTCTCATCGGTCACTTCCAGCCCCGAGTCCTGCAAGGACTGAATGCACGCCGCCAAGCCGTACTGAATGAACAGATCCAGCTTGCGCGCTTCCTTGGCTGCCATGTACAGCTCAACTTCGAAGTCACGAACCGAGCCGCCAATGCGAGTCGCGAACGCGCTCACATCCATATGTTCAATCGGGCCAATGCCACTTTTGCCCGCCAGGGCCGCCTGCCAGCTGCTCTCTACCGTATTACCCAGCGGAGACAGCATACCCAGACCAGTTACAACGACGCGTCTGCGCGACACGGCACACTCCTTATTCAAATCGTGAAAACCGCCACAGGCTCACCACCCGTGCAAAATCGCCTTATTGTCCGTGCAAATGCCGTCATCGGCAACACGAACACATCACAGCTGACAGAGACAAAGCGCCCAGATGCAAAAAAGCCGCAGACTGGAAACCAGTACTGCGGCTTTTTTGGCGTCCTGCAAGCAGGCTACGTGATTACTTCTGGTGAGCGTTCACGTAGTCGATAGCTTCCTGAACGGTGGTGATCTTCTCGGCTTCTTCATCCGGAATCTCGGTCTCGAATTCTTCTTCGAGAGCCATAACCAGCTCCACGGTGTCCAGGGAGTCAGCGCCAAGATCTTCAACGAAAGAAGCACTGTTGGTTACTTCTTCTTCTTTGACACCGAGCTGCTCGGCAACGATTTTCTTGACGCGTTCTTCGATGGTACTCATACCTTGTTCTCACTCCTATTTGCAGTTCCGAGAAGCCGGACTGCGGGTAGTTTATAGAAACAATTCTCTTGGTTTCAAGCGCGAATCGTCTCTGACGCAAAGAGGTCAAAGCCTGCGGCTTCCACCCATTGAAACTCATGCCACTCCGACACAGGCCGGCAGCAGCGGCGAATCACATGTACATGCCACCATTGACCGGCAGTGTAGCACCGGTAATGTAGCCAGCACTCTCGCTCGCCAGGAAAGCAACCGCTGCGGCAATTTCCTCAGCTTGACCCAGGCGCGCAAGCGGAATCTGCTCCAGCATGACCGAACGCTGGCTGTCATTAAGCGCACGCGTCATGTCGGTGTCAATAAAGCCCGGTGCTACCGCGTTCACAGTAATGGCACGCGAACCCACCTCACGCGCCAGCGCACGAGTGAAGCCTTCCATCCCGGCTTTGGCTGCAGCGTAGTTGGATTGACCAGCGTTGCCCATACAGCCGACCACGGAGCTGATATTGATAATACGCCCCCAACGACCCTTGGTCATGCCCCGCAGAACCGCCTTGGACAAACGGTAAACAGAGCTGAGGTTGGTGCCGATCACATCATCCCACTCATCATCCTTCATGCGCATGAGCAGATTATCGGCGGTGATGCCCGCATTATTGACCAGAATGGCCGGCGCACCGTAAGCATCGGTGATAGCAGAAAGCACCGCACTGACAGACTCAGCATCACGCACATCCAGCTTCATGCCGGTGCCTTTATAACCCGCTTCAGCCAACTTGTCCGCAATCGCCTTCGCACCGCCATCACTGGTTGCAGTACCCACAACAGTGGCGCCCTGAGCCGCCAGCGCATGCGCAATAGCCTGACCAATCCCTCTGCTGGCACCAGTAACCAGTGCAACCTTTCCTTCCAGACTCATGTCCTGCTCCTTAAGCAAACTGCGCGCGGAACGCTTCAAAGCCCGCCACGCTTTCCAGACTGTGGTTGTTGACACCCTTGGCGCAACGCTTGTTCAGACCACCGAGCACCTTGCCCGGGCCGCACTCAACCAGATCGGTGACACCCTGCTCAGCCATGTAGACAACCGTCTCCACCCAGCGGACCGGGCTGTACAGCTGTTCCACCAGCAACTGACGCAGCGCTGTGACATCAGACGCCGGCCGCGCATTAACGTTCTGCACCAGCGTAATATCCGGCGCACGCCAGTTCAGCGCCGCGAAGTCTTCCGCGAGCTGCTCTGCAGCCGGCTGCATCAACGCGCAGTGCGACGGCACGCTGACCGGCAGCGGCAGTGCACGCTTGGCGCCAGCAGCCTTACAACCATCAATGGCACGCGCAACGGCGTCGACCTGCCCGGCAATCACAACCTGACCCGGCGCATTGAAGTTGACTGCACTGACCACATCGCCTTGCGACGCAGCCGCACAAATATCGATGATTTGCTGATCTTCCAAGCCCAGAATGGCGGCCATGCTGCCCTGCCCCTCGGGTACTGCCTGCTGCATCAGTTGACCACGACGCTCGACCAGCTTAACGGCATCAGCAAAATCCAGCACATTCGCAGCGACCAGCGCCGAGTACTCACCCAGACTGTGGCCAGCCACAAAGCCCGGACGCACAGCAGACTCGGCACACCACAGACGCCACAGCGCAACAGACGCGGTCAGAATCGCCGGCTGGGTACGATCAGTGCGATTCAGATCTGCCTCGGGACCATTCTGGCTCAGCGCCCAGAGGTCATAACCCAGAGCACTGGATGCCTCGGCAAAGGTGTCCTTGATAATCGCGTGCTGCTCAGCGAGTTCGCTCAGCATGCCAACGGACTGTGAACCCTGACCGGGAAAGACAAAGCCAAGGGAGTTAGTCATAACATTATCCTGTTATCAAAAGATTGCAGAGAGTCTAGACACATGCGTGTGACATTGGAATTTGGATGCTGACAGCGCGCCCGAGGTCACAGCAGCGACCTGCATTCACGCACACGCCCCGCAATACGCTCAGGCAAGCGCGCCTCGCACGCCCTTACAGCGTGCCCGATCGCCGCCAACATCGCCTGCTCGTCAGCAGCACCGTGGCTTTTCATTACGACGCCGCGCAACCCGAGCAGACTGGCACCATTGTAACGAGCCGGATCATGGCGTTCGCGCATACGCCGGGTCCCATACAGCACCAGCGGCGCAACCCAACGCAGCAGCCAGCTCTGCGCCACAGCACGCCGCAGCTCCGCCTGCAGATACCCCGCCAACCCCTCACTGGCCTTGAGCAGGACATTCCCAACGAAACCGTCACACACAACCACATCCGCTTCACCACGAAACAGACCATCGCCCTCGACATGACCGACGTAGTTGAGCCCAGGGCACGCAGCCAGCAACGCAGCCGCCTCGCGCACCTGCCGACCACCCTTGTGCGTTTCACTGCCGATATTCAGCAATCCGACGCGCGGTGCCGGATCACCACTCAGCTCGGCAGCAGCGGCCGCGCCCATAATCGCGAATTCGAGCAACTGTTCGGCCGGGCAATCAACATTTGCCCCCAGATCAAGCACATGACATAAGCGACCCGAAACCGGTAGCGCAGCCATAATTGCCGGGCGACGTATACCCTCGAGCGTCCCCAATACCGAGCGCGCCAACACCATCAATGCACCGGTATTGCCAGCGCTCAGACAACCATCAACCAGGCCGTCACGCACCAGCTCAAGCGCAACACGCATGGATGCGTCGGGCTTGCCACGCAGCACACTGGCCGGCGGATCGGTAGCGAGAATCTGCTCCCGAGCAGGGCGCACAGACAAACGATCAGAGGGGAATTGCAGACCAGCCAGCAGCGGCTCGATAACGTCGCCAGCGCCAACCAGAGTAAGATGCAGGGAGGGATACAACGAGAGACTGCGTAGCGCAGCGGGGATAATGCAGCGGGGACCGCGGTCCCCGCCCATCACATCAATCGCAATACGGATTGACGTGGACAAGACTTATTCGTCGTTGTCCTTGTTGATCACCTGACGACCACGGTAGAAACCGTCAGGAGAAACGTGGTGGCGCAGGTGAGTTTCACCAGTGGTCTTGTCAACGGACAAGGCGGCGGCGGACAGTGCATCATGCGAACGACGCATGCCGCGTGCGGAACGGGACTTTTTGTTCTGCTGAACAGCCATGACTAATAAGCTCCTAAGCTCAGGTATCGCGTTTTAATTTGGCCAGCACGCTGAAAGGATTAGGCTTCTCAGACTTTTCCTCCAGCTCCGCCGTCTCAGGGCGATACCCTGGCGGATGCTGACATGTTTGTTGCGGATGCATCGGAACTGCAGGCAGAGCCAGAAGCAGTTCATCCTCGATCAGCGCAAACAGATCGAGCGGTTCCTCACCCACAATAACCGGTTCATAGTGACGAGGAAGCTGTTTGGCCGCCTCATCACTGGTTACAAACCCCACATCACATTCACTGTCGATCGGCACAACAACCTGTTCAAGACAACGCTGACACAACAACGGCGCATCGACCTGATAGTGGCCGTGCATAGTTGCTATGCGCTGCTCGTCCCGAGAGAAATACAGTTCAACCTGAACCTCTCCGGTCGCGACCTGCAACACCGCCGAAAAACGCTCAAGACTGCTCACCTTCACTACGCCTTTCAGCGTAATTCTGCGATCAACCAGTCGAGCCGGCTCAATGTGCGAGGGTATGGTTCCAGACATAAGCGCGCAATTCTAGGGGCACAAACCCCGCCTGTCAAAACTATTTAAGCCCTTCAGCGTGCCGTTCGGCGGCTCGCACAATGACAACCACAGCCGCTACCATAGGCATCCTGCCGATACGGAGACGCACTATGCCAAATCTGGTCCTTGCTTCCAGCTCACCTTACCGCAAGAGCCTGCTCGAACGCCTGCAACAGCCATTTGAGTGCGCATCGCCAGAGATTGACGAAACGCCTTTACCAGGCGAATCCGCCGAGCAACTCACCCGACGCCTGGCCCAAGCCAAGGCACGAGCATTGAGCAGCCAGTTCAGCAACCACCTCATCATCGGCTCGGATCAAGTGCTGCTACTTGACGGCGAACCCGTCAGCAAACCGATAACCCACGAAGCAGCGGTCGACCAACTGTCGCGCAGCAGCGGTCGCACACTGACTTTCTCAACTGCTCTATGTGTATTCAACAGCGCAAACGGTCACGAACAAACCTGCATCGAGCCCGTACACGTTACCTTTCGCGACCTGCAACCAGAGGAAATCGAGCGCTATCTGCTGCTTGAGCAACCCTACGACTGCGCCGGCAGCTTCAAATCCGAAGGCCTCGGCATCACCCTGATCGCGAGCATGCAGGGTAATGACCCGACCAGCCTGATCGGCCTGCCATTGATCCGCCTGCGCGCAATGCTCGCCAATGAAGGCCTGCCGCTACCCTGAACTCAGCGCAGCACAGGTCCCTCAAGACCCAGACGCGTCGCCAGTTCCGCACCAGCACTGGCGCCCAGCTGACGAGTAAAGCGCTGCAAGGGAGACTCCTGACGCGTAAAGTCGACCAACTCCTCGACACCAATAACGTCGCGCGCAACAGCCGACGTACTCGCCAACCCGTCAATCAGACCAAGCTGCAGCGCCTGCTCGCCCGACCAAACCAGCCCACTGAACATGTCCGGCGTTTCTTTCAACCGATCCCCACGCCCCTCTCGCACACTGCGAATAAACTGCTCATGAGTGGTGTTGAGCACCTGCTGCCAGAATGCGCGCTCATCCGCCTTTTCCGGCTGAAACGGATCCAGAAACGCCTTGTGCTCACCTGCGGTGTAAGTCCGACGCTCAACACCCAGCTTATCCATCGTACCAACAAACCCGAAGCCGGCAGCAGTCACCCCAATGGAACCCACCAAACTGGCTTTATCGGCGTAGATTTCATCCGCAGCCGAGGCGATGTAATAGGCCCCGGAAGCACCGATATCAGTAATCACCGCATACACTTTTATGTCGGGATGCAGCGCACGCAGCCGCTTGATCTCGTCGTAAACATAGCCCGACTGCACCGGACTCCCACCCGGACTATTGATACGCAGAACAATACCTTTGGTGTTTTCATCCTCAAAGGCTTCACGCAGTGCACCAACCAGATTGTCTGCGCTGGCATCCTCTTGATCAGCAATCACCCCGCGCACCTCGATTACTGCAGTGTGCGGCCCGACAGCGGCAGCAGACCCAAGCCGACCCAGTGGCGAAATCAGCACCAGCGCGACAAACAGATAGGTAAACGTCAGCAACTTGAAGAAGATCCCCCAGCGCCGCGAGCGACGCTGCTCCTGCAGGGACGCCGTCAGGGTCTTCTCTAACAACGTCCATGCCTTGGCATCCTCGTCAACCTTGCGCGAATCAGCCGCAGATACCATCTCACCTTCAGTCCAACGATCCCGATCCATCACACCCTCTCTGTCGTGTTTTTCGCAGTAGCCGCGCACTGCGCCCGCAACCAGGCCGGCAACTCTGCAAACTCATCGATACAGTGCAGCGGCGCAAAGGCAAGCAGCTGCTCTCGTGACTGCGCACCATAGCTGACTGCCAAAGCCCGCATCCCGGCGTTATGCGCCATCTGAATATCAAACCCGCTATCACCGACCATCAACGCAGCGGAAGAAGAAGATCCCAACTCACTTAGCAATTGATGCAGCATCGTCGGGTCCGGCTTGCTTAGCGTTTCATCTGCGCAGCGTGTGGCATCAAAGTAGTCGAGCATGTCGTGCTGCTCGAGAATACGCGCCAACCCGTTTCGCCCCTTCCCCGTCGCTACCGCCAGACGAAAGCCTTGCTCGCGCCAACCATCCAGCGCCTCGCGCACACCAGCGAATAATGCCACCGGCGCCTGCTCACTCGAGAGATAAAAGTCCCGATAGGCGTCCACCAGCGCAGCCCACAAATCGGGCCGCCGAGGAAACAGCGCCGCGGCCGCTTCCGGCAGCGCCAAGCCGATGATGCCACGCACCGCTTCCGCACCAGGAATATCTAGCTCAACTGCCTCGGCCGCGCCCTGCATGGCACGGACAATATGACCAACCGAATCAGCCAGAGTGCCGTCCCAATCGAAGATCAGCGTATCAATTGCCGACATTACCCAACCTGCGTAGCGTTTCATCCCACATGGGACCCGGCTCAGCCTCTACTTCAAGCAAATTGCCATCAGCCATTTCCACCGATAACGAGCGAGCATGCAAAAACAGGCGCTTGCCACCCAGCTCACGCAGCTCACGAGAGAAATCGTCATCACCGTATTTGGGATCCCCGCCAATGGGGTGCCCCGCATACTTGGCGTGTACCCGAATCTGGTGGGTGCGCCCCGTAATTGGCCTAGCCTCGACCAGCGTGGCGTAATCGGCAAAACGCTGCAGCACCTTGAACTCGGTGAGACTCTCCTTGCCGGCCGGATCCACCTCCACCATCCGCTCCCCAGAGCGCAGGTTATTTTTCTGCAGGGGCGCATGCACCTTCTTGGTCGACCCGGGCCAACGCCCGCGCACCAGCGCCCAATAGCGCTTGTTGACACCATCCCCGCGCAGCGCGGCATGCAGATGACGCAGCACACTGCGCTTCTTGGCGATCATCAGGCAGCCGGAGGTATCGCGATCCAGCCGATGAACCAGCTCCATCTGCGGGCAATCGGGGCGCAACTGGCGCATGGCTTCAATCACACCGAAATGCAAACCGCTACCACCATGCACCGCAAGACCCGCCGGCTTGTTGACCACGATAATCCCCTTGTCCTCGAACAGAATATTCTGCTCAAGCGCATTGAGGATGCCCTGCCCTACCAGCACAGGCTCGTTGGGCGCAGGCAAACGAACGGGCGGAATACGCAACTGGTCACCAGCCTGCAACCGATAATCCGGCTTGACCCGCCCCTTGTTCACCCGCACTTCGCCCTTGCGCAAAATGCGATAAACCAGCGTTTTGGGCGCCCCCTTGAGGCGGGTAATAAGATAGTTGTCGATGCGCTGCCCCGCCTGGTCGGCAGAGATGTCATCGAATTGGACCTGGGTAGGCAGTTCAGGAGAGGTGTTTTTCATCGGCGCATCATACAATTTTTCATTCAATTGAAGCACTTAAAAAATGCTGCTATAGTCCGGCGAGCTGCCGATTCTGCAGCCGGGGACCCCAGGCCAAACCAGCCTGCCAAACCCCAGAAACAACTGCATACAGCCCGGCCGCAGCAGGCAACACCGACCGCCGACAGGGCTTATGTTTACACCCTGGTCATCGTGATGAAGGCCAGAACATTAACCCGCTACCGACCAACAACGGAGCGGCACCCGATTCAAATGGGTACGTGTTTAGGTGGAGATGCACAGCTTCAGGATGATGTGACGAGCGTAGACACTAGCCATACAGCGTGTCCCCGTCCCCAATCCAGCTGATTCCTCCCCAAGGATTCCCGGCAGCCGCGCCAGGTGCGACGGCTGTATGGATCAAAGGCCCCCGCAGACAATGCGCTGACGCCTTAGATCCCCTTCCGGCAGCCACCCGCTGCCGCGCCCGCCAGAACCGCTCTGCCGGGAGTCCAGAAGCAGTTTCTCTGTATGCAGTAGCTGTAACAGAACGAACTGTCGCCAGAACATGGCGATGTGAACTCTGCATCTCGGCCCTTAGCCGATGACAGAAACACACCTGACACCGAACCAGAGAGTCGCAGGTGCCGTGACCGTGTAGACCGGAAAGCATCGGAAACACAACGGTACTTCATGAAAAGAATGCTCATTAACGCAACTCAACCCGAAGAGTTGCGTGTCGCCCTGGTAGACGGTCAACGCCTCTACGATCTGGACATCGAGTCCGGCGCCCGCGAGCAGAAAAAGGCCAACATCTATAAAGGCCGCATTACCCGCGTCGAACCCAGCCTGGAAGCCGCTTTTGTCGACTTCGGCTCCGAACGTCACGGTTTTCTCCCGCTCAAGGAAATCTCCCGCGAATACTTCTCCAAACAGGTTGAAGGTCGCGTCAATATCAAAGACGTACTGAAAGAAGGCCAGGAAGTCATTGTCCAGGTCGACAAGGAAGAACGCGGCAACAAGGGCGCTGCCCTGACGACCTTCATCAGTCTCGCCGGCCGCTATCTGGTGCTGATGCCGAACAACCCGCGCGCCGGCGGCATTTCCCGTCGCATCGAAGGCGAAGAGCGCAACGAACTGCGTGAAGCACTGAACAGCCTCAACGTTCCTGCCGACATGGGCATGATCGTGCGCACCGCCGGCCTGGGCCGCAGTGCCGAAGAGCTGCAATGGGACCTCGATTACCTCCTTCAGCTCTGGGAAGCCATCAAAGGCGCCTCCGAGGAGCGCAAGAGCCCGTTCCTGATCTATCAGGAAAGCAACGTCATTATTCGCGCCATTCGCGACTATCTGCGTCAGGACATCGGTGAAGTCCTGATCGACAGTGCCGAAGTGAAGGAAGAAGCACTGAACTTCATCAGCCAGGTCATGCCGCAGTACGCGAGCAAGGTCAAACTGTATGAAGACAGCGTACCGCTGTTCAACCGCTTCCAGATCGAGAGCCAGATCGAAACGGCATTCGAGCGCGAAGTAAAACTGCCATCCGGCGGTTCCATCGTTATCGACCACACCGAAGCCCTGGTCTCTATCGACATCAACTCCGCCCGTGCGACCAAGGGTGGCGATATCGAAGAAACCGCGCTGCAGACCAACCTGGAAGCAGCCGAAGAGATCGCTCGCCAACTGCGTCTGCGCGACATCGGCGGCCTGATCGTCATCGATTTCATCGACATGACCCCGGCCAAGAACCAGCGCGCCGTTGAAGAGCGCGTCCGCGAAAGCCTGGAAGCCGACCGCGCCCGCGTACAAGTTGGCCGCATCTCCCGCTTCGGCTTGCTGGAGATGTCCCGTCAGCGTCTGCGTCCGTCCCTGGGCGAGACCAGCGGCATCGTTTGCCCCCGCTGCAACGGCCGCGGCACTATCCGCGACGTCGAATCCCTGTCGCTGTCGGTACTGCGCCTGATCGAAGAAGAGGCGCTGAAGGAACGTACCGCTGAAGTCCGCGCCCACGTACCGGTGCCGGTTGCGACCTTCCTGCTGAACGAAAAACGCGATGCACTGGCCAAGACCGAAGCCCGCACCCGCGTTCGCGTGCTGGTTCTGCCGAACCCTCACATGGATACGCCGCACTTTGACGTACAACGTCTGCGCGATGACCACGAATCGGTTCTGAACGGCGAGACCAGCTACAACGCCACCAGCACCGTCGAGATTGAAGAGCCGACCCCAGTCAGCCAGACTCGCGCCATCGTGCGCCAGGAAGCGGCCGTCAAGGCGCTCTCCCCTGCACGCCCGGCACCGACTCCGCCGGCAGCGGTTGAAGCAGTTCAGGCTGCCCAGCCAAACCTGTTCAAGGGCCTGATCAAGAGCCTGGTAGGCCTGTTCGCCAGCGAACAGCCTGCAGCCGAGCCGGCCAAGCAGGAAGAGCAACCGAGCAACGAGCGCAAGCGCGAGCGCAGCAGCCGCAACGCCGACGAACGCCGCAACAACCGCAACCGCCGTCAACGCGGTGAGCGCGGTGAGCGCGGTGAGCGCGGTGAGCGCAACGAGCGTAGCGATCGCAACGACCGCGGCAACCGCCAAGACAGCGAGCGCAAGCAACAGCAGCCACGCACCGAGCGCAGCGAGACAGAAAGCACCGAGGTAGCACGCAGCGAAGGCGCCAACCAGCAACGTCGCCGCCGTCGCCCCGCTGCTGCCCCTGCTGCCGACACGGCTGCCGACACAGAACAGCGCAACAGCCGTGAAGACAGCACTCAAGAGCGTCAGCCACGCGAGCAGCGCGAACGTCGCCCTCAACAGCCGCGCCCAGAGCAGGCAGAGCAGGTTGAAGAGCAAGTCAGCGCCACCGACGTAGCAGACGAGGCCGTCACCACAGAAACCGAGTCAGCTGAAGGCGAGCGTCCAAAGCGTCGCTCACGCAGCAGCCAACGCCGCCGCAACAACCGCCGTCGCCCGCAAGCCGAAGACAACGCAGAGACCGATGGCAACAACCAGGCAGCAGACGCCCCGGCTTCTGACGATGCGACCGAAACTGTTGCTGCAACCGCTACCGTGGCAGCTGCAGTCGCGGCTACCGATGCGGTCCAGACTGAGGCCACTGCGGCCGAGCAGCCGGTTGCGGAAGCAAGCCAGGCTGAGGTTGCCGACGTACAGGCACCGGTGGAAGCCGGCCTGACCGAAGCAGCGACCAAGGTCGAAGCCTCTATCGAAACTGCGGTCGAAGCGTTCAGTCAGGCCCAGCCGAAAGAAACCGTTGTCGAGGCCGAGAGTGCAAGCGATGCCGCCGAGGCTCAGGTAGAAAGCGCTGAGGCGCAAACCGTCAGCGAGAGCGCAGCTGCACCGCAAGTTGCAGATGAGCCAGCCCCGGCAGTTGAAGCCGAGAGCAACGTCGACGCCAGCACTGACGCCGCGCCCGAAGCATCTGCGGAAGAAGCGCCGGCGGAAACGGTCAAGACCGAAGCCGTCGCGGAACAACCCACCGAGGCAGAGGCCAGCATTCCTGCCCTGACCGAAAGCGGCCGTGCCTATAACGATCCACGCGAGATCCGCAAGCGCCAGCTTGAGGCCAAGCGTCAGGCCGAAGCCGAGGCAGCCAAAGCCGCCCAGGCAGAGCCGGAGGAAACCGTTGAGGCAGCACCCGCAGAGCAAGTAGCGGCTGCAGCAGAGGTCGCCGAGCAAGCGCCGGCAAGTGAAGCGCCCGCCGAGCCTCGCCAGGTCGACCTGCTCGACAGCGCCGCTGAGGAATCAGCGACCGAGAGTGCTGAAACGGCAGTCGCTGGTGAAACAGAGCAACCCGAAGCAACCGCAGAAGACGCCGCAGAGCAAGCGGACGCGGAGGATAGCTCTCGCAAGCCTGAGCTGACTGAGGGCGACAAGCCCTGATAGTCAGCCACAAAAAAAGGGGATGCAATGCATCCCCTTTTTTTTGGTTCTTCACGGAATCCCGGGAAAGACAGAAACAAGAACGCCGGTT
>JAYNRF010000035.1:17554-35720 GCA_038114645.1 Pseudomonadaceae bacterium | reverse complement strand
GGAAGCTGGAAGCTGGAAGCTGGAAGCTGGAAGCTGGAAGCTGGAAGCTGGAAGCATCAGGGTGAGCCCGACTCCATCCCTCTTCAAGCGAAATTTGCGAAATAAGGCCTAAACGCCAATACCGGCAACGCCTCGGACTGCTTCATGCTTCCAGCTACAGTGCGCTAGCGCTTCGGCCGGAGCACCCGCACATTGCCATGCCCTTCATCCAGCAGATACTGGGCGTGCAGCTGGCTCATCACACCTTTCTCGCAGTACAGGAGGTAAGCGCGGGAAGGGTCGAGTTCGGCAAAGCGGCTGTTGAGCGTATAAAAAGGAATCGACAGCACTTCGACACCCTCAATCTCCAGCGGGCGCATTTCCTGCTCGTCGGGGTGGCGAATATCGATGATGATCTGACCGGTCAGCGCCTGCTCGACGATCTCGACCGGCGAGCCGCCTTCCATCATCTCGCCCAACTCACTGCACTCGCTGTACGCGGCGTTTTCGACGGCCTGCGACAGCACGTCAAAATTGAATTCGGCTTCCGCCGCTTCAACCCGCGCCACCGTGGTGCGAATCGCCGGACCAACCGAAATCACGCCGCAGTATTCCGGCATGCTGCTGGAGAACTCCAGTGTGCCGATGCGGCGTGCGATATCGATGATGTCCAGCTTGCTGGTAGTGATCAGCGGGCGAACCACAAAACGCTCCGCCACCTGGTCGATCACACTGAGGTTCGGCAGGGTCTGACTGGCCACTTGGGCAATCGCCTCACCGGTGACCAGCGCATCGATACCCAGACGGTAGGCCACCCGGTCCGCCGCCCGCAGCATCATGCGCTTGAGCACCACCCCCATCTGGCTGTTCTCGACATTCTGCAGAATCTCGGCAACCACGCCCTCAAAGGGCACACTGACAAAACGCAGGCGGTGACTGGTCGCGTAGCGCTCCCACAAATAGTGAGCCACCTGACGAACGCCCAGTTCATGGGCACGGCCGCCCAAGTTGAAAAACACAAAGTGCGGCAGCAACCCGCGCTGCAGCATCTGGTAGCTCGCCACCGTGGAGTCAAATCCGCCGGACATCAGACTGAGCACCGGCTCCATCGTCCCCAGCGGGAAGCCACCCATGCCCTCGTGACGCGCCTGAATCAGATAGATTTTCTGATCGCGAATCTCGATGTGAACTTCAACCTCAGGCTCCTTCAGCGACACGCCGGCAGCGCCACAGCGGGTATTGAGCGCACTGCCCACCTTGATCGCGACGTCCTGCGAGCTGAACGGGTGACTGCCGACCCGCTTGCAGCGCACGGCAAAGGTCTTGCCCTGCAATTGCTCGCCGACATTGGCCACACACAGCTCGATCAGCTCATCAATGCTTCCCAACGGATACTCGTGCACCTCAAAGCAATGGGAGATGCCGGGCGTGTTGCGCAACCGCTCGATACAGCGTTGCTGCAGCGCAGGGTCGGTGCCGAGATTAACTTCCAGACTGTCCCAGTTCCCGTTGACCCGCGCCTGCGGGTCGACCGCCGACAGGACCTTTTTCAGATTGCCCTTCAATTGGGCAATGAAACGCTTGCGGACCTGACGGCTCTTGATGGTGATTTCGGGGAAAAATTTGATGATCAGTTTCATGGGGGCTGGCATATCGTGCGCAAAGCGCTGCATTATACGCGCAGCAGGCGCTCAGCGCTCGGATAAGTGCCGGGCGGCGAATGCACCAACTTGGATCACAGGCACCACCATATGCACCAACAAGGTGCTCCAGAATGGTGCGCACCACCAGGTTCCAGAGCAAAAGGCGCTAAACACGGGGCTTACAGCCAATGCTCCGAAATGGCACACCTTTTGCTCGCTTGTAATGCAACCGAGCAGCGGCCCGCCCGCTGGACGTTATATAAGGCGCCAGACCAGCTGTCTGGCAAACGATTCCTTTTGGAGGAAACCATGTCGAAAGCGATGCAACTGATCAACGAGCATGATGTGAAGTGGGTAGACCTGCGCTTCACCGACACCAAGGGCAAGCAGCAGCACGTCACCATGCCGGCCCGTGACGTCAACGAAGATTTCTTCGAAGACGGCAAGATGTTCGACGGCTCCTCGATTGCCGGCTGGAAAGGCATCGAAGCGTCCGACATGATCCTGCTGCCCGATGACAGCACCGCTGTTCTGGACCCGTTCACTGAAGAGCCGACCCTGATCATCGTTTGCGACATCATCGAGCCCTCCACCATGCAGGGCTACGAGCGCGACCCGCGCGGTATCGCCAAGCGCGCCGAAGAGTACCTGAAGTCCACCGGTATCGGTGACACCGTATTCGTTGGCCCGGAGCCGGAATTCTTCGTTTTCGACGAAGTGAAATTCAAGTCCGACATCTCCGGCTCCATGTTCAAGATCTTCTCTGAACAGGCTTCCTGGAACACTGACGCTGACTTCGAGACTGGCAACAAAGGCCACCGTCCGGGCGTCAAAGGCGGCTACTTCCCGGTTCCGCCGGTCGACCACGACCACGAAATCCGTACTGCCATGTGTAATGCACTGGAAGAAATGGGCCTGACCGTTGAAGTTCACCACCACGAAGTGGCAACTGCCGGCCAGAACGAAATCGGCGTGCTGTTCAACACCCTGGTGAAGAAGGCCGACGAAGTACAGACCCTGAAGTACTGCGTACACAACGTTGCTGACGCGTTCGGCAAGACCGCCACCTTCATGCCGAAGCCGCTGTACGGCGACAACGGTTCCGGTATGCACGTTCACATGTCCATCTCCAAAGATGGCACCAACACCTTCGCTGGCGAAGGCTACTCCGGCCTGTCCGACACCGCTCTGTACTTCATCGGCGGCATCATCAAGCACGGCAAGGCGCTGAACGCGTTCACCAACCCGGCTACCAACTCCTACAAGCGTCTGGTCCCCGGCTTCGAAGCACCGGTTATGCTGGCTTACTCCGCTCGCAACCGCTCCGCTTCCATCCGTATCCCGTACGTTTCCAGCCCGAAAGCCCGCCGCATCGAAGCGCGCTTCCCGGACCCGGCTGCCAACCCCTACCTGTGCTTCGCTGCACTGCTGATGGCTGGTCTGGACGGTATCCAGAACAAGATCCATCCTGGCGATGCAGCTGACAAGAACCTGTACGATCTGCCGCCGGAAGAGTCCGCGCTGATCCCGCAGGTTTGCGGCAGCCTGAAGGAAGCTCTGGAGTCTCTGGACGCCGACCGTGAGTTCCTGACCAAGGGCGACGTGTTCACCAATGAATTCATCGACGCTTACATGGAGCTCAAGAGCGCCGAAGAAATCAAGGTTCGCACCTTCGTTCATCCGCTGGAATACGACCTGTACTACAGCGTCTGATCCAGAGACAGGCAACTGTCACGCAAAAGGGGCGCCCAGTCGGGCGCCCTTTTTTTACGCCTGTCGCAGATGCAGATCAGGGCGGTTGCCAGCTCTTGCATACGGTGCCAGCATGAGTACATATCTCAAGGAGAGTACGACAATGCCGCGCACGCTTATCTTTGCCCTCTGCAGTGCACTGATCTTGTTTCAGAGCGCCAGCGCCGAGATCTATACCTGGACCGACGCCGAAGGCAACACCGTCTACTCGGACCAGCCATCACCGAATTCCAAGCGCATCGAGGTGAGCACGCCCAACTCGATGGAGCCTCCCCGCCCTATTCCTTCATACGACCAGAACAGCACCACAACGACCTCCTCAAGCTCGGCCCAGGGCCGCTACCGCAGCGTGGAGATCACCAGCCCTGCGAACGACAGCGCAGTGCGCGCCAACGACGGCAACATCACCCTCAGCGTCGCCATCGACCCACCTCTGCGCAGTGGCGCCCTGCTGCGCGCCAGGGTAGACGGCACCTTGGGCGCCCAGGCCCTGCCCGGCGCCGGCCAGAGCCAGGCCAGCCTGACCTTGCCAAACCTCGACCGCGGGTCGCACCAGATTGAAGCAGTGATTACCGACACCCGCGGCAAGGAGATCGGCGCGAGCAATCCGATCACCGTGCATGTACAACGCACCTCACTGAATCAGCCCGGCCGCCTCAACAGCAACAATCAGGCGCCTCGCGCCCCAACGGCGCCCACCGCCCCGAACGTGCCGAAGCCGCCGGCAAGCGCACCCTGACCCACCCTCCCGCGCCAATGACGAGCGCACCAGCATGGTGCATACTCGCCATTGGCGACTCCAATTCGCGCACCGTTCCAATGCGCGCACCTGCACCAGGCCGCTAGCCCATCGCCTCACACTACGAGCAGCAGCACGCGGCTGACAGCAGCGCGCCCCAGCATCGACAGGGGTTGTGCGCGTTTTTGAGCATCCCGGCGGCAGCCGGTCACAGAAACGGGCAAACGATTCGCGACCTCTCCCGAAATGCGCCCCGAATTGGTTCGCTTCTTGCATTTCCCTGTCCAAACAACGGATATAGCCATGCTGCCAGACCGATTTCTCCGCCAGATTCTCGACAACCTGACCACCGCAGTGCTGCTGCTGGATAGCGACCTGCGCCTGAGCTTCATGAACCCGGCAGCCGAAATGCTGCTGGCAGTCAGTGGGCAGCGGGTCTATCAGCAGCGCGTGCAGGATCTGTTCACCGACACCGCCGCGGCGCTCGACTCGCTGCACAATGCGGTCGAGAACGGCCATCCGTTCACCAAGCGCGAGGCGCAACTCATCCTCAGTAGCGGCCAGCAACTGATGGCGGACTACTCGGTAACCCCGATCATCGCCGCCAATCGCAACTGGCTACTGATTGAGCTGTACCCGCGTGACCGCCTGCTGCGCATCACCAAGGAAGAAGCGCAGCTGTCCAAGCAGGAAGTCACCAAGGTACTGGTCCGCGGACTGGCCCACGAGATCAAGAACCCGCTCGGCGGCATTCGCGGCGCCGCTCAATTGCTGGCACGTGAGCTACCTGAAGACGGTCTGAAAGACTACACCGACGTCATCATTGAAGAGGCCGACCGACTGCGCAACCTGGTCGACAGCATGCTCGGCCCCTACCGCCCCCCGGCCCTGCGACCGATCAATATTCACGAGATCACCGAACGGGTCTGCAGCCTGATTGAGGCGGAAACCCAGGGCGCACTGCACATCAGGCGCGACTACGACCCGAGCATCCCGGATGTTCAGGCTGATCGTGAACAGCTCATTCAGGCGCTGCTGAACATCGTCCGCAATGCCATGCAGGCCATCGCCTCAGCCGCGCCGCTGGAAGACGGTCAAATTACCCTGCGCACGCGTACCTTGCGCCAGTTCACCATCGGGCAAACCCGCTACCGACTGGTCTGCCGGGTCGAAGTCATCGACAACGGTCCGGGCATTCCGGCCGACATCGTCGAGAGCATCTTCTACCCGATGGTCAGCGGCCGCGCCGAAGGTACCGGCCTCGGACTATCGATCACCCAGAACATCATCAGCCAGCATCAGGGGCTGATCGAATGCGACAGCGTTCCGGGACAAACCACCTTTACCCTGTTCCTGCCACTGGAACAGGAGGGAGCGGACTGACATGTCACGCCCCCACGACGACACGAGTGCCGCCCCAGTGGCAGCCCAACTTTCAGCATTCTTGCCTCTGCGCAATGCCTCAACTGCCTGCCGGTGAAACCGGAACTGGAGAACTGTTTTATGACCCGCTCACAGAATCGTGCCGAGAACGTCTGGATCGTTGATGACGATCGTTCCATCCGCTGGGTGCTGGAGAAGGCCCTGCAGCAGGAAGGCATGGAGCCGGTCGCCTTCGACAGCGCCGACGCCGCACTGGCACGCCTGCAGCGCCAGCATCCGGATGTCCTGATCAGCGACATCCGCATGCCCGGCACCAGCGGCCTGGAGCTGCTGGCAACCGTGCGCGAGCGCTATCCGAAACTGCCGGTCATCATCATGACCGCGCATTCCGACCTGGACAGCGCGGTGGCCTCCTATCAGGGCGGCGCATTTGAATACCTGCCAAAGCCGTTTGACGTCGACGAAGCGGTTGCCCTGGTACGCCGCGCGCTGGCCCATACCCATGAGCAGGAAGCACAGGAAGAAGAAACCCTGCAGACCCGCACGCCGGAGATCATCGGTGAAGCGCCGGCCATGCAGGAGGTGTTCCGCGCCATCGGTCGACTGTCGCACTCCAACATCACCGTCTTGATCAACGGCGAATCCGGTACCGGTAAAGAGCTGGTCGCCCACGCCCTGCACCGCCACAGCCCGCGCTCGCACAACCCGTTCATTGCACTGAACATGGCCGCGATTCCGAAGGATCTGATGGAATCAGAGCTGTTCGGTCACGAGAAAGGCGCCTTCACCGGCGCTGCCGTGCAACGCCGCGGCCGCTTTGAACAGGCTGATGGCGGTACGCTGTTCCTCGACGAGATCGGCGACATGCCCGCCGAGACCCAGACCCGGCTGCTACGCGTACTGGCCGACGGCGAGTTCTACCGGGTCGGCGGCCACACCCCGATCAAGGTCGACGTGCGCATCATTGCCGCCACCCACCAGAACCTCGAAGGGCTGGTGCAAGCCGGCAAGTTCCGTGAGGACTTGTTCCACCGCCTGAACGTGATTCGCATCCATATCCCCAAGCTGGCCGAACGCCGCGAGGATATTCCGGCGCTGGCCCAGCACTTCCTCGCGCGCGCCGCACAGGAACTGGCGGTCGAGCCGAAGACCCTGAAGCCGCAAACCCAGGACTACCTGCGCAACCTGCCGTGGCCCGGCAACGTGCGTCAGCTGGAGAATACCTGCCGCTGGATCACCGTCATGGCCTCCAGCCGCGAAGTGTTGATCGAGGACCTGCCCCCGGAACTGCTCACCCAGCACCAGGACAGTGCGCCGGACGGCCATTGGGAGCACGGATTGCGCACGTGGGCCGACCAGGAACTGGCCCGTGGCGTGACCAACCTGCTGGATATCGCAGTCCCCGCGTTCGAGCGCATCATGATCGAAACCGCCCTCAAGCACACTGCTGGCAGACGCCGCGATGCCGCGCAGTTACTGGGCTGGGGCCGAAATACCCTGACCCGCAAGATCAAGGAACTGGGCATGAATGTCGACGGTTCCGACGACGATGAAAGCGAATAACGTACACCCGGAGCGAAACTGGCACGCTTGATGCTAAATGACTAATGGGTGTATTTGGGGTGACCTCGGTTCAGGCAGGCTGGGGTCGCCTTTTTTTTCGCCTGCACGCTTTACTCCCTGCCTCACCGCCTCCTGATACGGGTTGCTCAGGGCGTCGTGGCTTACGTAGACTCGGCACACTGCCATCTTCGTGAGGTCACGGATGTACCTGCCCCCTCTCCTGCGCTGCACCACCCTGACCCTCGGCCTGCTGCTCAGCTGCACACTCAACGCCCAGAGCGCCACAGACGATCCGCTGCTGATGCCGGTAAACGCCGAATCCAGCGCTGCGCTGCAGGCTCGTGGCGTAGTGCGTTCTCGCCAGCAGGCAACACTATCCAGTGAACTGGCCGGGCGCATACTCGAGCTGCCGTTCGCCGAGGGCCAGTCATTCGACAAGGGCGCCGTTCTGGCACGCTTTGACTGCGCCGCTTACGACGCCCAATTGCGCGCAGCGGACGCCGCCGCCCGCGCCGCCCAGCAGCAACTGGCCCAGACCGAGCGGCTGGCAGCGCTTAACTCGGTCGGTGAGTTTGACGTGGCCATCGCCCAAGCGCGGCGCGCCGAAGCGCAGGCACAGGCACAGGTGTACCGGGTGCAGGTCAGCCGCTGCACCCTCAAGGCACCGTTTTCCGGGCAAGTCGTCAGTCGCGAGGCGCAACCCTTCGAGAGCGTCGCCAGCGGCGCACCGCTACTGAGCATCGTCGATAACCGCGCGCTGGAGATCCACTTGCTGGTGCCCTCACGCTGGGTCAGCCGCCTTGAGCCGGGTAGCGCATTCAGCTTCACCCCCGACGAAACCGGCCAACCACTGCAAGCCAGCGTCAGCCGTCTGGGCGCACGCATCGACGAAGGCAGCCAGACGCTGCTGCTGATTGCCGAACTGCCGTCCGACACCAGCGGCCTGCTGGCCGGCATGAGCGGCACCGCCCACTTCACGGAGCAACCATGAACGCGCCGCAGCCCCGTCCGCTGGAGCAACTGTTCGCCCAGTTTCTGGAGCTGCAGCAGTGCATGCGCAAAGCCAATGATCCCGACAGCCTTGGCTACGCCATCGTCAATGAGGCGCAGGCCCTGTTTGGCTATCGGCACGCTGCGCTGGTGATCGCCGGCAAGGCTCGCAACCTCACCGGCATCAGTGTGATCGACAGCAACGCGCCCTTTGTTGCCTTTGTCGAGCGAGCAGCCCGTCTTCAGCCTGCTGAAGGTGGCGCCCAACGTGTCGACCCCGCCGCACTGGACGAGCAAACCCAGGCTGACTGGCAAGCACTGTCTGCCGGCTCAGTCGTGTGGCTACCGTTTCGAGATCCGCAAGGACAGCCATTCGGTGGTCTGTGGGTCGCCCGGGATCAGCCCTGGAGTGATGCAGAACTCGCCCTATTGACTCAGTTGGCTGACTGCCAGGCGCATGCATGGTGGGCGCTGCAGCCCAAGCAGCCGTGGCGCCTGCGCTGGCCCCGACGTCGCCTGTTGCTGACCGCCGCGGCTGTCCTGACGCTCCTTTTTCTCCTGCCGATTCGCCAGTCCGTGCTCGCCCCGGCCGAAGTCGTGCCACTGGATGGACAGGTAGTCACCGCGCCGCTTGACGGTGTGATCGCCCGTTTCGCCGTGCAACCCAATCAGCCCGTGCGCCAGGGAGACCTGCTGCTGCAGTTCGACGACACCAGCCTGCGTGCGCAAGCCGACGTCGCCGAACGCAGCCTGCAAGTGGCCGAGGCAGAGCTGCGCGCAAGCAGCCAGCGCGCCTTCAGCGACGCCGATGCCAGCGCCCGCACAGATCTGCTGGCGGCTCGGGTGGAGCAAAAACGCGCCGAGCGCGACCACGCCCGAGAGCTCTTGACCCGCAGCGAAGTACGCGCCGAGCGCGACGGCATCGCCGTGTTCGCCGACGCCCAGCGCTGGACCGGGCGACCGGTGCAGACTGGCGAGCGACTGATGGAAATCGCCAATCCGGCCCGGGCCCAGCTGCGCATCGATCTGGCGGTGGGCGACGTGCTGGCATTCGAGCCGCATGCCGACGTGGCCCTGTTTCTCGACAGCGATCCGCTGACCCGCCATGCCGCCAGCCTGACCCGTCAGGCCTACGAGGCCCAGCCGCTCGCCGGCGGTCAACTGGCTTACCGCTTCGACGCCGCCTTTGCCGATGCGCCACCGCGTATCGGCCTGCGCGGCACAGCCAAACTGTACGGCCCACGGGGCCCGTTGGCGTTGTACCTGCTGCGTCGCCCATTGGCCGCCCTGCGCCAAAAGGCAGGCCTGTAAATGCAGCTGCCCGCGCTGCGCGCTGATCTGCAGCTGTCCGCCGCTGAGCCAGCGCACGACGGCTCACCACAGTGGACACTGGCCGACCCGCTGCGTGGCCGCTACTTCAAGCTGGGGCAATCAGCCATGCGCCTGCTGCGCTGCTGGCATCTGGGCCAGCCCGAGCAGATCCTGCAGGCTGCAAACCGGGAAAGCGGCGCCGCCCTTGATGGCAGTGATCTGGAGGGCATGCTGCGTTTTCTGCGCGGCCACGACCTGATCAGCGCCAGCGACGCCGAACAGCGCAGCAGTTACGCAGGAAAAGCCGCGATGCAACGCCAGTCAGCCTGGAAGCAGGTGCTGCATAACTACCTGTTCTTCCGCATCCCGCTGTGGCGCCCCGACCCATTCCTCGCCCGCACCTGGCCGGTACTGGAACGCTTCGGCCCCGGTCTGTTGCGCTGGGGCTTGCCACTGACGCTGCTGCTCGGCATCTTTCTGGTGCTGCGCGACTGGCCGCGCTTTACCGCCAGTTTCCCCTACCTGTTCAGCCTTGGTGGTCTGCTGGCATTCGGTGTGGCGCTGATTTTCTCCAAGTTCTGCCACGAATTCGGTCACGCCTTCATGGCCAAACGCGCCGGCTGCAGGGTGCAGAGCATGGGCTTGGCCTTTATGGTGCTGTTCCCCTTGTTCTACACCGATGTCAGCGATGCCTGGCGCGTGACCGAGCGCAGGTCACGGCTACTGATTGGCGCCGGCGGCATTCTGGCCGAGTTGCTGCTGGCCAGCGTCGCCCTGCTGGCGTGGTCACTGCTGCCAGACGGCCCTGCGCGCACCGCCGCCTTCATGCTGGCAACCGCGACCTGGCTGACCACGCTGGCGGTCAACCTCAATCCCTTGATGCGCTTTGATGGCTACTTTCTGATTGCCGATTACTGGGGCATCGACAACCTGCAGGGCCGCGCGTTCGCGCTGTGCCGCTGGCGCCTGCGCGAAGCGCTGTTCGGGTTTGGCGAGGCACCGCCCGAGCCGCTGCCAGAGCGGCTGAAACGCCGCATGCTGATCTGGGGCTACGCTTCCTGGCTGTGGCGCGCCGTGCTGTTCTTCGGCATTGCGCTGATGGTCTACCACCTGTTCTTCAAGGTGCTCGGCATCTTCCTGATGCTGGTCGAGCTGAGCTGGTTTATCGGGCTGCCGGTGTACCGCGAAATGCAGGAATGGTGGCGGCGGCGCGCCCTGGCCCAGCGTAATCACCAACGCCGCAACCTGCTGCTGATGACGATTCTGCTCGGGCTGCTGCTGATTCCCTGGCGCAGCAGCGTCAGCGTGCCAGTCATGCTCGAAGCCGAGCAGGTTTCCGCCCTGCACGCGCCGATCGCAGCCAGACTGCAACAGCAGTTGGTCGACGAGGGCGATCAGGTGGCCGCCGGCCAGCCATTGCTGCAACTCGAATCACCGGATCTGGACGCTCGTCTGCAGATCATCAGGCGGGAAATCGATATCCTCCAGCTGCAGCTCAAGCGCCTGTCTGCCCGGAGCGAAACGGCCGCTGACTCCGGGATTCTGGAGCAGCAACTGGCCGCCGCCGTTGCCGAGTACCGCGGCCTCACGGCCCAGCAACAGCGCTTGCAGGTGATCGCCCCGCACGCCGGCCAGGTGCGCGATCTCTTACCCGAGCTGACTACCGGCCAGTGGGTGGCACCGCAGCAGGTGCTAGCCAGAGTCGTCAGCCCCAGCGCCCGCCTGCGTGGGTACCTGCCCGAGGACGAGTTAAGTCGCATCGCAGTGGGCGCAGAGGGACGTTTTGTCAGCGAGGACCCCGCGCGCGCCAGCCTGCCAGTGACGCTGACCGACATTGACGCCACTGGCAGCGAGTACCTGACGCTGGAGGCTTTGACCTCGGACCAGCACGGCGCGATTGCCGCTCGTCGGGGCGAGCATGGCCTGCAGCCCTTGCACGGGCAGTACGCCGTTCGCCTGGTGCCACTCAGCCCTGTACCCGCTCCAGCCCAGCCGTTGCGCGGCACCGTGCAGCTTAGCGGCGAACGCAGCTCCGTTCTCAGCAGCCTCTGGCGTCGAGTCGCAGCCCTTGGCGTTCGTGAAAGCGGCTTCTGATTGCAAGGTGGCATCAGTGACCGAAAATCGCTATAACACCACTTTGACACTCAGCCTAGGCAGGCCCCTTGCCTGCCAGACAGGGACGAAGACACGTGGCTGCTCTCCTATCAAACCCGAAAATCGCACATGACCGCCGCCCCGCCGCTGTCGCGCTCGGGTCTGTTGCACCTGCGTCTCAACACTCCAGCCCCACCTTTCACGGGGCCGCCCTGCACTCAACCGACCATATTTCTCCATCACAGCACGCCGTGATGGAGTCACGCTAAGGAACGACCGTCATGTGGTGGAAAACACGCAATAACAAGAACGCAGCGCTCCC
The DNA here is from genome assembly GCA_038114645.1 of Pseudomonadaceae bacterium. Lineage (GTDB taxonomy): Bacteria > Pseudomonadota > Gammaproteobacteria > Pseudomonadales > Pseudomonadaceae > Halopseudomonas. The sequence continues at coordinate 23,944 of JAYNRF010000035.1, read as the reverse complement.
CCCCACAGCAACCGACCAGCCCGCCAAGGCTGCGCTGATCCAGGCACTGGAGCCACGCATGATGTTCGACGGTGCGGTGGTTGCCAGCGCAGTCGACACCACCCAGCAGGCAGACAGCACCGACGCCCAGGATAGCCAGAGCGCACCCGATGTCGCCGTTGCGGGGGAGCAGCGGCAGGAAGTCGTGTTCATCGACAGTCAGATCAGTGATTACCAGCAGCTGCTCGCTGGCCTGCCCGAAAACACCGAGGTCGTTGTGCTCGACGCCAGTCAGGACGGCCTGAGCCAGATTGCCGCCTATCTGGACGGCCGCAGCGGCATCGACGCCATCCATCTGCTGACCCACGGTGATGTGGGCCAGATCCAGCTGGGCAACAGCTGGCTGAACAGCGAGACCATGTCCGGCAGCGCCAGCCTGCTCGCGCGCATCGGCGAATCACTGAGCACGGATGGCGACATTTTGCTGTACGGCTGCCGGGTCGCGGCAGACGGCAGCGGTCAGAGTTTCATCGACGCACTGGCCGAGGCCACCGGTGCCGATATCGCCGCCTCCGACGATCTGACCGGATCGCTGGCGCTCGGCGGCGACTGGACCCTGGAGACGCACACCGGCAGCATCGAGGCCCTTGCCCTGAGCATCGACAGCTACGATGGTCTGCTGACCGCCTTCAACGAAACATTCAGCAGTGGCGGCGCTACCGGCACCTCAAGCTTCACCCAGACCATCGGCGGCGTCAGTTATACCTTCACCATCAGCAGCGGTACCCTCAGCAACAGCGCCACCGGCGGAGAAAGTAACTCCGCGTCGATTTTTGCCTCAGGCGGCAACACGACCATCAGCATCACCCGCACCGACGGCAAGGTGTTCACACTGAGCTCGCTGTATGTCCGCAACACCGCCAATTTTGCTCTAGTACAAGGCCGCCTCGACGGTTCAGGCGTTACCGGGTACGAGACAGTAGGCGGTTCACAGCCGAACGCCAGAACGATCAACTTCGGCAACGCTCTGGTCGATGAAATCTATTTCACCTCCGACACCATGAGCGTTTACATCGACAATTTCGTCGGTAACACCCAAGGCGTGCCCAGCATCGCGGGGCTCAACGGCGACTCAGTTGCCTGGGCCGGCGCCGGCAACGCCGTGTCGCTGGACTCCGGCAGCAATGCCTCGCTGACCGACTACGAATTCGGTGCACTCAACGCCGGCAACGGCGATTGGAGCGGCGCCAGTCTGGTCGCCACCAAACTCATCGGCGCATCCAGCAGCGACATCTTCGCTTTCAACACATCAGGCGCCCTGTTCACGGTCAGTGGCAACAACCTGCAGTCCGGCGGCCAGACCTTCGCTACCTTTACCAACACCGGCGGTGTGCTGACGATCACCTTTACCAGCAGCCAGACCACGGCCACCACCGCACTGGTCAACGATGTGGTTCGCCACCTGACCTACCGCAATGACACGCCAGCCGGGGACGCGACCATCCGCGTCACGCTGACCGACGATGGCGGCGGCGTTGCGACCGCAGACGTTACCGTCACCTCAGACGTCATCTATGTCACCAACACCACTGACACCGCAGTCATCAACCCCGCCGACGGCGTCAGCCTCAGCGAAGCAATCGCCATCGCGGCAGCCGACACCACAGGCACGCAAACCCTGCTATTCGACAGCAGCTTTGCCGGTCAAAGCATCACCATCAACGCGGTGACCCTGACAGAAAGTCTGATCTTTGATCTCGGGCTCGCCTCCGGCGCGACCTTTAGCGGCGGCGCCATCACGCTCAACAACGGCGCGACCCTGACCATCCAGAACGACAGCGGCGATAGCGTCACCGTCAACAACGTCATCGACGGCAGCGGCAATCTGGCCAAAGCCGGCGCAGGTACGCTCACCCTTGCTGGCAGTAACAGCTATTCCGGCGCCACGACGCTGTCTGGCGGCACACTGCAGATTGCGACCGACGCCAACCTGGGTGCTGGCAGCGTAACCTTGTCAGCTACCACTACTCTGGACGTCACCACTGGCACCACTATCGACAACGCGCTGATCCTGATCGGCACTGCCAACGTGATGCTGAGCAACGCTACGACGTTTAGCGGCGATATCAGCGGCAGCGGCAACCTTGTCAAACAGGGCAGTGGCAGTCTGACCCTGTCAGGCACCAACAGCTACAGCGGCACCACAACAGTGTCCGCGGGATATCTGCTCATTGGCGGCGACAGCAACTTGGGCGCCGGCACTCTAACCCTCGAAAACAGCACCTCACTGGCCATCACCGGCTCTGGGACCATCAATAATGCCATCGTGCTGAGCGGCACGCTCGCTACCATCAACACCGCTACCGGTGTCAACGCCACCTTCAGCGGCATCATCTCCGGCACGGGGCGACTGGTGAAAAGCGGTTCAGGCGAGCTGACTCTCAGCGGTAACAATAGCTACTCCGGTGGCACCTATGTAGCTAACAGTACGCTCGGTGTCGCAGCCGACAACAGCCTCGGTAGCGGCCAACTTACGCTGGCTAGCAACGCTGTCCTGAATATTTCCGGCGGTAGCCTGATCACCAATGACATCGCACTCAGCAGCTCACCTACCACCATCAATACCTCCGTTGACGTCACCATCAGCGGAGTCATCTCCGGTTCTAGCACACTCACCAAAGACGGTAACGGCACCCTGACGCTGACCGGCGACAACACCTACAGCGGCAACACCATCATCCAGGCTGGTGCCCTGAGCATCGCCAACAGCGACAACATCAGCAGCGGCTTTATCGCCATTCAGAACGCGGGCCGCCTGATTGTCAGCAGCTCTACTACCCTCAGCAACAACGTGATGCTATCGGGTGCGAGCAGCAGCGTCAGTGTTGGCGGCGGCGACAGCCTGACGCTCAGCGGCGTGGTATCGGGCACCGGATCTCTGAACAAGGCTGACGGCGGCACGCTGATACTGACAGCCAGCAACACCTTCAGCGGCTCTACCATTATTAACGGCGGGGCAATCAGCGTCAGCGGCGACAGCAACCTGGGAACGGGCAACCTTCAGCTCAACAACGGGACCCTGCGTGTTACCAGCGCCAGCACCATCGACAACGCAATCGTGCTCACCGGCCTCTTCCTCAATACTATCGAGAATGCTGACTCAGTCACCTTAAGCGGCGTCATTTCCGGTTCCAGCGATCTGATCAAGAGCGGCAGCGGGACCCTGACCTTGAGTGCCACTAACACCGCGACCAGCACGCTGACTGCGGCAGCAGGCACCGTGCTGATCAATGGTAGCTACGACGGTCAGGTCTCCGCGCAGAGTACGGGTACGGTGGGCGGCAACGGCACGCTGAACGGGCTGGTTGCGATCTTCAGCGGCGGCACCCTTGCAGCAGGCTCAAGCCCTGGCAGCCTGACCATTAACGGCAACCTGCAACTTGAAACGGGCAGTACTCTGGCAGTCGACATCAGCGGCACCACCGCCGGAACCGAGTACGACCAGTTGATCGTCAATGGCACCGTCACCATCAATAGCGCCGAGCTGACGGTCAATCTCGGCAGCTACACCCCCCCCACGTCCAGCACCTTTACGATCATCAGTAACGACGGGGTAGACGCCATTACCGGCAGCTTTGCCGCGCTGACTGAAGGCAGCACCCTCAGCGGCACGAACCTCTCACTCAGTTACGCTGGCGATGACGGCAACGACCTGACCCTGTCGACCCCGGCGAGTGAGGCCCCGGTAATCAGCAATCTGGGCGGCGACGCGGTCAGCTATTACGAGGATGCCAGCGCTGTGCGTCTGGATGCCGGTCTTGGCGCGGTAGTGACCGACAGCGACTCTGCCGACTTCGACGGCGGCACCCTGAGGGTAGCGATCACGGTCAATCGCGTAAGCGGCGAAGACATTCTGGGTATCGCCAACGAGGGCACTGGCGCAGGTCAGATTGGCGTCAGCGGCAGCAACATCAGCTATGCCGGCACCCTCATCGGTACCTTCACCGGCGGCACCGGCACTAATGATCTGGTCATTACCCTGAATGCCAATGCCGACGCAACGGCGGTTCAGGCGCTGGTCAGCGCCCTGACCTACCGCAACAGCAACCAGTCCGAACCGTCGACCGCCACGCGCACGGTCAGCGTGTCCCTGACCGATGGTGACGGCGGCAGCGGCACGCCGTACGACGTCAGCGTCAGCGTGTTTCAGGTCAACGACGTACCGGTAGTCGCCCCGATCATCAACAACCCGACCTACACCGAAAACGGCGCCGCGGTGAGCCCCTTCGCCGCCATGATCAGCGCGGTCGAAAGCGGGCAGACCTTTACCGGGATAACCCTCACCGTCTCAGGGCTGGTCGATGGCAGCAACGAACAGTTGCTGATCGACGGCAGCACTATTGCGCTGATCAACGGCAGTGGCACCACTCTCACCAACAGCCTGAGCTACAGCGTCAGCGTGAGCGCCGGACAAGCCAACATCACCATCACTGGCGGCAACCTCGATAGACCTGGTGTGGAAGCGCTGGTTTACACCACCCTCTACCAGAACATCGGCGACGCGCCGACCGCAGGCGAACGCATCGTCACCCTGACCGGCGTTACCGACAGTGGCGGCACCGCCAACGGCGGTGTCGATACGGCCACGCCCAACGCAGCGTCTACCGTTACCGTCGTCGCGGTAAACGATGCACCCACCGTCACCACCAGCGGCGGCAGCACCAGTTTTGTCGAAGGCGCAGACGTTGCCAGCACACCCGTTGTGGTCGACGGCGGGCTGACCCTGAGCGACCCGGACAGCACCACCCTGGCCAGCGCGACGGTCAGCATCACCGGCAACTTCATGAGCAGCCAGGATGTGCTGGCGTTCAGCAACGACGGCAGCAGCATGGGCAACATCAGCGCCAGCTACAACGCCTCGACCGGGGTACTGACACTCACCTCCTCCGGCGCCACCGCAACCCTGGCGCAGTGGCAGAGTGCCCTGCGCTCGGTGACCTACAGCAACAGTTCGGACAGCCCCAACAGCAGCGCCCGAACCGTCAGCTTTGAGGTCAACGACGGTAGTGACAGCAGCACCGCAGCCACCCGTACGGTTACCGTGACGGCGACCAACGACAGTCCCGTCAACACGGTTCCCGGCAGTCAGGCAGTCGACCAGGACGCCTCGCTGGTATTCAGCGGTGGCAACGGCAACCTGATCACCCTCACTGATGGCGACGGCACCGCTGCACAGGTCACCCTTACCGCCACCAATGGCGCACTCACCCTCAGCGGCACCAGTGGCCTGACATTCACCGTCGGTGACGGCACCGCCGATGCGACCATGACCTTCAGCGGTAGTCTGGCGGACATCAGCTCGGCGCTCAACGGCCTGACCTTTAGCCCCACCAGCGGCTACAACGGCGCGGCGAGCATCAGCATCACTACCAGCGATCTCGGTAACTCAGGCAGCGGCGGTGCACAAACCGATAGCGACACCATCGCCATCACCGTCAACCCCATCGAGCCAGTCATTACCGGCATCTCGACCAACGCCAGCAACGGCAGCTACGGCATCGGCGATGTGATCACCGTGTCCGTCACCTTCGATCAGATCGTCAATGTCGATACCAGCGGTGGCCACCCATCGCTGCTGCTCGAAACCGGCGCCACCGACCGGGAGATCTACTACGTCAGCGGCAGTGGCAGCAACACCCTGAGCTTCAGCTACACCGTGCAGGAAGGGGATCAGAACCCTGATCTGGACTACCAGTCCACCGGTGCCTTCAGCCTCAACGGCGCGACCATCCGCAGCGCCAGCAGTCGCGACGCCGTGCTGACCCTGCCAGCCACCGGCAGCGCCGACTCGCTGGGCGGCCAGTTTGCTCTGGTCATTGACGGCGTACGCCCCACTGCCAGCATCAGCGTGGCCGATACTGCGCTGCGCATCGGTGAAACCAGCACCGTCACCATCACCTTCAGCGAAGCTGTCACGGGCCTCGACCTTACCGACTTCACCGTCGCCAACGGCACCCTAAGCAATCTCAGCACCATTAATGGCATCACGTGGACCGCCACCCTGACGCCAGACAGCAATGTCGAGGACACCAGCAACCTGATCAGCCTCGAGAATACCGGCTATAACGACCTGGCGGGCAACACCGGCAGCGGCAGCACCGACTCCAACAACTACGGCATCGATACCCGGCGCCCGACCGCGTCCATCACGGTTGCTGACACCGCGCTGGCGGCGGGTGAGACCAGCAACGTCACTATCACCTTCTCCGAAGCCGTCAGCGGCCTGACCACCGCAGACTTCACCGTCGCCAACGGCGCACTAGGCAATCTGACCAGCAGCGACGGCGGCGTCACCTGGACCGCTACCCTGACCCCGAGCGCAAGTATCGAGGCCACGGGCAACCTGATTAC
>JAYNRF010000035.1:0-17454 GCA_038114645.1 Pseudomonadaceae bacterium | reverse complement strand
ACCCTGACCCCGAGCGCAAGTATCGAGGCCACGGGCAACCTGATTACGCTGGACAACACCGGGTACACCGACGCCGCGGGTAACACCGGCGTCGGCAGCACCGCTTCAAACAGCTACGCCATCGACACCCTACTGCCCAACGTAAACAGCGTCAGCGTGCCAGCCAACGGCACCTATGTGGCCGGTGACACCCTCGACTTTGTCGTCAACTTCAACGAGGCAGTTACCGTCAGCGGCAACCCCCGCCTGCTCGTGCAACTCGACAGCGGCGACGTCTACGCCGAGTACCTGAGCGGCTCCGGCAGCTCGGCGCTGGTGTTCCGCCTGATCATCAGCGACGGTCAGCTCGACAGCGACGGCCTGCAACTTGGCAACAGCATTGATCTCAACGGCGCAACCCTGCGCGACGCTGCCGGCAACGACGCCGAGCTGCCACTCAACAGCGTTGCCGACACCTCGGGCGTGCAGGTCGATGCGGTGCCGCCGGAAGTCAGCAGCATCACGCTGGATAACCCGTCGCCCACCAATGCCAACAGCGTCAGCTTTACCGTGACCTTCAGTGAGGCGGTGAACGGTGTTGAGCTCGGTGACTTCCAGCTGCTCACCAGCGGCAGCGCGGTCGGTAATCCAAGTGCGCTGAGCCAAATCGACGCGCAGACCTGGCAGGTGACAGTCACCGGTGTAACCGGTGTCGGCAGCCTGGGACTGGTAATCAATGCCGCAGGCAGTGGCATCAGCGACAACTACGGCAACATGATGACAGCCGACGCCAGTGCGGCCGGCTACGAGATCATCGCGATGAACCATGTACCGATCCCGGACTCAGGCCCGTCGCCGACACCGACGATCACTCCGCCGCCGAGCCCGCCGGAACTTCCGCCGAACAGCGGCGGGTTCTGGCCATTGCCGCCTTCGCTGTTCCCGGATCCGATGCTGGGCAGCGGCATTGGCAGCATCAAGAGTCCTTTCATTGAGCCAAATCCCATGCAGATCAGCCTGCTTGCGCAGATATTCAGCCAGTCAAGCGGCGGTGGATTCCTCGGCTTTGGCGGCGGCGACGCTGGCATATTCGGGCGCAGCAGCCTGGCGCAGACATTCGATCTTCAGCGCAGCCTGTTCAACCGACTGCTCGAGCGGAGCGGCGGAGCGGCCAGCCTGCAACAGCAGCTGGAACGCCTGAACAGCGCCAACACACAACACATAGAACAGCTGGGCACCGCCTTGAAGGGCATGAGCGCCCACACACAACAATCATGAATTACGTCAGCACTGACACTGCACTGCGCCGTACAAAGGGGGCGGCTCACGCATGAAGCATAACTACCGTATCGTCGGCACCAGCCTGCTGGCTCTGGCCATCTCCGGCTGCGCCGTGCAGACCCAGCCCATTGAGCTGAGCACCAGCGCCCAGCGCGCCCAGGCTGACCTGACTGCCATCTATCAGGATCAGGAACCACTGAACGCACCGCTGACCCTGCATGAAGCGATGGCGCGCGCGGTCAAGTACAACCTCGAAGCGCGCCTGAAGGTCATGGAGCAAGCGCTGTCCGAGCGTCAGCTCGATCTTGCCCGCTTCGACATGCTGCCACGCATGGCTCTGTCTGCCGGTTACGCAGGCCGCGACAACGTCAGTGCCTCCAGCAGCGAAAGCATCGAAACCGGCACCCAGTCGCTGGAACCCTCCACGTCGCAGGATCGTGATCGTCAGGTCGCCGACCTGACTATGGTCTGGAACGTCCTCGACTTCGGCGTCAGCTACGTCAGCGCCCAGCAAAAGTCCGATCAGCGCCTGATCGTCGAGGAGCGCCGCCGCAAGGTCATTCATACCATCACCCAGGACGTGCGCTCGGCCTACTGGCGCGCCGTTGCGGCAGAGCGCCTGCTCGGTCGCATCGACGGCCTGATGGCACGGGTCAATACCGCCCGCGCCGACAGCCAGCAACTCAGCGCCCAGCGCTTGGGTGATCCGGTCGAAGCACTCAACTACCAGCGCGCCCTGATCGAAACCACCCGCACGCTGGAAGAGCAGCGCAAGGCACTGGCACTGGCCAAGACCGAACTGGCAACCCTGATCAATCTGCCACTGGGCAGTGACTTCACGCTGGCGGCCAACGACGCCTATGCGGTGCCTGAGCTGGCAGTCTCGATCGAGCAACTGGAAGAGCAGGCGCTGATCAACCGCCCCGAGCTACGCGAGCAGGACTATCAGGCTCGCATCAGCGCTGCCGAGACCCGCAAGGCGATGCTGCGCATGCTGCCGGGTCTGGAGTTCTCCGCTGGCGGGCATTACGACAGCAACTCCTATCTGGTCAATCAGAGCTGGGCTGACTACGGCGTCAAGGTCACCTGGAATCTGCTGAACGTGCTGTCCGCACCCACCGCCATTGACGTTGCCAAGGCCGGGGAAGCAGTGGCCGCCGCGCGCCGCCAGGCGATGTCCGTTGCGGTACTGGCCCAGCTGCACGTCGCCAACGCCAACTACAACGAGGCACTGCGCCAGTTCAAGACCAGCGAGGAGCTGAGTGCACTGGATCAGCAGATCGTCACCCAGCTGCGCAATCGCCGCGAGGCACAGAGCATCGGCGAGCTGGACCTGATCCGCGGCGAGATGAGCGCGCTGCAGGCCGAGCTGCGTCAGGACCTGTCCTACGCCGAGCTGCGCAACGCCTACGGGCAGCTGTTCTCCAGCGTCGGTATCGACCCATTGCCACAGCAACTGCCATCCAACAGCCTGCAGGATATCTCTGCCGCGCTGGTTGCCAGTGAACAACGCTGGGAGCGCGGCGAGCTCTGAGGCTGGAAGCTGGAAGCTGGAAGCCAATCAGGCTGATAGCTTTAAGCTGCTCACTGAAAGCTTCAGTGAGCAGCTGAAGCTACCCCGGGAGTGGGTGCCGGATTAACGGCATCCACCCCCCATTCTGCCCCATCCACTCCAGCCTTCAGCCCCCCAACCAAACGCCAACGCCCGCAACACCACGGACTGCTTGCCGCTTGCCGCTTCAACCGGGTAGCCTACCGCTCCGCCCTTGCATAGCCGCCCGCCATGTTCCATATCGCCCTGCTCGAACCCGAAATCCCGCCGAACACCGGTAACATCATTCGCCTGTGCGCCAATACCGGCTGCCAGCTGCACCTGATCGAGCCGCTCGGTTTTGAGCTGGATGACAAGCGCCTGCGCCGCGCCGGGCTGGACTACCACGAGTTTGCCGCGGTGCGCAGCTACCCGGATCTGGCGAGCTGTCTCGAACAGGTTAAACCCAACCGGGTGTTCGCCCTGAGCACCAAGGGCACCCGCTGGTTCAGCGAACCCGAGTATCAGGCGGGCGATCTGTTCCTGTTCGGGCCGGAAAGCCGCGGCCTGCCGACGGAGGTGCGCGAGTCGCTACCGGCGGACCAGGTGCTGCGCATCCCGATGCAGACCGACAGCCGCAGCCTGAACCTCTCGAATAGCGCCGCGATCCTGATCTACGAAGCCTGGCGCCAGCAGGGGTACGACGGCGCGCTGTAAGCGCGCCGGGCTGGAAGCTGGAAGCTGGAAGCTGGAAGCTGGAAGCTGGAAGCTCAATCAGCGTGAGTTTGAGATCAACCGGGTCAAACCCATGTTGAACCATGCACCGCTCTGCGCAACATCGCGGACAGCTTCAAGCTTCTGGCCTCCAGCTTCCAGCCAAAGACCTGCGTTAGCGGGTCTTGACCACTACCTTGCCAACCGCCTGGCGGGTGCTGAGGATGTTCAGCGCCGCTTCGTACTCGTTCAGCTCGAAGGTCTTGGAGACCAGCGGCTTGAGCTTGCCTTCGCTGTACCAGCGGAACATTTCCTGGAAGTTCTCCAGGTTGACCTGCGGCTCACGTGCAGCAAAGGCACCCCAGAATACGCCGACAATGGACGAGCCTTTCAGCAGCGCCAGGTTGATCGGGAATTCCGGAATACGACCGCTGGCAAAACCGACGACCAGCAGACGGCCTTTCCAGTTGATGCAGCGCACGGCCTCGTCGAACAGGTCACCGCCGACCGGATCGTAGATCACGTCGGCGCCCTGGCCGTTGGTCAGTTCCTTGACCGCGTCCTTCAGGCTGACTTCGCTGTAGTTGATCAGCTCATCGGCACCGGCGGCCTTGGCGACTTCCAGTTTCTCGGCGCTGGAGGCAGCGGCGATAACGCGCGCGCCCATGGCCTTGCCCAGTTCAACCGCGGCCAGACCGACGCCACCGGAGGCGCCCAGCACCAGCAGGGTCTCGCCCGGCTTGAGCTCACCGCGCTGCTTCAGCGCATGCATGGAGGTACCGTAGGTCATGCTGAAACCAGCGGCGGTGACAAAGTCCATGTCAGCCGGCATCGGCAGTACGCGCATGGCATCGGTGGCGACCTTCTCGGCAAAGCTGCCGAAGCCGGTCAGGCCCATCACGCGGTCGCCGACTTTCAGGTGTTTGACGTTTTCGCCAACGCTGGCAACCACACCGGCCGCTTCGCCACCCGGAGAGAACGGGAACGGCGGCTTGACCTGATACTTGCCTTCGATGATCAGAGTGTCGGGGAAGTTGACGCCGGCAGCGTGGATGTCGATGACGACTTCGTTTTTCTTGGCAACCGGATCAGCAGTCTCTTCCAGCACCAGACTGCTGGCAGGACCGTAGGCTTTGCACAGTACCGCTTTCATTGTTGTCTCCTTGGCTAAAGCTGAACATTGGCCACAGTCTAGTCGTGAACCGGGCTGGAGGGTCAATCACCATGCCCCGAGGTGATAGGTACGCATAAGACCGGAGACACGCGGTATTTGGCTGCGGTGCGCCCCTCGGCTATCCTGTGCGGACATTTATGGAGTTCCATCCCGATGCATTGCAAACCCCTCTATTCCCTGCTGCTGGCGCTGACGCTGCTGGCTACCCCGGTTTTGGCCGAAGAAGAAGCGGCCGCCCCCACGGCCCAGTACGTCGAACTCAAGCCGGCCTTCGTCGGCACCCTGGGCAACGGCCCGCGCATTCAGTATCTGAAGGCCGACGTCGCGCTGCGCACCGATGACCCGGCCGCGGTTGAACGCATCCACTATCACGACGCGCTGATCCGCAATGCACTGGTCTTTCTGTTCAGCGAGCAGTTGCCCGAGAACCTGAGCACACTGGAAGGCAAGGAAGCACTGCGCGCCAGCGCGCTGGCCGCCGTGCAAAAGGTACTGGAAGAGGAAGAAGGCGATCCGCTGGTCGACGACCTGCTGTTCACCAATCTGATCGTGCAGTAACGACGGCGGGGGCATTCGCCCCCGCTTCTCAGGCTTGCTGACTCAGATAGCGATCCACAAAGGTATCGAAATCGACATCATCTGCCGCTTCAATCGCCGCCTGATCCGCCAATGACGCCGCAGCCTCTGCGGCCATGCGCGTCTGTGCGTCGCTATCCAGCGGGCGGGCACGGAAATACTGATTGTGCTGTTCGGACTGCGCCAGCGCGAAGCGGAAGAAGCTGTCGCCCTGCTCGGCAATCGCCGCCAGCACCTTGGCCGACGGTGTCAGCGAGGCATCCTTAAGCTTGGCGCGCTGCACCGCCACCGCGTCGACAAACGCAGAGCCGCCCTGCGCCTGATCCAGCAGCGTGGCACAGGCGGCGATATCATCCAGCAACGCCTCGCCCCAGCTGACCAGCGGACGTTCAGTGCCCTTGTCGCTGAGCGTCAGACCCGGCTCGCGCCCACGCTTGACCGACAGCGTGAAGTTGCTTGCAGCCTGTTCACACTCGCCGTCGCTCAGCTGCGGGCTGTCGCTGATGGCGCAGAACAGCAGGAAGCTGTCGAGGAAACGGGCGGTCGCCGGCTCGATGCCGAGCGGTACGAAGGGATCGATATCGAGACAGCGTACCTCGATGTACTCGACGCCGCGCTCACGCAGCGCGTGCACCGGCTTCTCGCCGCTATTGGCGACCCGCTTGGGACGGATCGGACTGTAGAACTCGTTCTCGATCTGCAGCAGGTTGGTATTGAGCTGCTGCCAATCACCCTTGGGATCATGGGTACCCAGCGCAGCATAGGGCGCATAGGGCAGGCTGATCGCGTCCAGCATGCTGTTGATGTAGTTGTCGAGGCTGTTGTAGCAGACATTCAAACCAGACTGGGCATTGTTGTTGTAACCCAGGTCACTCATCCGCAGACTGGTTGCCCACGGCAGGTACAGGCTGTTTTCACCCAGCGGCTGCAGGCGGTGATCCCGCCCCTGCAGGAAGCTGGCACAGACCGCCGGTGATGCACCGAACAGGTACATCAGCAGCCAGGCGTAACGGCGGAAGTTGCGGATCAACGCAAAGTAACGCTCGGACTGGTAGTCCTGCGCACTGCGGGTATCGCCATCCTGCGCCTGCAACACCTGCCACAGCTGCTGCGGCAGCGAGAAGTTGTAGTGAATGCCGGCGATGCACTGCATCGCCTTGCCGTAACGCACCGCCAGCCCGCGGCGATAGACGTACTTCAGGGTGCCGATATTGGAGGTGCCGTACCAGGCGATCGGAATCGCCTCGTCGGTGGCCGGCAGCCGACAGGGCATGGACTCGGTCCACAACCGCTCGTCACCCAGACCGCTGTAGGTAAAGCGGTGGATTTCATCCAGCTGGCCAAACAGGTCTTCGATACGCTTGCTTACTGGCGTGATCAGCTCCAGCAGCGCCTCGGAGTAATCCGTGGTAATCCGTGGATGGGTCAGCGCCGAGCCCAACGCCGGCGGATGTGGCGTCTGCACCAGCGTCCCGTCAGCGGTGATACGCAGACTTTCCTTCTCGATACCGTGCTGACAGTCGTTCAGCAGCGTGCGGTTCGCGGGGGTCGCCAGCAGGGCCAGGCGTTCACGGAGCAGTGGTGACAAGGTGTCACTCCTTAGGCAGAGGATCGGCGCACACCGCCGACCCGTTGGAACAGTATAGAAAGGCTGCTGGGGCTCGCTCAGATGCGGGCAAAGGTGCCCAGACACTTGGCAACCAGAGCGCCATCCTGCCACACCTCACCATCGACAACGATGGTGCGCGTACCGGCGTGCATCACCTTGCCGGTACACTCCAGCACACCGCCGGTGACCGCGCGGGTGTAGTTGATCTTGCACTCGATGGTCGCTGTGCTTTCGTGCGGTTCCAGCACGCTGAACGCCGAGGCGCCCATCGCCGAATCCAGCAGGGTGAACACCACCCCGCCATGCACCCGGCCGGTGGAGTTGAAGTGCTTGTCGTCGATCGGCAGGCGCAGGGTGCATACCCCGCGTTCAATCGCCGCAAACTCGATGCCCACCAGGGCGGTGAAGGCGCTGCTGCGTTCGGCGGCAAAGGCCGCCAGTGCCGGATGCAAGTCGGTCATGGGGTCACTTCTTCTTCAGGTTCTTGGCATTGGCAAACAGGTTGGCGAAGGTACCGCCGGCGTCGGCTGGGCGGGCACTGTTGCCGCCCGCATTGCCGCGCGGCGCAGCCTGACGACCACGATTGCGCTCGCCCGGTTGCTGGCGTTCGCCGGCCGGCTGCGGCTTGTCGTCCAGACGCATGGTCAGGCTGATGCGCTGACGCGGGATGTCCACCTCAAGCACCTTGACCTTGACGATGTCACCGGCCTTGACCACATCTCGCGGGTCCTTGACGAACTGATGCGACAGCATCGAGATGTGCACCAGACCGTCCTGATGCACGCCGATGTCAACGAAGGCGCCGAAGTTGGCCACGTTGGTCACTACCCCTTCCAGGGTCATGCCCGGCTTCAGGTCCTTCAGACTCTCGACCCCGTCCTGGAACTCGGCTGCCTTGAACTCAGGGCGCGGATCACGGCCCGGCTTGTCCAGTTCGCGCAGGATGTCGGTAATGGTCGGGATGCCGAAGTGCTCGTCGGTGTAGCGCGCTGGCTCCAGCTTGCGCAGGAAAGTCGAGTCACCGATCAGACCGCGCACATCACGGCCGGTCTGCTCGGCAATCCGCTCGACCAGCGGGTAGGCTTCCGGGTGCACCGCCGAGGCGTCCAGCGGATTGTCGCCATTCATCACGCGCAAAAAGCCCGCCGCCTGTTCGAAGGTCTTGTCACCGAGGCGGCTGACCTTGAGCAGTTCACGCCGGTTGCGGAAGGCGCCGTTGCTGTCGCGGTAGTCCACGATGTTCTGGGCGATGCTCGGGTTGAGGCCGGAAACCCGGGTCAGCAGCGCCGCCGAAGCGGTGTTCAGATCGACGCCAACCGCGTTTACGCAATCCTCGACTACCGCATCCAGTCCGCGTGCCAGCTTCACCTGCGAGACGTCGTGCTGGTACTGGCCGACGCCAATCGCCTTGGGCTCGATCTTCACCAGTTCGGCCAGCGGGTCCTGCAGACGGCGGGCGATCGACACCGCACCGCGGTAGGTCACGTCCAGATCCGGAAATTCACGGGCCGCCAGCTCGGAGGCCGAGTACACCGAGGCGCCGGCCTCCGACACCATGACCTTCTGCATTTTCTGACCGCTGCACAGCTTGATCAGGTCGGCGGCCAGCTTGTCGGTCTCGCGTGAGGCGGTGCCATTGCCGACGGCAATCAGGTCAACCCGATGCTTGCTGCACAGCGCCGCCAGAGTTGCCAGTGAGCGATCCCAGTCATTGCGCGGCGCGTGCGGGAAGATGGTGGCGGTATCAAGCAGCTTGCCGGTGGCGTCAACCACCACCACCTTGACCCCGGTACGCAGCCCCGGGTCCAGACCCAGTGTCACCCGTGGGCCAGCCGGCGCTGACAGCAGCAGGTCTTTCAGGTTGCTGGCGAACACGCGGATCGCCTCGTCTTCGGCGGCTTCACGCAGCTCGCCGAGCAGTTCGGTCTCCAGGTGACCCAGCAGCTTGACCCGCCAGGTCCAGCGCACCACCTCATTCAGCCAGCGATCCGCCGCGCGGCCCTGATTGTTGATGCCGACCGCTTCCCCGATCAGCGCTTCGCAGGGGTGCATGGTGCCGGGCGCCGGTTCGGCGTCACCCAGCTCGAGAGCGATGCTCAACACGCCTTCGTTACGGCCACGCAGAATCGCCAGCGCACGGTGCGAGGGCACTTTCTTTAGCGGCTCGTCGTATTCGAAATAGTCGGCAAACTTGGCGCCTTCCTGTTCCTTGCCGGCAACCACCCGGGAAACAACCCGGCCGTCGTCACGCAGCGCGCTGCGCAAACGTTCCAGCAGACTGGCATTCTCGGCAAAGCGCTCCATCAGAATGTACTTGGCACCGTCCAGCGCGGCCTTGGCGTCGGCCACGCCCTTGTCGGCATCAACATAGGCAACAGCGGTGCTCTCCGGCTCCAGCGTAGGGTCGGCAAACAGGGCATCAGCCAACGGCTCCAGACCCGCCTCGATGGCGATCTGGCCCTTGGTACGGCGTTTGGGCTTGTACGGCAGATACAGGTCTTCCAGCCGGGTCTTGGTGTCGGCTTCGCGGATATCGCGCTCGAGTTCCGGGCTCAGTTTGCCCTGTTCGGCGATGCTCGACAGCACCGCGGCGCGACGGTCTTCCAGTTCACGCAGGTAGCGCAGGCGCTCTTCGAGATAGCGCAGCTGGGTGTCGTCCAGACTGCCGGTTACTTCCTTGCGGTAACGGGCAATAAACGGGACGCTGGCGCCCTCGTCCAGCAGGCTAACGGTTGCGGCGACCTGCTCGGGGCGAACCGACAGTTCGCTGGCGATGCGCGAGGCAATACTCTGCATGGGGAGACACTTCCACTCTTGGCTATAACAGGCCGGGCAGTATAACCGAGAGATGCGTCCGTGGTCGGCCTTCATAAAGCGGCTGGATGACGGCGCCATAACAGGGTAAAAAGAAACCTCTTGCAACAATGGCCAGCCCGCAAGGTACGGGGGCTTGGGTCATAATGCGGACTCACTCATTTCAGTAGGTGGTACATGGCTGACGAAGGCGAAAAAATCCTGATTGTCGATGACGACGTACGGTTGCGCCGCTTGCTTGAGCGCTTTCTCGGTGAGCAGGGCTACCGGGTTCGCGCGGTGGAAGACGTCGCGCAGATGGACCGTCTGCTGGCTCGCGAGATCTACTCGCTGATCGTGCTCGACCTGATGCTGCCCGGTGAAGACGGCATGAGCGCCTGTGCGCGCCTGCGTGCCGAAGGCAACACCACACCGATCATCATGCTGACCGCCAAGGGCGACGAAACCAGCCGCATTCAGGGGCTGGAGATCGGTGCCGACGACTATCTGCCCAAGCCATTCAACCCACGCGAACTGGTCGCCCGCATGAAGGCGGTACTGCGTCGCCAGGCCCCCCAGGTGCCGGGTGCTCCGAGCACCGACGACGATCAGGTCACCTTTGGCGAGTTCACCCTCAACCTGGCCACCCGTGAACTGACCCGCGGTGACGAGGTAAACATGCTGACTACCGGCGAGTTCGCTGTGCTCAAGGCGCTCGTGCGTCACCCGCGCGAGCCACTGACCCGCGACAAGCTGATGCAACTGGCCCGCGGCCGCGAGTGGGATGCACTGGAGCGCTCGATTGACGTGCAGATTTCCCGTCTGCGTCGCATGCTCGAGCCTGACCCATCCAAGCCACGTTACATCCAGACAGTCTGGGGCGTGGGCTATGTATTTGTTCCGGACGGTCAGAATACGTGAAAGGAGGTCCCGGCTGGCACCCGCTGCTGCCACGCAGCTTTTTCGGTCGCACCATTCTGCTGGTGCTGATTGTTACCCTGTTTTCGCAGATCCTTACCCTGCTCTATCTGCTGAGCAACGAGGATCTGCTGGTTGACCGTCAATACAGTCACGGCACCGCGATGCTGGTTCGCGCCTACTGGGCCAGTGGCCCGGAGGCACGCCGCGACATCGAAGAGATGACCGGGATCCACATCATGGTGCCCGAGCAGGTGCCACAGGGCGAGGTGCACTGGCCCTACTCGGGGATTTTCACCCATCAGCTGCGTGACGAACTGGGCGATCAAACCGAGGTTCGGGTACAGACCCAGGCCCAGCCAGCGGTGTGGATTCATCAGCCGATCTACGGCAACTACTGGCTCAAGGTGCCGCTGTACGCCCACCCGCTGCGCGGCCAGCGGGTCTGGCTGGTGGTCACCTGGCTGGTGCTGATCGGCATGTTGTCGACCGCGTCAGCCTGGCTGCTGGTGAGACAGCTCAACCACCCGCTGAAGATGCTCGAACGCGCCGCCCAACGCATCGGCCGTGGCCAAAGCGTGCGCCTGCTGGATACCAGCGGGCCGTCGGAAATCTCCGAGGTGTACCGGGCGTTCAATCAGATGTCTCAGGATGTCGAGCAGGCCAACCGCGATCGCACCATGCTGCTGGCAGGTGTGTCGCATGATCTGCGCACACCGCTGACCCGCATGCGGCTGTCCTCCGAGCTGCTGTCGGACGCCGAGCCGGAACTGACCGACGGCATGATTCGCGACATCGAGGACATGGATGCCATCCTCGAACAGTTTATGAGTTACATCCGCGACGGCAGCGCCGAACCAACCGAAGACGGTGATATCAACGAGCTGATTCGTGAGGTGGTAGCGCCACTGAACAGTAATGGCGAGGTGGTGCGGCTGTGTCTGGCGGAAGTGCCACATCTGACCTTCCGACGCCTGTCGCTCAAACGCGTGCTGATCAACCTGATCGACAACGCGCTGGTGCACGGCGGCACTGGCGTCGAAGTCTGTACCTACGTCAATCGCGTTGGCGCCACGCGCCAGCTGATCGTCAGCGTGCTGGATCGGGGCCCTGGAGTGGAGATCCTCGAAAACGACGCCCTGTTCAGCCCCTTTATTCGCGGTGATCAGGCCCGTTCAACCAAGGGTACCGGGCTCGGGCTGGCGATCGTCAAGCGGATTGCCGACAGCCACGGCGCACAGGTACAACTGCTCAATCGAGTCGGCGGCGGGACCGAGGCACGCCTGAGCTTCCCGCTCGGAGACTGAGCCGTACGCCTCAGCCGGCCCGGCGCAGCAGCCCAGCCTGCTCCAGCGCCTGCTCCAGCGCCTGCAGGTCAGGGATCAGCAGATCCTCCGGCTCATCACTCAGACTCACCTGCTGCAACGTCCAGCTGTCGGCTGCGCCGGTGCTGGTCAGATCGGCGCGCTGCAGCTTGCGCGAGCGTGGAATCCCCCAGACCCGCAAACCAATAAAATGCACACCGGGCGTTCCGCCCAGCGCGTTGAGAATCAGCGTCCGTGGCTGCGCCTCAGGCACCGCAGCCGTACTCCCCATCAGGACATCGAGATCGACCATCGGCACCTGCTGATCGCGCCACAGCGTCCAGCCGAGGAACCAGTCTGGCCCATGGCTGACCGCCTCGCTCAGACGAAAGCCCACCAGCTCGGCCACCGCTACGTTCGGCAGCAGCAATGACTGCTCTCGCAGCGGTACGATCAAGCTGTTCAGTGTCTCCAGCGCGTCAGACGCCATGTCCCCATTCCCTCATGATGATCAGTATTGTGCTCAGCTGGCCGCAGACCATTCCTGCGCCAGCCAACGTTGCAGCGCGGCCGCCAGCTCTTCCGGCGAGCCCTGCCGATGGCTGAAACCGGCCTCAAGGACAGCACCCGGCATAGTCGCACAGGCCGCGCTCTGGGTGTCCTGAGTCCAGACCTCGATACCCTGCTGACGCATGCGTCCGCAGGCTGCGACGCCATCTTCACCCATGCCGCTGAAAATAATCGCCCCGCAAGCCGGCCCAAACTGCTGACAGACCGTGTCGAGCACCGTCTCTATCGATGGCTGATATGGGCCGGGCCAGGGCTCATCGCTCAGGGTCAGCTCACCGTCGCGATTGAACCCCAGACGCTGAGCAATCGGCACGACCAGCACCTCACCCGCCTGCAATCGACTCCCGGGCCGGCAATTGAGCACCTGCCACTCGTTCTGCCGTCCGATGATCTGCGGCAACTGTTGCTCGAAGCCCGGATCAATATGCTGGGCATACACGAACGCGATCGGCAGACTGGCCGGCAGGACGTCGAGAAAGCGCTTGACCGCTGTGGGGCCGCCAAGGGACGCCCCAAGCACCCAGACGCAAGGGCCGCGCTCCGTCGGTGTGGCCAGGGTAGCGGTGATCAGGCTCGGCGCCTGCCCCTGCGCCGGGGCCCCCAGCAACGGCTGCAACTTTGCGTACAGACGGCATTGCCAGCGCGGATAGTCTTCGCTGTCAGCAGCGGGAATCTCCCCCGCCCCAAGCAGCACCGGCACCTCGCTGTGCTCAAGCAGCCATTCAGTCAACAACGACTCTTCTGCCAACTCGAGCAGCCAGGCGTCGGTCTGAATCTGCGTCAATTGCTCCGGCTGCAGCAACGACGGGTCTTCGGCAGACACGATGCGATAGCCGAAGGTGCTTAACACCTCCGCCAGCTGTTGACGCTGACCTGCATCGCAGGCCAGCAGTGCAATGCCCGGCGCCGGCTCAGTCACCACTCTCTACCAGTTGATCAATCACCTCGAGCAGCTGCGCTTCCTGATACGGTTTACCCAGATAGACGTTGACGCCGATGGCCAGTGCACGCTCACGGTGCTTCTCACCCGTGCGCGAGGTAATCATCACGATCGGCAGCTTCTCGAGACGCGGGTCGTGGCGCACCAGCGTCGCGACTTCGAAGCCGTCCATGCGCGGCATTTCAATGTCGAGCAGCATGATGTCCGGGGTAATGTCCTGCAGCTTGGCGATGGCCTCAACCCCGTCCTTGGCGGTGACCACTTCCATGCCGTTGCGCTCGAGCAGGCGACTGGTGACCTTGCGCACGGTAATCGAGTCGTCGACCACCATGACCAGCGTTGGCCGCTCTTGCTCGTACTCGCCAACCAGCGCCGCGCGCTCGGCCGCCAATTGCTGTTGGGCGTGCTGCGCCTGCTGGGCGCGGATCACCGCCAGCAGATCAAGAATTACCACTACCCGGCCGTCACCGAGAATGGTTGCGCCCGAGATACCGGGCACGACCGCGAATTGCTTGCCGAGCCCCTTAACCACGATCTCGCGCGAGCCCGCCAGCGCGTCGACCTGAACCGCCACGCTGTGCTCGGTACCGCGCACCAGAATGACCGGCAGCGGCAGACTGTGACCCGACAGCTTCGGTTGCTGCCCGGTCACCAGCAGATCCCCCAGATAGCGCAAGTCATAGGTCTTGCCGGCGTATTCGAACGGCGGCGCGTCGGGCGCGTAATAGGCTTCCAGCTCGTACCCGGAAACCCGCACGATACCCTCGATGGTGTTGAGCGGGATGGCGTACAGATCCTCACCCGAATACACCATCAGCGCACGGTTAACCGACACGGTAAACGGCAGGCGAATGATGAACGTCGAGCCATTACCGGGTTCAGTCGTCAACGTCATACTGCCGCCGAGTTGCTTGACCTCCGCGTTGACCACGTCCATACCAACGCCGCGGCCAGAAATCTGGGTGACCTTCTCGGCGGTGGAGAAACCGGCCTCCAGAATGTACTGCAGCACTTCCTGATCGGTCAGATCGGCATCCGCATCCATCAGACCACGCTCGATGGCCTTGCGGCGCACTGCCTCCAGATTGATGCCGGCGCCGTCGTCCTGCAGGGTCAGCACGATCTCGCCGCCCTCACGCTGCAGGTCCAGCCTGATCCGTCCTTCGCGCGGCTTGCCACTGGCGGCACGCTGCTCGGGCGACTCGATACCGTGGTCAACCGCATTGCGCAACATGTGCTCCAGCGGCCCGATCATGCGCTCAAGGACGCTGCGGTCCATCTCCCCTTCGGCATTGCCGATGGCGATATCAACCTGCTTGCCCAGCTCGCTGGCAACCTGACGAACAACCCGGCGCAGACGCGGCACCAAACGTTCGAACGGCACCATGCGGGTGCGCATCAAGCCTTCCTGCAACTCGGTATTAACCCGTGCCTGCTGCAGCAGCAGAGTTTCCGCGTCACGACTACGGGTTGCCAGGGTCTCCTTCAGGTCAAGCAAGTCGGACGCGGACTCGAACAGCGAGCGCGACAGCTGCTGCAGTTGCGAGTACTGGTCCATTTCCAGCGGATCGAAGTCTTCGTAACCGGGCCCCATCTGATCCTGGTGACGCGAGAGAATCTGCGCCTGGGTTTCCATGTCGAGGCGGCGCAACTGATCACGCACGCGATCAATGGTGCTTTCCACGTCTTCGAGAATCTGTGCAACGTCGGTGACTTGCTGCTCGATGCGACCACGGAAAATAGAGGTTTCGCCGGCGAGGTTGACCAGCTCTTCGAGCAGCGCTGCAGGCACCTTGACGCTTTCCTGCGTGGTGGCGCGTTTGCCGCTCTCACCTGCGCTCGAGGTATCCGCCTCCATCGCCTGCTTAAGTACCGCGTTAACTTCGGCCAAAGACATGCCGTCGTTGCTGGCTGCCGGCAGCTTAGCCTCAGGCTCGGCAACAGCAGGCAGCGGCGCTACCGGAGCCGGGATCGGTGCCAGCGCTTCGGCTCCCGATGCCAGCTGGGCCAGCGCCTCCTGCAAGCCAGTCAGTTGAGACTCCTGCGCCGTTCCGCCGGTCAGCGCCCCTTCGAGCTGCTTGGCCTGCTCGGCCAGGCCATGCTGCCCGGCCAGGCGGGCACTGCCCTTGAGGGTCTGTACCCGGTGCAGCAAGTCAGCCGCAGCAGCGGCGTCGTTATCCTTGGCGGCAAACAGCCATTCACAGGGGCCCAGCAATTCCTGGGCTTCCTCGACAAACATCGCCAGCATGCCCTGCATTGCCGGCGTCGGCACAGGATCGGCGGCAATGCGCTCCGCTGGCTGGCTGGCCACCGGTTCGGCGCCCGGCAACACCGGTACCTGCGCCGGATTCTTGCGGAACCCGTTGATCGCGGCAATCAACGCAGCGCCGTCGCTGATGGGTCTGGAGGCAACGACCCCTTCAACCATCTCGGCGAGCGCGTCGTGACAAGCGTGCAGCAAGGCAATCAGGCCTTCGCTGGACTGGTAACGTCCGTCGCACAGCCCCTCGTAAACGAACTCCATCTCGTGGGCAAGATCGCCGACCGGGCGAATTTCAGCCATCCGGGCGCCACCCTTGAGGGTGTGCAAATCACGCTGCAGGGCTTCAACCGCGATCGTGTTGCCGGTGTCGGCAATCCACTGCTGCAAACTGCCCGCAGCGCTATCAATAATTTCCTGCGCTTCTTCCAGGAAGATGTCCACCAGTTCGGCGTCAGTCCCAGCCTCACTGAGACTCCAGCTGCCGTCCGCCGGTGCTGCCGCAACGGGCGCCAGCGCCTGCGGCTGATGTTCCGAACCACCAGGGATCAGCGCCTGCAACACTCGTATTTCCGTGTCGGCCGGAAGCAGATGCTGGTGAGCCGCCACCTGATCCATCATGCTGATCAGCCGGTCATGGCCCGCCGCCAGTGCGTTCAGCACATCCTCATCGAGTTCCAGCAACTCGGAGCGCAGGCGATCATGCACTTGCTCAAGCACGTCGGCCAGACGCTCCAGCGGTGCCAGCTCAACGTCGCCCGCCACCTCGGCCAGGGCGCGCAGGCTGACCGCCAGCTCGGCGCTATTCAACTCGGGAACGCTGCCCGGTGCACGCACGTTCAGCTCATCGCTGACGTCCAGCAAGAGGTCGATGCCTTCGGTCAGGAAGATCGACATCAGATCGGCACCCGCGCCGCTTTCCAGGTCTGCTCTGCCGCTGTCTCGCGCGGTCAGCCCCTGTTCGCGTACGGCCTCGATACGCTGGAGGAAGGCGTCAGATCCGGGAATTGCCTGCTGTGGCGCAAAGGCCAACTGCTCCAGCCCGGCCTCGAACAAGGCCACCGCATCGCCCAGCAAATCGGCCATGGCCTGATCCGCCGGAATGAGATTGGCCTTGAAGTCCTTGGTCAACTTTTCCAGCGGCGTAGCCAACAGCGCAATCGGCTGAATGCCCGCCATGTGCGCACTGCCCTTAAGCGTATGCAGCGCGCGCTGCAGCGCGTCACTCAACGCCCGCGGCGTACCGTACTCACGGCAATCGCTCAGGTAGGCGTTGATCTGATCAATATGATTACGGGTTTCGTTGCGGAAGATCTCCAGCAACATCGGATCCATGCCGCCCGCCAGCTCTGGCTCTGGCTCTGGCTCTGGCTCTGGCTCTGGCTCTGGCTCTGGCTCTGGCTGTTCAGCAGCCTGATCTGCCAACGGCTCTAAATCAATTGCCTCAGGCTCGCTCGGCGCAAACTCCGCCAGCGTTGCGTCAGGCTCTTCAGTTTCAGTATGTTCAAGCTCGGCAAGCGGCAGCTCCTCCAGCTCGGGCAGCGCCCAGTCCGCCTCCGGTTCCGCGGGCGCTTCAAAGTCCGCCAATTCCAGCGCATCGCTCTGCGCCTCGGGCGACAGGTCGGGCTCAAGCCCGGCCAGCTCAAGATCATCATCGTCAACAGCAACAAGCGGAAGCGCCTGCTCGGCATCCTCTGCCGGTTCGGCGGGGTCGAGTTCGGGCAGCTCAAAGTCGCTGAAGTCCACGATCTCTTCGGCTTCGGCTTCGGCTTCGGCTTCGGCTTCGGCTTCGGCTTCGGCTTCGG
>JAYNRF010000034.1:15380-37659 GCA_038114645.1 Pseudomonadaceae bacterium | reverse complement strand
TCTCTCAAACCGGCGTTCTTGTTTCTGTCTTTCCCGGGATTCCGTGAAGAACCTTCTTTTTTGCCGCCGTGCTGACCAGTACCAGCGGCCTGCTGTTTTGGGCTGCGCTGCTGATGATCATCCCGACATTGGCCTTCACCGTACTCAGTCTTGCCGGACCACGCCAGCAAGGCGGATTTGGTACCTTGTTCAAACGCATCAACGGCAGCCAAATCGACCTGCGGCCAGAACAGCTGCGCCTGGAACAGGACGAAACCAGCCTGGCATTCGGCGCGCTGAACAATCGTCTGCGCAGCATCATCATAGAGCTGCAGCAGAACAGTCTGGCCACCGCGCTAGCCTCGGCCAACAGCCGATTGCTGACGGAGCAGGCTGCGCAGGACGCCAAGGTCCAGCAGCAACTGTCAGAACTGATCTTCCAGGCCAGCGAGCAAACCACCGGCGCTCTGCAGGACATCTCCCACCGCGCCACCGGCGTGACGGAAGTTAACTCGCGCAATCTGGATGTCGCTCGCCAATCGCGCCTGCAGATGAATGATGCCCGCAGCCAGATGCATCAGATCAGTGAGGCGATGGCCGGTTTCCAGGACAACGTCAACGCGCTAAACGCCAGTTCCAGCCGCATTCGCGAGATTCTGACCACGGTGCAGGACTTTTCCGCCCAGACCAACATGCTCGCGCTCAACGCAGCCATCGAGGCCGCTCGAGCGGGCGAGCAAGGCCGCGGCTTTGCCGTTGTCGCCGATGAAGTGCGTAACCTGTCCTTCAAGGTCGGCAACGCGGCGGATCAGATCAGTCAACTGATGGAACAGATGACCAGTGCAATGTCCGGTGCTGATCAGCAAACCCAGGAAATTCTCGAACAGACCGAAAGCACCGGCCTGGCCGTCAGCAGCGCCGCGGACCAGTTCGACGCGATGGTCGATGATTTCCAGCGCGCCAACGACGACCTGCTGATGGTCAGCAGCGCGCTGGAACAGCTCACCGCGACCAACACCGAGACCCTGCAGCATGGCGGCGAGATCCGCGACCTCAGCCTGACCATTACCAAACACATGGAATCGAGCTTCCGCCAGGCAGACTCACTGCGCGACAACACCAATCTTGCCCTGCGCTCGCTGGCCGGTTTCCGTATCGGTGAAGGCCATATGGAGGCGGTAACCGAACTGCTGATGGGGCGTCGTCGTGAGATCGAATCCCGGCTTGAACAGATTGCCGATGCCGGTGTGGACCTGTTCGATCAGAACTACACGCCGATCGCCAACACCAATCCGCCGAAGCACGACGTGCGCTGGGCCGACGCCTTTATCGAGCGCATTCGCCCGCTGCTCGACGACTGGGACAAAGGCGGCAAGGACGGCATCGTCTATATGGCTGCGGTCAACGAGAAGGGCTATCTGCCGACCAGCCGCAGCGCGTCATCGCAACCGCCGACCGGCGACCCGCGCATCGATGCGGCGCGCAGCAACTACAAGCGCTTTGCGGTCACCAACGAAAGCGACCTGCGGGTCATGGGCAGCTGCACCTATCTGAACCTCGGCACCTTCGTAATGCCGGGCAGCACCACCGTGGTCTTTGTGCTGTACGTACCGCTCATGGTCAAAGGCCGCCGCTGGGGCACCATGTCTGCCGCCGTCATGCCGGCAGCGCTGGGGCTCTGAGCGGGGCTGGAAGCTGGAAGCTGGAAGCTGGAAGCAATACAGTCTGGCTGCCAGCTTCCAGCGCATGTTGAATTAATCAGCGCGCCCCTCGCTCAACGCTCGTACGAACGCCGCAGCGGCGATGGCAGCCTCGTCTATCAACCCCTCCTGCGTCAGGCCGCTGGCCTTCAGCGGCTTGAAGTCATGCTCGCCACTCTCAAGCCAGTGCAGCGCCAGCGCCTGATCCAGGCCGTACGTGGCAACCTCCTCTGGCTTGCCAAAGGGGTCTCTGGTTCCCTGCACAATCAAGCCCCGACATTGCAGCTGCTGCAAGTGATCGGTCCGGGTACGCTCCGGCTTGCCCGGCGGGTGGAACGGATAGCCAAAGCAGATGAACCCTGCGGCCCCAAGGTCAGCCGCGAGCATGCTCGCAACCCGCCCGCCCATGGATTTGCCACCGACAAGGAACGGCCCATCGAGCCGCGCTGCCTGTTCACGAAACGCGGCTTCCAGCACCGGCATCGGGTTCGGCGGGCGCTTGCGGCCGGTTTCTCGACGCTCGGCCATATACGGAAACTCAAAACGCAGAACCCGCACTCCATGGGCGGCAAGCGCCGCAGCCAGCAGGTTCATAAACGGGCTGTCCATTGGCGCGCCGGCACCATGTGCCAGCAACAGTTGGGCGACGGGCTGCGCAGCCGGTTCGTCGACAAGAAAAGAAACAGTCATGTTTTCCTTTATATATCCGCACTGAAACAGTGCGACACCTTGTCACACGATGGCATCTTTCTCCAGCTTCACAGATACGGGATCGCTGACTAGGCTGACAGGACAGAATGCAGCGTCATACGTCCGATGGACCGAAGCGACGCCCTTGCATCGGCCACCCGGCAGCGTTCATGACGTTGCCTCACGGCGTCGGGAAGCAGCTGCTTTTGCTCCGCGCCGGAACAGTCCAAAGGCTCTGCAAGGCGCCGTAGCACTGACCTATGTCATTGCAATGAGCGCGGGCTTTCCTCATACTTGCCAGCGCTTTAATACCCATAAACCAACTGCTATCCGTGGAATCTCGCATGAGCACAGCTACCACTCCGACAGCCTATAACTATAAGGTGGTACGCCAGTTCGCCGTCATGACGGTGGTCTGGGGTATCGTGGGCATGGCCATGGGCGTCTTCATTGCGTCCCAACTGGTCTGGCCCGAACTGAATTTTGGCTTGCCGTGGACTACCTTCGGACGCCTGCGTCCGTTGCACACTAACGCGGTCATCTTCGCCTTTGGCGGATGTGCCCTGTTTGCCACTTCCTACTACGTGGTACAGCGTACCTCGCAGGCTCGCCTGGTCTCTGATGGCCTGGCTGCCTTCACGTTCTGGGGCTGGCAGGCAGTCATCGTGCTCGCCGCCATTACCCTGCCGATGGGTCTGACCTCCAGCAAGGAGTACGCTGAGCTGGAATGGCCGATCGACATCCTGATTGCTGTCGTCTGGGTCAGCTATGCTCTGGTGTTCTTCGGCACCATCATGAAGCGCAAGATGAAGCACATCTATGTGGGTAACTGGTTCTTCGGTGGCTTCATCCTCACCGTTGCCGTCCTGCACATCGTCAACAGCATGGCGATTCCGGTCAGCCTGACCAAGTCGTACTCCATGTACGCCGGTGCAACGGATGCGATGATCCAGTGGTGGTACGGCCACAACGCGGTTGGTTTCTTCCTGACTGCCGGCTTCCTGGGCATGATGTACTACTTCGTTCCCAAGCAGGCCGAGCGTCCGATCTACTCCTATCGCCTGTCCATCGTGCACTTCTGGGCGCTGATCTCCATCTACATCTGGGCCGGTCCGCATCACCTGCACTACACCGCTCTGCCTGACTGGGCTCAGTCCCTGGGCATGATCATGTCCCTGATTCTGCTGGCTCCCTCCTGGGGCGGCATGATCAACGGCATGATGACCCTGTCCGGCGCCTGGCACAAACTGCGCACCGACCCGATCCTGCGCTTCCTGGTTGTGTCCCTGGCGTTCTACGGCATGTCGACCTTCGAAGGCCCGATGATGGCGATCAAGACCGTCAACGCGCTGTCCCACTACACCGACTGGACCATTGGTCACGTACACGCCGGTGCTCTGGGCTGGGTTGCCATGATCTCCATCGGTTCGCTGTATCACCTGATCCCGAAAGTCTTCGGCCGTGAAGCCATGTACAGCACCCCGCTGATCAATGCTCACTTCTGGCTGGCGACTATCGGCACCGTGCTGTACATCGTCTCCATGTGGGTCAACGGCATTACCCAGGGCCTGATGTGGCGCGCTGTGAACATCGACGGCACTCCGACCTACTCCTTCGTTGAAGCACTGGAAGCCAGCCACCCGGGCTTTATGGTCCGCGCACTGGGCGGTGCCTTCTTCCTGATCGGCATGCTGCTGATGGCCTACAACGTATGGCGTACCGTGCGCCAGAGCAAAGCGGCCGACCTCGAAGCCGCCGCACAGACTGCCTGAGGGACGCGTTAAATGAAACTGCATGAAACAGTAGAAAAAAACCTTGGCCTGATGGTCGTGCTGATCGTCATCGCGATCAGCTTCGGTGGTCTGGTTCAGATCGTCCCGCTGTTCTTCCAGCCGGAAACAACCGAGCCGGTTGAGGGCCTGCGCCCTTACACCGCGGTTGAGCTGGAAGGCCGCGACATCTACATCCGCGAAGGTTGCGTAGGCTGCCACTCGCAGATGATCCGCCCGTTCCGCGCCGAGACCGAGCGTTATGGTCACTACTCGGTAGCCGGTGAAAGCGTTTGGGAACACCCCTTCCTGTGGGGCTCCAAGCGTACCGGTCCGGACCTGGCCCGTGTCGGCGCTCGTTACTCCGACGACTGGCACCGCGCTCACCTGATCAAGCCTCAGGACGTAGTGCCGGAATCCAAGATGCCTGCCTTCCCTTGGCTGCAAGACGGCGTACTTGATGGCAAGTACACCGCCAAGAAGATGGAAGTGCTGCGCAGCATGGGTGTCCCCTATACCGACGAAGACATCGCCGGTGCCAAGGAAGCCGTTCAGGGCGTATCCGAAATGGATGCTCTGATTGCCTACCTGCAGCACCTCGGCACTGTCCTGTCGGATCGGTAAGCCACCATGGATAACAGCACTCTCCAGGGTCTCGGTACCGTCTTCGCCATGGTGGCGTTCATCGGCGTCGTTGTATGGGCTTACAGCTCTTACAAGAAGAAAGACTTCGATGAAGCCGCTCAGCTGCCGTTTGCCGACGACGACGTGCACGAGACCGCGGAAGAGCAGCACAAAGATGCTAGGAGTAACAAGTAATGACTAATTTCTGGAGCGGGTACATTGTTATCCTGACCCTGACCTGCCTGGGCTTGATCCTTTGGCTGCTGCTGGCGACCCGCAAAACCCAGCGCCCCGGCCCGACCGATCAGACCGTAGGTCACAGCTTCGACGGAATTGAAGAGTACGACAACCCGCTACCCCGCTGGTGGTTCATGCTGTTCATCCTGACCATGATCTTCGCTGCCGGTTATCTGTTCCTGTTCCCGGGTCTCGGCAAGTGGCCGGGCTACCTGAACTGGACCCAGGAAAGCCAGTACGAAGCTGAAGTAGCCAAAGCGGAAGAACTGTTTGCGCCGATCTTTGCCAAGTACGCTGCCATGCCGGTAGAAGAAGTGGCTAAAGACGCCGAAGCAGTTGCCATCGGCCAACGCCTGTTCGCCACCAACTGCTCGGTTTGCCACGGTTCTGACGCCCGCGGCGCGTTCGGCTTCCCGAACCTGACCGACAACGACTGGCTGTACGGCGGCGACCCGGAAACCATCAAGACCACCCTGCGTGGCGGCCGTCAGGCTGCAATGCCGGCCTGGTTGGCGGTTATCGGTGAAGACGGCGTACGCAATGTCTCCGGCTATGTCCGCAGCCTGTCCGGTCTGGAAACCGAAGGTGTTGATCTGGCCGCCGGCAAGACCACCTACAGCAACACCTGCGCGGTTTGCCACGGCCCTGACGGCAAGGGCAACCAGCAGTTGGGTGCGCCGAACCTGACCGACGACGTCTGGCTGTATGGTTCCAGCTTCCTGCAGGTGCAGCAGACCATTCGCTACGGTCGTAACGGTCACATGCCGACTCAGGCACACCTGGGCGAGGACAAGATCCACATGCTCGCCTCTTACGTTTACAGCCTGTCGCACAAAGACGAGCAGTAAACCGAAAGGTGGTTTGACAGCAAACGGGGAGACAATGTCTCCCCGTTTTGCTTTATGACCCAGATCAACAGATCCTGCGCGCGACTACCGGTCGCATTGTTCTACTGGTCCAAGCGGTCTATTTTCAGTACTGAAGGCAAAGTCTGTCCCTACGCGAGGCCAGTCTGCCGAGCCATCCTACCTGCCTGATAGGGTTAGCCTGACCATGAGCAAGATCCCTCTCGAAGATGTAACCCCAGAGGTCGAAACCATCGACCTGTACGCCAAGCGCAACAAGATCCAGACCCGCTCCTACAAGGGCCTGTTCAAGAACATTCGCCTGCTCGGTGTTGGTTTTCTGTTTCTGCTCTACTTCGGCACCGTCTGGCTGCCGTGGGGCGACCGCCAGGCGGTACTCTGGGACCTGCCGGCACGCCAGTTCCATATCTTTGGCGCGACCTTCCAGCCGGAAGACTTCTTCCTGCTCTCGTTCCTGCTGATCATCTGCGCCTTTGGCCTGTTCTTCATCACCGTATTCGCTGGCCGAATCTGGTGCGGCTACACCTGCCCGCAGACCGTCTGGACCTGGATTTTCATGTGGGCCGAACGCGTTACCGAAGGTGAGCGTAACGCGCGCCTCAAGCTCGACAACACCCCGATGAACGCCAACAAGTTCATGCGCAAGGCGGCCAAACACAGCATCTGGCTGGCGGTCTCGCTGATCACCGCGATTACCTTTGTCGGCTACTTCACCCCGATCCGCGGCCTGTTCGTGGATTTGTTCACCTTGCAGATCGCCGGCTGGGCGCTGTTCTGGGTGTTCTTCTTCACCGCAGCCACCTACATCAACGCAGGCTGGTTGCGCGAGCAGGTGTGCATCTACATGTGCCCCTACGCCCGCTTCCAGAGCGTGATGTTCGATGCCGACACCCTGATCGTTTCCTATGACGCCAAACGCGGTGATCCGCGCGGCTCACGCAAGAAAGGCATCGACCCTGCCGAGGTTGGCAAGGGCGACTGCATCGACTGCCAGGTCTGCGTGCAGGTCTGCCCAACCGGCATCGACATTCGCGAAGGCCTGCAGTACGAATGCATCGGCTGCGCCGCCTGCGTCGACGCCTGCGACGAGATCATGGACAAGATGGAATACCCGCGCGGCCTGATCCGCTACACCACCGAGCACGAGCTAGAAGGCAAGACCACTCACTGGTTGCGCCCTCGCCTGCTGGGTTACGGGGCAGCGCTGGTGGCGATGATCAGCCTGTTCATCATCACCGTCGGCAGCCTCAGTCAGGTATCGCTGGATATCGAGCGCGACCGCAACGTTCTGTATCGAGAAACCAGTGCCGGTGATGTCGAGAACGTGTACATTGTCAAAATTTTCAACAAGGCACAGACCGAGCGAACCTATCGGATCGACGTCGAAGGACACCCCGGCCTGAAGCTGGAGCTGCCCGACAGCCGCCTCACGGTGGCACCCAACCGCAAGCTTGAGTTGCCGCTCAACGTGCAGATGAACCCGGCGGAGCTGAACGGCGCGACCAACATCGCGATTACCTTTGAGGTGATCGCTACCGATGACGACAACGTGCGCGCCGAAGCAGAGAGCCGCTTCATGGCCCCGACGATTCGCTGATGACCACAGGATCAAGCATGACCCAGCAACACACTTCCGCCTCACCCTGGTACAAGCAGTTCTGGGCGTGGTTCATCATCGCCATCCTCGGTTTTGCCGTGCTGATCGGGGTTGGCCTGCTGATGATTGCCAGCTTCAACCCGGACAGCCTGGTGCGCGACAACTATTACAGCGAAGGCAAGGCCATCAACCAGTATCTGGACCAGGACCACAATGCCAGCAAGCTGGGCATTGGCGCCGCGTTCAGTATCGATGACCTCACCGGCGATATCAGTCTGCAGCTCGACGGCCAGCTGCAAACGCTACCGGCTACGCTGAAGCTCGATTTGATCTCCCCGGCCCACGCCTCCCGCGACCGCAGCGTTGTGCTGCGGCAGATTCAGGGCAACACCTACACCGGTCAGCTGGAGAATCGAGTAGACGGGCGTCGCTATATCGAACTGAGTGACCCGGACAACGCAGGCGACGACGGATGGCGCCTGACCGGGGAGCTGAATATCGCCAAGGGCAAGCAATACCAGCTGACCACGAAGTAAGGCATGTCCCACCCCACCCCCTGTTACCACTGCGGCGAGCCGGTACCCTCCGGCGCGCCTTGGCACGTCAGTATTTTCGGCGAGCAGCGCCCGATGTGCTGCCCCGGCTGTCAGGCCGTGGCAGAGGCTATCTGCAGCGCTGGCCTGGACTCCTACTACCGCCACCGCACCGAGACCTCGGCCAACCCCGAGGCCATGCCGCGAGCGCTGCAGGAAGAGCTGGAACTGTACGACCGTGATGACGTGCAACAGCGCTTCACCCGCCGCGAAGGCGACGAGCAGCAGGCCGTGCTGCTGGTAGAGGGAATCAGCTGCGCCGCCTGCGGCTGGCTGATCGAACGTCACCTGCGCGCTCAACCGGGGGTCAGCGAGGTCGCCCTCAATATGGGCAATCAACGCTTGAGCCTGCGCTGGCAGGACAGCCAGACGCAACTGTCCACCCTGCTCAAGACCCTGCGCAAGATCGGCTACGCCGCCCATCCTTACGAGCCGGACAAAGCCTCCGAACAGATCGCCGCGGAGAACCGCCGTTACCTGCGCCGCCTCGGCCTGGCTGGCCTGCTGTTCATGCAGGTGATGATGGCGACCATGGCGCTGTCCGAAGAATTCAACCAGGACGTCACCGAGCGCATGGCCCACCTGCTGCGCTGGGCCAGCCTGCTGATGACCACCCCGGTGGTGTTCTACAGCTGCGCACCGTTCTTTCAAGGCGCCTGGCGCGACCTGCGCAACCGCCGGCTGAGCATGGATGTATCCGTCTCGCTGGCCATCGGCGGCGCCTATCTGGCCGGTATCTACGCCACCCTGACCGGCAGCGGCGAGGTCTACTTCGACTCGGTGACCATGTTTGCCCTGTTCCTGCTGGCTGGCCGTTATCTGGAGCGGCGCGCGCGCCAGCGAACGGTGGAAAGCACCGCCAAACTGGTCAATCTGCTGCCGCCCAGCGCGGTGCGCATCGACGCCGCCGGCAACGCCCGGCGCATCATGCTCGATGAGCTGCGCTGCGGGGACGTGGTCGAGGTGAAACCGGGCGAAAGCATTCCAGCCGACGGCACCATTGTCAGCGGCCAGAGCAGCGTCGATGAGTCCGCGCTGTCCGGCGAGTACCTGCCGATTGCCAAAGCCGCCGGGGATACCGTCACCGCCGGCACCCTCAACGTTGAAGGGCCGCTGCGCCTGCGTATCGATGCGCTGGGCGACCAAACCCGGCTGTCCGCCATCGTCCGTCTGCTGGAACGGGCCCAGTCCGACAAGCCGCGACTCGGCCGTCTGGCTGACGATGTTGCCCAGTATTTTCTGCTGGTCGTGCTGCTCGCTGCGGTTGTGGTCGGCAGCGCCTGGTGGTGGGCGGCTGACCTGCATACCGCTTTCTGGATCGTGCTGGCCATGCTGGTCGCCACCTGCCCCTGCGCCCTGTCGCTGGCCACCCCCACTGCGCTGACCACGGCCACCGGCAGCTTGCACAAGCTGGGACTGCTCGTCACCCGCGGTCACGTGCTGGAAGGCCTGCCGCAGATCCAGACGGTCATCCTGGACAAGACCGGCACCCTGACCGAGGGCCGCATGACCCTTGAGCAGGTTCTGCCCTTTTCCGGCGTGAATGCGGATCAGGCCCTGCGCTGGGCGCAGATGCTGGAAAGCCATTCCGAGCACCCGATCGCCCGCGCCTTTGGCCGCAGCAGCGAACAAGCCAGCCACAGCAACAACACCCCGGGCCAAGGTCTGGAGGGCAGCTGCGACGGCCAATTGCTGCGTATCGGCAAACCCGAGTTCGCAATGGCGCTATCCGGCCAGGCGGAGCCCGAACGCCCCGCCGGCGACGGCCAGTGGCTGCTGCTCGCCGGGGAACAGGGAGCGCTGTGCTGGTTTGCCCTCAATGATCGCCTGCGCAGCGACGCCGGCGAGCTGATTGACGGCCTGCGCGCCCGCGGCCTGGACATCGTTCTGCTGTCCGGCGACCATCAACGCGTCGTCGATCGCGTCGCCCGCGAACTGGGCATCGTGCAGGCCATCGGCAACGCCAGTCCGGACGCCAAGCTGGCCTTCGTGCAGGCCCGCCAGGCCGCTGGCGAGAAAGTGATGATGCTCGGCGACGGCGTGAATGATGTGCCGGTACTGGCCAGTGCCGACATTTCCGTGGCCATGGGCAACGCCTCCGATCTGGCCAAGACCAATGCCGACGCCGTGCTGCTTGGCAGCCGTCTTGGCGCCCTGCTGCAGGCCATGACAATTGCCCGCAAGACCCGCGCAATCATGATCGAAAACCTCGGCTGGGCTACCCTGTATAATCTCGCCGTGCTGCCGCTGGCCGCGTTCGGCTTCATCACTCCAGCCCTGGCCGCGCTGGGCATGTCGCTCAGCTCGTTGCTGGTGGTCCTGAACGCGCTGCGGCTAACCCGCATCAAGCAGCCCGCACCCGGCGCTGCCACGCACGCCCAACCGGAGCCAAGCGCATGACCGTCCTCTACATTCTGGTCCCGATCGCCATAGCCCTGGTCATCATCGCCATCTGGCTGTTCAACTGGGCCGTAAATAACGGTCAGTACGACGACCTCGACAGCCCCGCCCACAGCATCCTGTTCGACGACGACGATCCAGCGCATCTGGCCGCCCAGCAGCGCGAAGAATCCAGCGAAAGCACCTCCCAAGACGACGGCGACCGCCCGCAGTGACCGATCTGCTCATTCCCCAATTACTCACCGCGCTGGCCCTCGGCCTGCTTGGCGGCGGCCACTGTATTGGCATGTGCGGCGGCCTGATGGGTGCGCTGACCATGGCCATTCCGCCAGAACAGCGCCGCGGTTGGCCACTCTGGCGCCTGCTGCTGGCCTACAACAGCGGCCGCATCGCCAGCTACACCCTGGCCGGGGCGCTGATTGGCAGCGTTGGCTGGGCACTGCACAGCGCGGGGCTCGATATCATCCTGCGCAGCATTGCCGGCCTGCTGATGATCGCCATGGGCTTATATCTGGCCAACTGGTGGTCCGGCCTTACCCGGATTGAAGGGCTGGGCCGGGGCCTTTGGCGCCATATCGAGCCGCACGCCCGCCGCCTGCTGCCGGTGCAGCGCCCGGGTCAGGCACTGCTGCTCGGTGCACTCTGGGGCTGGCTGCCCTGCGGCCTGGTCTACAGCACCCTGATCTGGAGCAGCAGCCACGGCAGTGCCGGCAGCTCTGCCCTGCTGATGCTGGCTTTCGGCCTCGGTACCCTGCCGACGCTGCTCGCCACTGGTGCCGCGGCAGAACGCCTGACCGCCCTGCTGCGCCGCCGCAGCCTGCGAGTCAGCGCCGCGATTATGGTCATCCTGTTCGGCGTCTGGACTCTGCCCGGGCCGCACCAGCAATGGCTGATCCAGCAGCTGAGCCTGCCGTCCCAGAGCCATCACGCACACCACTGAACACCTATTGCAACACTCCCGGGCGTGGCAGCTCTGCCGCGCATGTTGTACGCTTTGCCCATCGACACACAGAGCCGTCACCGTCATGACCGATGCAATCAAACTCAAAGCGCTTCCCGAAGCGCACTGCAAGGACTGCAGCCTCGCCGCCATGTGCCTGCCACTGGCGCTGCAGGATCAGGAGCTGGACACGCTCGACAGCATCGTCAAGCGTGGCAAGCCAATGCGCAAAGGCGAAGTCCTGTTCCGTCAGGGCGACCCGTTCAACTCCCTCTACGCACTGCGTTCCGGCACGGTAAAAACCTTTACCGTCGATGACGCCGGCGTGGAGCAGATCACCGGCTTCCATCTGGCCAGCGAGCTGATCGGCCTGTCCGGCATGGACGGTGAGCGTCAGCCGGTCACCGCTGTCGCGCTCGAAACCACCTCGGTGTGCGAAATTCCCTTTGAACGGCTCGATGATCTCACCGCCAGCATGCCGACCTTGCGCCGCCAGGTGATGCGCCTGATGAGCCGCGAAATCCGCGACGACCAGCAGATGATGATGCTGCTGTCGAAGAAAACCGCCGACGAGCGCATTGCCACACTGCTGATCAACCTGTCAGCGCGCTTCCGCGCCCGCGGCTACTCGGCACGCTCGTTCCGCCTGGCCATGTCACGCAATGACATCGGCAACTACCTTGGTCTGGCCGTTGAAACCGTGTCCCGGGTGTTTACCCGCTTCCAGCAGCAGGGGCTGATCGCCGCCGACGGCAAGGAAGTTGAAATTCTCAACCACGGCGAGCTGTGTGCGCTGGCCGGTGGTCAACTCGACTGATTGATTCAGGACCTCCCGATGATCTTTGACGAATACGCCATCAAATCCCTGATTCGGCCGGTTCCCGGCTTTCCCAAGGAAGGCGTGACCTTTCGCGACATCACCCCGCTGTTCCAGTCGCCCAAAGGCCTGCGCATGGTGGCTGACAGCCTGATTCAGCGCTACATCGACAGCCCGGTGACCCACATCGGCGCCATCGACGCACGCGGCTTTCTGATCGGATCCATTCTGGCCTATGAACTGAATCGCCCGCTGGTGCTGTTTCGCAAGGCCGGCAAGCTGCCTGCCGACACCATCGGCGCCAGCTACGCCACCGAATACGGCGAAGCCACCATGCAGATGCACCGCGACGCCCTGTCCGGCGGTGAACAGGTACTGCTGCTGGATGACCTGATCGCCACCGGCGGCACCTTCCTGGCCGCGGCCAGCCTGGTTCGTCAGAGCGGCGCCCATGTCTACGAAGCCGCTGCCATCATCGACCTGCCCGATCTCGGCGGCTCTCGTCACATGCAGGACTCCGGCATCCCGACCTACACACTCTGCGCCTTTGCAGAAAACGAGCATTAAGACCAATGGCCCGCGCCGCGGGCCGTGATTGCCTCTCCCGAAGAACACCATGAATACGACTCTGGAACTTAACGCGCCCTGGCGTGAGCGTCTTGCCGCCTGGCTGGAACGCCCGCGCTTTCAATATCTCATCACCACCCTGATTCTGATCAACGCGGTGATTCTAGGGCTGGAAACCGCCCCGACCGTGATGCAGCGCTGGGGTGGCCTGTTGCGCCTGCTGGATCAGCTCATTCTGGGCTGCTTCGTCATCGAGATCGGCCTGCGCTTTGTCGCCCATGGCTGGCGGCTGCTGCGCGACCCCTGGGGACTGTTCGATACCCTGGTGGTTGCCATTGCACTGATCCCGGCCAGCGGCCCACTGGCGGTGCTGCGCGCCCTGCGCGTACTGCGGGTGCTGCGCCTGATCTCCATCGTGCCAAGCATGAAAATCGTCGTGCAGTCACTGCTGTCGTCGCTGCCGGGCATGGGCAGCATCGTCGCCTTGCTGGGGCTGATCTTCTACGTCGCCGCTGTCATCGCCACCCAGCTATTTGGCGAGGCCTTTCCCGAGTGGTTCGGCACGCTCGGCGCCAGCCTCTACACGCTGTTTCAGGTGATGACCCTGGAGAGCTGGTCGATGGGCATCGTGCGCCCGGTGATGGAGGAGTTTCCCTACGCCTGGCTGTACTTCGTGCCCTTCATTCTGATCGCCACCTTCATGATGCTGAACCTGTTCATCGCGGTCATTGTCGATGCCATCCAACATCAGCGTGAAGCCAATAGCGAGGCCCAGCCAGAGCCGGAGCAACCTGACCAGCAGGCCCTGCTGACCGAGCTGCAGGCGCTGCGCGATGACATTCAGGCGTTGCGCCAGCAACTGTCACCACGCGATTGAGCCATACAGGCGAAGTCCGGGGTGGTGCTCGCCGCGGGCTTTGCATATCATCAGGCGGCACACAATAACAAAGCCGCCATTGCTCCCGGCAATCGACGGCATTCGAGTCGAGGACGACCTATGACCAGCTTGCCGCCGGACACCCGGCTTTTGCTGATTGACGACCATCAGATCTACCTGGATGGCCTCACATTGACCCTTGGTTCACTCTGCGAAGGCGTGCAGCTCGATCACGCCCGCAATGCCGCCGAAGCGCTGCAGCGCGTCCGCGAACACCCCTACGACCTGATCTTGCTCGACCTGCAGCTGCCCGACAGCAGCGGCCTGGCGCTGATGCAGAAATTGCGCGCCGCCGACGCCATGGTGCCCATCGCCATGCTTACCGCCAGCAACAGCCCCAGCGACCTTGAAGCCGCCCTGCAACTCGGTGCCGCCGGCTTCATCAGTAAAACCACCGACGGCAAGACCCTGATCAACGCAGTCACCCAGTTGCTCTACGGTGCGCAAATTGTGATCGGCGACGAATCCCTCAGCGTCGACCGGCAGAGCAGCGCCCGTGACGCGGGCATCACCCCGCGCCAGCTGGAGATTCTCGACCTGCTCGCCGAAGGCCTGCCCAACAAGGTGATCTGCCAACGCCTGACGCTGTCGGAGGATACCGTCAAGACCCATCTCAAGGCGCTGTTCTCGGCACTTAACTGCCACAACCGCACCGAATGCGTCAGCCAGGCACGCAAGCTCGGTCTGGTCAGCTTTTAGGGTCTGTTGCCATTTCGTCCACCCGCCTGTTGCAGCCTGTAAAGCCGCCAATCAAGGAGCGAGAAGCGTAGCGTGGTCATTCCACGTAAGC
Organism: Pseudomonadaceae bacterium; assembly: GCA_038114645.1. Taxonomy (GTDB): domain Bacteria; phylum Pseudomonadota; class Gammaproteobacteria; order Pseudomonadales; family Pseudomonadaceae; genus Halopseudomonas. The sequence continues at coordinate 23,153 of JAYNRF010000034.1, read as the reverse complement.
GACGAGCGACGCCGAGTGGCGGCTTTACAGGCGCAACCCGCAGGGCCGGGGTCATTTTTCGGCCATGCTGCGTTGTCGGTCGCTTATGTGGAGCGACCACACTGCGCTCCCTCCGTCTTGCCTGGCCGAAAAATGGCCTCCGGCAGGCGGGCGAACGAAATGGCAACAGACCCTACCCCCCTCAGGCGCCCGAGGTAGCGCGACTGGCGTGCTGCAGCATCTCGTTCACCACCCGGCGCAGCCGCGCCGGCAGCACCGGCTTGTACAGTAGCTGCAGGTCGGCCAGGCGCGCAGCCTCGACCAGCTCTTCGGCGGTGTCTGCCGTCACCAGCGCCGCAGGGCCGCCGAAAATGCGTCGCTCGCGAAGCTGCCTGATCAGCTCCAGTCCGTTGAGTTCACCCTCCAGCCGGTAATCACTCAGCAGCACATCGACGCTCGCGGTACCCAAACCGGTCAGCGCCTCGTCGGCACTGGCGAACGCCCAGACCACGCAGCCCCAGCTCGACAGCAACGACTGCATCGCCTCCCGGCTGACCCGATCGTTCTCGATCAGCGCTACCTGCCCCTGCAGAACGGGCGTCATCGCTTGCCTCGGCTCCTCCGGCTGCTTCTGCCATTCACCCGCTGGCACTTCAACCCAGAACCGCGCGCCCTCGCCCAGCCGCGAAATGACACCGGACGGATACTCCAGCAAGCGCAGAATCTGGCGGCAGATGCTCAGCCCCAGACCGACCCCCTTGTCCAGGGTGCGGGCCGGATTGCGCAGCTGGGTAAACTCCTCGAAGATCCGCTCCTGATCGGCCTCCGCCAGCCCGCAACCGTTGTCTACCACGGCAATCCGCAGGCGCTCCTCATTGCGCGTAACTTCAATCCGCACCAGCGTCGCGTCAGCATGCAGCAGCGCGTTGTTGAGATAGTTACGCAGCAGCCGCTCCAGCAGCAGCGTGTCGCTGCGTACCGCCAGATAAGATGCGCACTCAACCTCAATCCGAACGCCGCGGCGCTGCGCATAGCCATCCAGGCTGGCTGCCAGACGCTGCAACCAGGGCGCCAGATTGAACGACCGCAGCTGCGGCCTGACCATACCGACACTCAGGCGCGAGATATCCAGCAACGAGTTCAGCATCGCCTGCAGCAACTGGGTCGAGTCGCTGAGGCGCCCCACGGTGCGCTGCGCCTCGCCATCGAGCACCTGCTCCTGCAGGTGCTGGATAAACAACAGCATGGCGTGCAGCGGCTGACGCAGGTCGTGGCTGGCGGTTGCGAGGAAGTGCGTCTTGCTCTGGCTTTCATGCTCGGCTCGGCGTCTGGCCGCTTCGAGCAATTGTTCATTCAGATACGCACGGCGCTGCATGTATTCGTACAGATAGGTGCCAAGCGACCCCATCACCGCAAAGTTGGACAGAAAGATGCCGTCAGAGATCAGCATCGACGGCGGCGCCTCCATTAACCGCTCGGCCAGCAGGTACCCCAGCACGATGACCCAGGAGCCCAGTACCGCCTGGCGCATCGGCAGGGCCAGCAGGAACATGCCCGACAGCAACACCAGATACAGGCCATCGTGGGTTACCCGAATCGGCACCTCGGCGGCGCGCGCCATGGTAATAACCATCCCCACCATCAACCCCGTGCAAATATAGCCGACCGTCGCCATCGCAAACGCGTGACGCGGCGGCACCCGCCCCGGGCGGTTGGCGTACCAGACGGCAAAACAGATTACCCCCAGCCCAAACAGCCGGATGCTCAGGGTGTACTGCGCCAGCTCGGGAGGCAGGTAGATATAGTCCAGCCACATGAACAGCAGCATGAAGACGATGGACGACGCCGCTACCACCACCACTCGACTGGCCATCTTGACGTGCAGATAGTGCTGAAACGCCTCTTCGATCGGCTTGCTGAAGCGCAACCGCTTCAGCCCGCGCTCTTCGGCCAAAAAAGCGGGTTCATCAATCGGAACGGTGCTGCCACGTGCGGATTCCTGCATGGTTCAAGGCCCATTGTTGTTATGAGTAAGGCCGTTATGACGGCTTGTTATATGCGGCATACCGCAGAAGACAAAATAATTTAAAAACAATGCATTACATGATCAAACTAGCGCTACGCTTTAAAACATGACGGTAACCTACAGGACGTGAATCGATGTCCGCCATCACAGCGCAGCAACCCCGGCAACAGCCCGAGCAGGCCCCAGCCCTCGACCTGCTGGCACTGACCGATACCGCCAGCCTGCAACAGAGCATTCTGCAACCGACCCTCGACTACCTTGGCGTCACCTGCCAACGCACCAGCCAACTGCTGCTGGGCACCCTGCTCTGCACCGCCCGGCTGGCACGCAGCAGACGCGCAGACCAGGCGATCGGCCCGTACGGTATCAGCGCCCAGCTGCATACCCACCTGTGGGACGACTATCTGGCCCTGCAACCCGAACTGGCGAGCCGGGTGCGTGGCCTTGCCAGCCAGCACTGTTTCCTGCGCGACCCGCACGCCGAGCTGGGCTACAACCTGGCCTACGCCACCGCGATAGCCTGGCTGATCTACCAGAGCCAGCAACTGCAACTACCCAAGCGCGGCGATCTGGCTAGCCTAGCGCGAATCTGGGAGACCTCCTACCCCCATCGGGGTGGTCATGCGAGCGACTTTCTGAACGCGTGGCGTAACGCCTTTCCCTGCCGTTCAAAAGCCCCGCGCTAGCCCATCTATAACGCACCATCAGCCATGTCGGGGTCAGCTTGACCCGAGCCTGAGCACAGGGGCATTGTGGCCGGCACAGCCGTCAGCAGATGGCTTTGGCATCCACCTGGTCAAAGGAAAACAACAATGCCCCAGACAGCACATATCAACCGCCAGATCCTGCTCGCCTCGCGTCCCGTCGGCGCCCCGACTCAAGCCAATTTCCAGCTGGTTGAAACCCCGGTACCGACCCCCGGCCCGGGCCAAATGCTGCTGCGCAACCGCTGGATGTCGCTAGACCCCTACATGCGCGGGCGCATGAGCGACGCCAAATCCTACGCCGACCCGGTGCCGGTGGGCGGCGTGATGACCTGCGGCACGGTCAGCGAGGTCATCGCCTCGGAACTCGACGGTTATAAGGTCGGCGATCTGGTCATGTGCTTTGCCTCCGGCTGGCAGGACTACACCCTGTCCGACGGCAGCATGGTGTTCCGCCTTGATCCGAACATGGCCGAACCGTCACTGGCGCTCGGCGTGCTGGGCATGCCCGGTTTTACCGGCTATATGGGCCTGACCGACATCGGCCAGCCGAAGCCGGGTGAAACCGTCGTAGTTGGCGCCGCCACCGGCCCGGTCGGCACCGTGGTCGGCCAGGTTGCCAAGCTGATGGGCTGTCGTGCAGTCGGCGTCGCCGGTGGCGCGCAGAAGTGTGAATACGCGGTAAAGGAACTGGGCTTTGACGCCTGCATCGACCACAAGGACCCGGCGCTGGCCGAGAAGCTGGCTGCTGCCTGCCCGGATGGTATCGATGTGTACTTCGAGAACGTTGGCGGCAAGGTGTTTGACGCCGTCATGCCGCTGCTGAACGCCCACGCGCGCATCCCGCTGTGCGGTCTGATTGCCCAGTACAACATGACCTCGCTGCCGGACGGCCCGGACCGCATGCCGCAACTGATGCGCCTGATGCTGAGCCAGCGCATCCGCATGCAGGGCTTCATCATTTTCGACAACTACGGCCACTGCTACCCGGACTTCCTCAAGGCGATGACACCCTGGGTGGCCGAAGGCAAGGTGCGGGTCAAGGAAGACCGCGTGGACGGTCTGGAGAACGCGCCGGAGGCCTTCATGGGCCTGCTCGACGGCAAGAACTTCGGCAAGCTGGTGGTCAAGATCGCCGACTGAGCCAGCCCACCTGCCCGTCTCAGGACGGGCAGGCTTCCCGCTCAGCCGCGTTAAGCGACTGCAGGTACGCGGCCAGTCGAGCGCGCTGCTCGGCACTCAGATGCAACCCCAGCTTGCTGCGTCGCCACAATAGCGTATCGACGTCCAGCGCCCACTCACGCTCGCGCAGGTATTTCACCTCGCGCTCGGTCAATCCGGCGCCAAAGTCCTCGCCCATGTCCGGCGCACAGCGCATGCCACGCAAGAACACCCGGCAAAGGGTGCCGTAACTGCGTACATAACGCGCAATCTGCTCCTCCGCCAGCCAGCGAAACTCGGCACGCAACTGCGCATGCAGACTGGCCTGCGACTCGAAGTCACCACCAATCAGCGCATGCTCGCCTGTCCAGGCCTTGCCGGCCTCGGGAAACCAGCGGGCCAGCTGATCCATTGCATTCTCGGCCAGCCGCCGATAGGTCGTCAGCTTGCCACCAAAAACAGCCAGCAGCGGCGCCTGACCGATCTCGCCGTCCAATGTCAGGCTGTAGTCGCGACTGACTTCCGAGGGTTTCGCGGTGTCGGTACTGATCAGCGGCCGCACCCCGGCAAAGCTATGCACCACATCCTCGGCGCGCAACTGGCGCTTGAAATGGGCGTTAACCACGCTGATCAGGTAATCGACCTCGGAGGCGTCCGGCTCGACCACCGACGGATCGCCATGAAAGTCGACGTCGGTGGTGCCGATTAGCGAAAACTGCCCTTCGTAGGGCAGCACAAACACGATGCGCTTGTCTTCGTTTTGCAGGATGTAGGCTTCCTTGCCGCGGTGAATCTGCGGCACCACGATATGGCTGCCCTTGACCAGCCGCACGCCGTGCGGCGAACGCTGGTCAACCACCCGCTCCATGACCCGCGCCGCCCAGGGCCCGGAGGCATTGACCAGCGCCCGCGCAACCACGCGCTCGGTGGTGCCGTCGGGACCAACCAGATCGATGTCCCAGAGATCATTACGACGACGCGCCGATTCGCAGCGGGTATGTAGCCGGATGTCGGCGCCCAGGCTGGCCGCCTGCACCGCATTCAGCGCCACCAGGCGCGAATCATCTGCCCAGCAGTCGGAATATTCGAACGCGTGACTGATCACCGGATTGAGAATGCCCTGCCCATTCAGCTCCAGCGCCCTGGAGCGCGGCAGGCTGATACCCCGGTGCAGATGATCGTAGAGGAACAACCCGGCGCGCAGCATCCAGCGCGGACGCAGGTGCGGCCGGTGCGGCAGCACAAAACGCAACGGCCAGATCAGATGCGGTGCCTTGGCCATCAGCACCTCCCGCTCACCCAGCGCCTCACGAACCAGGCGAAAATCGAATTGTTCGAGGTAGCGCAATCCGCCGTGCACCAGCTTGCTGCTGGCCGACGAGGTATGGGCTGCCAGGTCGTGCTGCTCGCACAATAGCACCGAAAGACCGCGGCCTGCCGCATCCACCGTGATGCCACTGCCATTGATACCACCACCAATGACGACCAGATCCACTACTCTGGTGGATCGTGTTTGCGCAGGTTGGCGCTCATCCGGATGGGGTGGCAGCATGGGGGCTCCTTTGTTATTCGTTTTTTAACCGCACGCAGCAGTGTGCAACGAGGACTGTGTCAGCGACAAGACACCCGCTGTGACGGTGCACTCAGTATGCACCCGCCCCTTGGCCGTTTCCCGCGCGCGGTTTACCCTTGGCAAGCACTGTTTTCCCCAAGTACCGCGGACGCGACATGACTCCTGCCACCAAACTGCTCGACAAGGCCAAGGTTGCCTATCAGTTACACCGCTACACCCACGATCCTCAGGCAGAGTCTTACGGCACAGAAGCCGCCGACAAGCTCGGCCTGGAGCACGGGCGCGTGTTCAAGACCCTGCTGGCCGCCACCGAAACCGGCGAGCTGCTGGTTGCCGTGGTGCCGGTGTCAGACAAGCTGAACCTGAAGGCGCTCGCCAGTGCCGCCGGGGCCAAGAAAGCAGCAATGGCCGACCCTGCGGCCGCCCAGCGTAGCACCGGCTACCTGGTTGGCGGCATCAGTCCGCTCGGGCAGAAAAAGCGCCTGCGCACCTTTATCGACGCCAGCGCCGCCAACTGGCCCAGCATGTACATCAGCGGTGGGCGCCGCGGGCTCGAAATCGAACTCGCGGCAGCTGACCTGCAGCAACAGACCAGCGCCCGGCTCTGCGAGCTGTGCCGCGACTGACCACTTCCAGACAAAACCAATAACAGGACACCTCCATGGCCAAGCCGATCCTCGCCATCGATCAGGGCACCACCAGCAGCCGCGCCATTTTGTTCAGCGCAAGCGGCCGCCCAGAGCACGTTGCCCAGCAGGAATTCGCCCAGCACTTTCCGAACGACGGCTGGGTGGAACACGATGGCGAAGAGATTTGGAGTTCAACACTTGCGGTCTGCCGCGAGGTGCTGGAAAAAGCCGGCATCAGCGCCAGTGAGGTAGCCGGGATCGGCATCACCAACCAGCGCGAAACCACCCTGGTGTGGGACGCCGCCAGCGGCGAGCTGCTCTACCGCGCCATTGTCTGGCAGGACCGCCGCACCGCCAGCTACTGTGCCGAGCTCAAGGCAGCCGGCCACGAAGCGATGATCAGCGAGCGCACCGGTTTGCTGATCGACCCGTATTTTTCCGCCACCAAACTGCGCTGGATTCTGGATAACGTGCCGGGCGCGCGCGACCAGGCAGAGCGCGGCGAACTGCGCTTCGGCACCGTCGACTGTTTTTTGCTCTGGCGCCTGACCGGCGGCCAGGTCCACCGCACCGACGCCACCAACGCGTCACGCACCATGCTGTTCAACATCCACACCCAGCAATGGGATGACGACCTGCTGCAATTGCTCGATATTCCGGCCAGCCTGCTGCCCGAGGTGATGGACAGCGCCGCCGACTTTGGCCAGACCGCGCCCCAGGTGCTCGGCGCCAGCATCCCGGTCTGCGGTATCGCCGGTGATCAGCAGGCCGCACTGATCGGTCAGGCCTGCTTCCAGCCGGGGATGGTCAAAAGCACCTACGGCACCGGCTGCTTCATGGTGATGAACACCGGCAGCACACCGATCCGCTCGCAGAATCGTCTGCTGACCACCGTCGGCTACCGACTCAACGGCCAGACCAGCTATGCGCTGGAAGGCAGTATTTTCGTTGCCGGTGCCGCCATCCAGTGGCTACGCGACGGCCTCAAACTGATCCAGCACGCCGGTGAAACCGAAGCCCTCGCCCGCCAGGCCGGCGAGCAGACCGGTGTGTATCTGGTACCGGCCTTTACCGGGCTCGGCGCACCCTACTGGGACCCGACCGCGCGCGGCGCCATCTTCGGCCTGACCCGCGACACCGGCATCGCCCAGATCGTCGCGGCTGGTCTGCAATCGGTCTGCTTCCAGACCCGCGACCTGCTCGAAGCCATGCAGGCCGATGGCGCCCAAAGCACCGCCGCCCTGCGTGTGGACGGCGGCATGGTGATCAACAACTGGGTGGTGCAGGAGCTGGCCAATATCCTCGGGGTCACCGTCGATCGCCCGCAGGTCACCGAAACCACGGCGCTCGGCGCGGCCTATCTGGCCGGTCTGCAGCTCGGCATGTTCAAAGACCTCGACGATATCGCCAGCCACTGGGCGTGCGAGCGCACCTTCACGCCCGAGATGGCGGAGACGCAACGTAATGCGCTGTATGAGGGCTGGCTGGATGCGATTCGGCGGGTGCGGGAGTAAATCCGGGCACAGCACGCTGTGCCCCTACGCAAGCTCCAACCACCGAACGTGCCACCTGTAGGGGCACAGCGTGCTGTGCCCGCAACCAACCAGACACATCCAAACACGACCGCACAACATGCTGTGCCCCTCCGCAAAGATCGGCGTGACACACACCGTAGGGGCACGGCATGCCGCGCCCTGCGCA
>JAYNRF010000034.1:0-15280 GCA_038114645.1 Pseudomonadaceae bacterium | reverse complement strand
CACCTGTAGGGGCACAGCGTGCTGTGCCCGCAACCAACCAGACACATCCAAACACCACCGCACAGCAACGTGCCCCTACGCAAAGACCGGCGTGACACACACCGCAGGGGCACCGCATGCAGTGCCCTGCGCAAGCTCCAACCTACGACCATCCACCTGTAGGGGCACAGCATGCTGTGCCCGCAACCAACCAGACACATCCAAACACCACCGCACAGCAGCGTGCCCCTACGCAAAGATCGGCGTGACACACACCGTAGGGGCACGGCATGCCGCGCCCTGCGCAAGCTCCAACCTACGACCGTCCCACCTGTAGGGGCACAGCGTGCTGTGCCCGCAACCAACCAGACACATCCAAACACGACCGCACGGCATGCCGTGCCCGGGGGTTAATTAAGGCCCAACAACCCACGCAGTGTCGACAGCTCTTCCGCCAGTACCGTCACCGGCCCAACCAGCGCACGGCGGTCACGCTCACTGACCTTGTCGTAAGACTCAAAGCCGCTACTGGCATCGCCTTCAATCAGGTAGTAATGCGCCAGGGTATTTTCGATGGCGGTGAAGTTTTCTTCGATACGCGCAACGAACGCAGGATCTTCCTGCGCCGCCAGCGGCTTGACCAATTCGAAGATTTTCTTCGAGCCATCCAGGTTGCCCTGGAAGTCCCACAGGTCTGTGTGGCTATAGCGATCCTCTTCACCGGAGACCTTGGTTGCGGCAACCTCTTCCATCAGCGCGGCAGCACCACCCACCACCTTCTCCGGCGGGAAGGTCAGGTTCTGCACGCTCTGCTCGAGGGTCTCGACATCACTCATCAAGCGCTCGGCGTACTCGTTCAGATCAGCGGTGCTGCGCTGGTGAAACAACCCGTACTCCAGGCGGTGAAAGCCGGTGAAGGTCGGGTCCTGCACGCCGTTCTCGTAGTCATCTTCACGGGCGTCGATGCTGGCATCCAGATCAGCAAACAGTTCAGCAATCGGTTCGATTCGCTCGTAGTAAACGCGCGTCGGTGCATAGAGCTGCTGAGCACGCTGCAGCTCGCCGGCCTTGATAGCGTCGGTGAACTCGCGGGTATGGCTGCTGAACTGCTCCAGATTGTCGAGCACGTAGAGTTTGTAGTCGGTAATCGGATTGACCAGATCCTGCGGTGCCACCGCGGCCTGGGCCTGCATGGCAACCAGCCCGAATGCAGCGGCGCTGATGAGGGTGCGAAGGTTAGACATTGTCCTGCTCCTGAATAGACGTATTAAGGCCAATCACGAATGGCGCTGGCTGGCGGCCAGCATGCTGCTGCCGAGGTAGTCCCCGGCTTGTACGCCGGGCAGCGTGAAGAAGTAACCACCGCCCACCGGCTTGATGTATTCCTCCAGCGGCTCACCGTCCAGCCGCTTCTGAACGGTAATGAAACCGGCGTCCAGGTCCGCCTGATAGGCGATGAACAGCAAGCCCATATCCAGCTGGCCGTTGGCTTCGACGCCGTTGGAGTAGTTGAATGGCCGACGCAGAATCAGGTTGCGCTCACTGCCGCGGGTGCGCGGGTTAGCGAGCCGAATATGCGAATCCAGCGGCGTGATTTTGCCCTCAGCGTCGTTCTCAAAGCGCGGCAGATCATGCTCAATGCCGCCATGCATGGGCGCGCCGCTGTCGCGACGACGACCAAAGATGGCTTCCTGCTCCTGCAGCGGTGTGCGATCCCAGCGTTCGACGAAGTTGCGGATGATGCGCACGGCCTGATAGCTGCCGTTGTGTGCCCATGCGGGTTCCTGGTTACTGTCATCGACCCACACCACGTTCTGCATCAGGCCGCTGTTGTCTGCCGGCGGGTTGGCAGTGCCATCGCGGAAACCCAGGTAGTTGCGTGCGCTTTCGGTCGAGCCATCGGAACGCGGTGCCATCACCGGCACCGTGCCTTCCTGCTTCCAGCGCAGCATCAGCATGCCGGGCGTGTTCTTGATGATGTCGCGCAGGGCATGAATTGTCGTGCCTTCGGTGTTGGCACAGAACTGCAGGGAAATATCACCGTGGCAGCGATCGGCATCCAGCGCATCATTGGGGAAAGCAACCATGCGCTGCAGGTGGCGCGGCTTGACCGCCTCCAGCCCGAAGCGGTCATCGAACAGCGAAGCGCCGACCGACAGCGTAATGGTCAGTCCGTCGGGGTCGATGCTGGGGCCGAGGATGCCAGAGTCGACCGGCGGATAACGCGGGTCACGCTGCTCATAGGTACCGCCCTGAGTCAGGAAGGCAATGCGCTCGGTCAGGGTCCGCAGCAAGCGCTCCAGACCTTGGCGATCAGCCACCAGCACATCAAAGCTGGCCAACATGCCAACCGCCGGGCGCGGGGTGACAATGCCCTGCTGCTGGACGCCATAAAACGGGTGGGATTGATGGGTTGCCGAACTGGACGGCGCATCGGTCACTTCGGCAGCGCGCACCTGCTGGCCGGCCAGCGCGCCGCTGCTCAGTGCGGTAGCAGCGGCACCGATACCGGCGGCGCCCAGACTCTGCAGGAAGCGGCGGCGATCAAGGCCGGAGAAAGGGCAGCCCGGAGAAAGGTCGTCACGATCACTCATACGTACTCTCGATCCTGAATATCAGTAAGCACCGGCCAGCAGCGCGTTGACGCTGGCCAATTGGTCCGCCAGCTGCTGGCTGGCCAGCAATAGCGCTTGGGTATCGGCATGGGGAAGTTGCTCGGCCAGTGCGGCGCTGGCGGCCTGCAACGCTTGTGCTTCCTGCGGATGCGCCTGCTGCAGAACCGGTGCCAACAGCGAAACAACCTTGCCGGTACCGGCCTGCAGCCCCGCAAGATCGCTGCGCGCCCGGCGGCTCAGTTCAGTGCTGTTCTGCTGCTGGTCGTGCCAGGCCTGCATCACCCGGCCTGCACCATGCGCCAACTGCGAGGCAGGCACACCTTGTGCGCTCAGGCGCGAGCGCAGCGCGCCAACGTCGGCACTCAGCTGCTTGACGACCGGCAGCAGCCCGTCGGTGCTCTGCTGTTCAAACAGGCCATAAGCCAGACGCTCGAAACCTTTGAAGTCAGCGTCCTGCTCACGCTCGGCGAAGTACTCGGCACGCGCATTCAGCCGTTGATCAAGGTCACTGAAAAGACCCACGGCGAGCGCCATGTGCTGATCGATTGCGCGTGCATCCAGCCACGCCTGCTGCGCAGCCTCCAGGTTGTTATGGGCAATCTGCTGATGCAGGTTGCCGACCGCGCTCGCCAACGCACGCCCTTCCAGCGTCAGATAGACCCGGTATTCGGCCAGCGGGCCAATCAACGCGCGGGCCGACAGATCCGCCGCCACAGTCTGCCCTGCTACCGCGGTCACGGTCAGCGTTCCGCGCGGGTTGCTGAGCAGGCCACAGGTCATCTGGTATTCACCGGGCAGCAGGGTTGCGGTGAGCTGCTGATGCAAGCCGGGAGCAATGTTTTCCCGCTCTTCCAGCACCATCACACCGTCGAGAATCTCCCACTCGATGGCACGCTCACTGGCGTTGACCACGGTGAAGCGCTGGGCACCAGCCGGCACGGTCAGCGCATTCGGAGAACAACCGCTGGCACTGATGGTGATCTGGCTGGAATCAGCCGCATCCGTTGCCGGTTGCGAACCCAGCGACAGGTAAAACAGACCCAGCGCGCCGAGCATCAGCACGGCAGCACCAGCCATGCCAGCCCGCAACACCAGCGGCGACGGGGAGGAAGCAGAAGAGTCAGACATCAGCAGACACTCACAGGCAGTATTGAATGGGGGTAAAAACTCAGCCGCCAACCCGCGCAGCCGCTGGCCTTGCGAGCGCACCGGTGCCGGGGCGGAAGAAGAAAAACAGGGTGATCAGCAGGAAGCCCAGATAAGCGACGACTTCACTGACGCTGGGCGCGGGCTGATAGCCAAAGATGCCGGCAAACAGGCTGCCCAGAGCGGTATCCAGCGGCAGCCAGTCACTGAGGTCGAAAACGATAGTTTGTGCGTGGTTCCACAGGCCCGCTTCGTGCAACGCCCGCACCGCACCAGAGAACAATCCGGCCGACACCAGCAGAATGAACAGCCCGGTGCCGCGGAAGAAATGTTTCAGGTTCAGCCGCAGGCTGCCGCGATAGAACGCCCAGCCGGCCAGCACCGAACACAGCACTCCCAGCAGCGCGCCCAGCGGCGCTCCAGTGCCCCGCCCCTGCTGAAACACCGCCAGCAGAAAGAACACCGACTCCAGTCCCTCACGGGCAACCGCCAGAAAGACCATGCCGATCAACGCCCAGGTTTGCCCCTGACCGGCCTGGAACGCATGCTCCAGGGCACCGGTCAGTTCGTTGCGCAGCCCCTGAGAAGCACGACGCATCCAGAACACCATCCAGGTCAGCACACCAACGGCAATCAGGCCGACAGCCGCTTCGAACATCTCCTGCTGACGCTGGGGAAACTCCGCGCTGACAAACTGCAAGGCCGCGCCACCGAGCAGCGCTAATGTGACGGCGAGGAAAATACCGGTCCAGATAACCGGCATCCAGGCGGCACGGCCGGTCTGACGGAGGTAGCTGGCGATGATGCCAACAATCAGAGCGGCCTCAAGGCCTTCGCGCAGCATGATCAGAAATGGAACAAGCATGACAATCAGTCGCAATTGAGAATGAAATTAAATACGGCCGAATCATACATGTAACAAAATATGTAAAACACTATTTCAGCGTATCCATATTGGAAACGCTGATTTTCATCTAAGGCATCAGGGATCGGCCCGGACAGACCGTCGGACGAGCAGCGACATAGCCCGTGCTGGAGCACATCCTTTCAGCTCCGGGAGGGTCGAGCTCCCGCTCGACCAGCAGACCTGTGCGCCAACGAATGGTCGAGTAGGAGCTCGGCCTTTCCAGACAGCATCTTGTCTTCCACTCAGCCAAGCAGGCCCGAGAATGGCAGAAACGCGACCAGATCACCGGGGCTGAAGGTGTGCCCGGCTGGCACCCGTAACAGGCCACTGGCGCGACTGGCGCTGCTGAGCACACCGGAGCTTTGATTGCCCGACAGCATCACGCGGCCGTGGTCGACATGCGCACGCAGATATTCTTCACGCCCGCCAGCCTTGGGCCAGGCAAAACCTGCGGGTAGCTGATACACCGGCATGGCGACGTCAGCGGCGCCAAGGCGAGTCAACAGATAGGGGCGCACCAGCAGCAGGAAAGTGACCAGCGTGGCGGCAGGGTTACCCGGCAACCCGAGCACCGGCACACCGGCGTAATGCGCGAGGGTGAATGGCTTGCCCGGCTTGATCGCCAGTTTCCACAGTTCGACCTCCCCAGCCTCGCGCAGCGCCTGGCCGAGGCAATCCGCCTCGCCGACCGACACCCCGCCGGAAGAGATGATCACGTCGGCCTGCTCTGCCAATTGCTGCAACCGGCTGCGGGTGGCATCAAGATCGTCCGGCAGTATGCCGGCGTCGATCACCGTCTGCCCCAGCCCCTGCAGCAGACCGATCAGGGTGAAGCGGTTGCTGTTGTAGATCTGCCCCGGCGCCAGCGATTGGCCTGGCTCGACCAGTTCATCGCCGGTCGAGACCACCGCGACCCGCAGCGGCGCGCATACCGGCACGCTGTCGATGCCGACCGAGGCAATCACGCCCAGATCCTGCGGCCGCAGGCGCGTGCCGGCAGCCAGCAGTGCGGCACCGGCAGCGATGTCCTGCGCCCGGCGCCGGATGTTGTCGCCCGGCTGCGCGGCAACCGTGAGTCGCACACGGCCCTCGGTGACCAGCTCGGTATTTTCCTGCATCTGCACCAGGTCAGCGCCAGCAGGTACTGGCGCACCGGTGAAGATCCGCGCGCAGGTTCCGGGGCGCAACGGTTCCGGGGCAACGCCCGCGGTAATCCGTTGACTGACGGGCAAGCCGTCACTCAGCGCCTGCGCAAGGTCGCGGCTGGCAAGTGCATAGCCATCCATCGCGCTGTTGTCCCACGGCGGCACATCAATGCCCGAGCAAACCGGCTGGGCCAGAACCTGCCCCGCTGCCTCAGTCAGCGACACCTGCCGCACAGGTCGCGTCGGGTGAGCCGTAGCGCTGGCGAGCAGCTGTTGCAAGGCCTCTGCGACCGGCATCAGACTCATGCGCGGCGACCGTCCTGGTCCGGGTTGCCCAGATGCTGCACGAAGTTGCACGGGCGGGTGCGACTATCCAGTTGGGTTTCGAGAATCCGTGTCCAGGCCGTGCGGCAGGCATTGGATGAGCCCGGCATGCAGACCACCAGCGTACGGTTGGCCAGTCCGGCCAGCGCGCGGGATTGCAGCGTCGAGGTGCCGATATCTTCATAGGACACCTGACGGAACAACTCACCAAAGCCGTCGACCTGCTTGTCCAGCAGGGGCGCGATCGCCTCCGGGGTGCTGTCACGGCCGGTAAAGCCGGTGCCGCCGGTGATCAGCACTACCTCAACCGCCGGGTCTGCGATCCAGGCCGACACCAGCGCACGCATCTGGTAGCGGTCGTCGGGCAGCAGACGGCGATCAGCCAAACGGTGGCCGGCAGCGGTCAAACTGTCTACCAGCAGTTGCCCAGAGGTGTCGGTTTCCAGGGTACGGGTATCGCTGACGGTCAGCACGGCGATGCCCAGCGCGGCGAAGGGAGTATCAGGTGAGCTGCTCATGGAAGAGTTCCTTGCATTAGGATCAAGCCGGACGGCAATCGGCAGGGGCACCGCTTTCGTCCGCTACAGGCGGGGTGTTATAACACAGAGCCCATCCAGCCGGAGCATTGAACATGTCTGCATCACCCCGCATCAGCGCCCTGCTGCTGGCCGGCGGCCAGGGGCGCCGCATGGGCGGTGCGGACAAGGGCCTGCTGCCCTACCGCGGCGCCCCGATCAGCGCACACCTGAGCCAACTGCTGCGCAGTATGGCCACGCAATTGCTGATCAGTTGCAACCGCAACGCCGAGCAGTACCGTCAGTGGGCAGACGATCTGGTTACAGACAATACAGCCGACTACCCCGGCCCACTCGCCGGTATTCTCAGCGGTTTGCGGCAGGCGAGCGGCGAGCAGTTGCTGGTGCTGCCCTGCGACATGCCACTGATCGACCAGCCTCTGCTCCAGCAACTTATCACCAGCGCTCACCCTGACCGCCCAGTATTTTTCCGCACCGGCGAGCAACCTCAGCCGCTGCCCTGCCTGATCCCGCGCTCCGCGCTGCCGGCGCTGGAAAGCGCCTGGCAACAGGGTATGCGCAGCCCGCTGCGCTGGCTGCGTGAAATGGACGCGATCTGCCTTGATCTGGCAGCA
Organism: Pseudomonadaceae bacterium; assembly: GCA_038114645.1. Taxonomy (GTDB): domain Bacteria; phylum Pseudomonadota; class Gammaproteobacteria; order Pseudomonadales; family Pseudomonadaceae; genus Halopseudomonas. The sequence continues at coordinate 8,014 of JAYNRF010000034.1, read as the reverse complement.
GACGATGCGCGCCTGACCAGCGCCAACTCCCCGGCCCAATGGCAGGCGCTGCACTAACCCTGTGATAAACAGCCAATTTTTTTCGCCATCCCCCCTTGTGCGATAAAAATCTTACGGTACAATGCCGCCCACAACGGAGCGTAGCGCAGCCTGGTAGCGCGTCTCGTTCGGGACGAGAAGGTCGCTGGTTCGATTCCAGTCGCTCCGACCAACAGCAAAACCCCTGATTCTTTGAGTCAGGGGTTTTTCTTTTTCGGCCGTCTAATCGAGCATCTCGCGCAACACGTGATGAAGGATGCCGCCCGCCTTGAAGTAGGCGATCTCGTTGACGGTATCGATTCGGCAGAGCATCTCGAAGCTCACACTCTTACCATCATCACCGGTCGCCTCCACCGTCAGCCGTTGCCCCGGCTTGAGCTCATCGCTGATGCCCGTGATCTCGATCTGCTCGTGTCCGGTCAAGCCCAGCTCGGCCACGCTCTGGCCATCGACAAACTGCAGCGGCAACACACCCATGCCAACCAGGTTGGAACGGTGGATGCGCTCAAAGCTCTCGGCCAGTACCGCTTTCACCCCCAGCAGGTTGGTGCCCTTTGCCGCCCAGTCGCGGCTCGACCCGGTGCCGTACTCCTTGCCGGCCAGCACCACCAGCGGTGTGCCCTCCTGCTGATAGCGCATGGCGGCATCATAGATCGACATCCGCTCGCCTGAGGGCACATGAATGGTCTCACCGCCCTCCTCGCCGCCCAGCATCCGATTGCGGATACGAATGTTGGCGAAAGTGCCGCGCATCATCACCTCGTGGTTGCCGCGCCGTGACCCGTAGGAATTGAAGTCGGCCGGCTGCACGCCCAGCGATTGCAGATACTCGCCCGCCGGCGAGCTGGCCTTGATGTTGCCGGCTGGCGAAATATGGTCGGTGGTGATCGAATCACCGAACACCGCCAGCACCCGAGCCCCGCTGACCGATTGCAGGGGCTGCAACGGCTGGTCGATGGCATCGAAGTACGGCGGGTTTTTCACATAGGTCGAGGCGTCATCCCAGGCATAGGTCTTGCCCTCGCTGACGCTGATCGAGCGCCAGTGCTCGTCACCGGTAAATACGTCGGCATAGCGGGTGCGGAACATATCGTCCTCGACCAGCGCAACCGCCTCGGCGATCTCGCTATTCGTTGGCCAGATGTCCTTCAGAAACACCGGGCGGTTTTGTTGATCCAGGCCGAGCGGCTCTTCCCGCAGATTGATTCGGGTATTGCCGGCCAGCGCATAAGCCACCACCAGCGGCGGCGACGCCAGCCAGTTGGCCTTGACCTGCGGATGCACCCGCCCCTCGAAGTTGCGATTGCCGGACAACACCGCGGACACAGCCAGGTCGTGCTCACTGACCACCCGCGCCACCTCGTCAGGCAGCGGCCCGGAGTTGCCAATGCAGGTCGTGCAGCCGTAGCCCACCAGATTGAATCCGAGCGCATCCAGGCTCTCGGTCAGCCCGGCCTTGTGCAGATAGTCGGTCACTACCTTGGAACCCGGCGCCAGCGACGACTTGACCCAGGGCTTGCGCTGCAGCCCCCGCTCCAGCGCTTTCTTCGCCAACAGACCGGCAGCCATCATCACACTGGGGTTGGAGGTGTTGGTGCAGGAGGTGATGGCCGCGATCACCACCGCGCCGTGGTTCAGCGCGTATTCCTTGCCATCCAGCTGCACGGTGGCATGGGCATTCGGGCCGCCGACCGCGGTACCGGCACCGCCTTCACTTTCCAGTCGCGCCTGCTCGGTATCGGCCGGTGCGACCTGCAGCGCCAGCAGCGCGTCGAAGGCGTTGGGCACGTCCGGCAGCGCCACCCGGTCCTGCGGCCGGCGCGGACCCGCCAGACTGGCCTCCACCGTGCTCATATCCAGATGCAGGCTGTCGGTAAACGCCGGCTCGTCGCCCGGCTCGCGCCACAGACCTTGCGCCTTGCAATAGGCCTCAACTCGCTGCACCACCGCGTCAGGACGACCGCTGAGGCGCAGATAGCGCAGGGTCTCATCATCCACCGGGAAGAAACCGCAGGTCGCGCCATACTCCGGCGCCATATTGGCAATGGTTGCGCGATCGGCCAGTGGCAGGTCGGCCAGACCGTCACCATAAAACTCAACAAACTTGCCGACCACACCCTTACTGCGCAGCATCTGGGTAACGGTCAGCACCAGGTCGGTTGCGGTAATGCCTTCGCGCAGGCGGCCGGTCAGTTTGAAGCCGATCACTTCCGGGATCAGCATCGATACCGGCTGCCCGAGCATGGCCGCCTCAGCCTCGATGCCGCCAACGCCCCAGCCCAGCACACCCAGCCCGTTGATCATGGTGGTGTGCGAGTCGGTGCCGACCAGAGTGTCCGGCCAGGCCCACTGCTCACCGTCTACCTCGGCCGCCCACACGGTCTGGGCGAGGTACTCCAGATTCACCTGATGGCAGATGCCGGTGCCCGGCGGCACCACGCGAAAGTTGTGGAAGGCCTTCTGCCCCCAGCGCAGGAACGCATAGCGCTCGCCGTTGCGCTGCATCTCGATTTCGACGTTGTCATGAAAGGCCGACTCGCTGGCAAACCGGTCCACCATCACCGAGTGGTCAATTACCAGATCAACCGGCGACAGCGGATTGATCTGCTCCGGGTCGCCACCAGCCCGGGCTACCGCGTCACGCATCGCGGCCAAGTCCACCACCGCCGGCACACCGGTGAAGTCCTGCATCAGCACGCGCGCCGGACGGTACTGGATCTCGCGGTCGGAATGGCGCTTATCCAGCCACTGACTCATGGCGCGAATGTCGTCCAGCGTTACCGTCTCGCCATCCTCGTTGCGCAGCAGGTTTTCCAGTAACACCTTGAGTGACTTGGGCAGGCGCTCGATGCCATGCAGTTCGGCTGCCGCCCGCTCAAGCGAATGGTACTGATAGCGCTCCCCCGCGACGTCGAGTGTGTCAAGCGTGCTTAGACTATTGGCCAATGTCATGCGATATACCTCCTTGCGCCGGCACTGCGCCAGCATGGGTTGCTATACTCTGCGACACCGATCAGTGAGATCCGTTGCAAAATCGGGCAGAATCGCGCGCCCTGCCGTTCGCACAGCGCTACTGACTTCCCCGCTTGCACACAACCGCAGCCGGTACTCACAGACCGATGCAGACATAAACGACGCTAACGAGTCGATGCATGGCTTTAGTCATCACACTCGCTGCCGATAACCCAGCTTAGACAACTGTCTGCTCAACACAGCTCAAGGACATCCGCCGATGCGCAACAATCAACCCGTAACACAGCGTGAACGCACCTTCCCGGCGGATCAGCGACTGATTTCCACGACCAACCTCAAGGGCGTGATCACCTACTGCAACGATGTGTTCGTCAACATCAGTGGCTTCACTCGTGAAGAGCTGGTAGGGACAGCGCACAACCTCGTCCGCCACCCCGACGTTCCCCCGGCCGTATTTGCACACATGTGGAGCTACCTGAAAGCCGGCAAGGCGTGGATGGGCGTGGTCAAGAACCGCTGCAAAAACGGCGACCATTACTGGGTCAACGCCTACGTCACTCCGATCTGGGAGCGCGGCCAGATCACCGGTTACGAATCGGTCCGCGTCAAGCCCACCCAAGGCCAGGTCGAAAGAGCAACCGAGCTGTATCAACGCCTCAACCGTGGCGGCAAGGTGGTCAAGGCAGACATCGCCGGCAGCCTGCTCTACATGGCCCCAGCAGCCGTTGCCATGGCCGTGGCGGGTGCCGCTGGCGCGCTGTTCGGCTGGCCGGGCGCTGCCCTCTCTGCAGTGCTGGGCTTGCCAGCGGGCATGGCATTCAAGGCGGCAATCGACAGCCGCCTGCAGCGCATTATTCGCAGCGCAGACAACAGCATCACAGACCCTGTGTTGGCCCAAATGTACACCCCGCTGCGTGGCGCGCTCGGCCAGCTGGAAATGGCCATCCACAGCCAGCAGGCCAGCCTGCAGACCTGCCTGACACGGGTGACAGACAGCGCCGAGGTGCTCAAGCAACAGGCGCAGGATGCCAGCCACATTGCCCAGCAAAGCAGCGAAGGGCTGGCCAAGCAGCGACTCGAAACCGATCAGGTCGCCACCGCAATCAACCAGATGGCCGCTGCCACGCTGCAGGTCTCCGGCAACGTGCAGAGCACTGCCGATGCCACCCGCGACGCAGCCGATCTGGCCGTGCGCGGCAAGCAGCTCGCCAGCAACGCCCGCATTGCCATCGAAAACCTGTCTGGCGCAGTCGATTCCGCCAGCACCGTCACCAACAAGCTGGCCTCAGACGCCCGTGAAATCGGCACCGTGGTTGACGTTATCAAGGGTATCGCCGAGCAAACCAACCTGCTGGCCCTGAACGCCGCCATTGAAGCAGCGCGCGCCGGTGAACAGGGACGCGGCTTTGCCGTGGTCGCCGACGAAGTGCGGGCGCTGGCCAGCCGCACCGCGGACTCAACCGAGCAGATTCACAAACTGATCGCCAACCTGCAGCAGGCTGCCCAGAGCACCGTCGACACCATGCAGGCAGGCAACGAGCAGGCAGAGCGCGGCGTAGCGCAAGTGATCGAGGCTGATGAAGCGCTGGAAGGCATTCGCCAGGCAATCGACCGCATCAACGAGATGGCTGGGCAGATCGCCAGTGCAGCGGAAGAGCAAAGCAGTGTCGCCGAAGAGATCAACCGCAACATTACCAACATCGCGATGCTGGCCGACGACACCACCGACCAGGCCACCCGCAGTGCCGAGCTGAGCGGCGAACTGGCCAACACGGCGCAACGCCAGGTCGATCTGGTTCAGCGCTTCAACAGTCGCTGATCGGCCACTATCTCCAGGAAAGGTCGAGTTCAGAGAAAGGTCGAGCTCCCGCTCGACCGGCGCACCACCGTCTATCCCCACGGCCGAGTTGGAACTCGGCCCTCCATAACGCCGATGGCACGTTACCCACCCGCTGGGCGACAGTGCTAAACTGCCGCCTTTGCCTGTGAAACAAGGACACCTCCATGTGCGGAATCGTCGGCGCAACCGCCCAACGCGATATCACCCCCATCCTGCTTGAAGGCCTGCGTCGCCTCGAGTATCGCGGTTACGATTCTGCCGGTGTCGCCGTGCTGGACGCCAAAGGCACCATCCAGCGCGTCCGCGCCGTCGGCAAGGTGGCTGAACTGGAAAGCGCACTGCAGGCAACGCCGGTCAGCGGCCACCTGGGCATCGCCCACACCCGCTGGGCAACCCACGGCAAGCCCGCCGAACGCAATGCACACCCGCACCTGTCCAACGGTCTGGCCGTGGTGCACAACGGCATCATCGAGAACCACGCGCCGCTGCGCAAACAGCTGCAAGACCTGGGCTACAGCTTCACCTCCGAAACCGACACCGAAGTGGTCGCCCACCTGCTGGCCCACCACTTCGCCGAAACCAGCGATATGCTGACCGCATTTCGCAACACCCTGGCCGAGATTCACGGCGCCTACGCACTGGCGGTGGTCCACGAGTCCGAACCCGACACCCTGTACTGCTCGCGGATGGGCAGCCCGCTGGTGATCGGCGAAGGCAGCGGCGAACACTATCTGGCCTCCGACCCGCTGGCGCTACTGCAGGTAACCGACCGCTTCCGCTACCTGGAAGAAGGCGACTACGCCCGCGTAAGCCTGAGCCAATGCGACATCTGGGACCGCTCAGGAACTGCCGCAGAGCGCCCGGTAGCTCGCTACGAACATGCGGCCCACAGCCTGGACAAGGGTGAGTATCGCCACTTCATGCAGAAGGAAATCTTCGAGCAGCCGCAGGCCATCAGCGACACCCTGGCCGGCACGCTCGGCGATGATCATGTGCTGACTGCCATTCTCGGCCCCGAGGCGGAAACCCGCCTGACTGACATTGCCAACATCCACATCGTCGCCTGCGGTACCAGCTATCACGCAGGTCTCGTGGCCCGTTACTGGATCGAAGAGCAGGCAGGTATCCCCTGCCAGGTCGAGGTGGCCAGCGAGTACCGCTACCGCACTGTTGTGGTCCCGGCCAACACCCTGTTGATCACCATCTCCCAGTCCGGCGAAACCGCCGACACCCTGGCAGCGCTGCGCTATGCCAAGGACCAGGGCTATCTGGCCACACTGGCCATCTGCAACGTCGCCGGCAGCTCGCTGGTGCGCGAGGCCGACTGGCGCCTGCTGACCCACGCCGGCCCGGAAATTGGCGTTGCCTCGACCAAAGCCTTTACCACCCAGCTGGTCGCCCTGCTCTGGCTCACCACCGCGCTGGCACAGACTCACGGGCATAGCGAGGTCGTCGCACGCAACGTCGAGGCACTGCGCAAACTGCCGCCGCTGGTTGAGCAAGTGCTCGGTCTGGAGCCTGCCATCGTCGCGCTGGCAGAGCGCTTTGCCAACAAGCATCACGCCCTGTTCCTCGGCCGTGGCCCGCACTACCCGATTGCGATGGAAGGCGCGCTCAAGCTCAAGGAAATCTCCTACATCCACGCCGAGGCCTACGCCGCCGGCGAGCTCAAGCACGGCCCACTCGCGCTGGTAGACGAAGACATGCCAGTGGTCAGCGTCGCGCCGAGCGACAGCCTGCTCGAAAAGCTCAAGTCGAATCTGGAAGAGGTGCGCGCACGCGGCGGCCAGCTGATCAACTTCGCCTGCGAAACAGTCGAGCACAGCAATGACCCTGAGGTACGTGACGTAAGTCTGCCCTGGGTAGAAGATTGCATCTCACCGATCATCTACACCCTGCCGCTGCAGCTGTTGAGCTACCACGTCGCACTGGTTAAAGGCACCGACGTCGACAAGCCGCGCAACCTGGCAAAATCCGTTACGGTTGAGTAACGGTCACAGACGCAAAACGGGGCAGCTCCGCCTGCCCCTCGCCTACGGGGTAACGCCATGAGTAACGACGCAACTACCGTACTGGTTACCGGCGGCGCCGGTTATATCGGCTCGCACACCTGCCTGCGCCTGCTCGAATGCGACTACCGGGTCATCGTGCTGGACAACTTCAGCAACAGCTCTCCAGAAGCCCTGACGCGCGTGCAGGCGCTAACCGGCAAGACGCTCGACATCATCACCGGTGACGTCAACGACAGCGCGCTGCTGGATAAACTCTTTGCTGCCCACCAGATCGACGCGGTGATTCACTTTGCCGGTCTCAAGGCTGTCGGTGAATCGGTGGCCGAACCGCTGATTTACTACCACAACAACGTCAGCGGCGCCGTCTCGCTACTGCAGGCCATGCAGCGGGCAGGTATAAGGGATCTGGTGTTCAGTTCATCCGCCACCGTGTATGGCGACCCGGCGAGCCTGCCGATCACCGAGGACTTCCCGACCAGCGCCACCAATCCCTACGGTCGCTCCAAGCTGATGATCGAGGAAATGCTGCGCGACCTCTATCGCAGCGACAACAGCTGGAACCTCGCACTGCTGCGCTACTTCAACCCGGTCGGCGCCCACCCGAGCGGTCAAATCGGCGAAGACCCAGCCGGCATCCCCAATAACCTGCTGCCCTACATCGCTCAGGTTGCCGTGGGTCGACGCGACCACCTCAGCGTGTTTGGCGGCGACTATGAGACCCACGACGGCACCGGCGTGCGCGACTACATTCACGTCATGGACCTGGCTGAAGGGCATGTGAAGGCGCTGCAATGGCTGACACGCAAACAGGGGCTGGCAGCATTCAATCTGGGCACGGGCATCGGCTACTCGGTGCTCGACATGCTGCACGCCTTCGAGCGCGCCTGTGGCAAAGCCCTTGCCTACCAGATCGTCGACCGCCGCCCCGGTGATGTCGGCAGCTGCTATGCCAACCCAGCCCTCGCCGCCCGCGAGCTAGGCTGGCACGCCGAGCGCGACGTGGACGCCATGTGCACCGACGCCTGGCGCTGGCAGCAGCAGAACCCGCAAGGCTACGCGTAACACCCAGAGGGGCAGAACATCCAGGCACAGCACGCTGTGCCCGCAACACATCAAACACCCCCAAACACACCCCGCCGCGTGCTGTGCC
>JAYNRF010000033.1:0-38473 GCA_038114645.1 Pseudomonadaceae bacterium | reverse complement strand
CCGGCGTTCTTGTTTCTGTCTTTCCCGGGATTCCGTGAAGAACCAAAAAAAAGCCCGACAGATGTCGGGCTTGAAGTGCCAACGCTCGTGGGATACCCCACGGCGCGTTAAATCAAAGGTCGCGAATATCGCTTGCGTCGTGCCGCTCGGCCACCTGTTGAGCTTCGTCGCCCCACACCCGGTTGACCCGGCGACCACGCTGCACGGCTGGCCGCGCCGCAATCTCGGCGGCCCAGCGGCGCACGTGCTCGTACTCGTGCACCGAGAGGAACTCGGCAGCCTCGTACAGCGCACCCTCAACCAGCAGGCCGTACCAAGGATAGATGGCGATGTCGGCGATGCTGTATTCGTCACCAGCCATGTAACGGTTGTCAGCCAAATGACGGTTGAGCACGTCCAGCTGGCGTTTCACTTCCATGCTGAAGCGGTTGATCGGGTACTCGAACTTCTCGGGTGCGTAGGCGTAGAAGTGACCAAAGCCACCGCCCAGATACGGTGCCGAGCCCATCTGCCAGAACAGCCAGTTCAGCGCCTCGGTGCGCTTGCCGTGATCAGTCGGCAGCAACGCACCAAACTTCTCGGCCAGATACAGCAGGATCGAGCCGGACTCGAACACCCGCGTCGGCGGGTTGGTGCTGTGATCCAGCAGCGCCGGAATCTTCGAGTTGGGGTTGATGGCGACAAAGTCGCTGCCGAACTGATCACCCTCGTTGATGCGAATCAGCCATGCATCGTACTCGGCATCGGCGTGCCCAAGCGCCAGCATCTCTTCAAACATGATGGTGGCCTTGACCCCGTTGGGCGTGGCCAGCGAGTAGAGCTGGAACGGATGCTTGCCGACCGGCAGCGTTTTCTCGTGGGTCGGCCCTGCAATCGGGCGGTTGATACTGGCGAACTTGCCACCGTTCTCGCTATCCCAGATCCAGACCTTGGGGGGTGTATAACTGCTGTCAGTCATGCGTTGTCTTCCTGTGTTCTGAAACCAGACACCAAAGGGTAGACGACAGAGCATGTCGAGCCGCGCACAGCAGGTCAATGCCGAATTCTGCTTGCCCCTTGCACATCCATGCAGACGTGCAGGGGGCGCAACCCGGTCAGGCGGACTCGCCTTCCGGCAGTTCCGGACGGCGGCCGTAACGCTCAGCCAGCACCGCGCAGACCATCAGCTGAATCTGATGGAACAGCATCAGCGGCAGGATCAGCGTACCCAGCGCACCGCCGGCAAACAGTACCTGCGCCATCGGTACACCGGTCGCCAGACTCTTCTTGGAGCCGGCGAAGATGATGGTGATGCGGTCTTCGACGTTAAAGCCCAGACGGCGACCCAGCCAGGCGGTCAGGCCCAATACCAGCGCCAGCAGCAGGCAGCAGGCAACCACCAGACCCAGAAGATCGGTCAGCGGCACGGTTTGCCAGATGCCCTCAACCACCGCGTGGCTGAACGCGCCAAACACCACCAGCAGGATCGAGCCCTGATCCACACTTTTCAGCCAACCCTTGTTACGCGCGACCCAGTCACCAATCCAGCGACGGGCGATCTGGCCGGCAATAAACGGCAGCAACAGCTGCACCACAATCTTGCCGATGGCATCCAGCGTGTTGGATTCACCAGCCTGCGCGCCCATCAGCAGCAGTACCAGCAACGGCGTGACAAAAATACCCACCAGGCTGGAGGTCGCCGCGCTGCAGACTGCAGCGGCGACGTTGCCGCGGGCAATTGAGGTAAAGGCAATGGCCGACTGCACGGTGGCTGGCAGCGCGCAGAGGAACAGAATGCCCAGATAGAGTTCATCGCCCACCAGCGGCACCAGCGCGGGTTTAAGCAGCACGCCCAGCAGCGGAAATAGGATGAAGGTGCAGGAGAACACCAGCAGGTGCAGGCGCCAGTGGGTCATGCCGGAAATGATCGCCTCACGCGACAGCTTGGCGCCGTGCATGAAGAACAGCAGGCCGATAGCCAGATTGGTCAGCCAGTCAAAGGCTTCGGCTGCCTGGCCCTGCACCGGGAACAGGCTGGCGGTAATCACCACTGCGATCAGGCAGAGGGTCATGTTGTCGGGAAGAAAGCGTGGTCGTGCCATGTTGGTATCTCGTTTTCGTTATAGATGTTGCGACGCTCGGGACAGGAGTCTACTGTCTGCCGTTACGACCGACTAACGCGATTGGACATCACAATGTCGACAAACGGACAAAAGCGCATGAATCACCGCGCGGTTCCCGACCTCCCGGCCCTACCCAGGCCTCTGTTTGCGCGCAGCGAATCGCTGCCGCGCAGCACCACTACGCTCTGGCACAGTCACCCCTGGGCGCAGCTGTCCTATGCCACCTCAGGTGTACTCTCGGTACACACCCACAGCGGGCGTTTTCTGGCCCCGCCGCAGCGGGCGATTCTGGTACCGCCGGATCTGCCGCACGCAGTTATCAGCTCGCCGGATACCGAGATGCGTAGTCTGTATATCGAGCGCGACGCCATGCCCTGGCGCGCCGGTCATTGCGCCGTGCTGGAGATCAATCCGCTGACCCGGGAGCTGATCAACCAGTTTGGCCAGATTCCCATCGAGTACGACGAAAACGGCGCCGACGGCCGTCTGGTCGCGGTGCTGCTCGACCAACTGACCGCCGCCCGCGATACCGGCCTCTATCTGCCCTGGCCGGACGATTCACGGCTGCAGCAGGTCTGTCAGGCGCTGTTCGACAACCCCGAACTGGCACTGACCTTGAGTGACTGGAGCGCACAGTTGGGCTGCTCCGAGAAGACCCTCACCCGCCTGTTCCAGCGAGGCACCGGCCTGAGCTTTCGCGCCTGGCGCCAGCGCCTGCGACTGCTGAGCGCCTTGCCCATGCTGGAGCGCGGCGAGCGGGTAACCGACATCGCGCTGGCCTGCGGCTATGACTCCACCTCGGCTTTTATCGCCGCGTTTCGCACGCAGATCGGCGTCACGCCCAGTCAGTTCAGCAGTCTCCACATCTGACTCGACAGTCAGCCTGCACCGCCTAAGCTCAGAGGTGAACAGACAGAAAAGCCCGTAGAGGACTCTCCATGAAAAAAGCGACACCCGTGCTGCTCGCCAGCCTGACGCTGGCAGCCATGCTCAGCACCCCCGCCTTCGCCACCTCACCTACCCCCCATGTACCGGCGGCCGAACCCGGCTACGAACAGCAGGCGGCCAGCGCCGCCCAATTGCTGCACAAAGCGGTTGCCGCCTATCGCGAGGAAGGTAACGCGGCATTTGCCCGCTTCAGCCGCCAAGGCGAGTTTGTTGACGGCGAGCAGTACGTCTACGTGGTCGACGAGAACGGCTACATGCTGGCCAGCGGCGGCCCGTCTGCCGCGCTGATCGGCCGCGACATTACCCCGCTGCTGGACCCGGAGCTGCGTGACACTTTCGCCTCCGCGCTGCAGCAGCCGGCGTCGAATGACATCTCCAGCGCCGAATATCGCTGGATGAACTGGAGCGACGGCAAGGTCGAGCGCAAACACGTGTTCTATCAAAAGGTCGACGGCAAGACCTTTGCCGTTGGCTACTATCTGCCGCGCTCCAGCGAAGCCGCCGCCAAGCAACTGCTGGATGACGCTGCCGCCGCCATCGAAGACGACGCCGAAGCGACCCTCGGGCGCATCAACCGGCTCGACCCCGAGTTCAACCGCGATGACCTGTACGTGTTTGTAGTGGATATGGACAGCATGAACATGGTCGCCCACGGCTACAGTCGCCGGCTGCTCAACATTCACTTCCCGGATCTGAAAAACCGCGAGGGCCTGCGCGTTGGCCAGACCATTCTGGATGCCCTGGAAGCGGGGCAAGACAGTGTTACCTACACCTGGCCCAACCCGGTGACCGAGCGGCCGGAGGAGAAGAAAACCCTGATCCGCAAGGTCGGCAACTATCTGGTTGCGGTGGGTTACTACCAGGAACCTGAAACCGAGTAAGTCTGACAGGCTGGTGGCGCCCGCCATCAGCCTGCTCGCAACTAGCGCAGCTGACTGTCCTTACTGGCGCTGCGGTTATAACCAGAGTCAAAGCGGGCGTCTTTTTCCTGTTCAGCCTGACAGGCGAGACACAGGCGCACGCCGGGTAACGCCACCCGACGCCGTTCGGCAATCGGCTCGCCGCAGGCTTCACAGTGACTCAGACTTTCACCCTTGGGCAGGTCCTGCCGCGCCCGCTCCACGGCGGAGTCCAGCGTCGCATCGATCTGGTCCTGTACCGCACCGTCTTGTGCCCAGCCACTGGCCATGATGCCTCCCGCTCTACTCGTCGAAAGCCGCTTGCAACAACGATGGCAGCACTTCGCCCGCCGCACCGGCGAGCAGCCATTCGTTGCTGCCGCCCAGCGCCTGCGGCTCCGGATTAACGTGCACAACCGCTGCCCCAGCGCGCAGTGCGATTTCAGGCACCTGAGCAGCCGGATACACCACGCCAGAAGTGCCGACGGAGAACAGCAGGTCACAGTCAGCCGCCGCTGCAAAGGCCGCGTCGAGCGCATCGACCGGCAGGCTCTCGCCAAACCAGACGACGCCCGGCCGCACCTCCCCGCCGCAGTGCTCGCAACGCGGCGGTGCCAGACGCCGCCCTTCGCCGGGCTCAGACGGTGGCTGGGCCGGCAGCCTGAACGGCGCCGCACAGAGGCTGCAACGCGGTTGATGCAGACTGCCGTGCAGATGCAGCACATCACGACTGCAAGCACGCTCGTGCAGGTCGTCCACGTTCTGTGTGACCAGCGTCAGCTTCGGCACCCGTTCTGCCAACGCGGCGATGGCAAGATGGCCCGGGTTGGGCTGGGTGGTCAGCACCTGCATGCGCCGCCACTCGTACCAGCCCCAGACCAGCTCGGGGTCATCGGCGAAGGCCTCCGGCGTGGCCAGGCGCATGGGGTCGAACCGCGACCAGAGGCCGCTCAGCGCATCGCGGAAGGTGGCGATGCCACTTTCCGCCGATACACCAGCACCGGTGAACACCACCACATGCCGAGCGTCACGCACTCGCGCCAGCAAACCCTGATCAAACACCATCGTCATCGTTCCCTTGGGGGGCTGTTGCCATTACAGCCATCGTGCACCAGCGCGGAGTCAATCAGCAAACACAAACCCGGCCAGCGGCACGCCCATCGCGACCTGATGGAAATCACAACGCCCGAGACTGTCGGCAGCAGCGCCCGCCACCACGTGCAGCGGCACCAGATGCTCGGCATCGGGGTGCGCCAGCAGTGCGCCCGGCACTTGCTGCCACTCGGCCAGTGCCGCATCGCGCGCTGCCTGCGGCAGTACCACCGTGTCCTGCAACCAGCGATCAAACGCCTCGGTGGCCGGTGCGGGTGTCGCAAGGCTGGCTCGCATCAGCGGAATATTGTGAAAGCTCATGCCGCTGCCGATGATCAGCACGCCCTGCTCACGCAGCGGCGCCAGTGCGCGGCCCAGTTCAAGGTGGGCCTGCGGATCCATATCGGAGCGCAGCGACAGCTGCAGCACCGGGATATCCGCCTCGGGACGTACCAGTTTGAGCGGGATAAACACGCCGTGATCAAGCCCGCGCTGGTTGTTCAGGGCCGTCTCAAAGCCCGCCTTGCCCAGCAGTTCAGCGACCTCGGTTGCCAGCTCCGGCGCACCGGGTGCGGGCCAGGTCAGCTGATAGGTGTGCGGCGGAAAGCCGTAGTAGTCGAATAGCAGGCCGGGAGCGGCCTGGGTATTCAGGGTAAAGACCGGTTCTTCCCAGTGGGCCGAAATCACCAGCAGAGCGCGGGGAGCCACGTTTAGGCTCGGCAGCAGATTGCGCAGCCAGGCCTCCATGCCCTGCCAGGTGTCGGCCGGTTCCCACTCCATGAAGAAGCAGGGACCGGCGCCATGGGGAAGAAAGACGGTCGGCAAACGGTTGGCAGACATGATCAATCCTCCTTGGTCAGTATCAGAACGGCAGGTTGAAACGACGGTCCAGCGAGAAGCGATCACCACCACGCAGGAAGATGCCAAAGGCAGTCAGTGCCCACAGCAGCGGGTATTCGACGCCACCATCAGTCCAGAAGAAGCCGTTGGCCGTGTGCACGGTCAGCGCCACGCCGAGCATGAAGGTGACCGCCAGCGCCGCCGGACGGGTCAGCAAACCGAGCACCAGCGCCAAGCCACCGAAGAACTCGACCAGCCCCGCCAACAGTGCAAACAGAATGCCGGGAGACATGCCCAGCGAGCCTTCAAAGAACTGGCCGGTGGCTTCCAGGCCGTAGCCGCCAAACCAGCCAAACAGCTTTTGTGCGCCGTGCGGCATCAGCATCAGGCCGGCAGCGATACGGATCAGCGGATAGCCCAGGGGTGCCACGCGTTCGAAGATAGCCAGGCCCGGGGTAACAGTGTTTTGGTTGCTCATGATGTGTCTCCAGAAGTTGCGTTGAGTTGATGGAGAGCAGATTATGTTGGTTTCCAAAATCATAGAAGACTGCAAAAAAGGAACCCATGGTTAACGAATCGGAAACCTTGAGCGGTTCGCTGGATGACCTCTATGCCTTCTGTGCCGTCATCGAGTTTGGCACCTTGTCGGCCGCGGCCCGCGAACGGGGCGAAACCAAGGGCAGCATCAGTCGCCGGCTGTCGCGTCTGGAGCAACGGCTGGGCGTCGCGCTGCTGGCCCGCACCCCGCGCTCGGTGTCAGCGACCGAAGAAGGCACCGCGTTCTACCTGAAGGCGCGCGATGCGCTAACGCTGCTGGCCGATGCGAGCGCGAGCGCACGCGCGGCACAGGAAGTCCCGGCGGGACACCTGCGTCTGACGGCCCCGCTGGACATTGGCGTCGGCGTGCTGCCGCCACTGCTGACCCGTTTCCGCCAGCAATACCCGCAGATCGATATCGAGCTGCTGCTGACCGACACCCCGCTCGACCTCAGTGCCCACCGGATCGATCTGGCGCTGCGCGCCACGCCGGGCAATCTGCCGGACATGAGCTACCGGGCCTCGGCGCTGGTCAACTTCCGCATCGCGCTGTACTGCGCACCCGGGTATCTGGCCGGACGCAAACCACCGCGCCAGCCTGCCCAGCTGGAGGAGCACCAGTTGCTGGCCTGTCGCGAGATGGTCGGTGCGACCACCCTGCAACTGAACGATGGCCGCGGCAAGGAAACCAGCCTGACGCTCAAGCCGGTGATGCGCACCAGCGACTACGCCAGCGCCCACCAGTTGCTGTGCAATGGAGTGGGCATCGGTCCGCTACCCGACCTGATCGCCCGTCACAGTCTCGCGCGCGGCGAGCTGGTGCCGATTCTCGACGACTGGCAGGTAGCGCCCGGCACCCTTTACGCCATCAGCCTCAGCGGCGCTCAGGCACCAGCGCGGGTGCGGCTGTTCCGCGAATTTCTGCGCAGCGAACTGGCCACCCTGCAGCAGCTGACCTGACCGCAGGCGCCATAGCCATTACACTGACAACAGCTACACGCCATACACCCGAACCGGACGCCCTATGCAGATTGAGCTGATCGAGATTCGCGACCACCTGAGTCGCTTCCCGCCGTTCGACGAGCTGGCCGAAGAGCTGCTGGACGACATCGCCCGTCAGGTCGAGATTGCCTACTTCAAGGCCGGCACCGACATCCTTGCCTTCAATCAGGAAATCCACGAGCTGCACTACATCCGCAGCGGCGCGGTCGACATCTTTCGCCGCAATGGTGATCTCTACAACCGCCTGGGCGAAGGCGATATCTTCGGCCACTTCGGCCTGCTGCGGCGCAACCGCGTGCGCTTTCCTGCCCGCGCCATCGAAGACACCCTGCTCTACTACATCCCGGGCAGCCTGTTCGATCAGCTTTGTGAACAGTACGAGCACTTTGCCGATTTCGTTGAGGCAGAGGGACAGTCACGCCTGAAGGCGGCGGTCGAGAGCGGCCGCGCCAGCGAGCTGATGAAGATCAAGGTGCGCAAGCTGATTTCCCGTCTGCCGGTGACCGCGCCCCTGACCACCAGCGTGCAGGACGCCGCGCAGATCATGACCAGCCAGGGTGTATCCTCACTGGTTGTCGTAGACCCTCACAGCCATTGGCCAAACCCTGAACGTGTTCCGGTTGCCGATGCCCAGCACGGGGTCATGGTCGGCATTCTTACCGACCGCGACTTCCGCACCCGGGTGCTGGCCGAAGGGCTGGCGCTGGATACCCCGATCAGCGAGGTGATGTCGCCCAACCCGATTACAGTACAAGGCGACGATACGGTGTTTGAGGCGATGCTCAGCATGCTGCGCAATAACATCCACCACCTGCCGGTGGTCAAGCGTCGTCGTCCGATTGGTCTGATCAACCTAAGCGACATCATCAAGTACGAATCCCAGAGCAGCCTGTATCTGGTCAGCGCCATCTACAACAAGCAATCGGTGGAAGAACTCCAGTCGCTGCTGCCGGACGTACGCGCCACCTTCGTGCGCATGGCCCGCGACGAAGCCAGCGCCCACATGATCGGTAGCGCCATGTCGGGGATTGGCAGGAGCTTCAGCCAGCGCCTGCTGGAGCTGGCCGAAGACGAACTTGGCCCGCCGCCGGTGCCCTATGCGTTCATGGCGCTCGGCTCGATGGCGCGCGATGAACAGCTGGCCGTTACCGATCAGGACAACGCGCTGGTGCTGGACGACAGTTTCGACCCGACCCTGCACGACGACTATTTCTTCAAGCTGGCGACCATTGTCAGCGACGGTCTGGCTGCCTGCGGCTACAGCTACTGCAAGGGCGGCATCATGGCGACCAACCCGAAATGGCGCCAGCCGCTGTCGGTCTGGCGCAAGTATTTCACCGACTGGATCGAGCGCCCAAAGGCAGAGTCGCTGCTCAACAGCTGCATCTTCTTCGACCTGGATGCAGTTTACGGCGAGTCGTCGCTGGTCGAAGAGCTGCAGGAACTGCTGGCCGAGCGCGCCAGCTGCAATGAACCCTTTCTCGCCGCGCTAGCCCGTAACGCCCTGAACCGCACACCGCCGCTCGGCATCTTCCGCACCTTCGTGATGGAAAAGGACGGGCGCCAACGCGATGTGATCAACCTCAAGCGCCGCGGCACCGCACCGCTGACCGACCTGATCCGCGTGCATGCACTGGCCTGCGGCTCCCGGGCACAGAACTCGTTTGAGCGACTGGATGCCATCGCTGCCACCAAGCTGATGCCGCCAGAGGCCCTCGAGCGACTGCGCTACGCGCTGGAGTTCCTGTCGCTGGTGCGCATCCGCCATCAGGCGCTGGATATCGAGGACAGCATCGAACCCGACAACGAGATCGAACCGGAGAAGGTGCCAACCGCAGAGCGACACAACCTCAAGGAAGCCTTTCAGGTCCTGAGCAACGCCCAGAAGTTTCTGCGCTTCCGCTACCCGTACCTGCCGGTGACTCGCACCCTATGATTCGCTTTAACCCTGCCGCCAACGCCGTCGACGCCCGCACACCCGACTGGCCGACGGAACTGGCTCGGCTGGCCGAACGCAGCAGACACCCAGGCCTCCAGACGTACTACAGCGCCGGCTGCCCGGCCGGCGACACGCCGCTGGCAGACGTGCCGCTGGCGGCGCTGGATATCGAAACAACCGGGCTGGATGCACGCCGGGACGCTATCGTCAGCATCGGCCTCATTCCCTTCACGCTGGAACGCATTCGTTGCCGCGACGCCTTCTATCAGGTGGTCAAACCCGACATCCCGTTGAGTGAGGAGTCGATTACCTACCACCGCATAACCCACTCGGATATCCGCGAAGCGTCCGACCCGGCGAGCACCCTTAACCGCCTGCTCGGCGCCATGGCCGGGCGCATCATGGTGGTTCACTACCGCGCGCTGGAGCGCGGCTTTCTTGACCGTGCCGCACGCCAGTACCTGGGCGAGCCGCTGTTCTTTCCGGTCATAGATACCATGCAGCTGGAGGCACGCCTGCACCGCGGCAGCGCCCAACCCGGCTGGCTGGCGCGGCTGTTCGGCCGCGAGATCGAGTCCATCCGCCTCGCCGACAGCCGCCAGCGCTATGGCCTACCGCACTATAGCGCTCACCACGCACTCACCGATGCCATGGCCACCGCCGAGCTGCTGCAGGCACAGGTGCTGCATCACTATCAGCCAGAGACAGCGTTGCGCGAGCTGTGGTATTGATCGCCCAATAGCAAAAAGGCCGACTCCCCTGAGGGGCGTCGGCCTCGTTCAGCCCATCGCCGTGTTCAGCGTGGCTCGCTCATCAAGCCCTTGATGATCGCGATACAACCAACCAGCAGCACGATGGTAAACGGCAGCCCGGTCGATACCGACATCGCCTGCAGGGCAGCCAGACCACCACCGAGCAACAACGCGATGGCAACCACGCCCTCACTGATCACCCAGAACACCCGCTGCGGCACCGGTGCATTGACCTTGCCACCGGCGGTGATGGTGTCGATTACCAGCGAGCCGGAGTCCGACGAGGTCACGAAGAACACGATAACCAGCACAATGCCAACGAAGGATGTGATGGCGGTCAGCGGCAGCTCACCCAGCATCACAAACAGTTTCAGCTCAAGCGCCGCGTCCTGTACGCCGGTAACACCGTCAGTGACAAACTGACCGATCGCAGTGCCGCCAAAAGCAGTCATCCACAGTACCGATACCACCGACGGCACCAGCAGCACGGCAATCAGGAACTCGCGCACGGTCCGACCACGGCTGACGCGGGCGATGAACATGCCGACAAAGGGCGACCAGCTGATCCACCAGGCCCAGTAGAAGGCAGTCCAGCCTTGGGTAAAGTTGGCGTCTTCACGGCCAACCGGGTTGGACAGCGCCGGCAGATTGGTGACATAGGCCAGCAGGTTGTCAAAGAAGCCCGTGGCAATCGCCAGCGTCGGCCCAACAATGATGACAAAGCCCATCAGCACGATGGCCAGCACCATGTTGATCTCGGACAGTCGCTTTACGCCCTTGTCCAGGCCAGCCACTACTGACAGCAGTGCCAGACCGGTAATCCCGGTAATCAGCAGCACCTTGGTGACGTTGCCGGTGCCGACATCAAACAGGTAGTGCAGACCGGCAGTCGCCTGCTCTGCGCCAAAACCCAGCGAGGTCGCCAGACCGAACAGCGTGGCGAATACCGCGAGCGTATCGATGATGTGCCCCGGCCAGCCCCAGACCCGCTCACCCAGAATCGGATAGAAGATCGAGCGAATGGTCAGCGGCAGCCCCTTGTTGAAGGAGAACAGTGCCAGCGCCAGCGCGACCACCGCGTAGATCGCCCACGGATGCAGGCCCCAGTGGAAGATGGTCGCCGCCATGCCAAGACGACGTGCCGCCTCAGTGTCGCCAGCTGCCGCGCCGAGTGGCGCCCAGTCGGTGCGCAAACCGTCTTCACCCACAGCCACTCCGCCGAGCGACGAAGAGAAGTGCGACATCGGCTCGGATACGCCGTAGAACATCAGGCCGATACCCATGCCGGCGGCAAACAGCATGGCAAACCAGCCGAGGTAACCATAGTCGGGTTTGGCCTCCATGCCGCCGATGCGCACCTTGCCCAGCGGCGAAACGATTAGACCAAGACACAGAATCACAAAGATGTTGGCAGCGCCGATGAAGAACCAGGCCAGATTGCCGGTGAGCCAGTTGCGCAACGCGGTAAACAGCGGCGCGACCTCGGTCTGCAGCGCGAGAGTCAGCACCACGAACAGCACCACCGAGAGCGCCGAGATGATGAAGACCTTGCCGTGGATGTCCAGATTCAGCACAAAGCTGCCGGATATGTTGTCCTGACCAATCACGTAGTCGGTATCGATCAGGTTGGCATCACCGGTCGGCGCCGGGATACCGTCATGGCCGATCGGATCGGCGTTAGAGTCGTGCTCGTTCAATGGTTCTTTTGCCATCTAAAGATGCTCCGATGCTTCAGTGCGGGCAAACGCCCGATGACGTGCCAACTGCCCTGCCTTCGCAGTACAGCGACAACAATTGACAGCCCCAAGGGGCAGTGAGGTGCACATAAGGTGTGCAGCAATAACATCCATTCCGCCCAGGCGGCTGTGTCAATGCGAGGCGCTTTCCAAGGAAAAGCAGAACAATGATAGCCAGTTGACCGGCATTAGTGAAATTGGAGGGACCGTGGTTGATAACCAGAGCGGCGCAACTCGTACTGGCAACGCCACGCAACAGCAGTGCAAAACGGCAGCGGCGCCGCGCACTCAGCCGGCGCCTCCCAGCAGGCGGGGGGCATTCGTTTCAGGCGGATGATGGCAAAAAGTGCCGACAGTCAGAACAGCTTCCCAGACCGGCGCTGATAACCCGGCGACCGCCGACAATACGCCGCTCTGCAGCGTTTCCATCAGGGCGGGGTCAGCTACCCGGCGCTGACCGCAGGATCGCAAGCACCTGCCGCCCCGACAGACCATACTCCTCCATAAGCGCCCGCAGGGCATCGTTAAACGCCAGCTCCTGCTGCAGGCCGGAATCCTGCTTCATCTTTTCCAACTGAGCCAATTGGGCTGCCAGTTGACGTTCAGCGGCGCGAAACTCGGAAAGCTTGCTCATGTCGTACCTGTGTAAGTGGTAACAAGAAGACCAACGAAGAGGATACTACACCAGTTCAGCACAAACGCCCTGCGGCGCTTGCTGAACACTGCAAAAGGAGCACACCATGGATGATCGCAGCCACCCGCTGGCCATGCCTGCGCGCACATTGACCGCGCAGGGTCAGCAACGCCGAGTGGGTGTTGAGCTGGAGATGAACGGCATCGACCTCGATCAGTTAAGCAGCTTGGTTGCAGCCCGGGGCGGCTATCGGGTGGAGCAGCCGGGTCGTTGTGAACGACGCCTGACGGGCGATCCGGCAGGCGACTGGGTCGTCGAACTGGACTCACAGTGGATCAAGCAGATCGGCCGCACGGTCCGCCCCGAGGATCCCGGAGCAGCCGAGCTCCTGGGCTCGGCTGAAGATGCGCTGATCTGGATGGCCGAGTCGCTGGTGCCGGTCGAGCTGGTCAGCCCGCCGCTACCGCTTGATCGCCTTGATGAAGTCAACGAGCTGATTCACCAGCTGCGCAAGGCCGGAGCCAAAGGCACCGGAGATCGCCTGACCAACGCGTTCGGCATGCAGTTCAATCCGGAAATCCCGGACGCCGACAGCCGCACCCTGTGCGCCTACCTGAAAGCCTTTCTATGTCTTTACGACTGGCTGAACGAGCGTGCGGAGGTCAATCTGACCCGCCGCATCACCACCTACGTCGATCCCTTCCCGGCCGACTACGTTAGTCTGGTCACCGCTCCCGACTACTGGCCCGACCAGGCGCGCCTGATCGACGACTATCTGCAGCACAACCCGACCCGCAACCGGGCGCTGGATCTGCTGCCGCTGTTTCGCCATCTGGACGAAGAGCGAGTCCTGGCCTGCACCCAGGATCCGCTGATCAAGGCTCGTCCGACCTTTCACTACCGCCTGCCCGATTGCCGCATCGATGAGCCTGACTGGGACATGAGCGCGGCCTGGAACGACTGGCTGGAAGTGGAAAGCCTGGCCAACGACCATGATCGCCTGCAGGACTGCTGCGCCGCGTATCAACAGTGGCAGCAACAGGGTCTTGGACGGTTGCTGGAAAGTTGGCCGCGGCTACTGGAACGGGACTGGGTGCGCCGGGGTGACGAATGAGAAAACCGGTTATCGCGATCACCGGGCCGACCCGAGGTGCGGCCGCGCCGCGCTTTCTGGTCGCTCGGGCGGTGCGTCACTACGGCGGCATCCCGCTGCAGCTCAGACCCGGGGACGAGGAGCGCAACCGCCGCTACCACGGGGTGATTATCACCGGCGGTCACGATATCGACCCGGTACTGTACGCCGCCGAGCCGGAGATCAGGCCGCGCTACGACAGCGCCCGCGACCGCCTTGAGGCCGCCGTCATCGACCGCGCACTGAGTGAGGGGCTGCCGTTGCTGGGCATCTGCCGCGGTGCGCAGTTGCTCAACGTGCGCTGTGGCGGCAACCTGTTTCAAGACCTCAAATCACGCCGCAAGCTGACGTCCAACCGACGCACCCTGTTGCCGCTGAAGACCCTGTGTCTGGACCCGGATAGCCATCTGGCACGCCTGCTCGGCCGCCCACGCGCGCGCATCAACAGTCTGCACAATCAAGCGATCAACCGGGTCGGCGAGGGACTGGTTATCAGTGCCAGGGATCTCGACCAGATTCCACAGGCCATCGAAGCGCCGGGACGACGCTTCGTCATTGGGGTGCAATGGCACCCGGAGTTTCTGCTGTTCATGCTCCGGCAACGGCGAATCTTCAACGCGCTGGTGACGGCGGCACGGGAAATGGGATAGCAGAACGAGCAGCGCAAACGCGGGAGCTGCGACCTTGCTGCCAGCCTAGGGCGCGGATTGGGCCATGGCTCTGCTCCACTACGCCGAGGCGCTGGCACCGCTGCATGCGCGTCATCGCAACCCGCCGACAGATTGGATGAATGGCATGTAAGCGCTTGAAAAACAGTTGAAAAGCGCCAGCAGCCGGATCGCTCCCGGAGACAAAGGTCGCTATGATGGCACGCGACAATCCGAGGAGACGGAACACCGTGCTGTTCAAGGAAAAACTGCTGCTAGCCAACTGTGACTCGGTGCACGCCCACGGCCACGAAGAGTTGCGCAAACGCTTTCTGACCGGCCTGGCCTTTGCTGATGGCGTGGTGTTACCGCCCAACACCCTGATCGACAACCTTGAGCTGGCCAACGCCCTCGGCCAGATGAACGTGATCAAGTACCTCAACGAAGAGGGCAAGGGCAAATTTGTTATCCGCGGTTTCGGCCTGTCGCGCTTCGCCACGTTGCAGGAGTACTACGATGCCCTGCCCGACAACTTCATTCTGTCCAGCCTGCCGGGTCGCCCGCGCAAGGGCGAACTGGATCGGCAACAGCGCACTGTCATGGCCGAGCGCCTGCGCAGGCTGCAGGCCGCGCTGAACGAACTGCAGCCGGTGCTGGACGACGTCAGTGTGCCCCGCGAGGCACTGCAGCAGGAAGTCTTGCGCCGCCTGGACGCCCTGCCCGGCTCCGGTGGCTACTTTGAGCATGACGGCGACTACCAGCTGTTCAGACTCGGCGGACTGAGCAAGTATTCGCGCTCGGACTGGTACCTGTATGCCGAGCAGTTTTTCCGTGAGCGCGGTCAGGCAGGGCTCGAAGCGCTGCGCTTCGAGTTGATCGACCCGGCCTACAACTCGCTGTTCGCCAAGGAGTCTGAGGGCTTTTTGCAGGACAACATTCGTTTCCTCCAGGGCGTTCCCGAGCAGGTGCTCGATTCCAGCATTGCCTTCAAGGCCCTGCGCAGGGAAATTGAACTGGTTCAGTACCCGATCAAAGTGTTCAACTTCATCTCCAGTCTGGGCGCCGGCGAGGTACTCAAGTTCCTCACCGACGAGGCGCTCGGCTATCTTGAAGACAAGATGATGGAAACCGGCGAGTCCTATATGACCCGCCGCAACTGGTTTGGCCTGTATCCGCGCATGCGCAGTTTCATGGGCCTGGAGATCAAATGAGTACTGTGTATGAAAACCCCTGGTTCAAGGTCGTCCGCGAGGACGGCTTTCACTGGGTTGAGGAAAGTGGCGCAAACAACGGTGCGGCGGTGCTCGCGGTGGTGGATGCACGGACGGTACTGCTGGTCCGCGTGAAACGCCCGGCCCAGGGCGAGCAGATCATGCTGGAAATACCCCGCGGTTATGGCGAGTCAGGCGAGAGCAGCCTGCAATGCGCCTGCCGAGAGCTGCACGAAGAAACCGGTTACCGCGCCACACCAGAGCAACTGACACGGCTTGGCCGCTATCGTCCCAACTCAGCGATTCTGGCCAGCTGCGTCGACATCTATCTCGCCGAGCTGACATCCAACGATCTTGTTGGCAGCCCCGACGGCGAGGTACTCGCCGTAGAAGCTATACCCTTGGGTGATCTGCCGGCGCTGCTGCAGGACGGCAAACTGGATGACGGCTTTACCCTGGCCGCCTTGGCGCACTACTACACCCGCGCGCAGGACTAAGGCGCGCCATCACCGAGCGCCAGCCCGCTGATCCTCCGCACTGGTGTCTGCACAGCTGCTTCCAACACGCCGGGGCGGCTTTCCAGCAGACTGAAGTGTTTGCTCGCACGGGTAATGGCGGTGTAGAGCAGCTCCTTGGTCAATACCGGGTTGCGTGCCTCGGGCAGTACCAGCACCGCATGCTCGAACTCGGAGCCCTGGGACTTGTGCACGGTCATGGCGAACACCGTTTCCACATCCGGCAGGCGACTCGGCAACACAAAGCGAATGCCGCCTTTGCCATCGTTGCGCGGGAAGGCGACGCGCAGCGCTTCGCTCTCCGGCTGACCGGCGTGCAGCGCAGGTTCACGGATACGCAGAGCGATGCCGATATCGCCGTTCATCAAACCCAGGCTGTAATCGTTGCGGGTGACCAGCACCGGACGCCCCTCGTACCAGAGCTTGTCGGCGTGCAGCAGACCGCGACGGGTCAGCAGGTCAGCGACGCGCTGATTGATCCCCTCCACGCCCCACTCGCCACGACGCACCGCGCAGAGCAACTGGAAGCGATCAAAGGCGCTCAGCACTGCGCGCGCCCACGCTTGCCAGCGCGGGTCAGCAGCAGGCACACACGAGCCGGGGCGCTCATCCCGCAGTGTGCTCAGATACGCGGCGTAGCCCGGCAGCGCACCCTCCCCTCCCTGCACCAGTGCGCTGAAAGCAGGGTCATTGCTGCCATTGAGACGACGCGTCTGAATATCGGTAAAGCCGCCACGCTGCAGCAGATCGCGCGCAGCGGTCGCGTCGCAGCGATTAACCGCACGGGCCAGCTCACCGATGCCGCTATCAGCACCAAAACGGTGGGAATGGCGCAGCATGGCGGTCTGCTGCTCCAGCAGATGGCTTGCCTCGTCACCGGGTTGCAGACCGACATCGGCCAGCGACTGACCAGTGATCTGCTGCAACCAGTCCAGCGTGGCGGGTGAATAGTAACCAGCATCGGCGTGCCGACACAGATCACCGAGCACCGCGCCCGCCTCGACCGACGCCAGCTGATCCTTGTCGCCCAGCAACACCAGCCGCGCCTGCGGCGGCAACGCGGCCAGCACGTTGGCCATCATTTCCAGGTCGATCATCGAGGCCTCGTCCACCACCAGCACATCCAGCGCCAGCGGGTTGCCGGCGTGATGGCGGAAGTGACGGCTGTCCGGCAGGCTGCCGAGCAACCGGTGCAGCGTGCTGACTTCGGTCGGAATCGCATCGCGCACCGCGTCACCAACCGGCAGCGCACCAACCTGCCGCCCGATCGATTCAGTCAGCCGCGCGGCGGCCTTGCCGGTCGGCGCGGCGAGACGAATGCGCAGCGGCCTGCCTGACTCGACTGCAGGCGTCTGCAGCAGCGCCAGCAGCCGAACCACCGTTGTGGTCTTGCCGGTGCCGGGGCCACCGGTAATGATGCTGAAGCGCCCGCGCGCTGCCAGCGCGCAGGCAATGCGTTGCCAGTCCGGATTCTGCTGGCTGCCGGCAAACAGGGTATCCAGGCGCTCGGGCAGGTCTTCAGCAACCTGCAGTGGGTGCTGCAGGCGTTGATGCAGGGTCGAGACGACATGCCGCTCGTGCTGCCAGTAGCGGCGTAAATACAGCCGCTCTCCGACCAGCACCAGCGGGCAACTGCCCTGCTCCGGTTGCTGGCTATCGACCACCCGACTGGCTTGCAAGGCCGCACACCAGGCGTCCAGCGTTACTCCTGCCAGTACCGTTGACGGCAGCGGCGTGTCCAGCAGGCTCTCCCCATCTGGCGGCAACGACAGCGCGAAATCCGGCTCGGTCAGCGTGGTTGCCAGATCAAGACAGACATGCCCATGCCCCAGCTGGTGGCTGACCAGCGCAGCGGCCAGCAGCACCGCAGCGTCGGTATCGGCTGCCTGCTCCAGCAGAAACCCGGCAAAGGCACGATCCAGCGCCCGCAGCCAGCCGTTGGCCTGCCAGTCGTCCAGCAGCTGCAACAATGCCGCCGTGCTGTCGAGCTGTGCTGGGGCGTGATCCAGTGCACCGAGCAAATCCAGCTGATCACCCTGCATGGCCAACCTCCTTAACCGGCTGACCGGCAAACAGGCGGTCCAGCGCTTCAATCAGTTCACGCGGTGGGCGCTGGTGGCAGATGCCGCCGTTCTCTGCGTCGACGCCGCGTACAAACCAGTAGAGCGCGCCGCCAATGTGGCGGTCGTAATCGTAATCGGGCAAGCGCGCCTGCAACTGGCGGTGCAGCGCCAGCAGGTAGAACACGTATTGCAGATCGTAGCGGTGTTCCAGCAGCGCACGGCTCATGGCCGCCTCGCTGTAGTCGGCCGGGGTCGCGCCCAGCCAGTTGGATTTGTAGTCGAGCACGTAGTAGCGCCCTTCATGCTCTAGCACCAGGTCGATATAGCCCTTGAACAGGCCGTTCAGACGGTCGCGCTGCAACGCCGGACGCGGCAGGCCGTCCAGCGTCATCGCCGTGACCAGCCGATCAATCTGCTGCACCTCGACCTTGCTGGCGGCAAACATAAAGGCCATTTCGCTCTGGTAGCGCGACGGCGGCAGCTCACCCAGCGCCAGCTCGGTACCCGGCACCAGCCCCGGGCGCCGCAGCAATTGCCCCAGCCACTGGCTCAGGCAATCACTCCACTCACCCCAGCCACGGCGCTGGCAGCGCGGCGCCAGCCAACGCCGGCAACGCTCGGCATCCTGCAACGCCGCGAAGCCTTCCTGCGCCGCCAGCTCCAGCAGACCATGCAAAAAAGTGCCGGGCTGCGGGCCACGCGGGAAGCGGTGAATGGTCGCTTGCTCACCACGGCGCAGCGGCACAAAGCGGCTCTGGCGCTCGTCGTCGGCAATCCATTCGGCCAGCGCGCTGTCGGCACTCTCGCCGCTGAGCGCCAGCGCACTGTAGGAGCCGATCCACCAGGAGTCGAAACGCCCATGCGCCGGCCTGCGGGCATCGACCAGCGCCGGCCCATCTAGCAGCGGCTGCAGGCGCTCGTCTCGTCGCTCGGGCGCACTCTGCAGCGCAACCACCACACCGTCAGGCTGCCAGTGAGCAAGCCAGTCACGCAGCTGCGACGATGACGCCAGCGCCTCCCCACCACCCAGCAACCAGGCGATGGCGCTGCGGTGCAGTATCGACTGCTTGTTGTTGCCGCTCTTCAGATCAGCCATACCCAGCCAGCAGGCGTGACGGGCACGGGTCAGTGACACATAGAGCAGCCGCAGGTCCTCCCCCAGGCGCTCCCGATCAGCCTCGGCCACTTGCTCTGCGTCGGGTTTGAGCACCCAGCCGTCGCTCAGGCGCAGCGGCTGGTCGGCGCGTACCGGACGACTCAGGCAAATGAACGGCAGAAACACCAGCGGGTATTCCAGGCCCTTGGACTTGTGAATGGTCACCACCTTGACCAGTTCGGCGTCGCTTTCCAGCCGCAGCACCTGCTCTTCCGCCGCGCCGTCAGCGGCCTGATGGATCAGCTCAGCCAGGTGGCGAATCAATGCCTGCTCGCCATCCAGCTCGCGAGCGGCGCGTTGCAGCAGCTCGGCCAGATGCAGCAGGTTGGTCAGTGCCCGTTCACCATCACCGTGCTGCTGCAGTCGCGCAGGCAGCTCAAAGTCATGCAGCAGACGATGCAGCATCGGCAGTACGCCCTGACGCTGCCAGATGCGCCGGTAATCTCTGAACTGGTCGACCCGCTGCTCCCACAGACGCTCGTCCTGATTGAGCTGATCCAGCGCCTGCCAGCTGAGGTGCAGGCTGTCGCTGGCCAGGGCGGCGCGCAACAACCGGTCATTACCGGGGTCGGCACAGGCGCGCAGCCAGCGCAGCACGTCCTGCGCCTGTTGGGTTGCCAGCACCGAATCCTTGTCGGACAGATACACACTGCGCACGCCGCGGGCCGCGAGTGCATCACGAATCAGCTGCGCCTCGCGGCCGGTGCGCACCAGCACCGCCATATCAGCCGGGCGCACAGCGGCAAAGGGTTCTCCGTCACGGACAAACCCGGCGCGCCCCTGCTGGCCCGACTGCAGCAGCGCCGTCATCTCGCTGGCGCAGCGCTCTGCCATCTCCCGCCGGTAGGTATCGCCGCTCAAGGGCTCTTCAGACTCCAGCAACCACGCGGTCAAGGCCGGCGCGGCCTCACCATTGCAACACCAGATCTCCTTGCGTCCGCGTGCCCCCACCGGCAGAAACGGCATGGGATTGTCATCGCCCTTGCGGAACAAGAACGCACCGGCGGCAAAGTGCTGCTCGGCCTGCTCGAATACCCGATTGACCGCCGTGACCATCGCCTGGCTGGAGCGGAAGTTGGTATCCAGATTCTCGTGCCGCCCGGCGGTATCGCCACGGGCGCGCAGGTAGGTATGAATGTCTGCCCCACGGAAGGCGTAGATCGCCTGCTTGGGGTCGCCGATCAGCAGCAGCGCGCTGTCCTGATCGTTCTCGGCAACACGGTAGATACGGTCGAAGATGCGGTACTGCAGCGGGTCGGTATCCTGAAACTCGTCGATCAGCGCGACCGGAAACTGCTGGCGGATGACCTCGGCCAGACGGTCACCGTTGGGCCCCTGCAGCGCGGCGTCGAGACGAGTCAGCATGTCATCGAAGCCCATCTGCGCGCGGCGGCGCTTCTCCGCCTCGAAGCGCAGCGACATCCAGTCCGCAGCGTGGCGCAGCGCATCATTCTCCGGGTTGGGTAACGCCAGCAACGCCTCGCACAACTGCGGTAAGCCGCGCAGTGCCGGATGGTCTGGTGCGCTACCGGATTTCCAGGCCTCGCCGAGGCCATCCTCACTGAGCCGCGCCCAGGCCGCAGCAGGCAGGTCGAGCTTCACCTGTTCCGGCGTCGACGCCCATTGGCGCAGCGTCTGGAACCACGGGCCATAGTAGCGCTTCTGAATCTTGCGCTTATCGACAGCGCCTTGCTCGACCGCCTGATCCAGCAGCGCTTCAAGGCTGTCGGCCCACTCGATGCAGGGCGCCTTGAGGGTCGCCAGCTCAGCGTCACGCTGACTCAGCGTCTGCTCAATCAGCGCCTGCAGCGCGGTTGCCGGCTCAGCCGCCGCCGGGTTGAACAACAGCCGCGCCTTGCCGAGCAGGTTGTCTGGCTGTTGCCAGACCTGTTGCACCCACGCCAGTGCGGAGCCCTGCAGGTGATAGCAATGCAGCCGCCAATAATCCCGCGCAACCTCGGCCAGCAGCTCGCGCTGGTCGGTCTCCAGCGTCTGGGTAAACAGGCTTCCGCTGTCAAAAGCGTGCTCGCGCAGCATCCGCTGGCACCAGCTGTGAATAGTCGATACCGCGGCCTGATCCATCCACTGTGCGGCGATATCCAGCTTGCGCGCGGCGCTGGGGTATTCGGTTTCGGGGATATCCGCCAGCAGCCCGGCGAGAATCGGGTCCGGATCATTCAGTTCGCCACGGAACGCCTGCGCGCCCTCAACCAGCCGCGCGCGAATACGGTCGCGCAGCTCCTGAGTGGCGGCTTCGGTAAAGGTCACCACCAGCACATCCGGCGGCAGCAGTTCACGGCTGAAGGCGCTGTCGCCCTCGCCATGCCCCAGCACCAGCCGCAGATACAGCGCAGAGATGGTGAAGGTCTTGCCGGTACCGGCGCTGGCTTCGATCAGGCGGCTGCCGCGCAGCGGGCAGCGCAGGGCCAATGGACGTTGTGTGCTCATGCCTCGCCCTCCCCGACCGGGGTAACCACCATCCAGCCGTGCTCGATCGCCTCAGCCAGCGGTTGATAAAGTGATTGCGCCCAGCCGGTAAACTCCTCGCTCGCCTGCAGGCGGGCAAAATCCGGATAACTGCGCTGCAGCGCCGGACTGGCCTGGACCTCGCCCAGGTTATAGTCGTCACCGTCATAACAGCGTTGTGCGGCACTCAGGCGCTTCTCCTCCTTGCCCTCGGTCAGCCAGGCAAAGGCCGTGTCCACCGCGACCGGCAGCGGACGCCGCAGCCCCTGCAGCCAGCCGAGCATCCAGTGATGGACTATCTCTTTCGCGCGACTCTGCTCCAGCGGCAGCAGTTGAATGCTGGCATCGGCACTGATCAGCGTGGTGCTCATGTGATGTCCGGAGGCTGAGGCCAACAGGTGATGACACAGCTCCGCCAGAAGCTTGCGCCAGCGCGGCACCGCCTTCTTGCCAAGCAGCTTGCCGGTGACCAACTGCACGCGCATCAGCCCCTCCAGCGGGGCGCAGCTGCGCACCCCCGCCAGCCAGCTGACCACCTCAATGCCCGGTGCAGCAGCCTGCAACAGCAGAGGCTGATCCAGCGGCTGATCCCATAGCAGCAGCTGTTCACGGAAGCGTTCCAACTGCCCGCCCAGCGGTTCGACCAGTTGCGCCAGCGTCAGCTCACCGAAGCCAGCCAGCGGCAAGGCCCCGCGCTGCTGCAGGCGGCTGGCGTGCTCGAGCAGCAACGTCTGCCAGTCGTCCTGCGGATCAGCCTGCTGGACCTGCTCCAGCAGCCACTGGCTGAGCTGGTGCCGCTGCAGACCGTCAAGCGCAAATGGCTCATTATCCTCGGCGGAGCTCTGCTGCTCCTGCAGCCAGACCTTCAGCCGAGCCGCGAAGAAGTGTTCTACCGGGTTGCGCAGAAAGCGCTGCAGCGCCAGCAGCTCGATCGGCGCTTCCAGGGTGACGTCAGACAGCGACAGGTTGGCGTCATCGACGGCCCGATCATCGTGCAACTGACGCCACTCGCGGGCGTAGCTGAACAGCGCGGAATCGGCGCTGAAATAGCGGCGACTGAAGGGCTGCAGCGGGTGCTCAACGGTCAGCGCGTGCAGCAGATCATGGCCATCGGCCGCCTGCCATCCGGCAGCCAGATGATCACGCAGCTGACCGATCAGCACCGACGGCGGCCGTTCGCTGTTGTCGCGAATACTGCGCCCAACCCAGCTGATATGCAGCGCATCGCGGGCCGACAGCAGTGCCTCCAGCAGCAGATAACGGTCGTCCTCGCGGCGAGAGCGGTCGCCCGGCCGGTAGTCCTTGCCCATCAGGTCGAAATCCAGCGGAGGCTGCGCGCGCGGGTAGTCGCCATCATTCATGCCCAGCAGGCAGATGCGCTTGAACGGAATGGCGCGCATAGGCATCAGCGTGCAGACGTTGACTGCCCCAGCCAGAAAACGCTGACTAAGCTGGCTCTGGCCAACCCCATCAAGCCAGGCCTCTGCCACCACGTTGAGTGGCAGCGCCACGTCCAGGGCGACGCTGTCACACAGCTCCAGCCAGTCGGCCAGCCCTTCGTTCAACTGCGCCACCAGCAACTGGTCACGATCACTGTCGGCAGTAAAAAAATCTGCCAGCAACTGTCGCAGACGCTCGCCCCAGCGCGCAGGCGGCGCCGGCTCAGCCAACTGCAGCTCGTGTCGATCAAGCGCATCCAGCAGTGCACTCAACGGGCCGATCAGCGCCGCATCCAGCCCGCCAATCTCGTCATAGGGTTCAATCTGTTGCCAGGCATCGGCGCTGCCGCTGGCGTAACCGAGCAGCATCCGGCGCAGGCCAAATCGCCAGCTGTTGGCATCCAGCCCCGGAGGCATACCCAGTTCGGTACGCCGCTGCTGGTCCAGCCCCCAGCGAATGCCTGCCCCCTCAATCCAGCGCTGCAGCGTCGGCAGATCTGCCTCGCTCAGGCCAAAGCGACTGCGCAGCGCCGGGACATCCAGCAGGTCCAGCACCTCGCTGACCGGCAGCCGGCTGTCGGGCAGGCGCAGCAGGTGCTCCAACGCAATCAACAGCGGCTCCTGACCACGCTGCCCCTGGTCGGCCAAGGTAAAGGGAATGGCACGCGGGTCGTCGCCACTGTGCTGACCAAACACCGCCTGAATGTGCGGTGCGTAGAGATTGACGTCCGGCACCATGACGATGATGTCGCGCGGTTTGAGATCCGGGTCAGCAGCAAAGGCGGCTAGCAGCTGATCCTGAAGCACTTCCACCTCGCGCTGCGGGCTGTGTGCCAGATGAAAGCGGATGGACTGATCCTGCGACGTATCAACCGCCGGCCACAATTCACGGGACTCGGCCAGCGGCCGCAGCTGCAAAATGTCCTGCTGCAGTTGCTGCAACAATGTATCGCCAGTGGGCGCCTCAAACAGGTCAACCCGGCCACCGGCGATATTGGCGAAGCGCGCTTCATAACTGGCGCGCTCATCGTGCTGATCGAGCAGGTTGATGTAGTCACGTCCCTGCTTGCCCCAGGCGGCCAACAGCGGATGGGCGTGCTGGTGCAGGGTGCTCTCGTCCAACTGAATCGGGCTGCCCGGCCGCCGTTGCTGACGGCGGTATTCGTGCCGTAGCAAGTCCTGATCGGCAACGATATCGCCCCAGTGGTACTCGCAGGGGTTAAGCACGCAGAGCAGTACCTGCGAGAAGCGGCCGATTACCGCAAGGGCTTCCAGCGTCTGGGCTGGCAGCGACGAAATACCAAAAACGATTACGCGGCGCGGCAAGCTGAGCGGTCGACTGTCGCAATCGAGCAGATGCTGAACGAAGCGCGGGTGAATCCCCGCTCGGCTGTCGCTCAGTCGCTCGGCTCCCACATCCGCCAGCACCGCGCGCCAGAGCGCGGGCTGCCAGCGCTCCTCGTCATCCAGCGGCCGAGGGCCGGTGCGCGCCAGCCCGATATGATCGCGCCCGGCGGCCCAGTCGTTCAGCCAGTCGGCGCGGTAGACCTGATACTGGTCGAACAGATCAGCCAACCGCACCGCCAGTTGGTAGCGCTTGCGGCAGTCGTGGTCGTCGGCCAGAAAGCGCTTGAGCGGTGCAAAGTCGGGGTGATCCTGCAGCGCGGGCAACAAGCGCATCAATCGCCAGGTCAGCGGCTGCTTGTCGAGCGGGGATTGTTCGGGAACGCTATCGCGGCCAAGCACACCGCGGTAGCTGTCCCAGAGAAAGCGTGCTGGCAGCTGCACATCCAGCGCCGCCGCGATGCCGCAGCCGCCTTGCGCAGGGTCTGCCGCCAGCGCCATCTGCAGCCACTGGGCAATACCGTTGCTTTGCACCAGGATGACTTCGTTTTCCAGCGGCGCCAGCGGGTGCGCCCGCATCCAGTCCACCGCCAGCTCGCGCAGCGTCTCCAGGCGATTGCCGTGGATGATCATCAAACCGGGGGCGAGGCTGTTAGCGTCCTGCATGGGTGCTCCTGCTCTGGAAAGCCGCCAGTCTAACACCGCGCTACGACAACGGCTGTCGCAGCGCTATCGGCTCAGACCTGGCTCAGATGACGACGCTCCCACGGGGTGATTTCGTCCATGAAGCTGGCAAACTCCATCCGCTTGGTCGCCAGGAAGCCGTCGATGAACTCGGCACCGAACAGCTCGCGCGCCAACGTGCTGCGCTCCAGCCGATTGATCGCATCATACAAGGTGGCAGGTAGCGTCAGCTCGTCAGGTGCCTGGAACTCACCCTGAGCTGGTGCTGACGGCGCACACTGATGATCAACCCCATAGAGGCCGGCAGCCAGCGATGCAGCCACGCTGAGGTACGGGTTGGCGTCGGCACCGGGTAAACGGTTCTCTACCCGGCGCGCTTCCGGCCCGCTGGCAGGAATGCGCAAGCCAGCCGAGCGGTTGTCATGCGACCAGCAGAGATTATTGGGTGAGGCATAGGCATGGCAAAAGCGCTGGTAGGAGTTGACGTATGGCGCCATCAACAGGGTCAGCTCGGCCATACAATGCTGCAGACCGCCGATGAAGTGATTGAATCGCTCGGTCGCCTCGCCGCTTGCCGGATCGGTAAAGATATTGTTGCCAGCACCGTCCACCACACTCTGGTGAATGTGCATCGAACAACCGGGCACGCGCGCCAGCGGCTTGGCCATGCACACGGCAATCAGGCCGTGCTTGAGCGCGACCTCGCGCAACATGTGCTTGAACAGAAAGGTTTGATCGGCGATCAGCAATGGGTCGCCGTGCACGAAGTTGATCTCGTATTGGCTGACGCCCATCTCGTGCATGAACGTATCACGCGGAATACCAAACGCAGCCATGGCGTCAGCCAGCTCATCGAAGAACGGCTTCAGACCATTGCTGGTGCTGACGCTGAACGCACCGTAGCCGTCCTCGCGCCGACCATCCAGGCCAATCGGCGGCTGAATCGGCAGTGTCTCGTCGCGATTGGGTTCAAACAGAAAGAACTCCAGCTCGGTCGCAACCACTGGTGTCCAGCCCCGCTCAGCGTAGCGCGCCACAACATTGCTCAGCAGAGCGCGGCTCGACAGCCCGGATAACTGTCCGTCCAGTTCTACCGCTTCACAGATCGCCAGTGCGCGCGGGCGCTCAAGCCAGGGCAGCACATGTACCTGATCGGCGACAGCGCGCAGCACCAGATCACCGTCATCGCTGCCGTAGAAACGGGCCTCGGGATAGCCACCCATGACCCCCTGCAGCAATACGCCACGCGCCAACTGCAATCTGCGGTCTGCGAGAAACCCTTCGGCGGTCATCACCTTGCCACGGGGAATACCGTTCAAATCCGGGGTGACGCACTCGACGTCGCCAACGCCGGCGAGGCGTTCGGCAAGGGTTCCAATGGATACGGGGGAGTTCATGCAGCACTACCTGTGTTTGTTATTGCCAACATGGCGATGCCGGATCATACCCCATCCTCCTGCGAACAGCGCTAAGCGGTCGGCAAGCCAGGCCTCGCACTGACCTTGAATTAATTGGCCTTGAAAACGGAACGAACATTCATTCATTATCTATCCCCTGCTCAGCCGACCAGACAACAACAAACAAGGATCCCGGCATGTTCAAGGATTACATTCGCATCTGCATCATCTACACCCTTCTCGCAAGCCTTACCGGCTGCCTCTCCAGCGGAGGTGGCAACAGCAACGCCAGCAGCCCCGGCGAGCCCAGCACCCTCCGTCAGACACCCGCCTACCTGCAGGCCGTCGGCATTGGCGTATCCGACCTCGACGCTGCGGTTGCTCTGTACCGCGACGGTCTGGGCATGACTGAGCGCCAGCGGCTGACACGCGACAACCGTATAGAGGTCGTCATGGAGTCTGCCGACAAGCGCGGCTCCTACGTCGTGCTGATGCAATTCACCGATGGCCTCGGCCGCAACGTGCAGCAGAACCCGGGCAAGCTCGCGTTTTACGTCAAGGACCCAAATGCCTTCGCTACGGAATTTGCCAACGCAGGCGGACGCATCGTCCTGCCGCCCGCGCCGCAACCAAGCGTCGGCAACGTGGTCGTCGGCTTTGGCCGGGATCAGGACAACAACCTGATCGAGATTGTCGGTGCCAGCGACGCCACCCACTCCTATCTCAGTGCTGTTGGTATTGGCGTGTCGGATCTGGATGCCGCCCGCGACTTCTACGTCGATACCTTCGGCTTCAAGCAGGACCAGTTCCTCTCGATCCCCGGTCAATACGACGAATACATTCTCACCTCACCGATCCCCGGCAGTTCAGCGCTGGTGCTGATGCACTGGACCAACGGCGCGCCCTACAGTTATGAGAGCAACCCGATCAAGCTGGAGCTCGCCAGTGGCGACCCGACGCTGCTCGCCGACGCAATTGAAGACGCCGGCCTGCCGGTCACCCTGGCGCCCGCTCCCAGTACCGACGCCGACCTGAACGGTGCCCTGGTCGGCTACGCCGAGGATGCGGACGGGACGGTACTGGAACTGCGCCGTTCGATCCGTCCCTATCTCGCGGCAGCGGGAATTGGCGTCAGCGATCTGGCTGCTGCGGTGACCTTTTATCAAGACGCGCTTGGCATGTACGAGGTTGAGCGACGAACCCGCGAAGATCGCGAGGAAGTCGTCATGCGTCCAGCGGACAACAAAGGCTCCGATATCGTCCTGATGAGCTTTACCGACGGCACGCCACGTAACTACAACCAAAATCCGGGCAAACTGGTGTTCTACGCCCGCGACCCGAATGCCTTTGCCCAGTCCATCCGTGATGCAGGTGGTGTGATTCTGGTTGAACCGGTGGATCAAGGACCCGCACTGGGCAATGCCGTGGTCGGCTTCGGCCGCGATCTGGACAACAACCTGATCGAAATTGTCGGTGACGCCACGGCGACCGAGTCCTGGTTTGGCGCCTTTGGTATCGGCGTCAGTGACTTGGCTGCCGCCAAGGCGTTCTACGCCGATACGCTCGGTTTCAAGGTGTCGCTGTTCCTGCCGATCCCCGGCCAGTACAACGAATACATTCTGCAGGGCTACGGTGGCTCGGCACTGGTACTGATGAACTGGACCAATGGCAGTTCGCGCAACTACACCGACAACCCGGTCAAACTCGAAATCGGCAGCCTGTCGCCTGAAGGCTTTCTGGAAACCATCAACGACGCAGGCCAGCGTGTTGACCAGCAGGCAACAGAAGATGCCAGCCGCGACAACGAACTGGTTGGCTACGCCCGTGATGCCGACGGCACAGTGCTGGAGGTGCTGCTCGCGCCCTGGGGGCAAACAGCGCCGTAACGAAAAAAGGCCAGCTTTTCAGCTGGCCTTTTCATTTACCGCACCGGCTCAGAAGCTCAGAGCGCGATCGCCCTGCTCATCCTTGATGCGGGTAGGCAGGCCCATTTCGTTCAGCAGGTTGATGAACGGCTTGGGATCCAGCTCTTCGACGTTGACCATCTTGCCAGCGTCCCATGCACCCTGAGCAATCAGGATCGCAGCAGCAACCGGCGGTACACCGGCAGTGTATGAGATACCCTGACTGCCGACTTCGGCGTAGGCTTCGGCGTGGTCCGCTACGTTGTAGATGAACACTTCCTTGTCCTTACCGTCCTTCTTACCTTTGACCACATCACCGATGCAGGTCTTGCCGGCGTAGTCAGGCGCCAGTGAAGACGGATCAGGCAGTACAGCCTTAACCACTTTCAGCGGAATCACTTCCAGACCTTCGGCAGTGGTAACCGGCTGCTCGGACAGCAGGCCGAGGTTTTTCAGCACGGTGAACACGTTGATGTAATGCTCGCCGAAGCCCATCCAGAAACGTACATTCGGCACGCCCAGATTCTGCGACAGCGAGTGCACTTCATCGTGGCCAGTCATGTAGCTGGTCTGCGAGCCGACAACCGGCAGATCGTCGGTGCGCTTGACCTCGAACATCTTGTTGCTGGTCCACTGGCTGTTCTGCCAGGACCACACCTGACCGGTAAACTCGCGGAAGTTGATTTCCGGGTCAAAGTTGGTCGCGAAGTACTTGCCGTGGCTGCCGGCGTTGATATCGATGATGTCGATTTCCTCGACGCTATCGAAGTACTCGTTGACCGCAACAGCGGCGTAGGCGTTGACCACGCCCGGGTCGAAGCCGACACCCAGGATCGCGGTGATGCCCTTCTCGGCGCAAATCTCCTTGCGCTTCCACTCGTAGTTGGCGTACCACGGCGGCGTCTCACAGATCTTGTCCGGCTCTTCGTGAATGGCGGTATCCAGGTAGGCAGCACCGGTCTCGATGCAGGCCTGCAGTACCGACATATTGATGAAAGCCGATCCGACATTGATCACCAGTTGCGACTGTGTCTTGTCAATCAACGCCTTGGTCGCCGCAACATCGAGGGCATCCAGGGCGTGGGCTTGCAATTCACCGGCAACCTTGAGGCTGCCCTTTTCCTTCACGCTGTCCACGATCGCCTGACACTTGTCGGCGGTACGCGATGCGATATGGATGTTACCCAGCACATCGTTGTGCTGGGCGCACTTGTGTGCGACCACCTGGGCCACACCACCGGCACCAATAATCAGAACGTTTTTCTTCATTTCTTTTCCTCGAAACGCCTCCTTGGAAAGGCTGGGTAGGTTATGCCTCAGGAGAGGCTGTCCAGGTAATCCTGGAATCCGAACTCGCGTACCAGTTTCACCGATCCATCAAGTTCCTTGATTGCAATGGCGGGCATGTTCACGCCGTTGAACCAGTTCTTCTTGACCATGGTGTAACCGGCCGCATCAATAAAGGACAGGCGGTCGCCGATCTTCAGCTCGCTGTCAAAATTGAATTCGCCGAAGATGTCGCCAGCCAGACACGACTTGCCACACACCATGTACTGGTGCGGGCCATCGCAGGGCTCCATCTTGGCCTCCTGACGGTAGATCAGCAGATCGAGCATATGTGCTTCGATCGAGCTGTCGACCACGGCCAGCTGCTTGCCGTTATAGAGGGTGTCGAGCACAGTCACTTCAAGGGAAGTGCTCAGAGTAATGGCGGCCTCGCCGGGCTCAAGGTAGACCTGAACGCCATAGCGCTCGGAGAATGCCTTGAGGCGGGCGCAAAAACGATCCAGCGGGTAACCCTCGCCGGTAAAGTGGATACCGCCGCCCAGACTGACCCAGCTCACCTGCTCAAGCAGGTGGCCGAAACGCTCTTCGATCTGTCCGAGCATCTGGTCGAACAGCTCAAAGTCGCTGTTCTCGCAGTTGTTGTGAATCATGAAGCCGGAGATCAGCGGCAGCACCGCCTCGATCTTGGCTGCGTCCCACTCACCCAGGCGACTGAACGGGCGGGCCGGATCAGCAATCAGAAAGTCCGAGCTGCTGACGCCGGGGTTCAGGCGCAAGCCGCGAACCTTATCGGCTGATGCCTCGCTGAAGCGAGTCAGCTGACTGATGGAGTTGAAGATGATCTTGTCCGAATGAGCCAGGACTTCGTCGATCTCGTCATCGGCATAGGCCACGCTATAGGCATGCGTCTCCCCTGGGAACTTGAGCTTGCCAAGTTTGACTTCATTCAGGGAGGAAGAGGTAGTGCCATCCATGTACTGACTCATGAAGTCGAACACGGACCAGGTAGCAAAGCATTTCAGTGCGAGCAGGGCCTTGGCGCCGGAGTGTTCACGCACGTAGGCGATCTTCTCCATGTTGCGTTCGAGCTTGCTCTTGTCGATGAGATAGTACGGCGTCTTGATCAATTCGTTCATACCCTCCAGCTGTCAGCGCCCGGCGGCCGGGCAAGTGAAAGCGCGAAATTATAAATTAACGCGCCAGCGCTCGATAGGAAAAATCACTCTTTCAAGCCTAGCCCCCGATTGCTGCAGTTTCACTTCAACAATGTTTAACATGCAGAAAAAGCATTGCATTAAGGATAAAAATGCATTGGAAATATATTCCTCTGCTCTCCTATAGTGGCTTTAATCCGGCAAGGCCGGACACCAACAACAACTCCGCCGCACGCACGGCGACGACTCATGGAGACACCCCATGCGCTCACGCACTGTCATCCTTTGCCTTGGCGCACTGGCCACCAGCATCAGTCTGGCAGCCAGCGCTACCCCGAACCCTGCTACCGAGACCACTGCTGCAGCCAACCACGCTGTGCTCGATCAGCTCCCGTTCGCCGATCAACAGGCCTTTAGCGACGCCCGGCGTGGCTTTATCGCCCAACTGCCCGACGGCAAGGTCACCAATGAGGACGGCTCGGTTGCCTGGGACATGAGTGAGTACGCCTTCCTGGACAAGGAAGCCGCGCCCGACACCGTCAACCCAAGCCTCTGGCGCCAGGCGCGCCTGAACGCCATTCACGGGCTGTTCAAGGTAACCGACGGCATGTATCAGGTCCGCGGCATGGATCTGGCTAACATGACCATCATTGAAGGCGACACCGGCCTGATCATCATCGACCCGCTGCTCTCACCCTCCACTGCCAAAGCCGGCCTTGATCTGTACTACCAGAACCGTCCACATAAACCGGTGGTTGCCGTGCTCTATACCCACGATCACGTCGATCACTGGGGCGGTGTAAAGGGCGTCGCCAGCAATGAAGATGTCGCCGCGGGCAAAACCCGCATCTATGCCCCCGCCGGCTTTATGGAGCACGCGGTTTCCGAGAACGTGATCGCCGGCCCGGCAATGAGCCGCCGCGCTATCTACCAGTTCGGCGCCATGCTGCCGCCGGGCGAGCGCGGACACGTTGATACCGGGCTGGGCAAAGCGCTGTCGAAAGGTGATCGCTCGCTGATCGCGCCGACCGACACCGTGCCAGACAACGGCAGCCTCACCATCGATGGCGTGAAGGTCGAATTCCAGATGGCGCATGGGTCGGAAGCCGAGTCCGAAATGATGATGTTCTTCCCGGATCTCAAGGTGCTTGATACCGGCGAAGTCACCAGCCAGCACATGCACAACGTGTACACCATTCGCGGTGCAGCTGTGCGTGACGCCAGCGCTTGGGCGCATTACATCGATCTGGCCCTGGAGCGCTTCGGCGACCGCGCCGACATTCTGGTCGGCCAGCACCACTGGCCGGTCTGGAATCAGGAAGAGACCAAGCGCTTCCTGTCGGTCCAGCGCGACATGTACAAGTACCTGCACGACCAGTCCGTGCGCATGATCAACAAGGGCTATCTGCCGGGTGATATCGCCGAACAGTTGAAACTGCCAGCCAGCCTGGACCAGCAGTGGTACGCCCGTGGCTACTACGGCACCCTGCGCCACAACGCCAAGGCCATCTACCAGCGCTACATGGGCTGGTACGACGCCAACCCGGCCAACCTGAACCCGCTACCACCGGTACAGAACGCCGCCAAAACCATCGAATACATGGGCGGCGCCGACAAGGTTCTGGAGCAGGCACGCAAGGATTACGACAACGGCGAGTATCGCTGGGTCGCCAGCGTGATGAATCAGGTGGTGTTTGCCGACCCGAGCAACCAGGCTGCGCGTGAACTGGGTGCCAATGCGCTGGAGCAGCTCGGTTACCAGTCGGAAGCAGGCACCTGGCGTGGCGCCTACCTGATGGGCGCTCAGGAACTGCGCAACGGAACCCTGCCACCCACCGTCGGCTCGCTGTCGCCAGACGTGCTGCAGGCGCTGGATACCGGCATGTTCTTCGACCTGATGGGTGTGCGACTGGATGCAGCCAAGGCCGAGGGCAAGCACCTGGTCATCAATTGGCAGCTGACCGATACCAACGAGAACTACCGCCTGAACCTCGAGCACTCCACCCTGACCTATCGCAGCGATGCGCAGGACGACAATGCCCAGGCCACCGTCAGCATGACGCGCGGTACGCTCGACCAGATTCTGCTGCGCCGCACTACCTTCCCTGAGGCGGTCAAGGCAGGCCAAATCAAGATCAGCGGCGAACCGAATGCCTTCTTCGGTCTGCTGCAAATGGTGGAAGTGCCCTCCGGCGACTTCCCGATCGTGACTCCGGTCAGTAACTGACCTTTTAGCCCCGTTCGCACCTTGGCGAACGGGGCTCTTTTTCTTCAGGGCAGCTGCAGCGAACGCAGCAAACGCTCAGTGAAAAATCCCCGCTGTTCATTCAAATCAAACAGGCCCGGCGCGAATAGCCACGTCTGGGTTACGCCCATCAACTGGGTGTAAATCATGAGTGCCAATTGTGTCGCCGCCTGCCCCTGCGGAATCTGGCCCTGCTCCTGCGCGGAGGATACCAGCGCCTCAAGCGTTTCAATCATGCTCTGAGTCAGCCGTCGTTCACGTTCAAGGGTGGCTTGCATCGCCTCGGTCAACTCTGTCTTGTTGAGCAAGATCTCGAAGGACTGGCGAAACCATGCGTCCTCGACCAGCAGCGCAAACCAGCTGCGGACAAAACCATCAATGCGCTCCAGCGAGGGACGTCCAGCGCTTCTCGCCTGCGCGACGAGCTGTTCCAGCGGTTCTTGCGAGTAGGCCAGCACCGCCTCGAACAGGTCGTCCTTGTTCTTGAAGTGCCAGTAAATAGGGCCACGACTGAAACCAGCTTCGGTACCAATCATCGCCAGCGTGGTGTTCGAGTAGCCATTGCGACTAAACAGCGTCAGCGCGGCTTCTATAATTTTAACGCGGGTTTTTTCCGCGTCTTCTTTGGTTCTGCGCATGGGTGTTCCAGCAAGTACTGCGGGAGCGTACTCCCGCAGCGATCAACCAACTCAGAGGGCGCCGTCAGCGGCCATCTGCATATACTCGGTATCGAACCGCAACTTGATGTTAGCGGTATCGCCCAGAGTCTTGCCATCAGGCATGGCAATACCGAC
Source organism: Pseudomonadaceae bacterium (assembly GCA_038114645.1). GTDB lineage: Bacteria > Pseudomonadota > Gammaproteobacteria > Pseudomonadales > Pseudomonadaceae > Halopseudomonas. The sequence goes on along the minus strand of JAYNRF010000033.1, from coordinate 4,554 downwards.
GAAGTCAGCCGAGTCAGCACCTTCGCCCAACAGTCCTTTCTCGAAGGAGAAGTGACGCACGCTGTCCATCGCCTCATAGGCTTCGTCGCTAGCGATGAAGCTCAGCGCGTCTGACGGCTGCCAGAACATCTTCATGCCAGCCAACTGCGCTTCATAGCCTGCCTGATCGGTGGCCGATGCTTCACCCAGAAAGGCACGGGCTTTCTGACCTTCCTCACTGTCGGTCCCCATCTCGGCCATCAGCTCAAACCATGCACCCACCAGCGCCTTGCCCAGCGCCGGGTTGTCGCGCAGGGTCTCAGTATTGACGATGGTCAGGTCCTTGATGTGGCCCGGAATCTGACTGGAGTCAAACACCCGATTGGCGCCGGGCTGGCTGAGAATTTCGTCCAGCAGAGGGTTCCAGGTGACAACGTTACGCACATCTTCGGTGTTATAAGCCGCAACCATATCGGCATCACTCGTGTTGACCACAGTAACATCACTCTCGCTCAGGCCAACCGAGTCCAGTGCACGGGCCAGCAGGTAGTGCGATACCGAAAGCTCAACCAGATTGACCTGCTGGCCTTTCAAGTCGGCTACGCTGGTGCTGTCCTTCATGACAATGCCGTCGTTACCGTTGGAGTAATCTCCAACGATCAGCGCGGTGGTATCTACGCCACCAGCCGAAGGAATCGACAGGGCATCCATGCTGGTTGCCACCACACCGTCGAACTGTCCGGCACTGTATTGGTTGATTGACTCGATATAGTCATTGATCTGCACGATCTCGACAGTAATTCCGTATTTGTCGGCCCACTTCTTCATCAGACCGGACTCGTCGATGTACTTCCACGGAATCCAGCCTGCATAAATGCTCCAGGCCAGCTTGAAGCTGTCTTTCTCTTCGGCTTGAGCTGCGGTAATAATGGCGACCGATGCCGCCAGTGCGATCATGGCGCCTGAAACAACCTGCTTGAAACGTCGTGCAAAAGGAACGGACTTTTTCATGGTTCAACTCCAGATGGTTCTCGTTGGCAGTGATGTGAAGTCTTGGCAAGAACTCAGCAGCAAGAACCGCGCCGTCGTCGGCGCGGCACAGACCTAAAAGAACTTCAGGTAGCGCTGCAGCTCCCAGTCGGAGACGTGGGTGTGATACTCGCTCCACTCCTGGCGCTTGAAGCTGACAAAGCTGTCAAACATGGCATCACCGAACACAGCGCGAGACAGCGGGTCCGCCTCAAAGGCATCAATTGCCTCGCCGAGGTTCTGCGGCAACAGCTCGATATTCATCTCGCGGACCTGCTGATCGGTGTAGTTGTACATGTTTTCGCGGTGCGGCTTACCCGGATCCAGGCCTTCGCGGATACCCTCGAGACCAGCCGCCAGCATCATCGCTGCGCCCAGATAAGGGTTACAACCGATATCCGCGGCGCGACACTCGACCCGGCCACCTTGAGAAGGAATACGCAGCATATTGGTGCGATTGTTGTTGCCATAGCAGACGAACACCGGCGCCCAGGTAGAACCCGACATGCTGCCCTTGCGTACCAGGCGCTTGTAGCTGTTGACCGTCGGCGCGATAACCGCACTGATCGCCTTGGCGTGCTTCATTACCCCGGCGATGAAGTGATATGCCATCTGAGTCACGCCGCAGCCGTAGGTATCTTCACCATTGGCCGGGTCAAACAGGTTGCGGCCGGTCTCGCGATCGGCCAGCGACATGTTGTAGTGCGCACCACTGCCGGTGCGGTTGGCCGACGGCTTGGGCATAAAGCTGGCGAAGGCGCCGTGCTTGCGCGCAATCTCGTTCGCCATCAGGCGAAAGAACACCAGACGATCCGCCATTCCCAGAGCATCGGTGTAGGTGAAGTCGGTTTCAAACTGGCCGTTGGCGTCTTCGTGGTCGAAGGAGTACACATCCCAGCCCATGGCATTCATCGCTTCGACCAACTCGCCGACGATAGGCATGTTGTCCATCAGACCGCGCGGGTCGTAGCAGGGCTTGGCCAGCGTATCGCGGGCGCTGATCGGCTCAAAACCGCCGTCCTCGGAATCGCGAAACAGGAAGAACTCGGTCTCGATACCCAGATTGAAGGTCAGCCCCATATCCGCTGCCTTGGCGACCTGGCGCTTAAGAATATTACGTGAGCAGGCTTCGAAGGGGGCACCGTCCAGATACAGGTCACTGGCGAACCAGGCCAGTTCAGGATTCCAAGGGCAAACCGTCGCAGTCGCCGCATCTGGCATGGTCGCAACTTCATTATCGCTGATGTCTTGGGGCACGCCGTCCAGCGCTGCTCCGGTATACAGCTCAGAGCCCTTCATCATCCGATCCAGATGGTTGAGCGGAACAAACTTGCCCTTGATCACACCATGCAAGTCCACATAACCACCCAATGCATATTTAACGCCTTTGTCCTGCAGGGACTGCTTCAGTTGTTCGGTGCTCACTTGCTGACTCATGTTGATACTCCGCTGATTCTGTCCGCAACCACTGCGGCGCTTGGTACGAATCTTTCATTCAACATACATGCCAGCATGCATATTTAATTATTTAAACAGGTCGGACAGTCCCTCTGTACGTCATCAGCCCTGTTAGCCACGAGACGCTCTTATGCAGAAATATCAAGCAGTTGAGAAAGACTTTCACGCCGGAGACTTCGTTTTGCAGTGTGGCGAAGTGCTGCGAGACACGCGCCTGCGCTACCTGCAGATCGGCAAGCTGAACAACGAACGGAACAACCTGATAGTGCTACCGACGTACTACGGCGGAACACACCACGGCAATTTGCCCCTCATTGGTGCGCCGAGCCCTATCGACCCAGACCGCTATTGCATTCTGATCCCTAACCTTCTCGGCAACGGACAATCAACCTCTCCTAACAACGCACACCAGAGTCAGCGAGGCCCTGACTTCCCGCCAGTCAGCCTCTACGACAACGTAATGCTGCAGCACCAGATGATTGATGAGTGCTTTGGGGGAGCGCACATAGCATTGGTCGCCGGTTGGTCGATGGGCGGAATGCAGGCCTTGCAGTGGGGCTGCCTGTTCCCTGATCAGGTCAAACGTGTTGCAAGCATCTGCGCAACCGCACGCTGCTGGCCACACAACTATGTATTTCTTGAAGGAGTAAAAGCGGCGCTGACCTGCGACAGCGCATGGATGCTCGGGCGCTACGCTTCGGCCCCGGTAGCAGGATTGGAAGCTTTCGGTCGTGTCTATGCTGGTTGGGCTTACAGCCAAGCGTTCTTTCGCAGAGAGTTGTACAGAGAGCTTGGGTTCGACTCGATCGAGGCGCTATTGCAGTACTGGGAAGACGACCACTTGGAACAAGACGCAAACAACCTGCTGAGCGTGCTGAATACATGGCAACACGGTGACATCAGCGCGAACTCGGTCTGGAATGGCGACTTCAAAGGCGCCTTGAACGGAATCAAAGCTGAGTGCCTGATTATGCCGTCCAGCACTGACCTCTACTTCACGGCTGAAGACGCCCGCGCCGAAGCAGAGCTGGTACCCAATGTGAGGTTTAAAGCATTGGAGTCCGATTGGGGGCATTGCGCCGGAGCGCCTGGGCGTAACCCGCTAGATACAAAAAGTATCTCGGATGCACTCACAGCATTAATGACTAGACGTTAAAGACAAACAGGGGAAGCGGATGCCTCCCCTGCCCTACCTGAAAGGCCTGACCCAGAGTCAGAAATTGTAGCGGATACCAGCAGAAAGCAGGTCGACATCATATTCGTCGCCCACATCGCGATAACGCTCAAACTCAGCCACTAGCGTGACGCGCTCGCCAAGATTATAGCCACCACCCACACCAAAAGAGGTAACCCATTCAGTTTGTGAATCGCTGATTGATCCTAGGCCACTTGCGGAAATATCAAAGTCTGTCTCCAGACGGTGGTAGCCCACTTTAGCAAACAGGCTAAAGCTATCCAGCGGCATAGTCAGAACACCGTTAAGGCCGTAGCCTTCGGTTCCCGCATTCAGACGCACTGCGCTGTTGCCGTCAGTCGCGCGAAACGCAACCTCTCCCAAGTCAACATACTCAGCTTCAAATGCGAAATACTGATTCAGTTTTAAACCTGCACCGATCTTCCAAGCGGTATCCTTATTGTCCATAGAGGAGGAGATTCCTGCTCCCTTCGGAACAATGTCGCTGGTACTAATGTCAGCATCAGACTGACCAAGGCTAGCGAACAGATAGGGCTGAGCCTCTTGCGCGTGTGAAAAGGCTGAGGTAGCGCAAAGGCCAATCATAGTTGCTGCAAACAGTGTCTTTTTGAACATCTTCTTAAGTCTCCATATGACTGCATGCCACCTTCTTGGTAGCGGTCCTTGCTCCTGGCATTCCTGCCAAGAGAGCGCAGATCATACGGGCTATTGATCTCAAAAAGCCACCCCCGTACTTGATACTGATAGAAGAGCATTCAGCAAAGGCGACGACGTTCCCCAAACTGGAGGAAGACCACATGGAGTCAGAGTTTTCGCCAGAACTTTCCCACGCGCAAAGAAAAACACCCCGACCATATCTGATCGGGGTGTTTGGTATAGGTGCTTGACGATGA